>NZ_RQHV01000035.1 GCF_004771005.1 Leptospira ilyithenensis
TAATTGCTCCCGTTATCCCTCCGCTCCATTGGTTCAATTTATTATAGGTTTTAGAAACCATATTCTCTATCGACCTCAACGGATTACTCATAGACATCGTATTCGCACGGGCCTTAACTTGTTTTTCTTGCATCTTACCGCGCATAAAGCTCATGATATCGGAAACAAACGCAATCTGATCTTCACTCCCACCCGTAGCCCGGATAAATGCTCCCGCCAAACTCGAATTAATCTGATCTTCTATCTTTCCTTTAATCGAAGACTTAATCCCCGCCACACCACCGGAAATATAAGCCATAATCATATCTTTGATAAATGAATCCGCTGACTCAGCCGCAATCTTTGCTTCCTGGAATTTTTTCTCGTTTCTTTCTTTTACCACAGATATATCGTTCGCTGCGGCGGAGATTCTCTTAACATCACCCGCAAGACCCACATCATAGAAATTCTTAAGCACTGCGTTCTGTTGGGATCCTATATTGTCCCACTCTTCCTCGCCCCAAGAGTCAAATAAATCTTTTCCTTTAGGAGCCATGATCGGTTTGACTTCCGCCAAGCTCACATAACGAGTCTCAGTTTGTGTTCCACTGATATATTTACCTTCTCTTCTTCCGCCGATCTGACCGTTACTGATCGACTTTGTAAGTGTTGCTACATTCGTTTCTTTATTGACTGTATAAGTATAATCCTGTCGAAGTAGACTCTTGCACTGTGTCGGATCCACATAACAAGTGCCAGTCAATGCCTTCTCTTCCGCAGTCATCGTAAGTCCCGTTGTTTGACCGAGTAATATTTTCTCCATCTTATTAAGGGAACGTACAATCATTCCATTTTGGTATTCAAAACCTTGCCCTTGCATATATGCAATCGAATCCTTGAATACACTTTTAAAACAAGCGTCTTGTGTTGCTCCCGCTTTAGCCATACAATCCACCATTGGCTTCCACTTAGAATCATTCATCTGATTCAAGATATGTTGGAATTCCTTGTTTCCTTCCAACACTCCATTGTCATTGTATTTGAGAACAACGCGGTCTTCCCATTTGATTCCGTATGTGATCTGGTTGAGTAGTTTCTCCTGTTCTTTGTCAGCCATTCTCTCGTTGTTTTCATTGGTAGAGAGCAGTTGGGAATATTGGTACACTCCGTTTGCTGTGTTGCTGAAAATAGTACTGATGTCTTTGCCATCTACCTTCAAACTTGTCTCAACTTTCTTTTGGCTCGCCGCATTGAAAATAGAATACGATTGTCCACCGGATGTATTTCCTGTAAGAGAAGATACAAATCCTCC
>NZ_RQHV01000065.1 GCF_004771005.1 Leptospira ilyithenensis
CCTCTTCTTAAAAACACAGCAGTTGGTTTGGGAGTGAGTTACGACAAACAAGCTGGTTGGGGAGGAAGACTTGGAATTGGAAGTGCCACAACGAACGCATCGATTAGTTTCTCTCAAAGAGGAAATACAACAATATCAGGATCAGCGAATATTCCCGGGGTGAAAGGACTTCAACTAACGGCTAGTAGCACAACTAACGGAGCGACTACTGTCGGTGCGAATTACAATGCTGGTAATGGTCCGAGAGAGGGTTGGAACGTTGGGGCTAATTATGACATCAACGGCGGAGGACTTTCCGGGAGTGTTGGATATACAGATCCAAATTCAGGACTTGGACTCACATCGACAGTAGACGGGAACGGTTTGTCTACATCCGCACAAGTGAATGGTGTGAATCTCGCAACGAATGGGCCTAATGGTTTCCAGATGGATGAGATGAACTGGTCGGAACAGAACATCAATTTGGCGCAAGACAGAGGAAATAAATTACAACAGGATGAAGTATTAAAGGCAGCGGGAATTTCCGACCCGGACAGTTTGTCTCCAGAGGAGAGGAGTCGGAAGTTAGGTGAGATTAATGCTGCCGCTGAGTATAAACAGCTAAGGGAATCCGGAAAAACAGATGCAGAAATCGCTGCGATGAGTCGTGATCAGAGGGAGGCGGCACTGGATCGGATCAATGGAGAGGTCAATCCGGAGACATTGGCAATTGCCGCACTGGCGAGTGTGGGGACATTCTTTGGGGGAGCTCTCGCTTATATGGGATTAGGTGGTGGAACAAGTAACGGAGCTACGCCACCGGTTCGGGGGCAAGTGGTTGATGTTCCAGCCAGGAGAAGAGAGGATGGCGAGGATGATGCGGGATTGCCTGTGCCGGATGATGGTATTATTAAGACGGGGGATGTTTCGGAACCTCTGAAAGCGGCGGGGGGATTTAATTTTGCGGAACAGATGGCACTATTTTTTGGTGGGGCCACAACGACAGATACTACTTTGCCAGTAATGAATGACTTTGATTTAGCTAAAAAAGCGGTTTTAGATGCATGGTATGGAAAGGGTCCGAAGGGCTCTGGCGACGCGGCGTTGGAAAAAATACGTTTAAGTGGAAAATTGACAGACAGTGAATATAATCAGCTTAAACAACATTATGAAGCTGAGAAAAATGTAAGCTCAACTGAATATAAGAAAAGGAGAACTGAATACCAATCCC
>NZ_RQHV01000026.1 GCF_004771005.1 Leptospira ilyithenensis
CATTCCATCGAAACAAAATTCCTCCAGTTTAGCGGACGTTTTGTCCGCTATTATAGTTTTTACGAGGCACAGGCCTTGATTTAAATTCATGGCCAAAATTCTCCTGGTCTTTTTAAAAATATACCAAAGACATAGCCTTCCTTGCCATCTCTCAATTTTACTTTTACCCAAGGGGCCACATTCTCATCTATTTCCTCTATTTTTCCTGTATCTTCTGTTACTGCAACACGTGATTCTTTTTCTAACTTCACTACAACTTGACCTTTTCTAGATGGTGAATTTCTCACTAATACGTTAGATTTTCTTACTACATACTCTCCTGTATCCATGTAAGGAATAAGATCATAGCATTTATGCGGGCATGAAGATGGATTTAGATCTGTTCTAGTTTTCCATTCCTTGCCATCAAAATCAACTGCCGTCCTTTCCCTACAACTATCGTTAACATAGTCATTAGTATCCCAACATTTTTCGCTAACGTATCGGCCACTTGTATTAACCTCAAGTGACCTACCGCATTCATAATATCCCCATTCGGGCTTATCTAGCTTTTCATCTTTTGAATATAGTGTTGAAAATGCATAACAATAGTTACTCTCAGAATATTGTCCGTCAAAATACGAAATGAATGTTTTTCCTTTTTTTAGAGACGAATGGAAGAAGTTAACATATAAACCAACAGCACGAGAGGGTTCACGCCTATATTCTTTTATTTCCAAATCAAAAGATTTAAATTTTGTTTTTATGATTTTATTACCTTTGACTTCCGTTACTGTAGGCTTTTCTTTGATTCCCAATCGATTTAATATATAACTAAAGTTATCTTCTTGCGGCGTAATCGCTTCTTTGTATTTAGGAATCAATATGTCTAATTTATTCTCTGGTTCTCCAGAAATGCTTTCACAACAAAATACAAAAAACGGAATAACAAATATTAGATATTTCATACTTTTCATTTTCTCCCCTTATTTTTTTATTTTTACTAGCTGGAAGTGTACGTGAGTATCATGCCCACCCAAATAGGATACAGAAATATTTGTTCCACTAAATTCATTAATTACATTCTGATCATTAAAAAATACCTGAAGTTTATAACCTTCAGGAACACTTTCTCCCATCACTTTAA
>NZ_RQHV01000057.1 GCF_004771005.1 Leptospira ilyithenensis
TTATATGCTTTCAGCGGTTATCCCGTCCGAACGTAGCTACTCTGCGATGCTCCTGGTGGAACAACAGATACACAGTGTCCCTTCGGGCCAGACGAGTTTTGGCTAGGCTTTCGCTCCGCCAAACTCGCATTCTCGCTCCCTAAGGATCGCTGCGAATGGTTCGACCAACCCGGTTCTCCTCTGAACTGATTGGGAAGATAGGGGCGTTTCCCCCACCACTTTGTTAACAAATTGGTGGGGGGGGAGGGGGACCGGGCTCTCCCTCGACGAGGGCGCTCGGTCGATCCCTAACGCGGGTTATTTTTTTATTAACAGAAAATTACAATACGTCTAAAATTTACCGATATAATACTGCAATGTCATATTATCCTTAACCTCATCATGAGGAATAAGAAGGTATTTCCAAGGTTTACCAGAATATTTTTTAGTATGTTGCGTAGCATATTCACACCACTTAAAGGCAGCCTCCTTTTTATTCAAGACTTCCTCAGATGTCATTTCATCCTTCGCTTTTGTTTCGATCAGTAGTAATACTTCATTACATTCCGCAACAAAATCGGGTATGTATTCCTGATGCAAGTTTCCTAATCTATAAAAAATCTGGAATTGCCCCTTTGCAGGCTTAAACCACTTTAAACTTTCTTTCTCTAAAACAACAGCAAATCGCCTCTCTGTATCTGAAGCAAATTTAGTTCTTGAATAAAGACACTTTTCAAATCCGCTGAAGATTATTTTATTGATTTTAGATTTATCAAAATCTGTATTTCTAAAGTTAATTTCTTGCGTGTTTGAAATAACGGTAGCTGCAGTTTGTTTTAATTCTGTAAACCCCCTACTAACTTTAACTTCATATGATGTGTCTTCATCAATCTGATGAGTGAGCATTTGGCTGTGAATTAAATCTGCCAACTGCTTTTGATGATAGATTAGCACATTAGAAATCTCTTCTTCAGTTTTCAGATAGGATGAAAAATGCATTACCTGTATTGATATAGTATTCACCTGACAGCTTCGAAGAAGCAGTGGTCACACATCCTGTAAACGGAAAAATGATTT
>NZ_RQHV01000013.1 GCF_004771005.1 Leptospira ilyithenensis
GTTGCAATGAAAAGTAGAAAACAATATAGTCCCGATTTCAAAAAGGAAGCGGTAAAACTTCTTTTAACAAGTGGAAAAAGCCAAATGACTTTGAGCCAAGAATTAGGTATCACGCATGGTTTGTTAGGAAGATGGAAAAACGAATTCGATCTGGAAACATCCGAGAACGGCGATTTGAAAACATCAGCCGAACAAAGAATCAAAGCGTTGGAAAAAGAAGTATCCCATCTAAAGGAACAGAGGGATATATTAAAAAAGGCAATGGGCATCACTTTAAATCACTAGAAGAAAAGTTCCTCTTCATGCAAAGACTTTCGAAGGAAGGTCATAGCATTAGAGTGATGTCGGACTGTTTATGTGTTTTAAAAAGCGGATACTTTTCATGGCGAAAGCGTATTCCCTCAAAAACGGCAATAGAGAATATTCGAATATTAAAAGAGAGTCAAACGATCCATAAGGAATCAATGAATGTATATGGAAGTCCTTCCATTTTCAATAAACTAAAAGCGCAAGGAATGGTAATTGGAAAGAACCGTGTAGCACGAATCATGAGAAAAAACGGAATCCGCTCCATAATCATGAAGAAATTCAAAGCACCCAAGACAACTGATTCCAAACATAACTTTGGATATAGTCCTAATCTATTAAATCAATAATTCAATGTGGAAAAACCGAATGAAGTTCGGGTATCTGATCTTACTTACATACCTTATGCGAACGGCTTCCTTTATCTTTGCCAGATCAAAGATCTTTGTACGAAAAAAGTAGTTGGTTGGTCAATTGATACTCATATGAAAACGGAAATGGTATTAACAGCTTTGAGAAATTCCGTAATCAGACAAAAACCAAAAGAAGGATTAATCTTTCATTCAGACAGGGGAAGTCAATATGCAAGTATCGATTTCAGAGAAGCACTTACATTTCATAAAATGAATCAAAGTATGAGCAGAAAAGGAAATTGTTATGATAATGCTCCGGCAGAAAGTTTCTTCTCTACTTTAAAAAGAGAATTTACAAATCATCGAAGATTCAAAAATCTTGATGAAGCC
>NZ_RQHV01000040.1 GCF_004771005.1 Leptospira ilyithenensis
ACTAGAACCGGTAGAGAACATTTGACCTAAGTAAAGTTAGAGGATTGTGACCGGCGAATACTATATCTGTACAAGAAGACCGCTCCTGCAAAAAACAGTGAGAATACAAAGCGTTCGATGCTTCACGCTCTTTTTCGCGGAACTTCCTGTTCCGACGAAAAACTTCGGCCATCCTTGGCCTCCGTCACCGAAGGGAAACATCTCTCTTGCTTTTAAGAGATGAGAGACTTTATCTATATTTTGCTTTAGCGCCTCGTATCTTTTCTTTTACAATTCCTCTTTTTTGTTAACCGACCGTGCTCTTCGTTCCAATCTTCGTTTCACGAAGGATTTCCACTGCGATCACTTGCGCGGGGGTTCATTTAATTCATAGTCCAACGGAAAGGACTCTTTCCATTGGACAAATGCCCCAAATACATAACCAACTTTTCCATCCTCTAAGCGAACTTTCACCCAATGGCTTCCTCCGTATGGTTGAATGTAATCTACAATATTTGTATCTTCGAGTAAGGCTACAGTTGTTCCTAATTTTAGCTTTGTTATTCCCTTACTATCTTTCGATGGTTTTTCTCTGACTATCACATCATCCTTCGTAATCGTATTATACCCGACTTCTAATTTAAAATATCCGCCATTCGAAGCAGGGCCGGCTTCTATTTCGCGCTTCTGATCATTATAAAGAGTTTCTAGCTGTTTTTCATCAATACACAAATTATCTTGCCTTATTTCCACTAAATGTCCAACCGCCACATCATTTTTCTGGGACAAACTTTCATTTGATTCATACAAGCTAATTTTCTCGCGTTTATATTTCGTATCATAAATAATTTGAAAATATAAAACGTTAGGTGAATTGCCAAAAACAAATTCATTGCTTGAAATTTGTTTTACTTTATATTTATGAACTTGCTCGCTCCCATAAGTTTTGAACCGAATCGAATCTTTGGAT
>NZ_RQHV01000030.1 GCF_004771005.1 Leptospira ilyithenensis
TGGGATCGACACTCGGTCCTCTTCTCAAGAACACAGCAGTTGGTTTGGGAGTGAGTTACGACAAACAAGCTGGTTGGGGTGGAAGACTTGGGATTGGAAATGCTACAACGAACGCGAGTATAAGCTTCTCTCAAAGGGGAAATACAACAATATCAGGATCAGCGAATATTCCTGGCGTCAAAGGACTTCAACTAACGGCTAGTAGCACGACTAACGGATCGACTACGGTAGGTGCGAATTACAACGCTGGTAATGGTCCGAGAGAGGGTTGGAACGTGGGTGCGAATTATGACATCAACGGTGGAGGACTATCCGGGAGTGTTGGATATACAGATCCAAAATCAGGACTCGGACTTACATCCACGATCGACGGAAATGGTTTATCTACATCCGCACAAGTGAATGGTGTGAATCTGGCAACGAATGGACCTGATGGGTTTAACATGGATGAGATAAACTGGTCGGAACAAAACATCAATTTGGCGCAAGACAGGGGAAATAAATTACAACAGAATGCTTTGCTAAAAGCAAATGGAATCTCCGACCCGGACAGTTTGTCCTCTACAGAAAGGAATCGTATATTAGGAGAAATTAACTCTGCTGCTGAATATAAACAGCTAAGGGATTCAGGTAAAACAGATGCGGAGATAGCTGCGATGAGTCGTGATCAGAGAGAGGCGGCACTGGATCGGATCAATGGAGAGGTCAATCCGGAGACATTGGCGATTGCCGCACTTGCGAGTGTGGGGACATTCTTTGGGGGAGCTCTCGCTTATATGGGATTAGGTGGTGGAACAAGTAACGGAGCTACGCCACCGGTTCGGGGGCAAGTGGTTGATGTTCCTGCCAGGAGAAGAGAGGATGGTGAGGATGATGTTGACTTCGATCCGAACAGACTGTCTTTAACAGATAAAGCGGAATATGATCGTCTTGTTAAAGAAG
>NZ_RQHV01000063.1 GCF_004771005.1 Leptospira ilyithenensis
CCTAATGGTTTCCAGATGGATGAGATGAACTGGTCGGAACAGAACATCAATTTGGCGCAAGACAGAGGAAATAAATTACAACAGGATGAAGTATTAAAGGCAGCGGGAATTTCTGACCCGGACAGTTTGTCTCCTACAGAAAGGAATCGTATATTAGGAGAAATTAACGCTGCCGCTGAGTATAAACAGCTAAGGGATTCCGGAAAAACAGATGCGGAGATAGCTGCGATGAGTCGTGATCAGAGAGAGGCGGCACTGGATCGGATCAATGGAGAGGTCAATCCGGAGACATTGGCGATTGCCGCACTTGCGAGTGTGGGGACATTCTTTGGGGGAGCTCTCGCTTATATGGGATTAGGTGGAGGAGCAAGTAACGGATCTACGCCACCGGTTCGGGGACAGGTGGTTGATGTTCCAGCCAGGAGAAGAGAGGATGGCGAGGATGATAATTCTCATCCTGCTGATGCTCCTGAGATGGGAGCTGATACTAGTCCAATTAAAAATACACCGGATGCGCCTGAGCCAGTGAAGCCACCTTTTAATAGGAACGAAGCATTAAATACTTTGAATAATTTAACTCAAACTCATATGGGAGATGAAAGTCAAAATTTGACTATCGATAGAACAAGAAGAGAAGCAAAAATTAAAGATTTAACGGACTCATTTACTGGCTTAAAGGCAGATCTTAACGCTAAATTAAAAGACTCAAGTTTAACAACAGCGGAAAAGAACGCCATTAAGAAAGAAATAGCTTCTTTAGAGAAAACAAAAGCGAGCCTGGAAGC
>NZ_RQHV01000002.1 GCF_004771005.1 Leptospira ilyithenensis
GTATGAAAACTTCATTCAAACTCTTTTTCCTTCTTTTAGGATTCTGTTTTGTTTCCTTATCCCATTGCAAAACATATGCTCTCCGCCTCCCTGACCCCGGATCGGAAGCAGAGATACAAACCCTGACTGTTTACGGTTTTGCAATCTTTAAAGTGAGAAAAAACCTAATCTCCGAACATGCTTTCCCTCTTCATGGGAAAGACCTTGTTTTTTCATCATCAACTAACGCAGTAGATACGAACTTATCTTTTCCATCGATAGCATTGGATTCCTATCATGTGCTGCTTGGCAAAGCCAAACAAAATTACATACTTTCCGAAATCGGATGGACAGAGATTTGCGGGAACAATTGCGTTTTAAAATTTCATGCCAATTTGAATCCGAACGAATCAAAATCGGCTTTGCCACTAGAAGGAAAACCGGGAGAGATCCGATTTTTAGGAATCTATTACCTGCATCTTTCTCCCCAAGGAAAACTCAAAAACGAATTCCAAGGAAAATTGGAGGAAGGATACTCCCGATTTGCGGATGATTCTCTCGAGAGCTTCAAAGAACATCTGTTTGAAAATCCGGAGGACACGAGCCAAAAATCGGCAGAAATCAAGTTCCTCAAGTCGTTTATCCAATCGCAAAAAGAAGGTTATTGGAAAGACAAAGCGGAAGAAAAACTGAATTTAATAATGAAGTAAAAATATAAAATCATCTCATTCGCGCGGGAATATCAATTCTCAAAAGTTGATTTTTCCTAAATCGGTTTTTCCCGGAGAGAGGAAGACTGTCTTATCATTTCCATGATTGCGCAAAATAGTATGACTGCTCCTGCAAGCCAAATCCTTTCGGGAGGAACTTCTCCTAAAACCAGCCACGCCGCAAAACTTCCGTATAACGGACTCATCGTTGAAAAAATCCCCGCTGTTGTAACTGGAAGGCTCGCAAAACTCCGAATCCACAGAGTATGGGCAAGAGCTGTAAAAACACCTGCAAGCAAAACTTGATAAAGCAGATATTTCGGTTCCGAAACCATCTCCCAAAATCCGGAAGCAAACGGAAGAAGAAGTAATGAAGTTGCAATCAGTTGTACAAGTAGTAGCTGGGAACTGGGATAATGACTGTGCATTTGTTTGGTCAGAATGTTCCGAAGCGAATACAAGACGGCAGACACCAAACCCCAAACAACTCCTTGAAAATGATTATCTGCCCAATTGAATTCCGGAACAATGATAGCAAGACCACAAAACGAAAATAAGGTGAGAAAAACAGAAAACTTATCGATCTTATGACCGAAAAACAAAGGCTCCAAAATCGAAGTAAATACAGGATAGGTAAATAAAGACAACATTCCGATCGCAACTGTAGAAACCTGTATGGAATGAAAGTAGGTCACCCAGTGGATTCCGAAAAGGATTCCGATTCCAAATACTTTGGCAAAATCGGAAAAACTGGAGAACACAAACCGTTTGCCCCGAATGAATAGGAAGATTGCCAAAATCAAAACAGAGAAAGCAGCTCTACCTGTGATAATGGTAGAAGCCGGGAAAGGAAGGAGCTTCGCAAAAAGTGTCACGTTTCCCATAATGAAAACGGACAAATTCAATTCGAGGATGTTAGACCAGCGGGAGGAAGAATTCACTACCTCCTTAAGTTTCAACCCCTAAAAATTTGGCTATGGATTTTCTGTCTTTTTCCAAACTATGTTTGTGAATTTCTTCGATCGCCTTTTCAACGATAGGTGAAACAAAGAGCAAACTGGAAAGAACTTCTACATCATAACTTCTTTCCGATCCGTCGCCCGCCGTTTGGTAAATACTTTTACCTTTGATGATAAACACATTGTCTTTGCCGGGAGGAGAGATCTTAAATTCGTGAGTGTTTGTGATAATGTCGAAAGTAGATTCCTCCAATAAAGATAAATCCGAAAGAGCTGCGGAAAGTACCGCGGGCATGGATCCTTCCAGACTCACCTTTCTCTTTTGAGTGATGATACTCCCTTCTTTTTTTTCTTCGAGTAAAGTTACATTCTTCAAATCAGGAAATTGATCCAAATGTTTGTAACGTTCTTCTCTGGCATGAAGTAATTTTGCGAGTGGTACTGAAAAACTATGAGTAACCTTATATTTCACTATTTCTTTTTTCCTTTCTTTTTTGCAGGTTTGGATTTTTTGGGTGCCGCTTTTTTAACAGGTTTCTTAGCCGATTTTTTAACAACCTGTTTCGCAGACTTTTTGGCCTTCGCCTTAGGAGATGTCTTTTTCGGTTTCGGGGCCGTTTTTTTTGCTTTAGGTGCTTCCGCTTTTTTCTTAGGAGCGGGAGACGGCGACTTGGCAACGGAAGCGGGTTTCGGTTTTGCAGATGATTTGTTTACTTCTGCAAGCAATGCTTCGTCTTCCCAATAAAATACTTGTTCGCCCGGAGTAGACTGCTCCATAGCGCGTGCCTGCGCTTCCAAAAGAGAAGTGTTTGTTTCACTGAAGTTTGCAAGCTTTTGGAATAGAAGGTTGATTTTCGGATCTTGAAATTTATTGCGAAGAGTCGAATAAAAATTCATCGCATCGTCCCCTTCCCTAATGGCAAGTTCGAGTGCTTTTTTCTCATCGTGGTTCACTTCTGCGGTTTTGTTCCGATCCAGCTTGTCCATTAACTTTTGTATGGTGGAAGAGTGAAATTTTTCGATTTCGGAAAGTTGTTTCAAATTCGGCAATTCTTTTCCTTCCGCATTTTTATACACTTCGCGGATGAATTTGATATGTTCATCACCATCTAACGCGAGTTGGCTGAAAAGTTCCCTGACGGCACCTTCAGGCAAACTCTCCGAAGTATTAAAATAGAATTGAAAACACTTAACTTCGTGTTCGATTGCGGCGGCTACCGCCTCGATAAATGTAGTTTTTTTTAAAGATTTCATTTGTGCAAATTCCTTAGAGAAAGCGCTTATAGTCTAGCTTGGAACAATTCAGATTCAAGCACTTTTCGAATCTTTTAAAATCAACTCTTCTACCTTTACAGACTCATAAAGCAGCGCTTGCGCCAAATAGTATGTAACCATAATCAGTATGGAAGCAAGAGTCCTATCCATTCCGGGATTTAAAAACATGGAATAGGCAATGATGGAATCGGAAACAATAAAGGAGATCGCTCCCAAAAGCCCGACTCTGAATGCATAAGTTACAGATTTACGGGCGAGTGCTCTCCAACCCATGATGCAAATTGCGAGCACGTACACTGCGACCGGAACGGCAAGAGGTCCCAAATGCGGAAACAAGAGGGAATAAAAAGTGAGTCCGTAGGCAAGAAAAGGTAAGAATAAAATCAGTTTCAAAGGAGAACCGAAAGAAAATGCTCCTGAATAAATAAGCTGTGCTACAAGAAAAGAACCAAGTCCCGGAACAAAAAACTTGGGATCAGGAAGAGCGAGGAAGGAATCTCCGAAGGAAGAAAACACAAGAGCAACTGCTACCAATTTTCCCCGTAGTTCCAATTTCTTCCAATAACGGAGGAGAGCCACGATCAAGATCAAGATAGGAATGATTTTGGAAGGAAGAAAAAAATAATTCTCTTTCGGGATTGTCAAAATCGCAAGGAGGTGGACGAGGGAATACAAACCAAATAAAACAATTTCTTTTGCCATAATTCTTACTTTACACGGGGACTCGTTTCGTTTTTTATCATAGGGAGAACCCGAGTGTTTTATTATATGAAGCAAAATCGTCCTTTGTCCATCCTTTTCTTAATTTCCCTACTTCTATCTTTTTCATCTCTCTCCGCACGAGAAGTTCCAAGCGGAGGCGAAATGCTTTTGGACATTGCTCTTGCAAGACCTTTGGGACTTGTAGGGACTTGCCTCGGGGTTGGCGCCTTTCTTATATCATTACCTTTCTCAGCATTGTCGGGAACAATTAAACAATCTAGCAAACGACTTGTAGTCTATCCTGCAAAGTTCACTTTCACAAGGGGATTAGGCGACTTCCCCGGCTATATGGAACCTTACGAAATCGTAGAGGAATAATTTGGAAGATTTATTATTCTCGGAATTCCCCGGAACGGGAGCCCAAACATGGAAAGAGCTGATTCTAAAAGACCTGAAAGGGGCTCCTTACGACAAAGTGCAATGGGAGACGGAAGAAGGTTTTTCCATCGAGCCTTATTACAGAGCGGAAGATTTAGAAGCCCTTGACTTACCTACTCTTCAACGCAAAGAAAAAGGTTGGCTTATCACCGATCCGATTTACCAAAATCAGTCGATCACTCTTGCCAACGAAGAAGCAAAATCCTTAGAAAAGAAAGGGGTTGATTCTTTATTATTTTATTCTCATGAAGAAGCAGGGAGCCGGTTCGGAATTCCGCTTCCCGGTCCGGACGATCTGCAAAGATTGTTTTTCGGATTAGATCTGAAAAATACTCCTATTATTTTATCCTTGGCCAATCGTGCCCCAGACTTTGCAAAAGAAATCCGTACTTTTGCAAAAGAAGCGAAACAAATTCTTACCGATTATGATCCGTTAGGCTCTGCATTACTTTGCGGGGAAACGGGCGGTTCGGAAGAAAAGATAAAGTCCAATTTGGCGACTCTTGTGTCTTCTTCCGGTTCCGAAAGATTTATTTGCATTCATTCCTATTATTTGAGAGAATCAGGCAGCACAATCACTCAGGAGTTGGCTTATTCACTCGCTTGGGCAGTTGAATATTTGAATATTCTAATCGAATCGGGAGCAAAACCGTCAGTTGCAGCACAATCCGTTTGGTTTTGGGCGGGGATTGGAGCAGATTATTTTAGCGAAATTGCAAAATTCCGATCTTTGCGAATCCTTTGGGCAAAAATCCTGGATGCATATGAACCGGGACTGGGAGAAAAGTCTCCCGCACAAATACATGCTAGTACAACGGAATGGAATTTTACAGCCTACGACCCTTATGTAAACATGTTACGCGGAACCACTGCTGCTATGTCCGCCGTTATCGGTGGAGCGGATTCGGTCACAGTACATCCGTTCGACAAAGTTTATCATGATTCGAATGAGTTCGGAACAAGGATTGCCCGCAATTCCCAATTGCTTCTCAGACATGAGTCCCATCTGGACAAAGTGGATGATCCTTCTTCGGGATCGTATTATCTGGAATCACTCACTCATAAATTATGCGAAGTTTCCTGGGAGGAATTTCAGACCGTTGAAAAGGACGGAGGGTTCTACAAATCCATGTTAGATGGAAAGATTCAGTCGAAAATAGAAACCGCCGAAAAGAAAAAAAGAGAAGCTGCTTCGAGCCGCAAACAGACTCTGTTAGGTACAAACCAATATCCTTTGGCTTCCGAACGTCATTCGGATTTGCAAAATTCCATTGGCAAAATCAATGAGCGATTGAATGCACCCGTTCAAACAAAATTCAAACGATTGAATTACTTAAGACTATCTTGGGATTTTGACAGACTTCGTTTTGCGACTGATGCACATTTTGAAAAAACAAAATCAGTTCCGAAAGTATTTCTGCTTACAATTGGAAATTTAGGAATGAGAAAGGCGCGTGCCGCATTCAGTTCCAATTATATAGGATGTTTGGGTTATACAATCCAGGACAACTTGGGCTTTGATTCCATCGAAGAAGGAATTCAGGCCGCTAAAAATTTCAAAGCGGATATGGTTGTGCTTTGTTCTTCCGACGAAGAATACATCGAATTCATTCCTGCATTCTGCGAAGGTATGAAAAAAAACCTACCGAATGTTTGGCGGATTGTTGCCGGTTTTCCGAAAGATCTGATTTCAAAATCGGAATCCGAAGGCATAGAAGATTTCATTCACCTCAAAAGAAACGTTATAGAGTTTATGGAAAAAGCACAAAAAAAATTAGGGGTTCTATAGATTCAGTCTATTTTTCCCTTAAGTGTAAATCCATCGGAAGATAGATTCGGAATTCGGTTCTTCCCGGTTCCGAATCTATCTTAATCTCTCCTTTATGTCTCTCAATCACCCGTTTGACTATATCAAGACCGAGGCCGCTTCCCTCTCCGGGAGCCTTCGTTGTAAAGAACGGTTCAAAAATCTTATCCCTGTGCTCTTCGGGAATTCCAGGCCCGGTATCCATGATCGAAACCACAAGATGATTGTTCGAACAAAAAGTACGGATGACCAAACTTCCTTTGAATTTCATCGCCTGAAGTGCGTTAAATATGATATTGGTCCAAACATGTAGCAGATCATCAGGATAACAATATATGGAAGGAGAGGATTCGAAATTCCGGATCACTTCCACTCCCCTTCTGATTTTGTCTTGATAAATAGTAAGTACAGTATTGATCCCTTCCGTAATGTTTCCGGGGATGGGGACTCCTTCCTGATCAAAATGAGAATAATTTTTCAAAGCATAAATGATCTTGGAAGCCCGGTCCACCGCGACCTGGATTGTCTTACTCATATTAAGCGATTGAATTTGCCTGAATATGATTTCCAAAATCTCCGAAGAATGGGGATGTTGCAGTAATTTGATATATTTCAAAATCACTTCATGGATTCCCAGGTCGATGGCCGAGTCTGCAATGGATTCGGCGTCTTCGATCGACTTTTCCTTTAAAGTCTGGACTAGAACTTTTCTCTTGTTTCTGGCTTCCAGGCCCGAAATAAAGTTCGAAGTGTTATAACTATCGAAAAGCAAATTCATCATATCGTCTAATGTGTCATAGTCGATTACGGAATAAATTTCTTTCAAAGCGCGAATTCTTTCCGGGAAACCCATTTGAGCATTGCGAAGATTCTGATTGCTTGCCTGAATCGCGCCGATCGGATTATTGATTTCATGAGCAATGCCTGCTATCAAATGTCCCAATGCAGCCATCTTTTCCGATTGAACCAATTGGGCCTGGGCAAGTTGCAATTTTTTCATCGCATCCACCAAATCCTGTTTTTGTTTTTCGATCAGATCGTTTTTTCTTAGAATTTCTCCATTATAGGTTCTAAGTTCATCTATTACTTTATGAAAAGTCAAATCCTGCATGCTCACTGCAGTACGAACGACTCCCTTATCATGAATGATACGGGTCTTTACGCTTACAGGAAACAGAGTTCCGTCTTTTTCGCAAGCAAACAAATTGACACTTGTGTTTTCCGCAAAACCCTCATCTAAAATCAAATCCCAAGATTCGCGGGCAAATAAACTGGAAATATCAATGGACTCGAGTTCGTTTTCCCGATAACCGAATCGACTGAAAAATGCTGGGTTAGCGTCCACGATCCCGGAGAAATTGGAATCGGAAATCCAAATGGCTTCCGTTGTGATTTGGTAAAATGCCTGGAACCTGGATTCGCTTTCTTTCAGTTCTCTTTCGAAATTCATTCTAGAACTGATATCCCGAACAACTCCTATCATTCTTGCGGATTGGTTTTCAACTTCGGAAACTTGGATATATCCTTCCATCCAATGGATTTTTTTTGTATGATCAATAAACCGATACTGAAGGTAAACTGCCCCGCCACTTTCGCTTAATACCTGCTGCACGACATTGTTGAAAGTATTTTTATCCTCGGGGTGAACCAGATCTCTAAAGCTTTCAAAATTTGGAAATCCGTCTTTAGAAACAAAATACAATTCATACAGTCTTTCGCTTCCAAGAAAACGATCGTTGAGAATATCCCATTCCCAAATTCCGATCTTAGCAACGTCGACGGCAAGGCGAAGTCTTGCTTCCGACTCTTTCAGTTTTTTTTCCTGAATCAGTTTGAATGAAATGTCAGAGATAAAAAACACCACCATCTCTATCTCACCGCTTTCTTTTAAGATAGGTGCTCCTGTGATTGAGATGGTTTTTTCATTTTCACCTTCCCAACTGATGATTTGGATTATATTTTCAACTGGCTCTCTTGTTCTAAGAATAACGGCAAATGGCTGGTTTTCTTCAGGAAAAGGATTACCTTCCAAAGTTTTATAATGAAACTTGGGCAATTTGTATTTTATTATATTTCCTTCATTTCTTTCCAATCCCAGAATTTTTTCTGAACTTCGATTTGCGTAAATGATCCGGCCATCCGGATTGAGAATGGCGATTCCATCCGCAGAGATTGCCAAAACCTTATTTAAAAAATCCCTTTCTTCCCGCAAGCGATGATCGAATGCAATACGGTCCAGGCCGTTTCCGAATAAATCGCAAAACAAACGAAGGTGGGGAACGAATTGGTTGGGAGAAAAATTAAACCGATCGGAATAAAAACATAAAACCTGATTCGAATTTTTGACGGGAACAAAGATCCAGTTGATTCCCTGATCGGAAAGTCCGACTTCAATGATTTTACCTTTCAATACCAGGACGACTTTATTATTAGTTATGCGATCGAAAATTTCCTGAACCAGGAAATTTTCCAATTGGAATTCCTGCGGATTTTTAAACATCCAATCCGTGTAAAAGGAATAATCTGTTTTTTTTATCTCTTCCCAACTGATCATTGGAAAAGATAAATCCAAAATGGAAGCAAATCTAGCGCCCATTCGATTTGCCATTTCTGAAAGGCTCACTTTCAGAATTTTGGGAACATCTTCATAAGAAGCAAAATTCAATTTTCTGGAAAAAGAATTCAGGTAACCTTCAAAGATACTTTGGGTCTCCAAAGCTTCCTTAGCTAAAACTTCCTCGGTAATATCAACTCCTGTACCAAGGATATACTCCAGCTTCCCTTCCTTATCAGTCAGAAAGGCGTTGTTCCAGCGGATCATAATTTGATCTCCGGACTTTGTCAGCCAAACATTTTGGAATTGGGGAACATTGTCCCTTCCCGGTTGGATTTTTTTGAATTTGGATCGGATCAAAGAACGTTCCGATTCCAAAATCAATATATCCCAGATATATTGATTTTCCACTTCTTCGAAGGAATACCCTGTTTTTTCCTGGCAGCGCCGATTGAAGACCCTAATTCGACCTTCCGTATCCAGAACCAATATAAGAGAGGCGACTGTATCTAGGATCGTTTGTGCAAAGCCGGGTTCATTCAGCATGGGGTTGGAGTGAGAAAGAAAACTATAGTCCGTTCCATCCAGGTTTCAATCGAAAAACTGCTTTCTCTATGGTTTTCTCTCTGTAAGGTTGTTCCATAGAAGACTCTATGCGACCTGATTTTACAAAAATACCCTTTTCCGTTCCCTCTAAATCCTCCTTCCAGAAATCGACTTCCCTTTGGCAAACCCCGGAAGGAATCCCGATCCAATCCCGCTATGCCAAATCGGATTTGGACGGGTTGGAACATCTCAATTATGTTGCAGGGCTTCCTCCTTATTTGAGAGGACCCTATTCCACAATGTATGTGAACAAACCGTGGACGGTTCGCCAGTATGCAGGGTTTTCCACCGCAGAAGAATCCAATGCATTTTACAGAAGAAACCTGGCGGCCGGTCAGAAAGGTCTCTCAGTTGCCTTTGACTTGGCAACTCACAGAGGTTACGACTCGGATCACGAACGTGTGGTAGGTGATGTGGGGAAGGCGGGTGTGGCAATCGATTCCGTTCTGGATATGAAGATTCTATTCGATCAGATTCCTTTGGACCAAATGTCCGTTTCCATGACTATGAACGGTGCGGTAGTTCCCATACTTGCATTTTACATCCTCGCTGCGGAAGAGCAAGGTGTCACCAAAGACAAGTTATCTGGCACTATTCAGAACGATATCCTGAAAGAATTTATGGTACGTAATACCTATATTTATCCGCCCAAACATTCCATGAAGATCATTGCGGATATTTTCGGTTATACATCACAACATATGCCGAAGTTCAATTCGATCTCCATCTCGGGATATCATATGCAGGAAGCAGGTGCAACCGCCGATCTGGAGTTAGCTTATACACTCGCAGACGGTTGGGAATACATTCGCACGGGAATCGCTTCCGGTTTAACAGTGGATGAATTTGCACCCAGATTGTCTTTCTTTTGGGCCATCGGAATGAACCATTTTATGGAAATCGCAAAGATGAGAGCAGGCAGACTCCTTTGGGCAAAAATAGTAAACCAATTCAATCCTAAAAACGCAAAATCAATGGCTCTCCGAACTCATTGCCAAACCTCAGGTTGGTCTCTTACGGAACAAGATCCATTCAATAATGTGGGGCGCACTTGTATCGAAGCGATGGCAGCAGCGCTCGGTCATACGCAGTCTCTCCATACAAATGCATTGGATGAAGCGATCGCACTTCCTACCGATTTTTCCGCACGGATTGCACGTAACACTCAGATCTATCTCCAGGAAGAAACAAACATCAATCGGGTGATTGATCCTTGGGGCGGCTCCTATTATGTGGAAAAACTCACTCATGATTTGGTCCATAAAGCCTGGTTTCTGATTGAAGAAGTACAAAAGTTAGGTGGAATGGCGGAAGCAATCGAAACCGGTATTCCGAAAATGAGAATCGAAGAAGCCGCCGCAAGAAAACAAGCCCGTATCGATTCCGGAAAGGATGTGATCGTAGGTGTGAACCGTTACCGGTTGGATAAGGAAGCACCGATTGATATTTTGGATATTGACAATACAGCAGTACGGGAAGCTCAGATCAACCGTTTGAATCAAATGAAACGGGATAGGGATTCGACTGCCGTGGAAGCGGCACTGAACGCGATCACCTCTTCTGCGGAATCCGGAAAAGGAAATCTACTCGAACTTGCCGTAGACGCCGCAAGAAAACGAGCTTCTCTGGGTGAAATTTCTTATGCTATGGAAAAAGTATTTGGAAGGTACAAAGCAGTGATCCGATCCATTTCCGGTGTTTATTCTTCTGAAATTTCGGAAGACAAAGGATTCATAGAAGCTCGGAATTTTGCCGATGAATTTGCCAAACTGGAAGGAAGAAGACCCAGGATCATGGTAGCAAAAATGGGCCAGGACGGTCATGACCGGGGAGCAAAAGTCATCTCCACCAGTTTTGCCGATATGGGGTTCGACGTTGATATAGGGCCTTTGTTCCAAACTCCTGCGGAAGTCGCCAAACAAGTGGTAGAGAACGATGCCCATATACTTGGTGTTTCTTCTCTTGCCGCAGGACACAAAACACTTGTTCCCCAAGTGATCGAAGAGTTGAAAAAGTTAGGCGCAGAAGATGTGCTCGTAGTTGTAGGCGGAGTGATCCCCGCACAAGATTATGATTTTTTGTACAAGTCGGGGGCGACAGCGATCTTCGGGCCGGGAACCGTGATTTCGGATGCCGCAAAACAAATTTTAACGATTATGCTCAATGAACGGAGAACAGCCTAATCCTCACCCTACAAAAGGAGAAAACCCTTCGGACACCGCGTTACATGTAATGCCCGGTGTGGAAGGGGCGCCTTCCGTAAATCCTTACATTCTCAAACAAAGAGAACTGACAAAAAAATCAAAATTCTCTCCGGAAGAAATTGCAAAAGGAGTGCTTGATGGCAACCGCACTCTCTTATCCAAAGCGATCACTCTTGTGGAAAGCAATAGGGAAGATCATAGCGAACTCGCACAAATGGTTTTGGAAAAGATTCTTCCTCGGACGGGAAATTCCATTCGCGTAGGAATCACCGGTGTTCCGGGAGTCGGCAAATCCACTTTTATAGAATCTTTCGGCCTTTATCTTTTGGAAAAAGGGAAACGGGTGGCGGTACTTGCCATTGATCCTACTTCTCAAAAAACACATGGTAGTATTCTGGGAGATAAAACCAGAATGGAAAACCTTTCCCGAGCGGAAGGTTGTTTCATCAGGCCATCACCTAGCAGTGGTTCGCTCGGAGGTGTTGCAAGAAAAACAAGAGAATCCATGTATCTTTGCGAAGCAGCGGGCTTCGATGTGATTATCATAGAAACCGTAGGGGTAGGACAATCGGAAACGCAAGTTCATTCAATGGTTGATTTTTTTCTACTCTTGATGCTTGCGGGTGCCGGAGATGAATTACAAGGGATCAAACGAGGGATTATGGAAATGGCGGATTTGATCGCTATCAATAAAGCAGACGGGAAAAACGAACCCTATGCCATTCGTGCGAAGGCAGAATACGAATCCGCATTATACTTGTTTCCTCCTCCAAAGTCCAAATGGTTTCCCAGAGCGATCACCTGTAGCGGGCTTGACGGTAAAGGTACCGATGAAATTTGGAAATTGATTTTAGATTATTCCGAGACAACCAAAACAAACGGTCATTTTGAACAAAATAGAAAAGATCAATCCAGGCTTTGGTTCCGGGAAACATTGAAAGAAGCGGTAATCGACAAGTTCTATGGTGAAAAAGGAATGGAAAAAACCATTCAAATGGCGGAAGAAAATGTGGTATCCGGCAAATCCTCCCTATTGAAAGAAATCAAAAAGCTGGTGGCAGGCTAAACAGGCGAAGAATAACCCACCAAACAAAAGTTAGGAAAGATCTCTTGACAAAAAACTACGGGAATGCCTTGAATATGGATTCCGATTCATTCTGAGAACCGTTTCCAGGAGTGAGACAAGTAAATTGCGCGTAAGATGTCTGGAACCCATTACCATAATAAGTCCTGGTGGTAATTCCGGAAGCGGAAGGATAAGTGCACTTTCCGGTCTTATTTGCAACATCGGCGACATTGATAACATCACAACTGCTCGGAACATTTGCAGTTCCAAATCCCAACGAATCATAACATAGATAAGTTGCCCCAACGCCGGCCGTACCGTTGACACTATTGCTAGTTGAGGTAGGAACCACCCCGGAATTGCTGGCAATATTCATTTTGAAATTGGAATCAGAGCCGGATACAAATTTCACTTGCAAGTAATACGTGCCCGGTGTAAGGCTAAACCTTTTGAACTCGGTATCTGTAGCCGTTCCAGTTGCGATCGTTGTTGCACTCGAAGTAGGAGAAGTGTAAAAGTAAAAATCCAAATTGGCTGCCGATCCGTACGAATTGAACAGATGAAGCCCGGACGTCATTATCGTAAATGTAAAAAACACACTCGGATCACTTGATGTGATCTTTCGATTAAAAGTATTCGGTTCATTGATGGCCAACACAGGAACCGGGCGATAACGAATTGTCTTAGAAAGCAAACTGATTCCCGATTTTTTTATGGAAACAGCAACTATCGAATTGTCAGTAATGCCAGCTAACTCAGGCATGGTGAATTCCAAGGAAGTGGTGCTGAGGATATTAATTCCAGTAGCATTGGCAGAGCCAACGGTTACCACATACTCGGACGCACTACCGATAAATCCTTCGCCGGTAATTGTAGTTTTGGTTCCGGGAAAACCCAACTCAGGGTTTATATCCGCAGAAGAGCTGTTGCCGTTTAATACAGTTACCAATGTTTCGAACAACAAGTAATTGGAAATCGGGTCCGAATCGTCTTTATCTTTTTTACAAGAAACTAGCGACACGATCAAAACAAAGGAAAAAAATGCATAGGTGAGCTTAAGATTCATTGCCAAATCCTTTTTATTTAGTAATCACCCTAAATATTATAATAAAAAGGAAATTAGATATACACGTAGTTATACGTGATTTAATGGCTAGAACCCGCACCTCCAGCGCTGGAAGATCTCCTACTAAAACTTTTACCGGAAAAAGAATTTAAAGAAGAGAACTTGGAACGAAAAGCAGAAGTCGGTGTAGGTCGTATTTGTTTCGGTACGATCCTATTTTTAATATCAGAATAATCACAATAAACGCATTTAAACCTTACTTGTTCTTCACCTTCCCTTTCATATGTCGACGAATGTATTATATTTGCTCTTTCATAGACGGATCTAATTTTACAATTCGGGCAAATGGAATAATCTCCGTAACGATAATCCGCTTTACGATGTTTTTCAATCGTATAACAAGATTTACACTTAAATATAATGAATTTATAGGAATGAAGACTCTCTTCTTTTATATCATTCTGATCCAAATACATTTCCCTATCCTCCTGATAGGGAACAGGACAAAGTTCCGATACGCATTTTTTGCATGGAATCGGGAGATATTGCAACGAATCTTCCCAATATTTTCTAAACCAATTGAATGTGAAAAAGAAGAGAACAAAAGCTGCAAAACTTGGAATTCCTATGAACTGAGGCAGCAAGTCCCCACCCCATTTCGCATAACAGAAACTAACGACAGAAAGAATAAAACAAACGAAGGAAAAAATCAGAAAAAAAGAGGTCCAAATTGTAAATCTTGTTTCCCTATAATGGCTTTTCTCATACTGTTTAAACCACGGACCTCTTCTCTCCCACAAAAAGAAATAACCAATAATAACAATAAATATTCCTCCGAATAAAAAAAGAGGATATCTCTGTTCCCAATTCTCTCTTGATTCGTAACTAGGATCGAGGTAAGTCTCGAGCCCTTCCGGAATCTCATCCAATGCAGCCTTCGACGGTTCAGGAAATTTTTCCGATGATTCGCTTAAAACTTTTGAGTAAGGGGTGAGATCGGATTTCAATGTTGCCGCAAGGGAATCGAACATGCTTTCATAACCTACGGAAAATGCACCTAACTTAAAATATGGGATCGCCCTTTCTTTCAAGATTCTATTACATAGAACTTTAGTTAGTTTTTCTTCCAATCCGTATCCTATTTCTATTTCAACTCTTCTTTGGTCCAAAACATGAAGAATCAATATCCCATTGCCCTTCTCCTTTTTACCAACTCCCCAAATTCGGAAAAGTTCAACAGCGACTTGTTTTGAAATCAAAGGATCGACGGATGGTAAAATAACAATTGCCATCTCAACGAAAGTTTCCTTTTCCAAACGAACGATCAATTCGTTTAATCTTTGTTTGGTTCCAGAATTTTCAAGAATGCCCGTTTGATCTAAAATCCGGGAATTTTCATCCGATATCGGATTTGGCAAAGAACCCGCAAATTCGGATAAGGATTGGCCTAGGAGGGAAAATGTGGATAGGCATAATATAAAACCAAACTTTTTGATCATGGACTTCCTAGTTGACGAATGATGATGCAAAGTCGCTGGCAAAAAGGCGAACTAATCGGAAAAAAATCTATAAATTTGAGCGAATCTCTGGAGGCGAGTGAAGATCTATGATATAGAGAAGGCGGACAAACCCACGAAACCGCACCCCAAATCCCTTCTTCTGTGCCAATAGAAACGAAGAAGTATTCGAAAAATCATCAGCGAAGTTGATCTTAAGGCGGGGGGCACCCTCTGACCACCTAATAGAAGTAAATCGATGACCTATCCCCCAAGCCTTATGATATGTTCCAAAATCAACTTCTTATCATTTTCGAAAAGCTGATTGAACTCGAGACCCACCTCGTAAAATTCGCCTTCATTGAATTCTTCCAATCTCACTACTTTTGCTCTGGGATAAAGTACATAGCGAACATCTGGGAATCTAAGTTCCAATTCCAACCTTGCCCCGATAGGCATAGGTTCTTTCGTGCTAAAGAGAAGGCCACCTTCCGAAATGTCCTGAGTTTCCCCTTCCCCTTTATCTTTAGGAAGGAACATTTTGTCCGAACCTGATTGGATAACTCGATAAGTGATATGTACCTTTTCGGAAATACGTTTATAAATACGCCTTTCTTGAGACATGGCTCCACATGCCCCCTTTTTTCGAAAGAGGGCAAGCGGAAAAAATCCGTTTCTTAATCTAAATCTTTTGTGTTGATTTTGTTGTCGGGCGGAATTTGGATTCGATCTATTCCCCGAACCGGTCGATATAACCGAAAACCACAGGCACCGCAATTCCTATATTTACTTTGTCACTTCCGGTTTAAGAATACGAAATTCCTGTAAGCAGGCGATTCCACTCCCTTCTCTGTATGTTTTTACTAATGTGGATTCAGCGATCAAGATTTTAGATCTGGATTCAAACTTTTCTTCCACAAAAGCATCAGGGCAAGTATCACTTAATAAAAGAACGGAATCGAATTTTGACCAGTCCTTCCACTTCCTAGGATGATCATTTCTCACCGCACCTTTTTCATATGTCTTGAGTTTCATCGCCAAATCAAAGTCAGAAGCGAGAACCCTTCCCTTTGTTTCATATTTTTCTTTGTCATGAAATGCATTGATCAAAATGTACTTTTTAGTCGGATCCAATTGGTTCGCAATTTCTCTCGCAGGTTGGAAATCGGAAACATTGGTCCCTCGGTAACAAAACGGTTTGGTTTGAAAAAACCGATCGGAAAGAAGCCCCTGATTATAAAACAAATTCCATCCGACGAGTCCCAGAACAACTGCTATGCTAAGATATCCCGCCGCAAGGAAAGGTTTTGATTCTGCGGATTGCACAAAACGCAAAGACCAAGCAGTTGTGAAAAAACCGATCGCAGGAATGAATTGCAACACATGACGCGGTTGTTTGTTTCCCGTAGCAAGCTCTAAAATCAAAAGTTCCAAAAAGATCGCTACCGTTGCACCAAACAGAGGATCTTTGATCTTATCCTTCCAATTTTTGGATTTGTTTGCGAAAAAATAAAGAATGGATACCGACGAAACCAAAAATAAAATACGAAACCCCCATACAAAATCGAAAATCCCGGGGACTTTCGGGTCAATTCCAGGCTCCGTCCAAAGTGTCAGAAAAAAACTACGGGTATAATGATTTACAATCATTTGGGCGTCTATCAATGCGCTGACCCTGTCCGGATTGCAAAAAAGCCATAAAAACGCAGGGAAAACCGCATACACCCACAAAACTACAGTTGTGCGAGGAAAGACTGCGATAGCTTTGCTTCGGTTGCGGAACATATAAAGAGATAAGTCTACGAATAAAACAAGACTTATGTAGTACATAAACATCTTAAACGGTCTTTGGTTCAAATTGATATTGCTCACCACACGCAGTACAGGTAGAGAGAAAATCATAAGAACCACAAAAACCAAATACGCCAGACGAAAACCCTTCGCATAATCCTTGTACAAGTATACAATCACATCTTTGTATTTGGTAGGATTGCGTAAAAACTCATAGGTGAAACATGCCATAAAAAACAAAATTCCATACGGGTACTTCGTGAAATAAAAACCGAACAGAGAGAATGCGACGAGATACTTGGTTGAGGTTCGGATTTCCCCGCTGTTATCTTCTTCGTACAACCTGTAAAGAGCGTAGGCAGACCAAAGCAGAAAGAACATAGACTGGGTTTCCAACATGGAAGTGAGGGAATAAGCGGGCACTTCCTGCGTTTGCAAAGTCAGTATAAAACTAAAAAAAGACAAGACACTCCCCCAAAACCAGGACCGGGTCACCTTGCTCAAAATATAAAATAACGTAGGATAAACGAATATGAGAAAGATAAGTCCGTTGAAGGAATCCCGATACGTAATAGGCCAATCCGTGGGAAAATAAAGAGAAGCAAATGTGATTATAGAACGGAGAGGTGGCCAGGTTGGAGATTCCAAAAAAGGAAAAAATCCCCTAAACCAAGAACCGTCTCTAAAATCCACATACTGATCGAGCACTGTGGCGAGCCTGATATTTTCATCCCAAGACAGAAAATCATGATTCGGACAAACATTCAAAAACATCTGCCAAGCCCGAACGGAATAATAATAAACCAGTAGGATTCCAAGAATTAAGAAAGGTATTCCAGCAATTCGTTTCATTTTCCTCTCACATTTAAAAAAGCCGCTTTAAAAGCAGCGATCGTATGGGCCAGGGTGCTTATTTCACTCAGGAAAAACAGTTTTTTCCGATTCTGAACAAGAATCAGATTCGATCACTTTTATAAGAATTTTTCACTTTAATTGCTACCGAATCTCAAAATCCTGTCAGAAAGAAGAGGGATACATGCAGGATTTCGTTGATATAGGTGAAAAATTTATCTTTGTAGTGATGTTATTCGCAAGCATCCTGGCCGTTGCCGTATTTGTAGAACGATTGGTCATTTTTCGTAAAAACCTTACCAAAGAAGCGGTCTCATTTTTAGAACATCTAGTCCCTCTGTTGCGCCACAAAGACCACAAAGGCACGGAAAAACTTCTTCATGATCAAAAAGAGGAAACTGCTTACACACGTTTCACTCAATTTTCTCTGGAAAGGGAAAAGGAAAATCCAAAAGGTTTATTCGAACTGATGGATGCCAAAATCTTAAAAGAAAGACTTCATCTGGAAGAGAGACTTCCTATTTTAAATACTCTTGGCAACAACACTCCTTTCATCGGACTACTGGGAACCGTACTCGGAGTGATCAAGGCATTCTACGGACTGGGAACTCTCGGAAACTCCGGAGCGGAAGTGGTAATGCGTAGTATTTCCACCGCCCTACTTGCTACTGCGGCGGGACTTGCAGTTGCCATTCCGGTCGTTATGGCAAATAATTATTTTTCAAGAAAGATCAAAGTGATCACCGGAAATTTGGAAATTCTTTCCAAAGAATTTCACGCCAATCTGATTACCGGCAAATCAAGTCATTCTTCACATACTCACCATTAGGAGATAGTTTATGGCAGGTAATTCCGGCGGAAACGATGAAGAGATAGGATCGATTAACATCACACCGATGGTGGATGTGATCCTCGTGCTCCTTGTGATTTTTATGGTAACAGCGAACTTTCTGAAGAAAGAGTCGATTAATATCAATTTACCGAAGGTTGCTGCGGCAGATCCCAATGTTGCCGAGTCCACCCAAGTCGCTTTGACCAAAGACGGCAAGATTCTTTTGGAAGGCAAAGACACGACCATTCCCTCTTTAGTAAAACATCTGGAGAGAGAGGCGAAAATCAGACCCAATATGAGACTCACTCTTTCGGCGGATGAAAGACTTCCCTACGGAAAAATCACCGAAACGATGGGAATGATTCGCAAAGCAGGTGTTACACGAATCGCACTCTCCGTAAAAAAATAAAATGAAAGACAGATGGAAACAATTTAAATCCTGGGTTCATGAATTCGGACTGTTTAAATTTTCCATTATATTCTCATTGGTGTTGCATGGTTCCGTTTATTTGATTTACTTTATAGCCACTTTGCCAAGTGACTCGGACTACGAAGAAGTCAGCAAGCTAGACGAAGTGGATGTGGATTGGGAAGAGATTCCACCCGAACTTTTGGGAGGAGAATCGAGTCCTGCCCCTGTGGAAAAAACTGACTGGGTGGAAGGTTCCAATAAAGACCAAAACGCAGAAGCACCCGATGATACGGATATCAACCCCAACCAACTTTCCGGGGATGGAACGGACAAAGACGGATTTTTATTTTCTTATAACGGGGACCGACCCCCCACTCCCATCATCGATTTTGATTTAAAAAGTTTCTTTCCAGAAGCGGCGAAAGCCGCAAATATAAACACGAAGACAGTGGTTGTTATGGTACAAGTAGATGAAACAGGCCAATTGCAAGGGGCTAAAGTTGCTTCCGGCAGAGCAGGATACGGGTTTGACGAGGCTGCGCTCAAAATAATTCGTATGGCTCGTTTTGTTCCGGGTTATAATAATGGCAAACCAACCAAGATGTCTCATAGATTGCCAATACTCTTTGATTTGGAAGAAGATTGATCATGGAAAAAAGAAGGATCGCTCTCCTCAGTATCTTCGGACTGGTCGCATTGTCCGCAGCCGGTTTTTACTCCCGCCCGGTTACAGGCAATAGTGAAACAAAATCCCTAAGGTTCCCCTCCGGGCTCGTTCCCGATCCTTATGAATTGTATGAAAGTCTCCCCAATTATCGGGCATTAGACGAAGATAAAATTTCAAAAGAAACGGATCTTTCCGATTCCTTCCCTCCTCCGGGAGACCAAGGAAATCAAAAAAGTAGCGTAGGGTTTGCCGTTGGTTTCGGACTGATTTCTTATTTTGAAGCGGAAAAGAACAAAAGAGAAAACATATCTTCCATAAACCCGATCTCCAAAGAGGGGCAGTCGGTATTTTATTCCCCGGCTTATATTTACAATCAATTGAATGGAGGAAAAGATTCAGGTGCCTCCTTACTCGAAGGATTGATACTCGCCCAGAGCAGAGGTTCCGTTCCTTTAAAAGAAATGAATTATACTCCTTCGCAGTTCAGGTCCAAGCCCGGTGCCAATCTGATCGAACTGGGAAGAGAGACACGATTTGCCCGCATTTTCAAAATTGATTCCAACGAACTATTCCATTTAAAACATTCCATTTCCAGACGAAACCCTGTTGTGATCAGCTTTCTTACTTATGAAAATTTTTTGGAAGCGCATGGTCCTGCGGTTTATCAATCGGCTTCGGGGGAGCTACTCGGAGCACAATCCTTGGTACTCATCGGATATGACGATGATAAAAAAGCATTTCGGGTTTGGAACTCTTGGGGAAGAGAATGGGGAGATTCAGGATACCTTTGGATCTCTTATTCTTTGATCCAAAAACTGACCCGGGCTGCCTATACTGTGGTTCCCGCAACAGATTCCAAATTGTATTCTGAAAAGCAAGTATTGGCAATCCTGGATGAAATCCCTTCCACAGGCAGAGATCTTCGTCCACCAAACGAAATTTATGCGACCAGAGGGGAATTTAAAGACAAAATCAGAGTCACCTGGTCCAAAGATCCCAAAGCGATCGGCTATGAGATTTACCGCAAGCGGAAAGGTGAGGCCAAATTTCAAAATGTAGGTTTGTCCAGACAGACTCAGTTTGATGATTTCGGAACACAGACAAATCTTGCTTATACATACCGGGTTGCAAGTCTGGACGAACATAGAATTTCCCTGCCGTCCCATGACTCAAACGAAGGTTATACGAGCAACGATCCAAAAACAAATGAAATCGTTCCTATCACAAATCTCACTGCAAGTATCGGAAAGTACTACGATCGGATCACTTTAGAATGGGACAGTCACCTAACGGCAGATCAGTATTCCATATACAAATGGAACCCATCGACTAAAATCTTCCGGTTTTTGGGAAAATCGGACAAACCGGGTTATGTAGATTACAAAGCATCCAAAAACGGCGATGCGGAATTGTATCGTGTGTTTCCTCATAGAAAAAATCTAACGGGGGAAGGAAGCAAATACGTTTCCGGATTTTTGGATCCGGGTAAAAATATAAAACTGATTCCAAGCCAAGTCACCGCTTCCAAAGGACTCTATTCCAATAAAGTAATCATAGAATGGGACGGTTCCACCAATGCGATCGAGTATGTAGTATTTCGCAGAAAGAATGTGGATGATGAGTGGGCAAAAATAGGAAAAACTTCCAAAACCAATTTTACAGACGAAAATCCTCCTCTTACGGAAAACGACTATGCAGTCTCCGCAGTTTACGACAATCATCACTTAAGCGCTCCATCCGATTATGACACAGGTTATGCGACTTCACTCTCAAAACGTGCGGAAGTTTCACAAACTCCTCAAATCATCAATATTTCGGAATCTACTTCTAAGTCTTCAGTTTCCATCTTTTGGAAAAAACGACCCAATATAGAAAAGTATTCCGTCTTGGTTCGCAAAAAAGAAGAAAGGGATTGGAATCTTATATCCAACCCGGAAGGTTCTGCGGACGAGACCACCATTTCCAATTTGGAAAAAAACGAATTCTATTTCGTAAGCATTCGTGCAAAAGAGTCGAATAAAGAAGAAAGCCTTGCTTCCACTCCCGTAGTGATTGTTCTCAGCGAAATAGTAAAGGATATAAAGAAAGTAAGAACCTTCGGGGAGTCTAGCATTACCAAGTTTGTAGGTCCATGGACTGCAATGTATTGGGATGGAAAATCAAACGTAAAGCCTGTAAAATTAGAAATCCAATCCGATGATTCCCAGGAAGAGTACACTCTCAAATGGAATGATAAAGAATTTTATCGGGGTAAGTTTGCAGTAGATTCCCATATTCTGGAAGAAAAAGGGAAATGGAAAATCAATCTATCTCCATCCGCCGATTCTCTATCGGCGGAATTTAAAGAGAAAAATCTACTTCCCGAAAAAGGTCACCTATCTTTCGTTAGAGAGTAGATCAGGAATATTTTTCGATAAACCAATCAGGAAGTTTCCAAGGCCTATTGGTATTGAAATTGAAAAAGATAGTATGAAATACCGCCTGACAGACTAATTCTCCGTCCGAAACCCTTCTCATGGTTTGAAATACTTTTCCTCTTGTTTTTGTGACATCACCGAACGTAGTTTCAATCCTGATCTTATCCGGATGACTGAGTGGTTTATTATAACTGAGTTCGGCCTTGTACATTACAGGTCCCACTTTCTCTTCTCTCATTTTAGCAAGGGAAAACCCTTCCTCTTCCAATGCCTGCATCCTGGCTTCATCAAAATAAAACTGATATACTCCGTTATTTACATGTCCATTGGAATCCATATCGCTCCAAAGTACCGAAAGTTCTGAAACAAAGGGGGAATTTAATGTTTGGTCCATATTTCGATTCTTTGACAGACAAGTCTGTCTGTCAACAGAAAAGTAGACAGATTTGTCTATTACACTTGACTTTTGAAGGGAATTAGGTAGATTAATAGTTATGGCTGTTATCGAAAAAAGCGAGGTTCGTAAAATTCCCCCCAAACAAAGAATCCTAAAAACAGCGATCCAACTCTTCTATCGCCAAGGTTATGCGAACACAGGGATCAATCAAATCATCAAAGAATCAGATACTGCCAAAGCGAGTTTCTACGACCACTTTCCTTCAAAAGAGGACTTGGGGAAAAGAGTGATCCATCACTATTCCGTAGAAGTGCAAGGATGGTTGAAAAATATCCTTACAAAAAGCAAAGACCCACTTTCGTTTGTAGATGAGTTGTCCAAAGCAGTTCAAATACAAATCAGATCGAAAGATGCGATTTACCAGGGCTGCCCCATCGCTTTATTTTCCAGTCAGTTTCCCTTGGACAATTCCGGTTTTCAATACGAGTTTCAGTCTTCCGTGAAACGTTGGGAAAAGATGTTTGTAAATTTTTTTACAAAATTAAAGGAAAAAAACAAAATCTCTTCCGGTTTTCAATCGCTGGAAGTCTCAAGGGATCTGATCAATCTTTATGAAGGCGGGCTTATGAGCTGGAGAATTTCGCAAAACAAAGATTATATTGCCCGGATGGAAATTTCCATGAGAGAAAGAATCCGTTCCGAGCTTAAAAAATAGTTCCGCTATCGCAGTTTTTCCTGCAACTTTTTTCCAAGCCGATACAAGTTCCTATAAGAATACTCAAATCCTGATTGGAGTATTCTCCTGAATTTGCGGCAAATCGGTAAAAAAGATCATTCTGCAAAAAACAAGTTCCTTCGATCGTAGAACATTTGTTTTTTTCATAACAACCGGATCTGGGAGAAAACGGAGAGCCGCACCGGATCAGGCAGAACGAAAGCAGTAAGATAGGAAAATATCGCATCACAAAACAACCGTTTCGTTTTCCAAGCGGGACTTGTTCAAAGAGGATAATTTTTGTTTTTTCCCGGAAAGATTTTCGATCTTTACTTTGCCTATGATTTCCACAAACTGATCGAACTCAACTTCCCCTTTTACAGTCAATTCTTCGCAGAACACCATGGAAGGATAGATTTTGAACAAAGAATCGAAAGGTCCTAACTTTTTATAATATGCATCATCCAAACTGACTAATACCTCTCCCAATCCCTTCTCTTTACGAAGAGGGGCCATAGTCAAAGAATAATCTTTGTTTAGAATGTATGCGTCGGAACGGCGAACCAGATAGTCTTCCGTTTTTTTTACAGGGGCAAATCTGTCTCTAGGAATGATGATGCCTTTGAATTTAGGAAAATTTCCTACAGCGGAACCCATCGCGGTTTCCAACTGAATCACATCTTTTCCTTCGACTTGTTTGGGATTTACAATAAGAGAAAGGGAAAAATTCCCTTCGGAAAATCTTTTTTTAAGAGAACGTAAATTGATCCAAAGATTGTTTGTGGAAAATGTTCTGAATTTTCCAAGACCGCCAAACTCATGTTCGTTTTCCTTGGGAACCTGAGCCGTTTCCAAAAGTTCATATTTTAAGAATTTGCCATTTACAATTTTTTTGTAAATAGCCCCCCCTTTTTTGTCTGCAAGTGTTTTGGGAGTCATCTCCATTGCAAAATCAACACCCTCTTGCAAAAGATAGGATACGATATGAGGATCTACGGTCGCACCCAGATTGTCTCCGTTGGATAAAAAAGCGATCTCATAACCTTTTGAAAGAAGTTCATCCAAAATCCCGGATTCAACTAATGTAAAATAAATATCTCCGTGCCCCGGGGGACACCATTCTTCCACCGCATGTGAAAGGGAAACAGGCACCAGATCCCCCGTAATCAGTCTGGGTACTTTATGTTGTAAAAATGAACTGGTCAGGCTTTGTTTGAAACCGATTTGTTTTAATTCCTTTTGACTGTCGGTTTGAGTATTGTACGAATCCATCAAAAGAAGAGGAATTTCAATATTACACAAACTTCTAATATATTCCACTTGTGAGGCAATCACAGCCAAAAAGGATTTACCGTCTTTGATCGGGATCAGTGACTTTGCCTTTTCCAATCCCATGGATGTTCCGAGTCCGCCATTTAACTTGATCACTACGAGCTTGGACAGAGTGTTCGGATCGGATGCGTATAATTTTTGAATTTCCAAAAAATCGATTTCATCGATTTCAGGATCCAAATCGCCTACTTCGCTCCAAGTAACGATTCCGTTTTCTCCTTTTCGGACCAGATCCACTTTTTGTAAAAAATCGGAAACGAAGGCTTCGCTTAAACCTTCCTTCAGCATTTTTTCGCAAATCAAAGTCTCAGATATTTCTTTAGGAATCGGCATAATTTCTCCTGCTTAATTTCCGTTCCATTCACCCAATTGCAATCGGTACGGTTCTTCCAAATGATTCGGCTCCCAGAGAAATATCACTTGGACTTCTCTACCTTCTTTTCTGGGAACGGGAACATTCTCCCGTCTATCATACTTTGGCATAAATACTAAAAAATTGTACATCCAAACTTTTCTCGTATCTTTGCGCTTTTCGGTTTGAATCCCTTTTTTCAAAGGATCCTGTTTTAAAATTTCCCGAAAAGGGAGAGGATACAACTTTTCCCAAGCTATCACCAATTCCTGGGAAGCACGCGCATAAGAGGGCGGAGAAGATTCAGTAAAAAGTGAACCCTCTCCCAAAAATAAAAAAATGAAAATGAACGGAAGAAATCTAGTTCCTGGAACTGACCATAATGTAAACGGAATGCGCACTATATTCAAAAGATTGAGAAAGCGAGCTGGGGTCAATTCGGGAATTTCCCGAACCGACTTCCCGAATGAAAGTAAGCGATATGGAAGACTTTGCATTTACCCAGGAAAAACCTAAACTCAGTCCCCGGTTTCTGGAGTATTCATTCCTAGTATTGGTCCCGGACCTAGGATATTTATATACTAAACTGTTTTCCCCTGAGGAAGCGGAAAGTTGGTTGTTGTAGAGATTTTGTAAATAAAGATCTACTGCGGATTCCGTCCAGGAAATCGGCTTTGTATTCGGCTCATTGGTAAAAGCACCCGCAAGCACCGAGAAAGTATCCATCAAATAATACTCCATACCTGCCGCATAATTCATGGTGGAAACTCGGGTCAGCTCTCTCACCTCGGTATCATTCAGGGTGTATGTATATTTGTTTCCGGATTTGCTGATCTCATCCTGGGAACGATTGGTTCTGTACCCCGAAGTATAAATGACATCAAAAGAAGCAAGGAACCTCGAGGTAGGAAAAAACGCAGCCCCCCACCTAATCTCTGTTGTTTGAGGAATGGAGCTGACCAATTTGGGCTTTTGAGTCACTACCCCGGCTTCGATGGAAGAAAATCCGGATTGGGTTCCTTCCAAAAAATCCACCGCAGAAGTTCCCGCATTACGGGCGGAATCAGTGTAAACTTCATTATAAAGGCGGTTTCCGCCGGTTACAAATATTCTACGCATACTCATTCCCAAGGATACTTTTTGGTGGGGTTGGTATTGAATTCCCAAAATCGGCATAAGACCCGTAGTTTGTCTGTTGTCCACATAGCTCCGCATAACGTAAGATAGGTTTGAATACTGTTGAAACTGAGTTCTGGAAATCTCTTTCGTGTCGTTCATATAATAGAGAGTTGCTCCTATGGAGAGTCTATCCGTGATCAGGTAGGCAAAACTCGGACCCACAAGCAACTGAGAATATTTTTCTTTTACATAATTTCTTGTTTGGTTGATCGTCGGAGAAACCAACGGGTAGTTCACCTGATCTGCCCTGTCATAAGCGTAATTATAAGTGTTCACAATGGAAAACCCGAACTTCCACTTGTCAAAGTTTTTCAAAATACCGACGAAATTGGGATCGAATCCCTGGTGAGTTTGGTTGTACATCTGACCAGGTGTATCGATATTGATATAACTTCTTTTTACATTCTTGAAATTGCTCGCTGACAATGAGAAACCATCGTTATGCGCAAAAGCCATCCCGGCGGGATTGTAATAAGCACCGGAGGGATCGTCCGAAAGAGCGGTAAACGCACCCCCGAGACCCGCAGCGCGTTCCCCGTAAAACCCTTGTATGTTGTTAAACGGTTCCGAAGCGAATATAGAAACGGAACTAACTAAAAAAGTAAAACCAAATGCATATAATATTTTTTTCATATTTTTCCTGTTAAGGTGCAACAGCTACCGTCATGTTTGGTAGTAGTTGATAGTAATAATTGTAATTTTCGTCGGAATAAACAATCCGCCAGACCTTCAAACCGCTCTGGACGTCGTCGGCGACTCCGAAATAATCAATTGCCATCTCATCCGGATCATCCCATGGATCAACCACGTTCGCATCCTCATCCCAAAACAACCCGTATCCAAGAATGGAATCTTCGCTTTCATTGGGGTTGTCTCCCGTAGGAACCAATACAAACTCGTCATATTCGGTATAAGTGTTATAGGTAGGATAAGGTGAAGTACCTTGACCGATACCACCGGACCAAGAAGCACCCAAGGTAACATTCACAGCTCCGTCAAAACTCGCTTCCTGTCCATATCCGTACTTTGCAGCCAGATCATCGTCTAACTCTCCGTAGGAATCATAATCCAAAGTATTCAAATCATTGATTTCGAGATAAAGAATGTTCCCTTCAGGATCATAAAGTTCGATAATTTTATATTTTGTATTATCCGTTTTGTCCACTCGCTCGGTGATAACGGATCCACCGTCATTGTCTGTCTTCCCAGTGATGGTGTTTGTAATTTTTTTACCGTTATTATCTTCTTCCGAAGTATATTTGAGTGAGATGCAATTCCCTACATTTGATTCCGTATCTGTGGAACATTCTTCCATGATCAGTTTTGCAGTGCTTTTGGTTTTGCTTCCGTTGCCAAGAGAACTCACTTGTGTGGTCTTAAGGACGGTTTTATCCTTTTTACCTTCACTCGAAGAATAAGAAATAGATGCGGATACTTCCAGAGTAAGGTTGAAAAACTTTACAGTCTTTTGGATGGAAGAGGATACCAATGATTTGTCCGTTTTCCAACGCATGGATTTTTGATAGATCTTGTTTTTCGGACAAGATTGGGCAACTGTAATCGTGTCATTAAAGGAAAAGGATATTTCCTTATCAAAATCAGGATCGGTAGAATCGCGATAAACTACAGCAGGCGATGGTACAGATTGGCCGACGGAAGGAAGAATTCCATTTTGTTGAAGACGTGCCACTGCATTCTTTGCGTTGTCTTCCGACATTCCCAGTCGAGTCATACCCAATACAAACTCGTCTTCCGCTGCTTGTGTTACGGAAATGGAAGCCGTACCTCCGGGTAAACAAATACCCGGGTTCGCCTTTGCTTTTTCATACACACCTGATAATAGAAACAAATCACGTTTTGATTCCTGTAAAATTTGACCAATGGTCGTTGTTCCTTCCTGTAAGATAGCAAGTCCAGTTTCATTGTTAGTGATCATGGAAGCTGCATCCACTACACGAACGGATCCGGATGTTGTGCTGGATTTGCGAATGGAACGCGGAACTGCCACCGCAAGATTGGAAGGTAATTCGGAATTGATTACCGAGGAGAGTTGGTTTCGGATGAGTAATCTAGCAAGCAAGTTTTCAACGCTATTGCTAGTATCTTTAGCAGGCTTGCAGGAGAAAAAACTTGCAATGAGTACAATAGAAACACAGTAGTATGCTTTCATTTAAGCAAACATGATTATTTATGAAATAAATTGTCAACCGGATTAGCAAAATATAAAAAAGAGTTTTCAAACAAAGTGAAATCGCTTTGGATATGCGTTAATGAAACGGACTTATTTGATTCTATTTTTGCTGGTTTGTTCTTTCTTTAGCAGTTTTGCCAAAGGAATCCTCTATGTGCAAAGTCCTAAAGCAAAATTGCTGGCTTCTCCCCAACTAACAGCCGATGGGTTACCACTTTCTATGGGAGAAAGCCTAACACAAACGAGCGAACAAGGCTTGTTCGTACAAGTACGCAATAATGATAAAATCGGTTGGGTCTCAAAACTATTCGTATCCCCTCTGCCTCCCAGTGAAAAAATAAAACTGGGAACTGCTTCCAATTCTTCCGAAGCAGTTCTTGCAAGGCAAAGAGCTTCCGATTTTACAAAGACTGCAGCAGCAAGAGGACTTTCCGAAACTGAAAAACTCAGAGTAAGAGGGGGAGCGGAACTTTATGACTTTGAATCTTTGCGTTGGTTGGAATCTCTTCGTATTGAAAATATTACTGTTACAAAACGAACGGAAAACTCTCTCCCTACTTCTTTCTCCCGATCTGTATCCACTGATACCGAACAAGAAGTAAAAGTAGGAAGAGCGCTAGCAGCAAGACTGATTCAAAAATACGGTTTAGTCAAAGAAGAAGAACTTACAAAATACCTCAACAGAGTGGGAACAAAGATTGCAAATAACTCTTCCAGAGGTGACTTGAATTTCCGATTTGGAATTTTAGATTCCGATGAAATCAACGCATTTGCCTGTCCCGGCGGATTTATTTTTCTTACCAAAGCCGGCCTCCGTCAAATTTCATCCGAATCCGAACTTGCAGGAGTTTTATCTCACGAGATAGGACATGTAGTTTTATTTCATAACGGTAGCTTTGAAAAAATGAACGTTTTTTTAGAAATCATCACGGGCATGTTAGGACCTTCGGGAGGCGAAGTCATCAGTGCCGCCACCTCAGCTACATTAGGTGAACTGGAAAAACAATTTTTCGAAACTGGAAGAGATATTTCCTTTGAATGGGAAGCAGATGAAGCAGGAGCGATACTGGCAGCACAATCCGGGTATCCGGCCGGCGGGTTGGGAAATTATCTCAGCAGACTTTCCAAAGCCCCGAACGCAAAACAACTAACGCATACCCACCCCGATACTACAACGAGAGTCACCAAGCTTGCCAAAATAGAATCTACTACGGTATCCAATAAAGATGCATCCGCCGAAAAAGAGGAATGGAGCCAATATATAAAACTTATTCCATGAAAAACCAAAAATTTTTTCTACCCTTTCTTCTAAGTGTGATTGTGCCTGTATTTGTGTTGCTGATTTTCGCATTTTTGGGAATCAGCGAAGTCTGGAACAGAAAGATCTCCGATAGTTTTTTTCTTTTACTTCCTTCACATAATTCCTTTTCCAAAGATGTTGTGATCGTTGACATTGACGAACAAAGTCTGGCCCAATATGCAGACAATCCAGATTTAGGCCGCTGGCCTTGGAAAAGGACCGTCTATCCCATTTTATTTTCCTATATCCAAATGGGTGCCCCCAAATTGATATTAGTCGATATACTATTTACGGGAAGCTCTGAAGATGATTCGAGTATTGCGGAAGCGAACAGATCTTTCTCCAATATATCCCATGCTGTCAATTTTAGAACGGACATTAATACACAGTTAGACGAGAAAAAAGGGAAAAACAAAAAATTTGAGATCCCGCTCCCCGGAGATTCTCCTTTTCCCACGTTCAATACTGTTTCCTTTCCCAACGGGGAAATAGGAGAAACCACTCCTCTCATCCATGCAGTCAATATCATTCCAGACAATGACGGAACTCTCAGGAGATTTGCCCCTTTCTTAAAATGGGAAGATTCCCACTATCCTACTATCGCCTATCAAGGATTTGCTGGCGGAGAAGAAATCAAAACTTCTTTGGAAAAAAGCTCATTGATTCTTTCCAAAAAAAACAAAACTTTCAGTTTCCCTTTGGGCAAATCAGGGTTGATTCGATCTTATTTTTATTCGGAAAAACAGATCAGGGAAATTCCAAGATACTCTGCGGGAGGAGTTTTACAATCTCAAACAATGATTCAGACGGGCAAGGCGGAATCGGAAGCCGATCTGATTGTTCCTCCCAGTTTTTTTACGGATAAAATAGTACTGATCGGGACTTCTGCGGCGGCAACGCATGATGATGTGGTAACTCCTTTCGGATTGTTTCCAGGTGTGATCGCGCAAGCGGTGTTCGCTTCCAATATGATAGAAAATCACGTTCTGTATGAAATTCCGGAAATCTGGGGAGGACTTTTTGCAGTAATACTTCTGACGATAGGCACTTATGTTTTATTTTTTGCAACTCATCATTGGCTGCGGATTGTCTTTCCCATTTTTGCAACTGCAGTTTTCCTGATTTCGTTTTATGTTTGTTATAGATTCAACACGATCCTTCCTCCTTCTCATTTTGTTACCTCCTTTCCCGTATCCTATTTGTTAGGTTACGCATATTTGACTTATATAGAAGGAAAAGACAAAAGGAAATACAATAACATCTTACGAAACTTAGTCGATCCGAGTGTCGTGTCCCATGCTTTGGAAGATCTTGAATCTCTCAAAAAAGGAGGCGAATGGGAAATCACCGCTTTCTTTTCAGATGTTGCAGGATTTTCCTCCATCAGCGAAGAGCTTTCTCCAAGTGAGCTTGCCCGTTTGCTCAACGAATATCTTTCCGCAATGACCGAGATTTTAAAATCAAATTCCGGAACTTTGGACAAATACATCGGGGACGCTATCGTCGGAATTTTCGGGGCGCCTCTGAAGAATGCACACCATCCGGAACTTGCCTGCAAAGCATCCCTTACCATGATCCAAAAATTAGCGGAGTTGAAAACATCCTGGACGGCAAAAAACGATTATACCGAATCAGCCAGAAAGATGAAAATCCGAATCGGCTTGAATTGCGGACCAGCTAAGGTCGGTTTTATGGGAACGGAAAGTCTGGCTTCCTATACAATGATGGGAGATACTGTAAACCTTGCTTCCCGATTGGAAGCGGCGGCGAAAGATTACGGAGCGGATATCTTGGTTTCGGAAACCATCGAGGCCGTATGCAAAGAACATTTTCAATTTCGGTTTTTGGATCGAATCCGAGTCAAAGGAAAAGATCAACCCGTTAAAATTTATTCTCTTCTTAGTACGAAAGAAAAACAATCCGATAACGAAACGACGGGTGAGATCGCATACCGAAATGCTTTTGATTTATACAGCAAACAAAAATGGAAAGAAGCGATTCAGGAATTTGAAAAAGCAGAGGGATTTTTCGGGAAAAAAGATGTTGCCTGCCAATTGCTTATCAAAAGATGTGAAGTCCTTTTTCAAGAGCCCCCCGGCGAAAATTGGGATGGGGTTTTTTCCAGAACTACTAAATAATATTCGATTTTCATAGACAAGAATCTCCCCCAAAGATAATTCTCATAGTATGTTTCAATTTCTGGACGCACTAGAAAAAATTTGGGCAAAAATTCTCTACTTCCTACCCGGCCATTCCCAACCGGAAGATTGCCAAGGAAAAGACATACTTATTATACCCGGTCATATGGCCGGAAAAGATTTCTACAGAAGACTCAAAGCAGATTTGGACAATCTAGGATTTCATGTGGCAATCCTTTCCACTTTGCGTAATCCCGTTTCCGTTGAAGATGCTGTTCTACATCTTTCCAAACAAATTTTAACGGCACCTAACGAAGCAACGGTGATAGCCCATAATACAGGTGGTTTGTTATGTTTGGTGCTACCTGATGAGTCCAGAAGAAAAGTCAAAAGGCTGATCACTTTAGGTACACCCTTCCATGGATCCCATTTTTTTAGCGATTCCCGTTTTTCCTATTGGGGATTCGAATCGGACTGGGTGAAAAAAAATTATAAAAACGCACTCTTTTTTCCTTTATTCCAGCCTCTGTCTGCCATCGAAGATTTCAGTTTCTCTCCGCAAGAAAGTACTGAGTTCGGTCAAGGCAGGGACTTGTGGTTTGATATACCAGGTAACTATAATTTGGTGAGACGTCACGAAAATTTACGAACCATTCGGGAGTTTTTAGGAACGCCTAAAGATCCTCAAACACAGGCCGCAGCCAAAGCAAGCCCCGTTCATGCTTTACCGAAAAAGATTGAAGTGGATTTTTCCAAATTTGATCCGGCAAACCGTAAAAAGGTGAAAGTCGCAGCAAAGAAAAAAATCAGCCCTAAGCCGAAAGCAAAACCGACTGCTAAAAAACCAGGCGTAAAAAAAGCGGCAAAGAAAAAGAAAAGATAGGATTTAGATCGGATCATGTCATTCCATTCGGAATGACATGAAGTTTTGTTTTTAATCGGTTTAAACTTTTGCCATTTCTTTGGCACAAGTCACACAGCTTTCATAACAATCTTTACAGACAACATGATGTTCCGCATGTTTTTTGCAGTCTTTCGCGCAAGCTTCGCAAATTTCCACGCATAGAGATGCCATCTTTTTCGTGAATGGAGAGTTGTTGCTCGCAAGAGAGATAAATGCTTCACAAGCCGCGATTGTTTCTCTCGTTGACTTTGCACAATCACCCAACATCTTATCACCTTTAGCAAGTTCGGTGATGCAATGTCCCAAGCAGACTTCAGCGGCAAGTTTGCAATGGATTGCAGACATCAAAACTTTTGCATACTTGGATTTTCCCGTTGTTGCGGTCGCGGGCATAGTCATATCATGTTTATGATCTTCTGCGAAAAGACTATTGACTAAGCCTGCTGTTGCGAGCATTGCCGCTGAATTGGTTACAAATTGTTTTCGGTTCATATATAATTCCTTTATTAAATTCTAAAACAAAAAATAGGTAAAAGAAAATAGAAATCTATTTTCTTTTTAGAATTTTAAATTATGAGTCGAACCGAATCCAAAAAATGATCCGTAGAAGAAAAATAGCGAATGGAGTGTTTGGAAAAAAAGTCGTGGGAAAAGGGAAATAGAGGATTTAGGGATTCATCCGCTTGATAGAAGGAAAAAAAGATTTTGATCCGTTGGATCGGAAGCTTTTCCAAAGAAAAGGAAGGCTCGGAATTGCGCAATTCCTGAAACGCAAGCGGACAATCACAGTCTTCTTTCGAAGCTTTTTTCTCATGGCCAGGAGCAGTTTGATGGCATTTCGGCAGATGGGAAGTCGTCGACTCAACTTTGGTTTTATAAAACGAAAAATCGCCGGGGCATAGATCAAGCACTGCGGTTTTACATCCTAAAAACAAAAGGAATGCAAAACATAGAACTAATGCCAATGACTTGGAACGATGTTTCCTCATTCGAATATTAGACCGATACAATCAGTATCTAATCTTAAAATAAACCCTTTAACCCTTTCCAAGCAACAATAAAAGTTCCGACTGTGGATCCGATTTGAGGCAGAAAGAATACAAGAAAAATCCGGATCACGCGGTTTCTCCAGAATCCGGAAAAAGATTCGGAATCGGTTGTGATTTTTTCAAAATCTTCCACAAGAGGTTTCCTTAAATAAGACTCCGCCAATGCTGCGACCCAACCTGCTTTGAAAATAGGCAGGAAAGTGCCAATGGGTGCTGTGATGAACGCGAGGAAAATGGAAATAGGATGAGCGAGTGCAATGATTGCACCTAGGGCCGCGAGTCCGCCTTTTACAATTATAAGTTTGGAAACCAAATCTACACCGGCACCGGTTCCTTGAGACCAAGTAGTATAGGCGATCAGTACTCCGAAGAACAGTGGATATGCGATAAGACTCGCAACATCCTGCCATTTTCTTTTAGGAATTTCTTCCAAGGGAACCAGATCGTTTGTTTTATGAATATGATTTAAGATTCCTTGCAAATGCCCTGCCCCGACGACAGCTACAACTTTTTTTACACCCGGTTCAACCGCGGCTCTTCTGATCTTTTCAGCAAGATACATGTCTCTTTCATCGATAATTACGTGTTTGACCGATTCATATCGTTTGGGGATCTGGGAAAAAAGATCTTTTAAAATATCATCCCCTTTCATCTCTTCTATTTTTTCAGTTGTTACTTCCTCACGAACGAAAAGAGAAGTGATGAGAGCACTGAGCAAATACATCTTGGAAAAAAAGGAAACGTTGCCCCACGACCGTTTCAGAGTAGTCTGAATGTCTCTGTCCACAGGAATAATACTAACATTTGTTTTCCGACCAAGCTCGATTGCCTTTCGCAATTCGTCACCCGGTTTCACGTCTCCACCCATCTTCTTTTGAAAAGAAGACAGAATCAAACTGGACATGAGAAGCCACATCTTTCTTTCTTTGAATACTTTAAAGATATCCAATTTTTTCAAATAATCGGGATCTTCTACCGATTTCATTCTAGATTCGCATAACTCAACGCAGATGGAATCCGGCTTTACTTTTCCGATTAGATTTTCAACCGTTTTGACACTGACTTCGGAAACATGAGCAGTTCCCAGAATATGGACTTCGGTTTTCCCAAAATATTCCAATTTGTAGGGTTCGGATGTTTTAAAACTCGGTTTTCTTGTTGTTTTTGGCTTTGTAATTGATTTTTTGATTGAAGGCATTGTATAGGATTTCTATCCTTTAAACCTAAGTAATGGTTCCATTCTCCAAAAACAAGAAGAATGTTGGTAAAATCTAAAATCATAAATGTAGGGATCGCCGATATCAAAGTCGGAAAAGGTACGGACATCCTTCGTACGACTTTAGGATCCTGTATTGGAATCGTTCTCTACGATCCCGAGCAAAAAATCGGGGCCATTTCACACATCATGCTCGCCAAAGACCCTACTGGCAAAGATTCCCAAAAATCTCCACATAAATACGGGGAAACAGCTCTACCGGAACTTATCAAGATGATGCAAGAAGCCGGTTCTTCCATAGGCCAGTTCAATTGCAGAATGTTTGGCGGAGCTTCCATGTTCAAAGGAATCAACTCCAATTTTTTACAGAACATAGGTGAGCAAAATATCGCAATTGTCAAAAAATTTATGGAAGAAAAGAAAATCCCAATTATAGTGGAAGACATTGCCGGAAACGAAGGTAGAACCATCAGTTTGTATACGGAAGATGGTAGAATTTTGCTGAAAAAAGCAGGTATGGAAAAATACCTGTATAAGGTGCGATAATCAGACCATGTTAAAGGAAAAAGTAGACGAAGTACTAAGAGATGTGAACAAACTTCCTGCGATTTCGTCAGTCGTATCGAAGGTTCTGGAAAAATTACAAAATCCGGATGTGAACATCAATGAACTTGCTTCCGAAATTTCCAAAGACCCGGCCATCACTGCATCCGTAATCAAAATTTCCAATTCAGCATACTATAGAGCCTCCAAACCCATCCGCACAGTTTCTGAAGCCCTGATGACATTAGGAACAAAAACTGTCAAAGAAATTGTCCTACTAACAGCCGCTAAAGGTATTCTTGCTCAGGACTTACATAGCTACCAATTGGAAGCCGCCCAACTTTGGAGCGCTTCCCTCCTTGTCGCAGAAATGTCCAGCCGAATCGTTCAAAGCAAAAAACTACCGATTGATAAGGATCTGGCATTTACTTCCGGTCTTCTGTGCAGTGTGGGGAAAATAGTACTTTCCCAATTCTTTCAACCGGTTCTATTTCAATTGAAAAATGAACTGAAAGAAAACAAGGAACCTTTTCCTACCTTGGAAAAGAAATACTTCGGTTATACTCATATGGAAGTTTCGGAAAATCTACTGAACAAGTGGAATTTCCCGCCGGAACTCGTGGATGTTGTCGCAAACTACCTCAATCCGGAAAATTCAAAAGTCAATCAGCTATTAACAAGCGTCGTCCATATCGCCAGTATCATTATCATTGTTTCAGGGATTGGAATTGATATCGGCGGAGAGTCTGTTCCTATTTCTCCTTTGGCACTTAGCCTAACGGGAATTACAGATGCTGATATTGAAAATTATTTTTTACATATCCCCGATTTACAGGCAGGCCTTGCCGATCTTTTGAACGTTTAAGGATGAATATTATTTTCATCGGCCCGAGAGGTGCCGGAAAATCCAAAGTTTCCCGTACACTTTCCAAACGAATTGATTATCCGGTTGTTTCTACGGATTCCATCATCGTATATGAAAACGGCGGAATGCCCATTCCCAAATACATTGAAAACAATGACTGGAAAACTTTCAGAGATCTGGAATATTCCATTCTTCAAAAATTGGAAAATGCAGACGGAATCATACTGGATTGCGGGGGAGGAATTCTCTTCGATTTGGATGCAAATGGCAATGAAATTCCAAGCGAAAGGAAATTACAGATTCTAAAAAAACTGGGAAGAATCATACTTTTAGAAAGAGATTTTAAAGAGCTTTTGGACAAAGTGGAAGGTGACAAAACAAGGCCCGATCTAGCTAAAAACAAAGCCTATTCTGAAATTTTGAAAAAGCGGCTCCCTATTTATGAAAATGCCGCTCATTACAAATTGAATATAAGCAACCTTTCCAAAGAAGAAGCTGCGGATAAAATCAAAGATTGGTTGGGCATTTAGATTTAAGATTTCAAGACAAATATTGAAACAATATTTGTTTCAAAGCGCTTCTATCTAAGGGTTTGGTTAAAAAATCATTCATTCCGGAACTCAAACATTTTTCCTTTTCACCCTTAACAACACCTGCGGTAAGAGCGATAATGGTTGCAGACAAATTCCTTTCTTTTTCAAATTCACGGATTTCCTTCGTCGCCGTATAACCGTCCATCTGCGGCATTTGAATGTCCATCAATATGATTTTAGGCAAAGAACGTTTGTACTCTGCTACCGCCTCCGTACCGTTTTTTGCTTCTAGAATTTTCGCATCAGGAATAAGTCTGGATACCAAAACTTTTGTCAACTGCATATTAACCGAATTATCTTCAACAATCATAAGCAGCGGTGGTTCCACTAACGAATCCCAGTCGGTAATGAAACCGGCAGTTTGCACAGTTTCCTGCGTTCCCCACTTGGCTTTCGATTGAGAAGCGAAAGGTAAAAACAAACTAAAACTGAATGTACTCCCTAGGTCGGGAGTACTTACCAAATGAAGTGAAGCTCCCATCTGATTTAAAATTTTTTCCGAAATCACAAGTCCGAGCCCTGTTCCTCCATATTTTTTGGTAGTGGATGCGTCTCCTTGGCTGAATGCTTGGAATAGCCTGGATTGGTTCTCTCTCGAAATTCCGATTCCTGTATCCTTGATGGAAAATACGAATTCATTGATAGGAGGAATATCTCCTTCAATACGCTTCAAAGTGAATTCAATTGCTCCCTTGCTTGTAAATTTGATGGCATTGCTGAATAAATTAAGTAGTACTTGTTTGAGACGGATCTGGTCTACTAACACAAAGATCGGTTCTTTGGGGAGATGAATGGTCATCTGAATCCCCTTCGCTTTTGCCTGTAAGGCGAGTATGGAAACGGATGAAGTGATTAAATCAAGGAGGTCGGTTTCTATTTCGTATAATTCCAGTTTTCCCGCCTCGATTTTGGAAAAATCCAAAATATCGGAAATCACATCCATAAGGGAACGCGCAGAAGTGGACACATTCTCCATATAGGATTTTTGAACTTCGCTAAGATGAGTCTGCATCATAAGGTCTGCAAATCCGATGACTCCGTTCAGAGGAGTTCTGATCTCATGAGACATGTTTGCTAAAAATTCGGTTTTCGCATTGCTTGCAAACTCCGCCTGCTCCTTTGCTTGTTTTAATTCTATTTCCGCCTGTTTTCGTTCCGTGATGTTTTCAGTGTACATCACCATACCACCGATACTACCGTTAGGTGTAGTCCAAGGGCGTACTTCCCATTTTAGCCATTGGATATTGCCATTCAAACGGTAAAATGGATCTTCATCACGCCGATCCGTAATTCCCGCCAAACAACGCTTATGGATTTCCTTCCATTCCTGCGATATCTCGGGAAATATTTCATAATGGGAAAACCCGATAATGTCACGATCTACCAAACCGTAATCCACTTTCCATCTTTCGGAACATGCAATGTACCGCATTTGGTTGTCCATCATCGCTACCGCCGCCGGAGCATATTGAACAAAGGCAGTTAGCTTTGCTTCCGATTCCTTGATAGCCTCTTCCGAATTTTTCCTATCGGTAATATCCAACATATATCCGCTCCAAATGACGGACTCATTGGATCTGGTGGTACTTGGCAAAGAAGACAACTGAATCCACTTAAGCTTTCCGGAAGGAGGGATCATACGAAGTTCCACATCGAATTGAGTACTCTTTCTTCCGATTCGAAAAACGCCTGATCTCAGTTTGGCTCTGTCATGAGGATGAACCATCTTGAAAAACAATTTAAAATCGTTCTGCATTTGAGAAGCGTCCACTTCAAAAAAATCGAAACACCTGGGGCTAAGGTATAAAAACTCGCTTTGTCCGTTTTTATGCATAATGTAGTCGTATAAAACAAATGGAATGGTATTAGCCATTCTTTCAAACCGCTCCGTACTTTGTTTATATGCTTCTTCTGCGATTTTTCTGATATTTTGAGAACGCCTAGCTTCGATTAATTGCCCGATTGTTAATAATAGAGGTTCCAGAAACTTTGCTATTGATTCTTCGTAGCCGCCTTTTTTATTTGCGATGCAAACAAGAGCCGTGATTTTTCCCAAATGCCGGATAGGAAGTCCCAAAAAAGAATGAGGAGGAGAAAAACCCGGGATAGGTTTTGCGTTTTCCGTGAATGTTTGATTAAAAAGAATCGGCTCTCCCGTAAACAATGCATGTTCGAATAAAGTTTCCAAATTGGAAAATTCGAAATCTTTGATCTTATCGGAATTTTCGATGACTTCATTTTCAGTATGACCCCAAGAAATGTCGGAAATGGAATGTGCTTTGAGATAAGGTTCTCCTGCGGCGTTGAACAGTACTTCCCCGATCAGACCGAATTCACTTTCAGTCAAAAGCAAAAGATCTTTCAATAATTGTTGAAATGCGTCTTGGTGATCGCTGGAGATAAAAGTGGACTGTGCTCGGGTTATGGCATCAAGCAATGCTAAATATCTTTTTTCGTAATCAATCTGCATACAACCCCTTACTTACCAACTACCACTAGAACCGCCTCCACCAAAACTTCCTCCTCCTCCGCTGAATCCGCCACCGCGCGAAGAGCCGCTACCGCCTGAACTCCAACCCCCGCTCCCCTCACTGTAATAAATATTGCCGGTCACTTTATCGGAAAGTCGTTTGATTCCTGAAAATCGATTTCTTGTTAGACGAATAAACGGAAACCCTATCAGATAAATAACGTTGCAAACCGCCCACCCCCAAAATCCGTAAAACATGGTAGGCAACCATTGAAAAAAAATCAAAAGAAAAAAGAATAATCCCACACCTTTAATGTCTCTATGAAATGCCCCGATAAAGGCAAAGATAAATATGATACTTACAAATAGAATTCCCAAGATATACAAAAAGAATCCTTCTTTTTCACCAATACCGCGAAACTTTCTAAACTTATCCCATGCTGTGGGTTCTGCCGGAACTTCTCCCGTTTCCAATACCCGAATGATTTCGAATATGCCTTTTTCCAAACCCTCTTCGTAATTTCCATCCCTGAAAAAAGGAACCATAGTGTTCTGAATCACCCGATTGCAATAAACGTCCGTTAAAGTTCCTTCCAAACCGTAACCGACTTCAATCCTGACCTTTCTATCATCCAAAGAAAGAAGAATCAAAACTCCGTTGTCCTTCCCTTTTTGACCTAATGCCCATTCTTCGGCGACTTTGATACCGTATTCTTCCGGATTTTCACCTTCTAGTGAGTGTATGGCGAGGATTGCAATCTGGTTCGTGGATTTTTTTTCATGGTCTGCAAGAATTCCTTCCATTTTCTCTTGAAAAGCCGAGGAAAGAATACCCGGTTCCGCCGTAACTCTTCTCACTAAATTCGGAATTTCTTTTGCCACAATCGAAGAAAAGAAAAGGGTAAATAATATGCTGAATCGAATTGGCATCGGAAATAGCATAGTTGACATTCCTCTAAGAATAAAGTTCTTTTTTATCAATGGAAGTGAAGTTTTTACAGGATTATTTGCCTTTCGTTCACTTGATAAAAACCAAGTACAGCACTTCACTCTATTTACTTTCGTTAGTTTTTTACCCTTTAATTCTTTATGCTACGATTCTTACAAATCCCCAAACTCTATCTATCATTATGCGGCAAAATCGGAAATCTTATACTACAACTTCTGAAACAAACTCTGACAAAAACACAATCAATTTGGAACACAAGAACGGATTTACCTTCCGTACCGAAGTGCAACTGCCACTTCGAATGATAAGCTTTCTTAAATGGGAAACTTATCCAAAAGCTTTAGAACTTTGCGAAGAAAAAAGACAAAGGAGACCTAGAAACCCTCCTACCGGCCCGAAAAACATCATAGGGCAAAAGAGGAAACAGGAGAATTGGAATCTAAGCGATCTGCCGCTTGCGTACACAACTGCCTTATATTTTCGCTTTTTTGCCTTAAAATAAAAACCCGAAAAATGTGTTATATGCAGGCATATTTACCTAAAAATGTACATAATGTTCCATATGAATACATTTCAAGAATTTTGAAATTGCGTAAAAGTCTCACAATATGCTACTTTTAAAAGGATTGGACGCTTAACCCTTTTTCAAAAACAAGGTACATTACTTGCTTTAGGATAGGATACTCATGCACACAGAAAGAAATCCATTTACACTCCCTCCTCTAGGACCACAAGCGCAAGGCATGTACGACCCCGCCCTGGACAAAGATTCCTGCGGTGTCGGCTTTATCGCCAATTACAAAGGAGTACGCTCACGAGATATCGTGGACAAGGGAATCCGTCTTATGTGCAATCTGGAGCACAGAGGGGCCGAAGGGGCCGATCCTAAGACGGGAGACGGTGCCGGGATCATGATCAATATCCCCGATGCCTTTTTCAGAAAGGTACTTCCTTTCAAATTGCCTAAAGAAGGCGATTATGCAGTAGGAGTTTTATTTTTACCCCAGAACAAAGATGTGCGGGAAGCACTCGAAAACGTAATCGAAAAGATCATCGTCGATGAAGGTGAGGAATTTTTAGGTTTTCGCGAAGTTCCAATTAATACAAATTATGCGGGTATAGTCGCATTAAAAACACTCCCCGTCTTCAAACAGGTTTTCTTTGCCAAAAAATCAAAAAAAATCAAAACCAGTGACGAGTTCGAAAGAAAAGTATTCCTGATCAGGAGACTCATAGATAGAAGGATTCGGGCGGAATACAAACTGGACCGTTCCCAATACTATGTTCCCAGTTTCTCTTCCAAAACAATCGTTTATAAAGGAATGTTACTCGGAGATCAGGTTAAAAAATTCTATGAGGATCTGAAAGATCCTGATCTGAAATCCGCTTTCTGTCTGACTCATACCCGTTTCTCAACTAACACATTTCCCACTTGGGACTTGGCGCACCCATACAGGCTGATTGCCCATAACGGAGAGATCAATACCCTTCGCGGAAATATGAACTGGATGGCGGCAAGACAAATGGTGATGGAATCCCCTATTTACGGGGAAGAATTGAAACGAATGCTTCCTATCGTAATGGAAGGCCAGTCCGATACTGCTACATTCGATACAGTATTGGAACTTCTTGTGATGGGAGGAAGAAGTCTTCCTCACGCAGTCATGATGATGATTCCGGAAGCCTGGTCGAAAAACAAAGCAATGGATGCCGACAAACGCGCATTTTACGAATATCATGCTACTATCATGGAACCTTGGGACGGACCGGCAGCAATCGCATTTACGGACGGAAGAATCATTGGTGCGACTCTGGACAGGAACGGTTTACGCCCTGCCCGTTTTATCGTAACAAAAGACGATGAAGTCATCATGTCCTCCGAAGCGGGAGTATTAAATCTCCCTCCTGAACATATCCTCAAACAAGATAGACTCCGCCCGGGAAGAATGCTTCTTATCGATATGGAGAAAGGTCAGATCCTGGACGATGAAGAAATCAAAAAACAAATCTCCACTCAAAAACCTTATAAAAAATGGGTGGATGAGAATATGATTCGTCTTCATTCTCTTCCTGATCCCGAGAACGTAAAACAGCCGCAACACGAAAGCATTTTGGAACGTCAAAGAGCGTTCGGTTATACTCATGAAGACGTATTCACCATCATAAAACCGATGGGAGTGGCGGGAGAAGAACCTACGGGTTCCATGGGTGTGGACTCGGCGCTCGCTGTCCTCAGCGAAAAATCACAACCGCTCTTTCGATATTTCAAACAAAACTTCGCTCAAGTGACAAACCCTCCGATCGATCCGATCCGGGAAGAATTGGTGATGGAACTCACTACCTATATCGGACCGGAAGGAAACCTTCTCGACGAACAACCGGAACATGCGCATAGATTGGAGTTGGAACATCCGATTCTTACCAATGAGGATTTTGAAAAGATCAAACAGATCAGCGAAGGTCATTTCAAATCCAAAACTTTCGAGATCCTATTCGATCCTTCCAAAAAACACGATATGAGAAACTCTCTCGATCGGGTTTGCAAGGATGCTGCGAAAGCGGTTCGTGAATCCGGTGTCAATCTGATCATCCTAACCGACCATGGAGCGAATGAGAAAAGAACCGCTATTCCTTCTCTTTTGGCAGTCGCAGGACTTCATCACTTTTTAATCCGTGAAGGACTCAGAACCAAAGTGGGAATCGTTTTGGAATCCGGGGAACCGAGAGAAGTTGCCCACTTCGCCTTGTTATGCGGTTTTGGTGCAAACGCAATCAATCCTTACTTAGCTTTCGAAACTTTGGCGGACCTCAGCCAACAAGGTTTGTTGCCGGAAGTCTCTGATTATAAAACAGCAAAAAAGAATTATATCAAATCCATAGGGAAAGGACTTTTCAAAGTTTTTTCCAAAATGGGGATCTCCACATTACAATCATATTGTGGGGCGCAGATCTTTGAAGCGATCGGCCTTGACTCAGAACTAGTGAACGGATATTTTGCAGGAACTCCGACCAGAATCGAAGGACTTTCTTTGGAAATGTTGGAAGAAGAAACGGTTCGAAGACACAGATCCGCTTATGACCCGACATATTTTCCCAATAACCTGGAGCCGGGTGGAGTTCATTATTTCCGCAAAAACGGAGATACTCATCTTTATACCCCTACTACGGTTCATAAATTGCAAAAAGCAACAAGGGACAATGATTACAAAACTTTCAAAGAGTTCTCAAGCTTAATCGACAACCAAAACGAAAAAGCCATCACTCTCAGAAGTTTGTTCAATCTGGATTTTGAAAACTCAAATGCAATTCCTTTGGAAGAAGTGGAATCCGTAAAATCCATTCTCAAAAGATTTCAAACGGGAGCGATGAGCCACGGATCCATTTCCTGGGAAGCACATACGACTCTTGCCATCGCAATGAACCGAATCGGTGCAAAATCCAATACGGGAGAAGGCGGAGAAGACCCTGTTCGATTCAAAACTCTTCCGAACGGAGATTCGATGCGATCAGCGATCAAGCAAGTCGCCTCAGCTCGGTTTGGTGTTACAATGGAATACCTCACCAATGCTGATGACCTCCAGATCAAATTGGCACAGGGCGCAAAACCGGGAGAAGGCGGACAACTCCCCGGGCATAAGGTGGACAAATACATCGGCGGACTTCGTTATGCAACCCCCGGTGTGACGTTGATCTCCCCTCCTCCTCACCATGATATTTATTCCATCGAAGATTTGAAACAATTGATCTTTGATTTGAAAAACTCGAACCCGAGAGCCAGAGTTTCCGTAAAACTCGTATCGGAAACCGGAGTGGGTACTGTTGCGGCGGGTGTGGCAAAAGCGAAAGCGGATCATATCCTGATTGCAGGCCATGAAGGAGGAACCGGGGCAAGTCCCATTTCTTCCATCCACCACGCAGGAACTCCTTGGGAATTGGGACTTTCCGAAACCCACCAAACACTTGTTGCAAACGGACTCAGGGATAGGGTTTATCTTGCAGTAGACGGCAAACTGCTTACGGGAAAAGATGTCGTAGTAGGCGCGTTACTCGGTGCGGAAGAATTCGGATTTTCCACCTCAGCCCTTGTAGCAGTAGGTTGCATCATGATGCGCAAATGCCATCTCAACACCTGCCCTGTCGGAGTTGCCACTCAAGATGAATTTTTAAGAAACAAATTCACAGGCAAACCGGAATATGTTGTGAACTTTATGGGTTTTGTTGCTGAAGAAGTGAGGGAAATCATGGCAAAACTGGGGTTCAGGACTTTTGAAGAGATGATCGGCCAAGTGGAGAAAATCAAATTCAAAAGACCACAACATCATTGGAAAGCACGTGGACTTGATTTTACAAAAGTTCTGCACAGACCTACTCCGATTTTCCCAACAGGTCTTTTCCGATCCAAAGAACAAAACCACCACTTGGATGAACAAATGGATAACGAATTGATTCGCAAGGCAAGAGCCGCCGTGGATCACAAACAACCTGTGGAAATCAAATCGAATATCGTCAACCTGAACCGTTCTGTCGGAACCATGTTGTCTCACGAAGTAACTAAAAAATACGGAGTCGACGGACTTCCCGAAGATACGATCAAAATCAATTTCACCGGCACCGCAGGACAGGCATTTGCCGCTTTTGTAACCAAAGGGATTACTTTGAAATTGACCGGTGAAGGAAACGACTATGTAGGAAAAGGACTTTGCGGAGGTAAGCTAATCTTCGAAACGCCGAAGACAGCTCCTTATAAAGCGGAAGAAAACATAATCATCGGCAACACATGTTTTTACGGAGCGACGAGCGGGGAGGCTTATGTGAACGGGATTGCAGGAGAAAGATTTGCAGTTCGGAACTCAGGAGCAGCCGTAGTTGTAGAAGGAACCGGAGACCATGGTTGCGAGTATATGACCGGAGGAAGAGTGATCGTTCTCGGAAGTATCGGCCGCAACTTTGCCGCAGGAATGTCAGGTGGAATCGCGTATCTTTGGAACCCTGACGGCAAGATAGAGGCCCAAATCAATAAAGAAATGGTAGACTTAGACCCTTTAACAGATGCTAAAGAGATCGAAGAAGTTAAAAACCTGATTCTAAAACATAAAAATTATACGGGATCGGAACGAGCTTCTTTGATACTCGGCGACTGGGACAAAGAAATATCACGTTTTGTAAAAATCATTCCAAGAGATTACAAAAAAGCTTTGGAAAAAATGGCCGAGGAAGCTATCGCTAGTTCGGCGAATGGACAAAAAGAAGGGGTGGGTGCACGTGGGTAAACCGACTGGATTTTTAGAATATAAAAAAGATTATCTTCAAAAGATAGCTCCAAGCGAAAGAATCAAAAACTACAAAGAGTTTGAGAAACCTTTCCCTGAAGAAAAGGTAAAAGAACAAGGCGCAAGATGTATGGATTGCGGAATTCCTTTTTGCCACGGCGAAACAGGATGCCCTGTAGACAACCTGATCCCTGAATTCAACGACTTCATTTATAGAGGTCGTTGGAAAGAGGCTTGGGAAAATCTTTCCAAAACAAATAACTTTCCCGAGTTTACGGGAAGACTTTGTCCCGCTCCTTGCGAATCTGCCTGCACATTGGGAATCATTGAACCACCCGTTTCCATAAAGTCGATAGAAAGAACCATCATCGACCGCGCATGGGAAGAAGGCTGGGTTATCCCGCAACCTTCCGCACATAAAACAGGCAAAAAAACAGCAGTGGTCGGATCGGGACCTGCAGGTCTTGCAGCTGCGCAACAATTGGCGAGAGCCGGACATTCAGTAACTTTATTTGAAAAAAGCGATAGAATCGGCGGCCTACTCCGTTACGGAATCCCGGATTTCAAAATGGAAAAATGGCATATCGACAAACGAATGAAACAAATGGAAGCGGAAGGTGTTGTTTTCAAAACAAATGTAAATGTTGGTAAGGACATCACCACCAAAGAACTGCAAGATGATTTTGATGCAATCGTCCTTGCTTGCGGTTCCGAAGTTCCCCGCGATTTGCCACTTCCCGGCAGGGAGCTCCAAGGAGTTCATTTCGCTATGGACTTCCTTTCCAAAAATAACAAAAAAGTAGCCGGAGACGATTTGGAAATCATTTCCGCAAAAGACAAAAACGTAATCGTAATCGGCGGCGGAGATACAGGTTCCGATTGTGTAGGAACTTCCAATAGACATGGTGCAAAATCCGTCACGCAAATAGAACTATTTCCCGAGCCTCCGAAAGACAGAGATCCTTCTACACCTTGGCCATTGTATCCGAAAATGTTAAGAACGTCTTCTTCTCACGAAGAAGGAGCCGTTCGTAAATGGGCAATTTCCACTTTAGGCTTTAAAGGAAATGAAAAAGGTGAAGTAACTTCCATCTACGGACAGGAAATCAAGGAAGAAGCTGGAAAATTCATTCCGGTTCCGGGAACTGAATTCGAATGGCCCGCAGAATTGGTGTTACTTGCCATGGGATTTGTGAATCCTATCAAAGAAGGTTTATTGCAAGACCTGCAAAGCCAAGGTTTGGAATTAGATGCCAGAGGAAACGTGAAAGCGGAATTCGGAACAAAACCCGGATCCTTTGTTACAACGATTCCTAAAGTATTTGCCTGCGGGGATGTAAGAAGAGGCCAATCTTTGATTGTTTGGGCGATTTCCGAAGGCAGAAAATGTGCGGAACAAGTGAACCAATTTCTTAAACAAGAGGCAGAGGTTTAAAATCTCTGCTTTTTCCCAATCATTTGGGACCGCATTTAGAGCAAACTTTCTCATAACAAGGGTAGGAAGATTTCTGCAAGTTCGTGACAACTTGATCATGACTTGTAAAAAACTTCTTGCCTTGCTCCCAAATAAGGTGAATGATTGGAAGAAATAGTTTAAGTAAGGCTAGTCCGACCAAGATAATAGTTACGTAATACTGAATCACACCGAGAGTCACTTGAAATCAATCCTCAACTATAAACAAACTTCCACAATCATTTTCCTAACGGTTTTTACCGTTTTGTCCCTTTCTGCGGAAAACATCCTTTTAAAAAAAGGTGGGGTCATCAAAGGAAAGGTGGTCGAACAAGATCAAAGCAAGATCAAAATCAAAAAAGAAGACGGAAGCGTTGTCACTGTTTCCAAAGCTGATATTCTTAAAGTAGTTTATAAAGAACACCTTGCCGAAGGCGAAGAAGAAAAATTAAGAAAAGCGGAAGAAGCAAAAGCACTTGCTAACGCAGAAAAAGAACGCCTTAAAAAAGAAAAAGAAGAGGCGGAACGTCTCAAAAAAGAACTCGCTGACAAAGAAAAATCAGACAAAGACTTGGCTGCTCAAAATGCAAAAGACGAAGCAGAGCGTAAAAAGAAAGCCGAGGAACAAGCCAAGTTGGATGCAGAAAGCCGCAAAAACCTGACCCGTGGGGGAGCTGTGTGGAGATCCGCATTACTTCCAGGCTGGGGCCAATGGAAACAAGGTAGAAAAGTTCCTGCCATCCTTTATCCTTCTCTGATCGCGCTAGGGCTTTTCTTCACTTACGATCGAAATCGAATTTTTCTCAATGCCAAAAACGATTACAATAACCTGGACAACCCTTATACGGAAGCAGGTTATCTCCGTGCCGCATTCGGAGGAAATACAGTCTCCACAACTCCTGCGGATCCTTTAGCAGCTTATACTGCAAATGAAGTGAGTCCTTTTAAAGGCCAAAGAGAATCTGTGGAAAAACATTATCGGGAAGTGCAATACATCGGCGGTGCGACCGCGCTTCTTTATATTTGGAATATTTTCGATGCATTTATCTTTCATCCAAAACAAAACATAGCAGATGCGGACGGACTTCCGGAAAAACAAGGAAATCAACTTTTTTTACGAACTACTATGGATCGTTTGGATGCCGTACCTTATTCTTCCGTACTGGAAAGAAGATACGAGACCAAAACCAATCTAGGTTACGAAATACACTTCTAAAAAATTTACTCTTCCTGACCCAGATAAGCCAAATAACCCGTATCCCATTCATCTACCAACATACTTACATGATGTGGTAAATCGTTGGAGACGGGTAAATGTTCGTTGAAGACGAGCGTATTTGTAAGTAAGAACAAAATCGAAACCGCACCTAATATGGTTCGCACTTGTTTTCTTTCTTTTTTAAAACGGTTTGTTACTTGGGCAGTGACTCTTTTTTCTAAAGAGTGATCGTTTGTCAATTCTTCCCAACGTTTTACTTTTTTACGCTCCATACGGCACCTCCCCCATTAGGTTTTCCCGAATCCAAATCTTTGCCCGAAACAAACGGGACTTTACCGTTCCCTGTTTGACTGACATTTCTTTCGCAATCTCGTCCATCGACATGCCTTCCAGATAAAGAGACAATGCCTTTCTGTAAACGAAAGGAACACTATCCAACATAGAAGAAATGAGCGAAGAAGTCTCGATCTTTTCCGTTTGCGCTTCGATTAATTCCATATAAAATTCGCTATTCAAATATTTCTTTGCCTTCTCTTCTTCCCGAATGCGTTTTGCATTCATTCGATTGGATTCATTTTTTGCGATCGTATAAATCCAGGTGGAAAGTTTGGCTTCTCCTTTAAATTGATTTTTTTTCAATGCTTTGAAAACACGAAAATAAACTTCCTGTAGAACATCTTCCGTACTTTCATCAAAACGATCGATGAGAGTCTCACCGATCGTTTTTAAAACTAGTAACTTTGTTTCGGTTACGATGATTTCGAAATTTCGTTCCGAAAGATCGTTTGGCTGAAAATCCAAGTTTTACTCTTCGTCTGGTCTGTGTTTTTTCGCAAACTCGTTGATTAGATCAGCCAACTTCGCTCTTTGTTCCGGTTTCAAAACCGCATGAAATTCAATCAATTTTGTTTGAAAGAACTTTCTCATTTCCAAATGCTGCGTCTCACGATCTGCGTGCAATTTGTCCAAAATCTTTGTATCGATTTTTTCATTTCGAATCTGAGAAGTGATTTCAGCGATCCAAGTATCGTGTTTCGGTCTGTTGGTTTTGTGTTTGGCAATCAACTCTGCTTTGATCAATTCCAATTTTGCTTTTTGAGCATCATCCAAATCCAACTTGGAAGTAAGTTTGTTTGCAACCCACTCTACTCTTTTCTCAAAACTTTTGAATTTGCCACAGTCTGTCAAAAGGCCCAAACTAACACCTGCAATAAGGATTGCGATGAAAGGTTTTTTTAAATTTTTGATGGTAATCATTTGCGGATTTCCTCTCCTTCTTTGTGCCATACGACCCTGGCCTCGTGGTTTCGGTTCCCTGATTCTTTTTTTATTTCTATTTTAAATCGAAAATTCGGAAATTTTGCAGAATTTTACGAATGATACGGCTCTTTTCAGATGCTTTTATTAGACTATTTGATTCCTTTTTTGGTGACCAGTTTTGTCAGAATACATTTCATTTGATGTTTCATAACAACTGCCGAAACTAAAGAGAAGAATTAAACTAAAAAACCGGAGATTCCATGCCAATTCCCATCCAAAGACCGATAATGGTTTTTTTTCTTATTTCGATTCTAATATTTTTTAAAACAAATCTTTATTCCGAAGATTTTTCCGGCTTGTTAAAAGATGATTTTAACAAACAACAAACATTACTCATCCGTAATGAAGTCAGAAAAAAGTTAGGTGATCGCTCCAATTCCCCGAAAATAAAAGAGCTTACTTCCAAAATCCTACCTTGGGCGGTTATGGAAAATTTAAGCCCTGCAGAGTTTGCAAATGCATTGGTTCGCATGGTGGGAAGCGAGGATGCGGGAATTCCTTTCGAATCAAATGAAGATCTTCTCCCTCTGATCTCCGGTTTCAAATCCAACGAAGAGTTTCTTTATGTTTCCAAATTTTTCAGAGAATCGGAAGAAGCGGAATTGCCGGTCGAATTTCGAGATAAGTTGGTATTCGAAAGTCAAAAAAAGACATGGGACGGATTTACATTGGTTTTGGCAGGCAGACTTTTGATTTTATCCAGAAGGGAAAAACTGGATACGGATGTTTATTTAAAAAATCTAACTGCCAAAATTCCGCCTAAAACGAGTCAGTTGCCGGATGATGCTTTAAATTCTCTGATCATGGTTTTCAGTGAAAATTTTTCCTCGCAGGAAACTGTAAACCGCCTCCCCTCTTTACAAAAGGATTTATTGGAATTAAGGAAATTAGCAGGCAAAAAACTCACCAAACAGTTGCAAGTATCAGCAAGAAATGTCGATGCAGGACTTTTGTCGCTCGGACAATTGGAAATCAGAGAAAGACCCAAACTGAATCTGAGCGCGGAAGACCTGGGGATTACAAATACCTCGGAAGGTAAAGATTGGCGTTATCTTTCCATTGGCAGTTTGGAAACCGTGGTTTCCGATTGGATCGGAACCCGTTATCAATACGGTGGGTCTTCCAAATCAGGAACGGATTGTTCCGGCTTTACAAGATCAGTGTTGACCGATGAACGATTGGGTGTGCCTGGGAAATTACTTCCCAGATCGGCAAGCGATCAGGCACGGATTGGAGATTCGATCAATCGTTCCGATTTAAAAGCGGGGGACTTGGTATTTTTTTCTGCGTCACCTAACCAGAGTAAAATCACTCACGTGGGACTGTCTATGGGAAAAAGTAAATTCTCACATGCGTCTTCCAGTCGCGGAGTGATAGTGCAAAGTCTGGATGAAAAATGGTGGACGGACAGATATACTGGTGCAAGGCGAATTTTTTCAAAGGTAAAATAGAATGTCGGATAAAGACAAAGTGATGCGTTACTCCCGGAACCAAAGACGAGGCATTGGAAAGACTCTACGAATTGTAATTTCTCGACTCTTATCGGAACATAGAACAAAGAATCGAGTATCAGGTGGAATTACTTACAGAGAAGGATATAAGGATGCAAAGGAGCATTTTACAAGGTAGATTCCATTTTATATTGTTTACGCAGGGAATATAACCGGATTATAATTCGTTAATTAAGGCGAAAATTATGCAGCAAGATACACAATTCATATTGATTCACGGTGCGGGGCTTGGTGCCTGGATCTGGAGAGATGTGATTTCCAGATTGAAATATCCGACATTGGCGTTGGAGTTTCCGAATCGAAACAAGCCGGATTCAAAAAAAGCAAATACCGCAAAACTTACGTTTGAAGATTATATTTCCTTTTTAAAGAAACAAATAGAGATCGGTTCCCGCACCAAGTCCAAATTGGTCATTGTAGCTCATTCCATAGGGGGAGTCATTGGGTTGAGACTGGCGGAAGATTTTCAAGACAGAGTGAACGGATTCATCGGGATCAGTGCTTCCATTCCCAAAGAAGGAGGTTCTTTTGTTTCCTCACTCCCCTATCCAAACAAGATCATTGTCAGTACCGTTATGAAATTATTCGGAACTCTTCCTTCCGAAATGTCAATCAAACATGGATTATGTGGAGATCTGACTTCCGAGCAAGCCGAAGAAATTATAGGAAATTATTCTCCGGAATCCGAAAATCTCTATTTTTCCCGTACCAATGCGGGTTTGCCGAATGTATCCAGACTTTACATTAGGTTGGAAAACGATAAAGAGTTCGATATACCCACGCAAAACAGAATGATCTCCCATTTTTCTCCCGACCATATCATAGATTTGGAATCAGGTCATATGCCTATGCTCAGCCAGCCGAAAACTTTGGCAGCAATTTTAAATTCTTTCGCAACAACCATGATTTGAAATAATTACCAAAGAGAATCGTGTTATATAGCTTTGAATTATTAGGTGTTGCCATTGCGGCATTCAGCGGCGTACTCGCTGCCCGTGGAAAACAAATCGACTTGTTCGGTGTGATCGTACTTTCCGCAGTCACAGCGTTTGGCGGTGGGACGGTGAGAGATGTCGTTCTCGGTTCTTATCCGATTTTTTGGGTCGATGACGAGGCGTTTTTAATTGTGAGTCTTTTAACCGCACTTATCGCATTTTTTGTTTCCAGAAAAAGGAAAATCCTCCCCGAACCGATCTTCCAAATAGCGGATGCAGCGGCGCTTGCACTTTTCGCCATCATAGGCGCCGAAAAAACGTTTCTTATCACAAACAAACCATTGATCACAGTCACTATGGGAGTTGTAACAGGAACCGTAGGTGGTCTGTTACGCGATGTGTTCTTAGGACAAATTCCGATGGTTTTTCGAAAAGAAATCCACCTTTATGCTACTGCCGCTTTTTTAGGAGCGAGCTTCTATCTGGTTGCAAGTCTACTCGATTTCAATTCGATCTTAAGTTTTGGCGGAGGAGTCCTGATCACCTTTTTAGTTCGTTTGGCAGCCATCCGTTATCGAATCTCTTTGCCTGTCTTTGTGGAAAAGGATAGGAAACAGTAAGCGAAAAAATTAAAGAGACATAATTTTTGCTTCAGGTTTGCAAAAATCAGGACGAATGGAATAGTAGATGGAAATTCAAAATCTGCCTTCCCTCCGGTCTCTATTCTCCCGAATGCAAGAACTGGAGAAAATAACGGAAAATCCGAGTTCAGTCATTTCTTTTCCGGAGCTCCTGGAAAAGGAATGGAAAGGCAAACAAACCGGTTTGGAAGAGAATCCAGGCGTCCTTCCCAAAGAAAACCCCCCTTCTTCCCTAGAAGGAATCCATCTTCCTTTCCCAAGAGAAGACCACATCTCCTGGGACCAGAAACATCAAAAATCTCCGCAAAACGGAAACACCGACCTGATGTCTTTTTTAGAGAAGACAGCGATGGAGCGAGGTGTAGATCCCAATCTGGTAAAGGCAGTCGTAAAGGCGGAATCCAATTTCAAAACCAACGCAGTTTCTCCCAAAGGTGCCATGGGGCTAATGCAATTGATGCCGAAAACCGCAGATATGTTAGGTGTAGACGATCCAATGAACCCATATGACAATCTAAGCGGGGGAATCAATTATCTAGGAGATATGTTGGAAAGATTCGGGAAAACGGAAGAAGCAATCGCTGCTTATAATGCGGGTCCGGGCGCTGTCAAAAAACATAAAGGGGTTCCTCCTTACTCGGAAACACAAGACTATGTAAGCAAAGTTAAAAAGTATTATAGAAAGTTTTCAAACTCAGTATGAGGCCAGGTGTTCGCTGAAAATTTTTAAATAATCTTCCTTTAACACCGGTTTGATATAATATCCGGTCACTTCCGAAAACTCTTTGGCTTTCTGTTTGTCAATATCACTATTCGAAGAAGATACGATATAAATAGTGGAGAGCCCCTTACCGTGAAATCCTCTGTTTGCAAATTCTTTTAGGAATTGCCATCCGTCCATATAAGGCATATTCAAATCCAAGAATATAATCTCAGGCCAGGCAGAACTGTTTTCCGCATTTTCTTCAAAAAAATCCAGTGCCTCTTCCCCATCATAAAACTGCATGATTTCGGAAACAAGCTCAGTCGAGCGGATGATTTTGCTGGCAAGTACTTGGTAAACAATATCATCATCTATGATACTGATGATATTGATTTTTTTATCTTCACGAACTGCTATCATACAAACGTTACCGTGAAGGTAGAACCTTCCCCTACTTTACTTTTTACATCAATAGAACCGCCGAAAGTCTCTATTTGATTTTTAGTCATAAACAAACCAACTCCGTTACTTTCAAATCCCCGGTGAAAGATTTTCTTATATTTAAAAATTTGATCACCATAGAATTTTAAATCTATACCTAGCCCGTTATCCTGAACGGCTAAAACGGTTCTGCCATTTTCCATATAAGTACTGACGTTTATTTGCGGTTCCTTATCAGCATGGGTGTATTTCAATGCATTGTCCAAAAGATTGTAGAATATACTTTCCAAATAAACTTTCGGATACAATACCGAAGGTATCTTGAAATCGTAAGAAATTTTTGCCCGTTTGTTACGAATATTTCCCGAAAGAATGGCTAGAATGGGTTGAAGTGTTTTTTGAAAATTCAATTCTTCAAACTCTACTCCGTGATTGGCCCTTACCTCCAGCACCTTCATCAGTGTTTGAAGATTGTCAAGTACCGCCCGACTAGAATCATCCAAAAGTCCCGTAACTTCAACAGAATCTACATTCGGCCCGCCTTCTTTCAATAAGGCGACGAGAGATACGACATTTCCGATCGAACCGCGCAAATTATGAGCTACTATACGGTTGAATTCTTCCAATTGATCAATCTTCTTTTCCAAGTCGGAAGAAGTAGCTTCCAAAAGCAGGTTCTTTCTTTCCAAAGCCAAAAACAGTTCTTTAGTTTCGGTCATATTGATCAGTTGGGAAATGAAAAATTTAGGTTCTCCTAACGGAGAACGAACTAAAGAAACGGATAATAATGCATGAACGACTTTACCGTTTTTATGGATGTATCTTTTTTCCAAATTATAAGAAGAAATTTGTCCTCTTAAGGTCTTTCCTACCAATTCCAAATCACCATCCAGATCTTCCGGATGAGTTATATCCTGAAACGTAAGTCCTCTCAGCTCTACTCCAGAATAACCTAACATAGAACAGACAGCATCATTTACATCCATCCAGTTCCCGTTAGGTGAAACTAAAGCAATTCCGATGGAGGAATTGTAAAAAGTTTTTCTGAACTTTTCTTCACTCTCCTGAATTTGATCGCTGATGCTTAAATTCAATTTATCCCGAACATGAGAGAAAGCGGAAAGAGGAACCGTTGTTGCAAAAAGAACCAGTCTGTCGGAGCCTTCTGCCCGACAAAGGCTCAATAAAAAAGAGGCATCTTCCTTCTCGGAAGCCTTTCCGAAATAGAACCATTTTTCAAGATTTCCCTTTACTTTTAAGTTTTCCAAATGATGAAAAAATTCATTTTTATGAGTTTCTTCCCAACGCAGATAGATAGGCTGTCCGGGGATTGGTTTGATATTGTCAAAAAATTTCCCTTTAGGAAGGTTTTCATTTTCCAATAATATGCCTTCCCCATCCAATTCCAAAGCGGAATCTACTTGAAAAGATAATAAATCTGTTAGTCCGGGGGAGAGGTTCATTTCGTCTTTCTACTTATTTATATCAGACGAAAAAAGAAAAACATTCGCCTATCAGGTCTAAAAAAAGGAAAGAAAACCAAATCGATTTTGCATACTTTTGAGATAAGAATCGTAAAGAGAAATCACCGGGAACGTTTCCCAATGATCGTTCACCTTTTTTGAAAGGAAATCAAGACTTCCATAGGGCTTAATCCGATCCAGCAATGACTTTTGAATCAGAATCGCATCGTCTCCCAATGGAACAAGTCCCGGAAGTCGCCCTCCCCTTTTGCCAAGAAGCGATTTTTGAATGAGCAATACGTCTTGTGGCCAAATCCCTGTTACATAAATAAAACTTTTTGGACTGAGCTCCTTAGTTTTATAAAATTTCGTTTTGGTTTCAGTAGTAAAATACAATGCATATGAAAATTCTTTTTGTAAATAAAGAGGATCCGATTTTAGAATCGCTGCTTGACCATATGCTTTTGTTAGGCTACTAATGCGAAGGCTCCAAGGTTCTTTTTCGGTTTTTATCAGGTCCCGATAAATGAAGAATATGGAAACTCCGATGAGTATGATTGTAATGACGGATGCGGTATAAGTATTCAGTTCCTTTTCCGTTTTCAAAAGGATATACCCTGCACTGATCACCAGCATCGGCAGGATAATCTGTTTGATTTCTCCGATCCACTGGGAAAACAAATAAGAGATGGATCCCTTTCCGAAAAAATCAAAATAAGAGATTAAGAATAAACTGATAAAGAAAAATCCCAGATACGACAAAAGAAAGATAAATGGAACATTTCTTTTTTTATAAAATACGGATGTTCTTTGTGCCTGCTTTTTCGCTCCTCTGATCGTACTGAAGATCACAAAAAAGGAAAATCCCAAATAGAACATGGTGAAACTGGAAAGGAAAGCAAGTAAGGTAAGCGTGGGAAATACGATCAAATCGAAGATCTTTTCAAATCGGAAAGTCAAAAATACCAACAAAATGAATACCAAACAAACCGTTTCCGGAAAATGCGCCGTGGGAAACCCGTAAGAATAAGGCAGAAATCCGGCTAGAAAAGTGAATAGGTAATGATTGCGATTCCACGCATCCCTTCTGAGTAGAAGCAGGAACAAATGAAGGAATAGACTGTAAAACAGAGAAGCTAACGAAAGAAATGCGGGAATATAATTGAGACCCGTCATTTTTTTCCAAAATACCAAAATTAGAAACGGAAGAGGCTCCTGACCTGAATAAAACCCACCTTCTTCCGTTAGGGCCCTTAAATTCGCCAAAAACTCCCAGTCTGTCTCCTCCAATGGAAAAGGACGGAACAGAGAGAAGATAGTGAATCCGATGGATAGAAACAAAACACTCAAAAGGAAGGGAAGTAGTTGGAAGGGTTTTGGTTCGCGCATTATCAGATAGACAAGAAAATAGCCTTGTCCTTTCATAAATTTTAGGTGAAAATATTCCAGAATATTTTGATTTATACTTAGAATTTCAGTAAAAGAGGCACGAAATGTCCACGGAGAAAAAAGATTATCTCCTCCATGATGAAAAAGGTCAGGCTAATCCTGACAAACCATGGATTTTTAGAACCTATGCAGGTCACACCAACGCCAAAGCCTCCAATGAGCTTTACCGAAAAAACCTATCCAAAGGACAGACTGGACTCTCGATCGCTTTTGACCTACCTACTCAATGTGGTTATAGTTCGGATCACCCTGTTTCCAAACCGGAAATCGGCAAAGTAGGAGTTCCTATCAATTCACTTGAGGATTTTAGAATCCTTTTCGATCAAATCCCCATTGAAGAAATGAACACTTCCATGACGATCAACGGAACATCCATGTGGCTTCTGTCTCTCTATGTTGCTTTGGCCGAAGAGAGAGGAGTTCCATTAGAGAAATTGAATGGAACCACACAGAACGATTTGATCAAAGAATACTTGGCGCGCGGTACCTATATCTATCCGCCGGGATCTTCCATGAAGATCATCGTGGATATGTATGAATACTCTCTTCATAATATTCCAAAATGGAATCCTTCGAATATTTGTTCTTATCATTTACAAGAAGCAGGTGCCACACCTGTGCAGGAACTTTCCTTTGCATTGGCCACCGCCATTGCCGTATTGGATTCCATCAAAGAAAGAAACTGTTTCACCGAAGAGGAATTCGAACAATGCGTAGGGAGGATTTCTTTCTTCGTAAACGCAGGGATCCGCTTTGTGGAAGAAATGTGCAAGATGCGCGCATTCTCAGAAATGTGGGAAGAGATCACAGTAGAACGTTATAAAGTTAAAAATAAAAAATACCGCGTCTTCCGTTACGGAGTTCAAGTCAACTCACTCGGGTTAACCGAAGAACAACCGGAGAACAACGCTTGGCGGATTTTGATCGAAGCAATCGGTGTAACCATTTCCAGAAAGGCGCGTTGCAGAGCATTGCAACTTCCTGCTTGGAACGAAGCACTTTCCCTACCCCGACCTTGGGACCAACAATGGTCTCTTCGTTTGCAACAAATCCTTGCGTATGAAACGGATCTATTGGAATACCCGGATTTATTCGACGGTTCCAAAGTAGTTGAAGCAAAAGTAAACTCTCTCAAAGAACAAGCCAGACTTGAAATTCAAAAGATCCTGGATATGGGCGGAGCTCTTGTTGCCATCGAAAACGGCTACATGAAATCCCAATTAGTAAAATCCCAAACGGAAAGGCTTTCTAAAATCAATTCGAATGAATTGATCATTGTAGGAAAGAACCGTTGGACTGAAGGAATCAAATCTCCTCTGATGACTGACGCAGACGGTGGTGTCTTTAAAGTAGATCCCAAATCAGCAGAACAAACATTAGGTGTTCTTGCGGAAGCAAAAACAAGAAGGGATTCAGTACTTGCCGAAAAAACTTTGGAAGATTTGAAACAAGCCGCAAAAGACGGAAAAAATCTAATGCCTTATTCCGTAGCATGTGCGAAAGCTCTGGTAACTACAGGCGAATGGGCGGATGCCCTTCGGGAAGTTTACGGAGAATACAATCCTCCCACAGGTGTGGAAGGCCAAAAACTTTTCTTATCGGAAGATAAAGTGGTGAATGTTCGTTCCAAAGTGGAAACATTTACCAAAACAAGAGGACATCGACCGAAAATCGTTGTGGGCAAACCGGGACTGGACGGGCATTCCAACGGTGCTGAAATGATCGCCGTATCTGCAAAACATGCAGGTTTTGATGTGATTTATTCGGGCATCAGACTTTCTCCGGAAGACATCGTTCAATCTGCCGTCGAAGAAAACGCGGATGTGATAGGAATCTCGATTCTTTCCGGGTCTCATAAGGAGATCGTCCAACAGTTGTTTGATGAACTGGCCCATTATAAGGCGAAAATCCCCGTTGTGATCGGAGGAATTATACCGGAGTCGGACTTTGATGAACTAAGAGCAATGGGAATTAAGGAGATCTTTACACCTAAAGATTATGATTTAATGTCTATCATGAACAAAGTGATCGATATTATTTCTACTGAACCAGCTCTCGCTTAAAACATCGTGAACCATAATGAGTTTAAAATTCTTGTGGTTGAGGACAACCTACTCAACCGCAAGATGATCACTCACATTCTCAAAAAAAATGATTACCAGGTAGATGAAGCGGATAACGGCAAGATCGCCCTGGAAAAAATAGACTCTTGGAAACCTGACTTAATACTACTCGACATCATTATGCCGGAAATGGACGGTTTGGAAGTTTTGCAAATCATCCGATCCAAACTCACACAAGTAGAACTTCCTGTTATTCTTGTCACTGCCATGCAAGATTCCGAGGATATAGTAAGAGGGTTGCAACTCGGAGCCAATGATTATTTACCCAAAAATTTTAATACGGAAGAACTCTTTGCAAGAGTGAATACCGCGCTCGAAATCAGAAGATACCACAACCTACTCAAACAACGGAACAAAACAATTGAAAGGGAATTGGACATTGCAAGGCTGATCCAAAAAAAACTACTTCCAACAAACGAACCGTCTATTCCCGGTTATTTGATCCATAGCACTTACGAGCCAGTTGACAAAGTAGGTGGGGATTATTACGACTTCAATGAAATGAAAGATTACTGCGATTTTTTTATGGCGGACGTTTCAGGGCATGGAGTCCCCGGAGCATTTATAGCCTCCATCTTAAAGATGACAACACAGTATACAAACCAATTCAATTATAACCTTTCCGAAATTCTAAGAATCATGGATCAGGCCGTCGCCGAACGGGGAGCAAATGGAATGTTCGCTACCGCAGTCATTTTAAGACTTTATCCCGAGAAAGCATTGATTCGATATGCAAGTGCAGGCCATCCTCCTATTTTAATTCACCGTCGTTCTAAGAACGAATTTATCGAACTAAGTACGAAAGGAGCCCCTCTCGGGATCAATTATGATTTCAAGAAAAAACCTTTTGAAGAAGGAGAATTCTCTCTTGTCAAAGGAGATAGAATCATTTTGTTTACGGATGGAATTACTGAAACGGAAAATGAAATAGGGATTCCCTATGAAAACACAGAATGGAAAAAATTTTTGATTCATAATAGAGAAAACCCGTTGGTATCTCTTTCTTTGCAATTGATTGAGAGTCTGAAAAAATTCTCAAACAAAAACAAATTTGAAGATGATATTACTTGGGTTGTGATAGATTACACGGGAACGTAATGGAAAAAGATTTATTAGAACTGATAGACTCCGCATATTTGGGGGAAAAATACCCGATCGCAAGGATCATTTCAAAAATCGAAACAAAGGAAAATTTAGAATTTAGGAAGCAGTTATTCTCCGAACTGACAATAAGAAACCAAGGAAAGGAAGAAGGGCTTACCATCGGAATTACAGGCACTCCCGGTGCAGGTAAATCTTCCCTACTCGGCGAGATTTGCAAAGATTTCCTTTCCGCAGCACCTAATAAAAAAATGGCGATCGTAGCTATAGACCCGTCTTCCAATATCAGCGGTGGTTCGATTCTCGGAGACAGAACCAGAGTGGTGCTGCCCCGTAGGGAAAATCGAATTTATTTCAGGTCGCAGCCATCACAACTGGAATTAGGTGGTCTAAACCCGTATACCTATCATGTGATTCGTTTCTTGAGAAATATATTTGATTATGTCTTTGTGGAGACCGTAGGAATCGGACAAAATGAAATCGCAGTGTCTCTGATTTCGGACGTATCCTTTTTGGTTATGCAGCCATTAGGTGGTGACCAGGTTCAGTTTATGAAAAGCGGGATTATGGAAGTACCGGATGCATTTATCATCAATAAGTGCGATGAAGAATCTCTCGCCAATTCTAGTTATTATATGCTGCAAACCACACTTGAGTTTATCAAAGATATACTTCCCGATCAGAACCTGCCTCCTATTTTCAAAACATCCGTTGTTAAGCGTACAGGGGTGAAGGAATTGCTTTCCTTTATTTTAAGTTATACTAAAAGAAAAGATAAAAACTACGAAATGAAAACACAATTGAAAAAATGGCTCATTGCCGAATTCGGACATTGGGGGCTTCGCGTTTGGAATGAAGCAAACAAATCTCCCAACCAAACCATTCGTTTGGGGAATATTTTGGAAAAAGCACAATCGAAGATTTTATATGAGGAAGAAGAAGATAAAATCTTACAACTGGTGCAAAGTCATATTAAATAAATCTTTTTAAAAAACCAGCGGGGACCTCGGCAGGTTTCCTATGTTCATAATCGAAAAAAACAATTCCAGTTTTGGCACAAGCGATTTCTTTTTCGTCCCCTACTCTTATGATTCGATAATAGATATCACAGCCTTTTTTGGTAAATTCCGTTACGGACAAATCGAAACGCAAAATATCACGAAAGAATGCTTCGTTCGAATAAGTAATCACCACATCAGCAACTACGATTCCTTTGCCTTCCACATCCAATTCTCCCCAACCGTTATCATGAAAGAGAAGAGCTCTCGATTCATGGACAAGGGAAAGAATTGCATCATGAGCAAGATGTCCAGCAAAATTAATATCTCCGATCCGAATGTTGATGATCGTGGAAAAATGCCAAGCTTCGGGAAGATCTAATTTAACCCGCGCCACTTAGCCTTTTGCCCAAATATATCTTTGAGCCACAAGTTTTGCTTCCAATGCGGTCCTCTTCTTATCCCAAGACAGTTGTTTGGCGATTCGAGCGAGCAGCAATAGATTGTCTTTTGGATCCAGTGCGCCTACTGTACCTACTCCTGATCTCCTGAAGTAAAAATCCGTAGCGGACACAATGTCATCATTTTCCAGAATATGGAATATTTCTTCTTCAAAGATCCACTCCCCGTTGGATAATTGGAAATTGGCACCGGACTTATTTTGTAAAATTTTAAAAGCCAATGAGCCGTAACGATTGGCAATCTGTTCAATCTTCAATCCGTCCGCCTTAGTAAATTTTTTTTCCAATGCGGATGTAAGTGTTTTCAAATTATCGTAATGCCCACCAAGCAACGGTTCCAAATGAGTGGAACATGGTCTGACCATATTTGGCAGATATTCGGCGATCTGATCGACTAACGATTCGGCTACGGAACGACTAGTGGTATATTTACCACCTAAAGCCGAAAAGAAACCGGGAAATCCTTCTCCTGCATAATGCATGATTTCCGATTTTCTCGAGGCGGAATAGGTTTCTGATTTTTCAGTAGGATCTTCCACAAGCGGCCGAAGTCCTCCGTAATAATAATCGACATCTTTCAGAGTCAATGTGGAAAATCCGAAACTACGGTTCACTTCCTCAAGTAAATCAAGGATTTCGGATTCTTTCACGGTAAACCTGTTCGGATCTTCCTCGTATTTCGTATCCGTAGTCCCTATAATAGTTTTATTCCTCCAAGGAATTACAAATAGATGTGATCCGTCTTTCTTTTGTAAGATGATACATTCTTTACTACAGATATTTCGGACAACAGCATGAATCCCTTTGGATCGGACTAATTTTTTTTCTTGAGTAACACCTGCAATGGATTCTATTAAATCCGCCCAAGGGCCGGCGCTATTAACTACAGTCTTGCAAAGAATCGTTTTTTCTTTACCCGTTACTTTATCATGAACTCCGATGATATAACCAGCTTTGTTTTGTTTTCTGATAAATTTCACTTCCGCATAATTAAAAGCCTGTCCGCCGCGTTCTTTGGCGGAAGAAATGAATTCGGAAGTGTGTCTTTCGGGATTTATATTCGCATAATCATAGTATTGATAAGAACCGATCAATCTTTCTCTGTTTGCGGATGGAGTTTTATAAATAGTTTCAGCAAGAGAATTCCAGTGGTATCTGGGAATAAACCGGTCATGACTGATATCGGAATTTCTATCATAAGAAAGCAAATTGTACAATTCCATACCCGCTTTTAGAATATAACGCGCTGTATGAGAATAAAGCGGAACAATAAATCCTAAAGTACGGACGGCATGCGGAGAAATCTTTGCAAGAATTCTCCTCTCTCTTAAAGATTCCCGAACCAAACCGAATTCCAGATTTTTTAAATAGCGGAGTCCTCCATGAATCAACTTGGAAGTAGCTTGCGTGGTACCGGACGCATAATCGTTTTTTTCGAGTAATAAAACTTTATAGCCTCTTAAGCTGGCATCCCAGAGAACATTGGCTCCTGTAATGCCGCCCCCGATAATGACGATATCATACTCTTCATCGCCAAGGACATCCGGCCGATTTTTTCTGGAGTTTACATTAACCAACGATTTTACCTAACATTTAACAGAGATTATAGACGGAATGATTCTGAAGCTCACGGGCAATTGACCCATATTTTCACCATCCACATCAATGAAAATATCCTCTTCGGAGCTCGCTTCCAAGCTGGAAGCTGTTTTAGAAATTATTTTCGGCTGTCCTTCTGCTTGGCCTTTGTAGAGTTTGCCGAATTTAGCCAGAGTTTCCAAACGACCGATGTCTTCGATAATGAGAAGGTCGAACAAACCATCATCTAACTTTGCCTTAGGTGCAAACCACATCCCACCTCCTGCGTATTCTCCGTTCGCACAAACGATGATCCTACTTGTACAATCAATAGTCTCTTTATTGTTGATTTTAAGATGTACTTTTTTGTTTTTATATGTAAGAAGGCAGACCAGAGTATATAGGAAAAAAACTCCCTTACCTCCGATAAAATTGGCAAGTTTGGAACGATTGACCCGGTAAACAACTTCTCCACCCATTCCGAAATCGGCAAGGTTAATACTCATATACTTTCCGGTAGACTTGTCTTCCTTGGTATAGATGGTCTCAATCACATCTATCTTTCTAACTTTACCGTTTAATATCTGTTTGAGCGCCTCTTCCGGTTTTTTATTCACACGGAGTGATTTGATAAAATCATTTCCTCTACCCGCAGGGATCGGACTGAAAACGGCATCTTTGGAAATCAATTTTCCATTTTCAAAAAATCCGTTTACAATATTGGAAAGGGTTCCGTCCCCCCCAATTCCCACGATCCATTTCTGTCCTGCTTTGATCGATTTGGTGGCAATTTGACCTGCAGTTAAAGATGAAGTTGTCTCTTCGAAATCGTATTCAATCTTTTGTTTGTCCAATTCCAACTTAATTTTTTTCCAAACCTTTCCAGATATACCGCCGCCGGAAACAGGATTCAAGATGATCTTCATTTTCATACGGATTCGCCTTTTGTATTTGAATTGGGAGAGAATAAGCCGAAAAAGAGAACATGTTCCAATGTCTCTATATATGATTTTTCGCTTTTGATTTCTTTCAAAAAATGACCATCTAACAAGACTTCAACTGCTCCTCGGATCATTCCCCATGCCACAGCGACATTGGGATAAGCGCCTTTGCTATTGATCAGATTTTCCGCTCTTGCTTGTTTGTATATTTTCTCGAGCACATTTAGACGATTGCTGCGCTCATGAAACAGTTTCTCTCTCATCTCTTCAGAAACATTATTCAAGTTCATGCTATCGCCGCACTGTTTTGCAACAAGATACATGTTTTTATCACCTAAACAGTGTTCTACATAAGCACGGACAGCTCTCCGCGCCATCTCTAATCCGGTCGGTTCCTTTAATGCAACTTCCAATCTCTCTCGAAGACGAAGATAGTCTTCATATTGAATCCTGGCCATCAGATCGTCTTTACTTTTAAAGTGGAGATATATGGTTCCCCTTCCGATTTCAAGCTGTTTGGCGATATCATCCATCTTAACGGAAGACGGATGATTGATCTGAAAAAGTCCGATCGCAGTTGTGAGAATATTTAATTCCCTTTTCTCGAACTCTCTTTTTTTACGTTCGGATACTCCCATCTACTTTAAACCCAAGGTACCGCCCGGATTCATAATTCCTTTCGGATCCAACGATTTCTTAACTGCTGTCAAGGCTTGAATGGTGGATTCGCCTACTTCGGATTTCATCCAAGGTGCAAGCATTCTACCGATGCCATGATGGTGCGAAAGAGAACCGCCATTTTTATGAATGGTATCGATAATTCCCTTGTGAAAGGAAGTGAAGGAACCGATTTCATTTTTCACATCCATAGGGCTGAGAAAAATAAAATACAAATTGGCTCCATTTTCATATGCATGTGAAATATGAACCATACAGGAAGTATTCGGAAAACTTTTGATATATTTCCTTGTATTATCCCAGAGACCATATAACTCTGACCAGGTGACTGCCGTTTCCAAAGTATCGATCCGAATCCCTTCATCCATAAGAGAATCTCTCAAATAGGCACTGGAATATCTTTGATCCAACCATTTTTGAACGGGCGAAGACCCTGTCGAAAAACCACCACGTTTCTTTGCTATTTTTTTAATTTTTTTGAAAACAAACGCACTATAGTCAGGATCACCGTCAACGATAACGTGCATCAACGAACGACTATTTGGTTTATATCCCAGGAAAGTCAGAGTCTTGTCTGCAAAGCTACCTTCTACTCCGCTCATTTTAAAGGAAATATCGGTTTCTTCAGGGTCCTGGATACGGAAAAAGTGCGGTTTGCCGAATCCGCCTTGCATGACTTCCCTCATTGTTTCCACGGCAGATTGAAAATCTTTGAATATAAAAGAGCCCTTAGTAGAATTTTGAGGATCAAATTTGCGAATCTTCAAAGTAGCTTTTGTAATGACTCCGAAAATTCCCTCGCTGCCTAAAAAGAATTTGAACACATCCGGACCGATGGACGCGGCAGGATAAGGCTTGCTTTCGATCTTTCCGCTTGGTGTTATAGCTGTTAGCGCAAGAAGTATGTCTTCCATCTTCCCATAACCGGTAGATGCTTGTCCTGCACCTTTCGCGGCAATCCAACCACCTACTGTTGAAAATTCGAAAGATTGTGGGAAATGTCCGCAAGTGTAACCTTTCTCGTTGAGAAACGCCTCCAAAACAGGACCTTTAATACCTGCTTCGACTGTCACAGTGCTATCTATCGTATTGAATTCTATTACCTTATCCAATTTGGAAAGGTCAATCGATATACCGCCATTAGGCGCTTGTAATGCTTTCGTAACGCTGGAACCCGCACCGAAAGGAATAATCGGAAGTTTCAATTCATTTGCAAGCAAAACTAATTTTTGCACTTCTTCTTCGGATCTTGGATAAGCTACTGCTTCAGCGACATCCTCGAACTTGCCAAAACGAGCGTTATATATTTCAGTATAAAATTTGCCGATCGAATGTTTTGCCCGATCCAACGGATCAAGTTGAAAGGAATTGGGCCCTAAGATTTTTTTGAACTTTGTTATCGCACTTGTAGAAAGTTTTGATTTCCGCAGAGGTTTGATTTCCGAAACTCCTTTTGGAAAAGCAGACTTAAAATCGGAACTTACATTGAATTGTGATTCGATAAAGGATCTGGTATGTGATGGTAAGGAATGTTCGACTTCCGCACTTCCCCATTTATAAATATTTCGCGTAATTGCCATCTAAATATCTCGGTGTTTGAATTTTCACTAATTCTTGAACCACGTTCATTTTTTGACAAGGACTTTTTGCAAAAAGGCGAACATATTGAAAAAAAACAAATCTTTAAGTATACAAACGTCTGTTTTGTGGTAAAGAAGTTTTTGCAAGGGTTTAATCCCACGAACCACGCCTCCCCACCCAAAAGGGTGGGGGAATCGACGATTCACACACCCAATTCCTTTTGGTATTCTGCCCTTACCTTCTCCACAAAATCCTGATTCAAGATACCTTCGTTGTCAAACAACCTTACCAATATGTTTACGATCATCTGATCGTCTTCATAACCGGTGATCATCCATTCCAGTAGCTCAAAGACTACATCTAATGCAGGCTTGTTTATCCCTTCGGATGTTCCCTGTCCGATTTGAAAAATAAGGCGGTTTAAAGATTCAAAATCTCTCTCATTGATATATTTACGGATCTGTTCCGGATAACGGACCATAATACTCTGTTTGATTGCATTCGGAGTAAAATAAAATTCTTCTGCGGAAAATTTTGCGGCTAACTGATGAATCAGTTCTTTTTCTTCCCTACCTGTCTGAATCCAGACTTGCAGAAGTTTTTCACCAAACAGAGAATCGACGAAAGGAAGAAACGGAAACGGTTTTTTTTCGTTCATACGAACTGAAGGAGATTCACAACCCAGGCTCGTGGAAATTTTCCGCCTGGGTAAAATGAACTATTTCTTTGGAGGAACGACTGCGTCTTTACAAGTTTTGGATAAATTGAACTTAACAACTGTTTTAGCAGGGATTTGAATTGCTTCACCGGTTGCAGGGTTTCTTCCCTTTCTTTTCGGACGATTACGTTTTACAAGTTTACCCAATCCTGGGATTACGAATACCCCGTTCTTCTTTGTTTCCTTATATGCAAGTTCTACAAATGTATCAAGAAAAGCCGCGACAGCTTTTTTTGTTAATCCGGTTGACTCAGCAAGTTCGCTAAGCAATTCAGATTTTTTCAAGGGGGTAGGGGTTGCAGTTGCCATACTATAATTATCCTTATGCACCAATAAAAGGTTACACTATATTTCAATGATTGATTGGTTGGTACAAGCTATATTTTTTTTGGATACAACTTTTCTTCAATTTTCTTAGGAAATTGAAAGATTTTTTAAAAAAACCTTTATTTTCTTAAGGAAAATGCAATTTTCACCTAATCTTATGAGATCCTCTCCATACAAAAAGGTCATCGTTGTACAAAAACGTACAAAATACGAGTTAGACTTAGAAACATATGGGACTTTAATCAAGTATAAGGATGTCGCGAAAGAGAACGAAGATGTCTTATCTCGTACTCTGGAATCTCATGAAAGGCAATTGAAGTCTCGTGAGTTTCTCAAACGAAAAGTATTCCCGAATGCCGACTTTGTCTTTAGGGAAGAGTTTGATAACGGCTTGCATCTTGGAAATTATGATCTGATCGTTTCCCATGGAGGGGACAATCACTTCACTTACGTAGCTCATCAAACCGGAAAACTCCACTTAATCGGTTGTAATTCGGATCCTCAGTCCTCTGTCGGAGCTCTTCTTGGATTCACTGCGGAAGATTTGGAAAAAGCAGTAAATACCCAATTCAAAGATACCACCGTTGAAAAATGGTCACTCATCAAAACCACGATCCAATACCCGGATGGGAAGATCGTTCAAACTGTTCCCGCGATTTGCGAACTTTCCATCCGAAATAACAGCCCGGACCTTACATCCCGGTATTGGATTTCCTATGAAAACAGGAAAGAAGAACAAAAATGTTCAGGACTTTTAGTTTATACGGGAGCAGGTTCCACAGGTTGGATTTCTTCTTGTTCGCCTAGAAAATTTTCCTCTTTCTCAAAACATGAGTCCTATTTTCATGTATATGCCAGAGAGATTCGTGCCAAGATTTCGGACAAAGAGTTTTCCTTGGCAGATTTCCGGGCTTTAAATGAAGTGGAAGTAATATCGGAAATGAACGGTGGAATTGCAGTGGATTCTCTTACGGAAAGACACTATCCTTTCCCTCCATATTCGAAAGCTATATTTAGATTATCCGATGAAACGCTCTCTGTAGTGGTTCCAAGTAAATAGAGGACAAACTATGCAAGAATTACCATATGAAATAGATCACATTAGAATTAATGGTGCCGTTATTGTTCAGATCAAAGGAAGAATGGAGTCTGGTCCCTTGGACAAGATTACACAAACCATTTTAGATGAGATGAACCAAGTGGACCGAAGATTTTTAATTTTAGATTTTTCCGAGCTTCGTTATATTTCAAGCTTGGGGATTCGAATGATATTAGATGTAAAGATGAGTCTTCAAAAAAAATCAAAAGAGATGGCACTAGTAGGTGTTACTAGTTCCATTTTTCAAGTTTTTCACTTATTAGGATTATCAAACGCATTCCAATTTTTCCCTGATCGGGACGAGGCTCTCAAATCCTTAGAGGACAGCTCTAAGTAACAAATGGTTTCCCGTATTCCAATCTGGGTTGCGAATACGGTCTTAACCTCTTTCCTGTTTTTCTGTATCATGTTTTTTGTAGTTTCCAATGAAAATCGGAAGCTCCATCTGGCTTACAACCGATTGAACGATCCTCATTATGCAAATTTTGCAACAATCCAGGAAATTATAAGAGTAAAGAACAAGTTCCCTATTCTATATCAATGTCATTATACTTTTTTTTTGGAAAACGGAACCTTGGTCGAATCTTCAGAATCAATTCCTTACGAAATTTACAAAAAACTCAAGTTAGGTGACTCAATTCAGATCGCCAGTATTGAAACCAGCTTTTTCGGTAGGAAATTGGCACTTTCAAAAATTAAAAACAATACTGAGACCCCTCCCCTATTGGAAAACCTGGAACGATTTTTCAGAGGCGGAGTGGCTTTGTTTGCTATCCTTTCCGGATTATCTCTGCTATTTAGGGCTTGGGGATTGAAATCTCGAACTTATCCTTCCCCTCAAAAATAAGCTGCGATTGCCTTGCTTCTTGAAGATAAGATTCGGGATTTACGTCAAAACTTACAAAGCACATATATTTATCATATTTAACGACAAACATAAAATCACGTGCAGTTAGATGAGGCAGTTGACCCATAAAACCACGAACCCATTTGCTTTCTCTATAAACTTTTTCGTATTTGATATTTGAAGTATCGATTTTTTTGATATTTTCTTTTGCTTCTTTCGTAGTATCACGACTGACAATTTCTTTTTTTAAAGCTTTGATTAGATTGTACTCTAATTTCGCTTTTTTAAGAGGCTGGCTCTCTGCAATTGTTTTATAATAGTATTCATAAAACTCTTTATCTTGTCCTTCTTTTGCATCATGACCTTCTTCTACGGCAGAAGTTGCCTTATTAGGATTAACCGCATCCTGAGCAATGAGGGAGCTGGTGGCCAATCCCAGTGAAAGTGCTGTAATAAAAATTAGGGTAAATTTCATTCGTTCCATTAATTCTATTATCGGATTTTTGCATTTAGAATAGAATTAAAATTTTCGGTTTCCAAAAAGAGAAATAACCCTCATAACAGTAAAGAATGCCCCTTCAACCCCTCATTTCCTTCCAGGAGGAGTTCCTTTCGGGAAACCCGATCAGAAAGGAGTATATCCATTTTTCCGAGATTAATTGCCATGACCTGGATGTATGGATTGGAAGGATTTCCAGAACTGTTTCACTGGAATTTTTACATGAAATCCTATTTACCATCTTAAACGAGCTATTGGTCAATGCATGTAAGGCAAATGCAAAGAGAGTATTCTTCAAAGAAAGAGGCTTGAACATCCATCTAGAGACCGATTATTCCAAGGGAATTCCCATGTTTAAGGATGCTTTCGGCCACAACCGGAAAAGTATCTTTGCATTGTTGGATCATTCTTCTTATCAAATCTCTCTCGAAGCACAAAATTTTCCCAACTTTATAGAATTCAAAGTTCGAAATAACGCAAAAATTTTAAATGAAGAAAAAAACAGGATTGAAATCCGGGTTCAATCCTCGAGCAAATACAAGAACATCAACGATGCCTATAAAGAATCAGTGGACAACGAAGAAAGTTCGGGACTCGGCATCGTTCTAATTCATATACTTCTGCGCAATTCCGGTTTAAAAAATCAATTCTTCGAATTGATAACAATGGATGATTACACGGAAGTTATCATACGAATTCCTAAATTGTTGATTCCTTTGGAACAACAAAATCAAATTCGTAGCCTACTTCTCAAAGAAGTGGACGGCCTCCCTCCCCTTTCTCCTCAAATTCAGAAATTAATCCAACTTTCCAAAGATAAGGATGTGGATTGGCCGAAACTTGCTGCGGAAGTACAGAAGGAACCGGCGATCACTGCGGAAGTCCTGAAGATTGCAAATGCAGCTTTTTTCGGAGGACATACAAAAGTTACCCTTGTAGTAGACGCACTGAAACGGATCGGTCTTAAGAATATTGAAACCATATTTCTCGCATTAGGTGCCAGAAAAATAATGAATTCGCGTTATGCGAAACAAAAATCCGTTTGGGCCCACTCATTCAAAACCAGTTTATATTCAAGATTTCTCGGACAATCTGTGCACGATTTTGTAAGATATTCGGAAATAGCCCCGATTTGCGGATTATTGCATGATTTGGGTAGAATGGTATTGCTTTCTCTGGATCTGTCCATTATTCAACAAATCCGTGTTTTAAGAAGTGACGAAGCAAATGAAATATCCGAATGGGTGGAAGAATTCACATTAGGAATCACTCATTCCGACATCGGATATCTAATAGCAAAAAAGTGGAATTTCCCAGAAGAAGTAATCGACGTTATACGCTACCATCACAAACCCTGGCAGTGCAAATCCTCCAATTTATCCATTTGCAAAATGATTTATGTCAGTGACATTCTTGCAAATACGAATAGAGGTAAAGGGAACTACTATACGATTGAACCTGAAATACTTGAAAATTTTGGGATTCAAAGCGAAACTGAATTCAGATCTCTTCTTGAGCGCTTCAAAAACAAGTTTGAAGAACACAAAGATGAATTCGAAGAACTTTTCAACTAGGAGAATCTTATGTTTTGGAAAGAATTAATCAATCAGTCTGAAGAATTTCTGCAAGACCCGAACAACATCCGTCATTTCTCGCTAAAGGATCATCCTGAATTTCCTTATATCTCCGAATTGGAAGAAGAAGAAGTATTGGAGTTACTGAAAGAATTTCTAAGTTCGGAAAATCAAAAACTATCCATTGCAAATATGATGAGTTATGCGCCCGTTCTTGAAATAATGTTGATTAAAAAAAATCTACCTTCGATATTTGGCTAAGAATTTTCAAAATCCGTAACATTACTTTCTCCGTCCGCCCCCTCCCCGTCCAAATTCGTACTAAATTCGATTTTCTTAGCTACGGAATTTTCCATACTGGTAATCAATAGTTCATTTGTTTTTGCCAACCGATCTGCCATAATCGAAACCATCTTCGCAGCAAACTTCGGATTTTTGACTAAAAAATTCTCAAGCTGCTGTTTGCTTTCAATGGTCGCGAGCTCTGAACTCGTAACCGCTCTTGCTGTGGCACTTCTCGGGTTGGAACTGAAAAGAGCCATCTCACCGAAGAAGTCACCCGGTTTCATAAGAGCGAGTCTTGTCTGACTGTTGTTGACAGTAAAAAATATCTCAACATTCCCCTTGAGGATGATGTACATTGCATTATTCATCTCTCCTTCTTTGAAGATTCTTTGTCCGGCAGGAATGCTAATTTGACTCATTCTATGGAGACTCCTATATACATTTTTGGCATCTTTCCCCGAATTCTGAATTCATTTTCCTTTCTTTCTCCGACAGATTACCGGAATAATGAGAAAAAAGGAAGATTTTAATGTTTGAATGGGAATTATTCGGAATAGTACTAACTGGTTTTTATGCATTGCAAGTTTTGATTTTCAAAACTCCTTTTCAAGTCCCCGACTTTATCAATCAAAATACTAGAGATACAAGACTGGATCAAATCCGCGGATTCGCCATGATAGGAATTGTAATGATCCACATTCATTCTTATTTCTATTTCTTTCATCCGAAGGAACCGAATGTAACAAACTGGACCTTGCTCTTATCAAACTTAAGCCGTTTTTCTGTTCCCGTCTTTATATTCGGGTCTTCCCTTTATTTGAAGATCAAACCCGGCTACTGGAAAACGAAATTTACCAGTCTCGTTCTACCTTATACCTTCGCATCCGCCGTTGGCTATTTGATCAAATACAAAGAGTGGGCATTTTTGGATTTCGCTCTTAAACTGATAACCGGCCAAGTCTTTGCCCCTTATTATTTTGTCCCCTTACTCTTCCAATTTTACATTCTATTTTTCATACTCCCCTCTTTTTTAAAAGAAGGCAAATGGTTAACAATAACGGTAGTCCTGTTTCTATTTCTTAATTTTCTATCGAATATTAATGTTTTTAACGGGTTACTTCCGACTTGGTACGGACCTATCTCTATTTTAAACTACTTAGGTTTTTTCGGTCTGGGGCTTCTCCTCAAACAGGGAAGTTTTTCTCCAAAACACCTTCCCTCAAACCGATTTCAGATACTATCGGTTTCTATCGTTCTTTGCATTTCCGTATTGATTGTAGGATCACTTAGTTTTAATGGAATTGAGATAAAGAACCATCACCTTTTTTATCCGATCGCAATGGTGATTATTTTTCATTCGGTACTTTCAAATAACGAGAACTTACTCCTTGTCAAATTGGTCAGTTTTATCGGCAAAAACAGTCTTTTTATATTTTTAATTCATCCCTTCGTAATTCATACAATGCATTCTTGGGATCCGTATAGTTTTGGAGGACCGATACTAGGCTATCTGGTAACTTTATTTTTAAACCTTAGCATACCCAGCGTGATTGCTTTAATGATCAAAACCCTGCGGCAAAGGTTTTCAAATCAATGACGCCGCTTTCGCGAACTGATTTTAAAGCTTTAACATATTCTAAAAATACAGCAATTGAATACTGAAGCCTTTTCCTGATTCTCTCATCATCTTTGCTTTCAGGAATATCTTGGTTTAAAACCGCTTCAACGTGTCTTACAATCACATGATCGGGAATGTATACGATCCTGGAGTTTTTATAACTGGATGTTCTCAATTCATTATTAGGATATGCACCGCCCAAGCCGGAGGAAACGGTAATAATGATCCCCGGTTTATGAGCTAAATCGGTATTTGAAAAATATAAAAACATATTTTTCAAAGCAGGACTTGCCATTCCGTTGTATTCCGGACAAACCAGAACATATCCGTCCGAGTCCGAGATCCCTTTAGAGTATTCTTGCCATAAGCTTTTAAGATCTGATTCCTTTTCCCACATGTCAGGATTCCAAATGGGAAGAGGATTTTCACCTAAATCGAATAATAATGATTCCGTTACTCCGACTTGTTTTAATAGAAAATTGCAATAATTGGCGACTTTAGTTGATTGGGATTTTGTTCTTTGGCTTCCCGAAATCAACGAAATCTTCATTTAGTTCCGCCTTTCCCACCGTTTTTATTGCCTTTATAATTATTTCTTTTCCTACTTTTCCATTTTCTATTCGGATGATGCTGATTACCATGACCTTCCTTTCCATCACGATGTTTATTATGTTGGCTCTCGATTTTTTCCTGTGCAAACTTTTCCCGTTTGGCTTCTTTCTCTTTAAAGAACCGAATCTTCTCATCACCTTCGAGAGCAATGTATCCGAAAAGATAACCTGCAAGCAGACTATGTAATTTTTCCCATTGTTTCTTATCCAGATCACCGTATAAGGGATGGAATCCGAAGGGACCTGAATGCAATTTGAAAGCAGTGATTGCTGTTTTCAATCTGGTCTCTGCAAGTTTTTCTTCGCCTGATTCTTTCTTCTGAGGAAATCCGAAAATCTGATTTGCCTTTGTGAAACTTCCCGAAGTCAAAAGTTTTGCAAATTTATATTTACCGATAAATCTTGCAAATAAGCCCGCACGATTTGAATCAGTAGCTGATTGAATGGACGATTCTATTTGAGCCGATATAAAATCAAAAATCTGAAAAACAGTTAAATCATATTTAGGTTTTCGATCACACGCAAGTATGATTCCCAATTCATTTTCAACATCACCAAGTTGTTTAAATTTTAGCAAGGTTTTCATTAAGCCGCCTTAAGTTATATTATTCCGTACTTTTTTTTCAAACCGTTTAGCTCACGATGAAAGCTTTCCCGTGCCTTGACGGTCAGCCCATTGAGATCCACAGTTATCTTGAGTTTAGCGGAGACGGGTGAAATCATTTCACCCCCCCTATTCTCTTTGTTTTTCAAAACCGATTCTAAATTTTTCACTGAAGTCGGCTTACCTGCAATAATCATTTCCATGACTGTTTTCTGGTCAAGCCTGGCAATGGAACTCAATTGTTTCACATACCTTTCAGTGTAACCGAGAAGTATGGAGACTTCCTCGGCCGTTTTCTTTTTCTCTTTTCTCAAATATTGGATCGCTTTCCCGACTTCCCATGGATTGAGGTTTTTACGTTTTTCGTTTTCAGCAAGAGCCATCTCGTAACAGATTTCTTCATCGGCATCGGTTACAGTAGCCTGAATTTCCTTCCATCCGAGTTTAATTGCCGCACGATATCTTCTTTCTCCGGCAACAATCCAGTATTTGTTCTTATCCTTACGAATTAAAATCGGTTCAAGTAACCCCAACCTATCCATAGATTGGACGAGATCTTCGACATCTTCCTTACCGATAATTCTCGGTTGAATCGGATTTGGGAAAATTTGAGCTAACTCGAAGAAAGAAGGATGTTTCTTTTTCTCAGTGTAAGCCGAGATTAAATCCAAAGCTTGAAATTCAGTTTTTTTCGACATGAATTCTCCCCTTTACTTCAGAAGCGAGTTCTTTAAAATTCTTTAGAGTGGCGCTATCTATCTTTGAAAGAAGAGACATTTTTGCCTGAGCCTGCGGAATGGATTCTCTTCTATAAATAGCAGTTTCAAAAACAGGGAAATATTTCTTTATTCCTTCAGCCAGACCGGACAATGCCTTCTGACCCTCATATTGATTCAAGACAGCTCCCAATAATTTGAGGCGAGGATTCGCCTTCTTTTGAATCTTTGTTATGGTTTCATGAAGATCCTTGATTCCCTGCAAACTGAATGCCCGGGTCTGGATAGGTACCAATATGAAATCTGCGCATAATAACGCATTCTCTAAAATCAACCCTAAAGAAGGAGGGCAATCGATAATGATATATTCATATTCGGAACGAACAGGGAGCAAAGCCTCCTTCAAAAGCTCAAAATCATCTCTTTCATAAGGTGTCGTCAGATTTGCAAGTTCAAGTGCGGAAGGGACCAAATCGAAATTTGCTGAAATATTAAATATGATATTTTTAATGGAAATTTTCTTTCTACCTCTGTATCCCAAACATTCCATAATGGAAGGAGCGTCTTCTTTTAAAAAAAGCTGAGTCGCATTCGCTTGCGGATCCCAATCAACAAGCAAAACCTTATGATCTTGAGAAAGTGCTTCGGCAAGATACAAACTGATAGTAGTTTTCCCCTCCCCTCCTTTCTGATTTGAAATCGCAATGATATGCGAATCAAAATCTTCACTTTCAGATCCATTAAAATATTTTTCAAGATTTCCCAACTTGAATTTTCCGGTTTTCCATCCCGGAATTTTTAATCCTTCGGCTTTCTCTCTGAATTTTGCCAAGCTTAGCTTGGCAAAAGAGGCTGCCTCTTCCCAAGAATATTCTCTGTTGCTACCGGACATCGTTTACCTTTCTAAAATTCATATTGTTGATCCCTGCTGTCAATTTAATTATGTCTCTAAGGGGTGAAACCATTTCACCCCTTAGAGGATTTAGGAATTTACAGTTTAGTAGGTTTTAAAAACATTAAGATGGTGCTCCGAAATCGAAATATATTTGTTTTATTTTTAATTTTATTCACCTTTTCGCCAATTAAATCGGAAGTCGTTTGGGGACCTAGTTTAGAAAGAAACGGCGGAGAGTTTATTTTCGAAACAGGAAATAGATTTCCGAATCTTTCCGGAATCAGAGGTGGTTCCCGGATCTCATTTCCGAGAAATTCAACGATGTTCGGGATCTTCGGAGCTTACTCTGAAGGCAAATGGGAAATCAGAGGAGCACTCAAAACAACCGGATGGACTCAAAATTCAGGACAAGCGAGAGACGAAGATTTCCTTTTGGCAACAACTGCGCAGGAACAAACTACAAATGTTGCAACAAGGGAATGGAGTTATCATGACTCTGCAAGCGTATTCTCCGGTTCCAGAAACTTTGCCGACGGAATCGGAAAATCAAGCATTACAGAAAACCGAGTAGAAGCTTTTGCCAGATATTATTTTCAAACCGCAAGCCCGAATTATTGGACCCAAGGAAGCGGTTTCTTTTTGACTGCCGGTGCAAGATACTCTTACTTCAAATATATATTTTACGATGTAAATCAATTCATTGATTCAAGACCCGTATTCTATGCTCCCATCGGTCTCGGCTTAAGTTATTCAAATAATCTCAATGAATATTTTTACGGATTCGGGTATAGGAATTCGTTTGAAAATTTTTATTTCGATTTTTCTTTTATGCCGTCAATCGGAAGGATCACCACCAGAGATTTTCATGTTCAACGTTCCATCAATTTTCTATCGGATAATATAGGCGTGGGATTTCAAATGAGTAACGAAATAGGTTACAAATTCAACGATTCCTGGCTGACCTACATACGGCTGACTCATAGAAGATTTTTTTCCGAGGGAAAGTTTAAAGCCCGGGGAGGATTATCTTATGACGATGTACTTTCCAATTTCGTAGGAGGGTTTAAATCACATATCAATATCAAAGATTTTTCCATTGAAATTGCAGCGCTCAATCGGGTGAATTGGAGCATTCCCAGAGAGGGGGCATCTCCAAGCAGTGAATAAAATGCTGAAACAAGACACATTCAACTATCCAGGTTTAGACATTCCTTATGAATTGAAACAGATTAGAGGAAAAAATGTTTCCATTACGGTATATCCGAACAATAGAGTCGTGGTCCGTCATCCCAAAAGAGTTTCAAAAACTTTTCTCGGGAATTTTATGGAAGAAAGAAAAGCCTGGGTATGGGATCAGTATAAAAACAATAAGGCGAATAATCCCCAAAAGACCAATTTTCAAACCGGTGAAATTCTTCCCATTTTCGGACAAAACAGAAAGATAAAATGGTTTGAAGATAAAGACTCAAAACTGATAGATACTGAAATCATCTTTAGCAATAAAGGATTTAGAAGTCAAAAAGGAAAGGAAAACAAAGCTAAATCCTTTCTAAAACAAATTCTGCTGGAGCAGATAACTCCTATCGTAGACAAAACCGCAGCGAAATTAAGCACAAAAAAATACTCGGTCAAAGTAAGAACGATGAAATCACTTTGGGGAAGCTGTTCTCCCGACAACGATCTTACTTTTAACCTAGGTCTGGTTCACTGCCCGGACTTTGTAATCAAATATGTTGTCATCCATGAAGTCTCACATACGAAAGAACACAACCATTCGAATAAGTTTTGGGAAATTGTAAACAAACTCGATCCGGAGTATACAAAGGCTGAAAAATGGATAAAAACCAACGGTCCTAAAATGTTGTGTTACTTAAATTGATCTTAAGTGAAAGAAGATAAAATAAAAATCCTTTTCGTTTGTCTCGGAAATATCTGCCGTTCCCCCGCAGCAGAGGGAGCTTTTCAAAACCTAATTCATAAAGAAAATCTTAGTAATCTATTTATCATAGATTCCGCAGGAACAGCAGGCTACCATGATGGAGAACTTGCTGATCCAAGGACACGAAAAGTGGCAAAAGCCAGAAATATACAATTAACCCATATCTCTCGTAAATTCATTAAGCAGGATTTTCAAAGATTCGATTATATTCTGGTGATGGATCATGGTAATTTTAAGGCCGTTCGATCACTCGCAACGGATGAATCTCATAATCAGAAGATTCATTTCTTTCGCTCTTTTGAAGAAGGCCAATTCAAAAATGCGGAAGTGCCCGATCCGTACTACGGAGATTTGGAAGCATTTGAAAATGTACAGAATATAGCCGAAAACGCTTCGGTCGGATTTCTAAAATTTCTGAAATCAGAGCATCAAATTTTATCTAATTAATAAGAGGCAATATGTCAGACAAAAAAAAAGTAATTATCGTCGGTGCCGGATTCGGTGGATTACAGGTAATTAAATCTCTGAAAAATCTTCCTGAATTCGATATAACCGTTATCGACAAAACCAATCATCATCTCTTTCAGCCTTTATTGTACCAAGTAGCTACCGCAGTACTTTCTCCTGCCGATATAGCAATTCCGTCCAGATCGATCACTACCGATTATAAAAATGTAAAAATTCTCATGGGTTATGTGGAAAAAATCGATTTCGAAAACAAAAAAGTCCATTTTAACAATAAATCGGAATCCTATGATTATCTCGTCCTATCATTGGGAGCTCAAACAAGTTATTTCGGCAATGATGACTGGAAAAACTACACTCTAGGTTTAAAGAATTTGAAAGACGCATTGGAAATCCGACATAGACTGCTTCTCTCTTTTGAAGAAGCCGAACTGTCCGGAGATCCCGAAGTTGCAAAAAGACTACTCAATTATGTTATCATCGGTGGCGGACCGACTGGCGTAGAGTTAGCTGGTTCGATAGCAGAGTTGTCCCATAATATAATCAGAAAGGATTTCAGACTTATAGATCCCGCCATGTCCAAAGTGACCTTAATTGAAGCCGGACCCAGACTCCTCTCCAATTTCGACGAATCTTTGAGTTTGTTTACAAAGAAAAAATTGGAAGCCAGAGGAGTGGAAGTTCTTTTGAATTCCCCGGTCGAGTCCATCGACTCGGAAGCAGTTTACCTTCTGGATAAAAAAATAAAATCCAAAACAATCATCTGGGCGGCAGGCGTGGAAGCTGCCTCTCTGACAAAAACTTTCCCATTTGAAAAGGATAGGGGAGGGCGGATTTTCGTGGATCAGAATTGTCTGGTCAAAGGTCAGGATTCCGTTTTTGCCATAGGAGATGTTGCCAATTTTTCCGAAAATCTGCAAAGGCCTTTGCCGGGAGTTTCGCCCGTTGCAATGCAACAAGGAAGATATGTGGCCAAATACCTGCGAAACGTACTGCAGAACAAAAAGACAAAAGGTTTCAAATATACCGACAAAGGTAATATGGCGACAATCGGAAGAAAAGACGCCGTTGCAGAGTTAGGTGTCATAAAGATGAAAGGATTTATAGGATGGCTCGGATGGCTTTTTGTTCACCTTGTCTATCAGGTCGGATTTAAAAACAAATTCAGCACACTCACCAGCTGGGTATGGAGTTATCTGACATTCAGAGCAGGCGCGCGCCTCATTCAGGAAGATATCAAAACAAAATAAACTAACCGAAAGTAATCAATTTGAACGGAGATTATACTGGTTTTTTTTTGCCTCCGCTTCACATCTTTTATTCGTAATCTCCGTAACAATCGCATACGAAACAGGCGCATCTTCTTTAACCGTCGGTTTATTGTACAAATTCAGCAGAGGAACCATATAAGTATAAGCTCTCTTTCTTTGAGATTTACACTCTTCTAACATCTGCTCTTCTTTAGATAACATACAGGAAAACAAAAAAAATACAAATAATAACAATCTCATCTGAATGATTAAGGATTCGGGAAATTGATCTCTGATTTCAACGATTCATATAACGTTTGCTCGTTTGTATTCAAAAGATTCAAATTTGCCTCAATCAAATTCAAGTCCTCTCTTGCTTTGTCAAACTGTTGCTTTTTATACTCCGGCTTATGAGTCACCTTTAAGGCGATTTCACCTTTATAACCGGTATCACCGCTTGCCTCTTTGATAATCGAATTGGCGCGTTTGAGCAGAATGGAAATTTTATTTTTTTCACCGTCAGAGGACTTGAAATTTGTAATGGCTTCACTATAAAGTTGGATTTTTTTTCTATGAATGTCCGTCTTTTCCGCTTTAGAAGAACAATCCGTAAAAGATGAACAAAGTTTTTTGGCGTTCCCATCCTGGGCAAAAAGAGAAAGCCCAAAACATAAACTGGCAACGAATATCCGGATTTTTTTCATAGCGATATTCTTCCTTGCTCATCATTACCTAGCAATCATTTTTATTAAATCTAGTTTGCAGTTTAGATTAGGTTTGTAAAAAAGAGAGAGATACCTATGTCTCAAATTACCATCCATACCAAATTTCATACAATCGAAGGGCGAGAGTGGGGCAACCCGCAAGGCAAACCGATTCTTGCATTTCACGGATGGCTTGATAATGCAAATTCATTTGAACCATTGGCAAAATACTTTCCTGATCACAGATTTATCGCAATTGATTTTCCCGGACATGGAAAATCCAGCCATAAACCGGTAGGAGCATTATATCATTTTGCGGAATACGCAATGGATATTGTTTCCATTGCAAACAGTCTCGCTTTGGAAAACTTCATTCTATTGGGACATTCAATGGGTGCCGCCGTATCAACGTTAGTTGCAGGAACCGGATTACTTTCCCTTGAAAAACTAATTTTGATTGAAGCGATCGGCCCGATTACGAATCCGAATGAAACTGCTCCTGAAATACTTACGGAAGCGATCAAACAAGTCCTCCATCCGAGAGGAAAAAAAGAAACCTATTTCCCGGATTGGGAGTCTGCCGTTGCCGTAAGGATGCGGGCGGGAGATATGTCCAAAGAATCTGTAGAAAGACTTATGGAAAGGGGACTTGAAAAAACCCCGAAAGGACTAAAGCCGAGAAGGGATCTCCGTTTGCATTACAATTCCTTCTTCCGACTGACAGATGACCAGGTTGTTTCCTTTTGCAGAAAAATCCCATGTCCAACTTTGTTGATATTAGGCGACAAATCCGTTTATCCGCTTTCGGAGAGATTTACGGCAAGAAAAGAAGCGATTCCGAATTTCAAACAAATCATTCTGCCCGGAGGTCATCATCTTCATATGGATAACCCGGAACCAGTATCTAAAGAAATTTTGGATTTTTTACATCCCCGAACACCATGAAATCATTTCACCCCCCCCAAAGAATAATAAAGGATTAGACTAAAAATAAAATGGAACATTCTACTTTAAACCCGTCGAGACACGGTTATGAAATTCATCATGACACTTGTTTCGGATGCGGAAAACAAAACCCCATCGGACTCAGCGCAGATTTTACCTTTGACGACGCAACAGGAGAAGTAAGATTCATCTACAACTTCAAACGGATGTTTAACGGTGCGCCTACATTCGTTCACGGAGGGATTTTATCCGCACTCCTGGACGAAGCGATGGGATCTTTATGTTTTCATTTGGGCTTTATTGTTATGACGGACACTATGGGATTCAAATTCCATAAGGCTACTCCTGTAGAAAAAGATTTGCTTGTGAGAGCGTGGCCCGTCAAAAAAGCGAAAAGGAAAGTATTGTTGGAATGCGAACTCACTTCCATCGATGGAAGCTTGTTATTTGTAAAAGGGGAGGGAGCCTTTCATGTTTTGCCCCCAAGATTTTTTTCCGAGAAACTCACTGGCGGAAAAATCTCAGTTGCAAGCGAACTATTGGAAGTTAATAAATTGAAACGCGCACATTTCTTTGATAGGATTAGCACATGAAAAAAATACTCTTAGTTTTCTTTCTACTGGGACTCACATACTGTTCTTCTCTCTCCAACAAGCAGGGGGATACCGGAACGGATGAATTCGCACTTATTATTAAAAACGGCAAGGTGATTCGAATCGAAAGATTCAAAAATTCAGGAGCATTGAAAGCTCAAGGCGAAGTTAAGGCCGAATGCGGAGGTGCTACGTGCAAGGAAGATCAAATATCAAAATTTGCTCCTGCAAAAATAAAGTCTCTTTCGAAGCAAGGAATCTGGGAAGAATACATTCAATTCGAACAAGAAGGCTCTACGAAAGAAAAACCGATCTTCAAATCGAGCCTAGATGCAACCGGAGAATATGTTGACGGAAAGAAAATCGGAATCTGGAAAAAGCCGGATTCGGAAAATCCATCCAGAGTTATCGCCGAGACACCTTGGGTAGACGGAAAAAAAGAAGGAATCGCCAAAACCTATGATAAATCGGGAAACGTTTCCAGTGAAATGGAATACCACGAAGATCAAAAGAACGGAAGTTATTGGAAAAAAAATAACAAAGGGGAATGGCTTGAGAAGGGGGATTTCAAAGATAATGAGGAAGAGGGGACTTGGAATTATTATTTTACAGGAACAGACGGAAACGGAATCAAAACCACTTCAAATTTCAAAACCGGTAAAAAACACGGAATCGAATCCAACTTTTACAAAGACGGAAAATTAGAGTCACAAGGAAATTATACTTTGGATGCAAGGACAGGCTTATGGAAGTTATACGGTCCGAAAGAGAATGTGATTGCGGAAGGAAATTATTCGGCTAAAGAAAATGCAGCCGAATCGGATGTCAAATACGAACGAACCGGTATTTGGAAAGAATATTATTCCGACGGAAAAGTTTTCGGAACAGGTCCGCGAAAGCATACAAGAACCGGTGATTGGAAATACTACTATAACAACGGCCAGTTGGCCTATGAAGGTAAAATGGCAAATGAAGCGATGCTTGAATCCGCCAAAATCTATGATAAAACGGGGAAAATTTTAGGTGATGGCAAACTATTCTTTTCTCTTGTGAAAATCGATGAGGAATCTCAGGATTTGAAATTGAATTACAAATCATCCATTCCGTTTATATATTTTTACCCGTCAGGCAAAAAAAGAATCGTAATCCGCTCGGCGGAAGATGCAACGGAATACAGTGAAGACGGAAAGGAAACAGGAAAGGGCGGAGTCGATCCGAGCGGACGAAAGATGGGCTGTTGGACCATCGCAGGCAAAAAGGAATACTATCTATTAGATAAACCGAAACCTAATTTAACAGCAACACAATGTCAATAAGCGAACCGATATTAAACGAAACAAAGACCAAGATAACTCAAATCAAGTCCGAACTGGCGGAAGGGATTTCCGGGATGAATCATGTCATCCAACCTCTGTTGGTTGCTATGATTGCAAAAGGCCATGTACTTCTGGAAGGTATGCCGGGTCTTGCAAAGACTCTTTTAGCAAAAACTCTTGCCGCGTGTATAGATGCAAAATTCAATCGAGTACAATTCACCCCGGATTTACTTCCTGCTGACTTGACAGGAACGAACATATTCAATCCCAAAACCACTTCCTTTGAAGTGAGGAAAGGACCAATATTCACAAATGTTCTGTTAGCTGACGAAATCAACAGAGCTCCTGCAAAAGTGCAGTCGGCATTATTGCAATGTATGGAAGAGAGACAGGTTACGATCGCAGACAATACTTTCGATCTGGAGCCTCCGTTCTTTGTGGTGGCTACGCAGAATCCAATCGATCAGGACGGTACATACCCGTTGCCGGAAGCTCAATTGGATCGTTTTCTATTTAAAATAACAGTTGAATACCCGAATGAAGAAGAAGAAAAAAACATCTTACTCATCCATGGAAATTTGAAACTCACTTCTCCGAAAATCAACAAAGTCATCAAACCGCAGGAATTATTGAAAATATCGGAATCGGCAGATGATGTTTATATCGATCCAAAACTTCAACAATTTATTGTTAGGTTAGTCAGAAATACCAGACCGGAAACAACGGAAGCGAAGGATATCGTTGATTATGTGAAACACGGTGCAAGTCCCAGGGCCAGCCTTTCTTTGTTAAAAGTCGCAAAGATCAATGCACTTTTGGAAGGAAGAGATTTTGTTTTACCGGAAGATATTCTAAAATTCTTTACCGAAATCATACGACACAGAATCCATTTGTCAATGGAAGCGTTTACGGAAGAAGTCTCCGCCGATTCGATTATCAAAAGAATTTTAGGTATAACAGAAGTTCCATAGACAACGATGTTAGATCCGGATCTCAAGAAATTACTCACAGTTTTAGATTGGGAAACAAATCAAAAATTCAAGTCCGTCCGTTCAGGTGGATTCTTTCACTTTGCAAAGGGAAGGGGACTTGAATTCAAAGAAGTAAGACCTTACTATTTCGGTGATGATACAAGATACATAGACTGGAATGTTACTTCCCGCACGGGAGAAGTGCACGTAAAAGAATATTATGAAGAACAGGATCTTTCTATTATGATATTGGTTGATGTTTCCGAATCGATGCGAGGCAAGAAAAAAAAAGCAGCTCTTCAATTGGCATGTTTTTTATCTCTTTTTCATGTCCGCATAGGCAATAGAGTCCGAATCATTTTATTCTCAGATAACGTTTATCATTCGGGAAAAGAATTGAAGCGCAAGGAAGAAGTGGATCTGGAATTCAAATCCATTATTAAAAATGCGTACTGCCGAAGTTCGAAAAATACAAATTATAACAAGGCTTTGGAGAAAACCTATCAGATTTCATCCAAATACAGTATAGTTTACTGGCTTTCCGATTTTACCTATTTTCAAGGATTTGAATCCAGAAAAGGATTATTCCAAACCTGGGACGAGTATGCCATCTGGATCGAAGAAGAATCTTTTGAAATCCAATTGCCTTTTTGGTTTCGCATTTTTTCCATATCGGACTCGGAATCGGAACATTCCCTATCCTTCCAATCCAATTTAAAACAAGACCGTGCAAATTTCAGAAAAACATTCGGAAACAAAGGGATTACCGTTCGACCGGAGCAGAAACTCAGCAAACAAATATTAGGTTTATTCAAAGGAATCCGAGTTTGAAACGAAAAGACCTTATACTTCTAATGCTGTATGCAATTCCTAGTATGATATTCTCCAGCCCTAAAGAAAACGTACATCCGAATGAAATCTTTGTCGGAGACAAAGTCGACTACGAAATCACATTCCATTCTTCGCTTCCGAACGATCTTTCTTTTCCGGAAGGAGAAATGTACGTAGAGACATCTCCCGATTTACCCTCATATAAAATACTTTCAGCGACAAAAACAAGTAACTCACTTCGTCTTACAATTCGTTTTTACGAGGCAGGAAACTACAGTTTGCCGATTACATGGGAGGACAACGGAAGCATTGCCAGCGCTCAAACGATCATTAAAGTAAAATCCCAATTAACCGGAGAAGAAAAAGATTTTGAAGACATTGAACCTCCCATTTCTTTTTCAGGTCCTTATTTACTCAGGCTAATATTTTTTTTATTTCTATTATTCCTTATCTTCTACCTGGCCTATGCATTTTATCTATATAGAAGAAAAAGCGGAAAGATCATGAATGCAACTTGGGAAGAAATTCCTTTTTTAGAAGAGAGACTCGCAAAACTTTACTTAATCGAAGGAATATTACAATCGGAAACTGTGCATTTAAAAGATTTTGTTTATCTTATATCTTCTTACTGCAAAGAAGAATACTCTTATAGATTATCTCATAATCTTTTGGCTTTTACAGATGAGGAATTTTTAGCATATCTTTACGACAGAAGCAGCCTTACCGATCATAAGTTAAGGGAAATCCGTTTCTTCTTTCGGGAATCCAAATACACGGACAAAAACGAAACACTAACCGGGGAAGAAGCCAAACGACTCTGGACAGAATGGAAAGACAAATTAGGGCTTTAATAAAATGGATTATTTTGAACGACCTTTGACATTAATTTTATTTTTACCTTTGTTTTTTCTTCTGTTATTCACTTGCTGGAAAGGTAAATTGAATCTCTCACTTGAAGGAAAATGGGATAGAAACACAAAACTATTGAATGATTTTAAAACCGATTTCCAATCCATTCTGAAAAAAATAGTCGGTATACTTCCTTTTTTATCACTTTCTTTTGTGATTTTGGCGGCTGCGGGTCCAGGCGCCAAACATCGGTTTATCCCGGACGAAACCTACGGAATCGATATCATGATCGCCTTGGATATATCCGGTTCCATGGTAAATAGTTATGATTTTTTACCAAACAACAGGCTTTCCGTTTCGAAAAAACTACTACAGGAATTTATCAAAAAAAGAGAGTCGGACAGGATAGGACTTGTTTTGTTTGCCGGAGCAGCTTATCTGCAAAGTCCATTAACAAGTGATAGGTTGGCATTGACCGAACTTATCGCAGAAGCAGAAGATTCCAGCATAGACGAACAAGGCACTGCAATCGGAGATGCTTTGATTCTTTCAACCTATAGACTCAAAAAATCAAAGGCCACATCAAAAATCATTCTCATACTCACCGACGGAGTCTCCAATACGGGAAAACTGGATCCGGAAACTGCATCTTTCGCCTCGAAAGCATATAGTATCAAAGTTTATTCCATCGGAATCGGAAAAGAGATGGGTCAATATGAGATCAATTATGATTCCTTACGAGCCATCTCCGAACAGACAGGCGGAACTTTTTTTCGGGCGGAATCCCCCGAAGATCTGGAAGAAATTTTAAAAGAGATAGACGATCTGGAAAAAGATCCGTTGCCATCAAAACCGATAGAGCTGGTTCAAACGCATTTTCCTGATTACCTATTTTGGTCGTTTGTCTTACTTTTGTTAGATGGATCTTTTAAAATCTGGCCCTTGAAGGAAATGTTATGACGGAAACAGATTTTAATGATTCTATTTTTAAATGGATTTCCCTGCTTTCCATTTCGATAACTCTAATGTATGGTATTGGAAAAATATTTTTTCTTTTCAAAATCGGAAAATTTCAAAACATACATCCTTCTTTGAAAGAGAGATTTGTTCTTCCCTCAAAATTGTTTTATGCCTTGGGGATCGGTTCTTTGATCTTGGGACTCACTTTCGCCATTATATCGTTGTTTCATACAAAAGCGAATGAAATGGAATTATCCAACTCACAAAAGTCAGTCGACATACTCTTTCTTGTCGATGTTAGTTTGTCCATGAACGCAGTGGATGTAAACCCTACCCGTTTAAAACGGTTCCAGGACATTATCATCCGAATCCTTCCCGATTTGACAGGAAATCGTTTTGGAATGATCGTATTTGCGGGTTCCGCATTTTCCTATTGCCCGATGACTACGGATACGACTGCTTTTGCCGATTACGTAAACGCATTAGGTGTGGAAATGGTTGGCAAAAAAGGAACCAACTTCGGACTTGCCACGAAGAAAGCGGAAGAAGTCCTATCTTCTTCCAAATTATTGAGGAACAAAATTGTGGTTTTGGTCTCCGACGGGGAAGACAACGAAGAATCAAGCCCAGGGAAATTGGACGCTGAACTTGTAGTATGGGGTTTGGGAACGAAACAAGGAGGCCCTATTTATTATTCGGATTCTCAAACTTCTTCTCATGGCTATGTAACCGTTTCAGGGGCTTTAAATCCGGATCAAAACGGAAGCGATGTGGTCATATCAAATTTAAATGAGGAAAATTTAAAATCATTTGCTTCCCTAAACTCGGGAGAGTATTATAATTTATCTCAGGACTCTTCAGGTGCTTATCAATTGGTTGATAAAATCGATTCCATGAAAAAGAACCAGACACATATTCTTCAGAAAATCAGAAAGGAAGACGGCGCAAACATATTTCTATACTTGTCACTCGGTTTCTTTTTTTTGGAAAGGATCATTCGCTTAATCTACATTAGACGAACAATAGTTGTATTACTCCTGATTTTATTTTCCAATGCATTTCAAACGTATGATTTGTATGCTTGGGGTTTCGATCCGGGTGGCTCCGTCATCTCGGAAGGGGTAAACGATTATCGCACCGAAAAATACAAAGAGAGCAAAGAAAAATTCCAGAAAGCAGAGGAATTCATTGCAGACGATCCCAGACTCAAATTCAATAAGGCGGCTTCCGATTATAAAATGGGAAATTTTCAGGAGTCCATCGAACAGAATAATGAAATTATAAAAGATCCAAAATCTTCACCCGAACTGAAATCAAGAGCTCATTATAATAATGGGAACGCTTATGCAAAAAAAAACGATTATCAAAATGCGCAAAAATCCTATGAAAAAGCTCTCTCCATTGATCCCGATTTACTTTCTGCAAAGAAGAATCTGGAACACCTAAGAAAGAAAAAAAACGGAGGGTCTTCCAATCCCCAAGAAAAAACGGAAGAAGATCAGAAAAAATCAGAGTCCGGTGAGGAAAATAGCAAAGCAGTTGGAAATAATTCCGCTAAAAATAAAAAGGATTTATCCAAAGAACATGCAGACAGAATGATGGATTCTTTTTCCCCGGATTCCATTCTGAAAAAAAAAGCGGATCGTTTTCCGAATGTTGATAATGAAAAGTTTTGGTAGTATAGGATTTCTTTTTTTAGTTTGCGTATATTTTCCGATTGCTTCATTATTCGGCGAAGAAGTCAGCTTTCGATTATCGCAGGATCAGATTTTAAAAGGGGAATCTCTGGAGCTGGTAATCCGCCTATCAGGCGATAAACCATTAAAACTTTTAAAAAACAATTATGAAGCAAACGGTGTAAAGGCGATATATTCCGGCTCCGGCTCAGAAACTCAGATTGTCAATTTCAAAGTTTCCAAAAGTAAAATCTTAAAATTCCGGATCCTAACTGAAAAACCAGGCAAAAACAAAGTACCTCCGGTTCAAGTAAGCGTAGGAACGGACATCATGACTTGCCCGGAGCTCTATTTCACTGTAGAAGCTAAAAGACCATCTAACAATACTAAGAGGAACGGGTCTTTGTTTGATCGGATTTTCGGCGATCCCTCCGAAGAAGATGAGAAAGCGGAATCTCCGGAAGTGGTCTTTCACACAAACAAACAAAAAGTCTACATAGGAGAACCGATTGTAGGTTATTACGTTCTATATTATAAAGGCTTTAAGCAAGCATATCTGGAAAGGGATCCGAACCTATCTATCTCCTTTCCTTTTTTTCTTGCGGAAACCTTAAAGCAAGTAACCGTTCAGATAGATTCTACAGTCATTCGCAACGGTAAGGAAAAAAACACTCTGGTATTCGAAAAGGAAATCTACGGACTCACTCCGTTGAAATCAGGCAATTTCACGATCGGATCAACTAACTTTATAGTAGGTGACAGTATGAGATTCGGGGCACTCCAGGAATCCATTCCCGTTCATACGGAAAAAATTACAGTTTTGGATTTACCAAAGGGGAAACCTGCGGATTATAAAGGTGCAATCGGAGATTATCTTCTTTCCGCAGATTATCAGAGCGCAAAAATCAAACTTGGTGAAACATTCTATTTTAAAATCAAAGTCTCAGGTCCCGGCGGAGGAGTCGGATTGGATCACCCTCTCGAAGCTAAAAAAGAAGGACTTCATTTTCTATCCTCTCAAAAATCAAAAACTTTCCGCCAACTTTCCTTAGGGGAATACGGATTTTATTCCGAGATAGAGTATCTCTATAGCTTTGAGCCCCGCACCTTGGGAAGAATATCCATGGGAGAAGTAGCGATTCATTTCTTTTCTCCGTCATCACAATCCTATCAAACAAAAACTTTAACTCTTCCCGACATTTCTGTTTTACCAAATTCCCTGTCAAAACAGTCTGACTCTTGGAAGGCGACAAAAAAAGCAAATACGGATTGGACAAACAATTCCTACCTGATCTGGTTTGTTGTTCTATGTATTTTTATCGGAGTAGGGACCAAGATAACTCTCCGTTGGAAAGAAAATACCAGAGCTGGCTTGACCATTTTGGATCAAAGAGTAGGTTCCAAAAAAAACCAAATCCTAAATGACTACCTTATTAAAAAAGGTGTCGTTCCCAAGGATGCTGAAAAGATCGTAGAACTAAGATCCGCTTTTGCGGAAAAATCATTTTCAGAGATATTCAGGTACTGCGACAAGCCGACCAAAAGAATGTTAGTAGAAACAAGTAAATTAATTCGATAATTGGAGATTCAAATGAGCGAACAAGAAAAAGGTAAAATCAGCGTAGAGACGGAAAATATTTTCCCAATCATCAAAAAATGGCTCTACTCGGAAAAAGACATTTTCATACGTGAATTGGTTTCTAACGCTTGTGATGCGATTAGCAAATTAAGGAAAATATCCTTTTCCGAAGAATTCGAAGGAGGAACGGATTATAAAATCGAACTCAGTTTTGATAAAGACAAAAGAGTTCTAATCATAGAAGACAACGGAATCGGTATGACTACCGACGAAGTGAAAAAATACATCAATCAAATCGCTTTTTCGGGTGCAACCGACTTCGCCAAACATTATCAAAACGCAGAGAATAAAGCGGAGATCATAGGACATTTTGGTTTAGGTTTTTACTCATGTTTTATGGTATCGAACAAAGTCACAATCGAAACCAAATCCTATAAAAAAGAGGAGAAGGGTGTTCTTTGGGAAAGTGAATCGGGAACCGACTTTGCAATCTCGAGCATCGACAAAGAAATCAGAGGAACAAAAATATCACTTTTCCTGGATCCTGACTCTGGAGAGTATCTGGACAAATGGAAACTGAAAGATCTGATCAAAAAATATTGTGATTTTTTACCGGTTCCCATTCTCGTAGACGGAGAAAAAGCAAACAGGGAAAAACCTCTTTGGTCGGAAGAACCTTCCAAAGTAAAACCGGAAGATTATAAGGATTTTTATTCCTATCTGTTTCCTTTTTCAGGCGATTCCTTATTTCATATTCATTTGAATGTGGACTTTCCTTTCAGACTGCAAGGAATACTATACTTTCCAAAAATCACGCACGAGTTAGACGCCACAAAAAACGGCATCAAATTATTCTGTAATCACGTATTCGTAAGCGATAATGCGAGCGAACTCATCCCTCAGTTTCTAACTACTCTTAAAGGAACTATCGATATTCCCGATCTTCCTTTGAATGTATCCAGATCCTATCTTCAAAACGATCCGCTCGTAAAAAAGATTTCCAATCATATCATTAAGAAAGTAGCGGACAGGTTGTCTGATGATTTCAAAAAGAATAGAGAAGAATTTCAAAAGAACTGGAACGATATTTCCATCTTCGTGAAATACGGAATGCTGACGGATGAAAAGTTTTTCGATGCGGTAAAGGATGTTCTTATCTTTAAGAACTCGGAAGGATTGTTCTGCACCTTAAACGAATATTGGGAAAAAAACAAAGAGAAAAACGGAAGCAAAGTTTATTATGCAAATGAAACCGAGATGGGTTCGGTATATATGGATCTTCTCAAGTCACAGGGGCTGGAAGCATTGCTCGTTGACTCCAGAATTGATTCTCATTTGATCCAACATCTGGAAACAAAAAATACGGAAATGAAATTCCAAAGAGTGGATGCGGAACTTGCGGATCAAGTTGTAGATAAAGACGCAAATCCGGGAGTAGTGGATGCCAACAACCAAACGGAGGCTGATCGGATTTTGGAATTTTTCAAATCCACCATCACCAAAGAAGGTGTGGAGATCAAAACGGAATCCTTGAAGTCGAACGAAGTTCCTGCAGTAGTTCTTATGCCTGAGTTTATGAGAAGAATGAGTGAGATGAATTCCATGTTCAACAGGGAAGATGCCAAAAATCTATTTCGAAACCATACTCTTCTGGTAAACACCTCTTCTCCTCTGGTCAAATCCGCATTACGTGAGTATGGTGGAGCGAACAAAGAGAAAGGAGAGAAAATTGCACAAGTAATTTACGACCTGGCCTTACTCTCCGCAAAAGCAATGAGTGAACAAGAAATTTCCGACTATACAAAAAGGACTAGCCAGTTCCTCGCGGACATTCTTTCCAAAAATTGACACATTAAACCTTTAGAAAGATTTTGCAACGATTCCTATTACAGGAATCGTTGGTCTAAAGGTTCTTTGTGATCAATATCTGTATTACCAGCCGACTCTCCTCCTTACCGATTGTAATCGCGTATAGAAAGGGATTTTTTGAAGAATTTGACATAAAGGTCTCCCTCCATGTCAATACGCATCACAAAGGAGTGCTTGCTCTTTTGGAATCAGGAAGGATCGAAGTAGGAGAAGTCCCGACCATTTCCTACTTACAGGAATCCTTTCTAAAAAAGTCAAAAATCAAACGAATCTACAAAGGACTCTTCCTTTATCACTCCCCCCTTTCTTTTTATTCGAGATTTCGATTCCGACCGGAGGATCTGACACGCAACAAGGCTTATTTTATTCCGGTTCCCCATATCAATTCCGTCGAAAGGTTGTTTGCCGAAAAATTCCTGGAAGAATATGCTCCTTATAACCCTGTAAAAATCCGATTTATGGATACTCCCGGATTTTTGGAAGAGAAGGAATTTCAGAAACCAAGTTGCCTTGGAATATCTTCCGATCCGTTCCTTAGCCCTTTCTTAAAAAACTATCACGACTTCAAAGAAGACACCCATTTGTCTTTATTACAACCGAAAGACCTGGTCCCCTCCACCTTACTTGCATTTAGCGGCGATTGCATTCTCAAAACTGGAAGGAATGCTTCCGGTGTTCTTTTGGCGGTCAAAAAAGCAATTGATTTCATCAATGAAAATACCAAAAACAATTCTCCTAAAATCTGGGAAGACCTAAACCTAACACAGTTTTATCCTCATCTCCGCGCAGGAGACTTAAAATCGATTTTATTCCCCCATCCATTGATTGAGAAGGGAGTCTTTTCCTATCAAGGCAATATAGAGTCCATGTATCCTCTTCTGAAAGATACATATTTTCGTGTCATCCGAAGAGTATTGACTCCCGAAGTAGTAAAACCTGTTCTCGATTTTTCGGAAATTTTAGAAGCCCTTGAACCGAAGAAATTATTCGACGTAAGAAAACTTACAAGCTTTCAGAACGGAGGAGCGGACAAACAGTATGCTCCCGCGCCGATCAACTATCGCAAGCTAAATGCGATTCGACATTTGATAGTGGATGTAAATTCCGTAACCCTGGACATCTTACAAGGGAATTTTTCCTCCAGGCTCAATACGGACGAAACATTGCTTCTGGACAATCGGGTCAAATATCTCATTAACTCAATGTTAGATTCTTTCAATTCAACACTTGAATTGCAAAGAGAAGAAATTGCAGAATTGGAAAATTTGATTTCCATCCTGGAGATCAAACTGGATAGGTCGGCAGTTGATCTTCAGTATTCGGAAGAAAAATACCGCTATCTGTTCGAGTTTTCCCGTGAAGCAATCGCACTTGTAGACGCGGAAACCGGAAATATATTGGAAGGGAACCATCAATTCAGAAGTCTGACAGGGTATACTCGAGGTGATCTTACAAAGACGACGATTGAAGATATCATACTCGGAGACCAAATAGCACCTCAACTCAAATTCAGAACCAATCTATCTCAAGATGCAATGTTGTCCCTACCGGATGTAGACATTCTTCTGAAAGACGGGTCCAAGCTCAGTGTGGATTTGAGCTTTACTTCCATTTTACTGTCTCCTAAAAAAAGATACCAAGTACAGTTCCGACCCAATCAGGAAAGAAAAGAGCAGGAAAGACTTCAACATGAGTTTATATCCAATATCAGTCATGAACTAAGAAGTCCCATGACAAACATCAAAGGGTATTTGGAATTTTTCAAAACCGACAAGACTCTGGCATATAACAACGAACATAAAAACATGTTGGAAGTGATTGAAAAAAACGTAAAAAGACTTAGCTTTTTAATTGAAAATATGCTCAAACTCACCACCTCAAGAGAGAAGGATGCTCCGGAAGAAGTAGTGGAAATTTTCGATCCGGTCCCTGTGATCGAAGATGTCATTCATATGAATTCGCATCTTGCAAAAGGCAAGGCAATCGAATGGGAACTTCGTTTGAAGAAAGGATTGTATTTAAAAGGGATCCGATTTGAGTTCTCTCAAATCATCACGAACTTATACATCAACGCACTCAAATACACGATGAAAGGCAAAGTTTCCCTGTCCCTTGAAGAAATAAACGGCAAGATAGAAATCATAGTCAAAGATTCGGGAATAGGAATTGATCCGAATTACAAAAATCAGATCTTCGATCGTTTCTTCCGAATTCCTTCAGCTGACAATAAAAAAATCGGAGGAACAGGCCTTGGTTTATCAATCGTTAAATCATTAATAGAAAAGATGAATGGAGAAATTTTCATGGAAAGTAAATTAGGGCAGGGGAGCACGTTCAAAGTCATACTCCCGAAAACTTCTATTTCTTCTTAGAAGTTTTCTTCGCTTTTTTCTTCATCGGAGGTTTCGTTTTAGATTTATTTTTTGCAAGCGAAGAAGCGCCTGCTCGTTTAGTATGAATCACTTCAGGAATTTTCTTTTGGCTAAGCTCCATCTTAGAAATCACAAAAGACAGTTCCAACATCTCTTTGGTTCCTAGTAAGTGAAGCAATTCCAAAGCTTTTACCATTCCCAGTTTCCCAAAAATAGAAAGAGTATTTTCAACACCGAAAAATTTCATAATCACCGGAAGTTCTTCCAAACCTCTAGTTTTGATCCAACGTTTGCAATCAGCAACAGTCATTTCACTGACAAGAAGAATTACGGAATGCACATCAGTTTCTTTCACAAGCCAAAGAAATTCCTTCATAGAAATTTCTTTTAAAAGCGATATGGCTTTTTCAATCCCCAAACTCTTGAGAATTTCGACACTGGTCTCTTTTCCCAAAGTAACCGCAAGTAGACTAACGTCGGCAGGTGGAATACTCCTTGATACAAGGGCCAATTCCGTCATTGGTAAAGAATGGATAAAATAAACCAGATCTTCATCCGCATTTTCTCTTATCATTTCAACCAAGATTCTTTCAGGAATCTGATTCACTAATTCGACTACAGTATCTTCGCTTAATTTTCTAGTAAGCTCGATCAATCTCTCTTTCGGAACCTTACCCGTCAGAGAAAGAAGTTTTTCATAACCCAAGCTCTTCAAAATCTGGAAGGATTTTTTAGGACCGAGTTTTTCTAAATACTGATAAACGTTTTGAATGGTAACTAGAACTTCTTTCATAAAAGGAAACTGTGACACAAGTTTAAGGAAAGGGAAGGGAATTCCAGAGAAATTCCTTGCTTCTTTATGAATTTTTTTAAAATGGAAGAGTGAAACGATTCTGGTTCCCCATCTCTTTTTTAGCATTCCTCGTTTTGGAAATTTTGCTCATTTTGATCAAAACCAAGCCCTATTATTACTCACTTTCCTCTCTCATAGGCATATGGGACGGGTTTGCAGAAATCAACCCGGGAGCTGTAGATTCCGACTTTGTTATCTTTCGGGCGGGAGGATACGACGGACAGTTTTTTTATTTAGTCGCCAAATCCTTGTTTACCGAGTTAGATTGGAATTTGATCGTGGACTCCTACTTTTTTCGACTGCACAGGATAGGATTTTCATTTATAGTCGGTTCTTTTTCTTTCATAATCGGATTCGAATATTATGCATTGATTGCCATTTTCGTTTTAAATATCGTTTTTTTAGCTTCTTATTATGCTTTGCATTCCCTTCTTCCTGACGGCAAAAAGCAATATTCTCTATTATATCTATTTTCTCCTTATTCTCTGAATTCAAATCTATTGCTTGTAGCCGATGGTTTTTTCGCCTCTTTGGTTATTCTTGGAGTTTTCTTTTATTTAAAATCGAACAAGACCTATCTTGATGAAATTCTATCCGTTCTGTTTTTTACATTGGCAATCTTTACGAGGGAGCTCGGGATATTTCTTCTTTTGCCAATCGTATTTCAATCGATCCTTGCAAAAAACCGAAGACAAACTTCAATATTTCTATTGCCGTTATTCGGCTTTGTCTTTTTTCTCATTTGGACATGGAGTATCTCCCCAAATCATTTGGGAACCAATCCTTTGGGATTCGGAGATATGACGGATTTTCCTCTCTACGGTTTTATCAAAAGTTTTTATGACAACGGAAGGTTTCATTTATCCGCAAAGGAATCCGTCAAACTTTTGTTATTTGCACAATATTTTTTGCTTTTTGTTTATATTTTAAGAAAGATTCGGGATCTTTTTCAAGCCTCAGAAAGTCTAAGTCATACAAAGGAGCTGTTGTTTATCCTCCCCATTCTTGCCACCTTGGGAATCATCTCCATAGCGGAAGAAGGTTATTGGCGCTCATTTGACAATTTATCCAGAATGTTCACTTTACCTTTGCCACTAGTCATCTACCTTCATACCCGAAAACCAAATCGGATTTCCGGAATCTTCTTAGGTTCATCGCTTTTACTTTTTGTTTTTCTTATTTTACGAATTGCCTTGCTCACCCAAGGAAAGGATTTTTATCTATCACCATGATTTCCATTGCTTATTCCCCTTGTCCGAACGATACATTTCTTTTCTATCATCTGGTCCGTGACAAATCTCAAAACCAGGAAGTGAAAGAGGAGTTATGGGACGTGGAAAATTTAAACGAGTTCGCAAAACTTGGAAAATACCCTGTTACCAAAATTTCCTTTGCTGCTTATTTTTCTGTAATTGACAAATACATCCTATTGGAAACCGGTTCGGCACTGGGAAGAGGGTGCGGCCCTTTGGTAGTTAGAAAAAAAGGCAATAAAACAGAATTGAAAGAAGGTTCGTCCATTTTGGTTCCAGGCCAGCTTACAACCGCTAATCTTCTACTTTCCCTATATACCAACGGTACTCAAGTTTCCAAACCGCTCCGTTATGACAAAGTCATTCCGAGCCTACTTTCAGGAGAGGCGGATCTGGGAGTGATCATTCACGAAGAACGATTTACTTATGAAGCAAGAGGACTAGAAAAAGTGATCGATCTGGGGGAATGGTGGGAAACTTATACAGGATCTCCCATCCCGCTTGGTGCGATTGCCATTCGCAGGGATATTCCTAAAGAGGATGCATTTCTATTCCAAGATAGATTGCGTGATAGTTTGAAAATGGCTTATACTGAACCGAAAGAAATGTTCGATTATATAAGAGAGAACTCGCAAAACAAAGAAGATGCGGTCATCCGCTCCCATATAGATCTTTATGTAAATGAATACACAAAGGCACTTGGGAATGAAGGGCACAAAGCAATCAGCTCTCTATATGAGAGAGCCATTGCCGCCGGTTTTTTACCAAAGGAAAAAAACGGTTATCCTCTTTTTTTAGGAGAGAGAAATTAAACAAAGAATCGATGCTTTTTCTTTTTTACAAGGCTCCAATGCTTTGCCGACCAACATTCCCGGTTTGATTCGATTCGGATCTGCCTTGATAGCGTGACCCGAGGCTAGTCCCGATACGAGCAAATCTCCCGGAGAAATAGAACCTTGCGATGCATCCACATGCAGTTTTGCAATTCCTAAAAAAGCTACCAAAGCATACTCAAGACCTTTACTTTCCTTTCCAAACACAAAACCGGCACTTCCCACACAAATCCCGATTACATTGGTAGAGTAGGGGTGTTTTGATCGGGCCAGCACCAAAGGCTCGTCGGTTCCCACAAGCAAATCTCCGGGAGTGACAACGTCTTTCTGATCCAGTCTGAAAAAGCGGGCGATACATTCTTCTTGTCCGTCTCTTGATACTCTTACATTTCCGTTGAAAAAAGAATCACCTAATGCGTGTATTGCCTTCCCCGAGCCGGCCCATTCTTTTTCCAAAACACCGGTACCGTTTGCAAAAACAGCATAGCCCGATTGGGAAATAAATTGTCCGCCGGGAGCGGATCCTCCGATACCGAGTATGCCTGCATTGCCCGAGCCGTCTTTTCCTTTGGAAAGTCCGATCACCCCGATTTTTTCCGAAAATCCGAATATTCCCTGCCCATTGGAAATTCCAACTACCGCCGATCCTTCGGCATTATTTTTTCCGAAGATGATAGCATCGTTTTGCGGAGGAGGAACCAAACCTTTGGAAGGAGAGGAAGTCTCCCCGTTGATTCTAAGAAGCCCCGTATGAGAATTAAAATCATGTTCTTTTGCCGCATAATCATGCGTATGTGGTTTTGGATTTCTTGCATCGGATAACCTCGGATCATCAGCCAAGACCACACGCCCGGATACATTCTCTCCCAGTTTCGAAAGAGTTACGATTCCGGCTCTCTCAAAGTCAGCAGGTAACAGTCGTTTGTCGTTACCTTGAACAACAGCACCAGATTTGTTTTCTCCCGAGTGGGCAAGCTGAACAATTCCGTATTCTTCGGTATTTGCACGGCGAAGTCGTTTGTCCGTTGCTTGTACCACAGTGTCCGGTTCTTCTCCTCCGTTGGAGGATAATCTTACAATTCCTTTTGCGGTAGTGGTCGCATCTTTCAAACGAGGATCGTTTCCGGTCACCACTTTATCATGTGCGACCTCACCCGACTCTGCCAATTGTACAAGTCCTGTCGCTTTTTTAGTAGCAACTCTTAGTCTTGAATCATTCCCTTGCACGGCAACTCCCGGTCTTGTTTCCCCATCAAGGGCCAACTCGACTATCCCTGCATGATCGGTCGATGCTGTTCGCAATCTCTCATCATCCGATTGTACAACAAGCCCGGGTCTGGATTCGCCAGTTCTTGCCAAACGAACCAGTCCGTGAGTGATCTCCGTTGCGATTTTTAATCGCTTATCATTTCCCTGAACAACAACACCTGCTTTTTCTTCACCGTCTGATGCAAGTTCTACGATCCCGCGGTATTCCGTTGTTGCATCCCGCAATCTTCTATCATTTGATTGAACAACTACGCCTTCCTTTACTTCTCCATCCACAGCCAATCGAATGATCCCGGAACGAAGCACCGAGGCGTAAGGAAGAGGTTCCCTCGCCGGCCCGCCGTAATCTTTTTTGTCAGGGCTTGAATAGAATTCAACTTCGATGACTTCGGTTACATATTCCTTTTTGGTTTGGACTTTTTCCTGAATGAATATCAATTTCAAAAAACGCAAATTGACGGGAGAAAATCTCCACTTGTACCACATCCCCGGTTCAGACAAAAAGGAGTTCTCTTCGTGTAACTGATGCCAGGTGAGATCATCTTCACTGTAGTAGGCTATAAATCTTTCCGGAAAATTCGTGATCGGATCGTTTTTGGTTAGCATCCGGATCTCTTCCACCCGGTTGACTGTGCCCAGATCAAATACTAAATATTCTTCTTCCGGCTCTTCCTTTTTCTTCGAACACCATCCGTAATCAGGTCTTGTATCAATTAGGTTTTCTTTTACCCAAAGCCGATCCAGCTCGGAGCTCGCCTGAATTTTGGCAATACCTGTAATCAGGATTCTCAAATTTCCAAAACTGATCCTGTTTTTTCCGTTATTGGCTTTTCTGGAAATCTTGGAAACGAATTTCACATAACGGGCGCTAGTTAACGAGAACAGCCATTTGGCAGAAGTTTTGAATGATTTTCTGAATGCAGATTCCTGTAAAATCGGCTCCCAATATTTTCCATCATGAGAAAGTTCAAAACGGAAAGAGTCGGGAAAATAATCCAAACCTTCGCTTCCGGGTAAAAGTTCGATCCCGTTGAAATAAACGGGTTCATTGAATTCGAAGATAATGGATGATAATCCAGCTTGGTCTTTTTCTTCAAAAAAAGAGAAAAATTCGTCGTTTTTAAGCTCAAAACGACCCGTAGTTTTTACGGATCGGATTGGCAACGAGTAGGGGTGACTGACTCGGATAAGGTTGTCTTTCATGAATGCTAACTTGCTTCCTTCCAAAAATTCCTATTTTTCTACCAGGTCTATCGAATTTCGGACAGACGTGATCCTTCTTCTTCGCTTGAAAATAGCACAAGCAGAGATGGTTTTGATTTTTCTGTGAAGTATTTTTGGATAATCTGTCTGGAAAACCCGGATACTTTCGATTGAACGATTAAAACTTTTCCATCAACATTGATTTTTAATTTTTCCAAATCTTGCCAAGTAGATGGGGACAACTGATTGCTTGCCCAATCTAAAAAACCGAGCCAAGACGCCGGATGGGGAAGGGAAGGATCCATTCCAACATTTTGCTTAAAATCAAGCACTTCCTTATTTCTTTCTGCAACTATCTTTTTACAAGATCCTTTTAAGTATTCAAAGTTTCCTTCCATCTGAATTGTCTGTGCATGTGCGTATGCTTGGAAAGCAATCTCTGTTCCGAAAAGTCCAATCAATTGTTCCAAAAATCCGCTGGTTTTTTCTTCCTTGTTTTTCGGCAGGGCCTCGGGTTTATCCCATTGGTTTGTATTAGATATAGTTATATTAATATGGTTTGGGGGTAAATTTTCACCCCTCCCATTGACGGTTTCATTCCCCTCAGAGGCATACGATCCCATCCCGGAGAGAGGGACATTTTGATCCCCCAGAGGGGTAATTTTGGAACCCTCGTAGTTGAACGAAAAATAGTATTTTGTGGAAGTTCTTCCTTTACCGGGAACTTGAAACAGCAACCCTGCTTGGGTGAGTTCTTTTTTTGCATGCACTATGGATTTTTTGGTTTTGAAACCAGTAAGGCGCATCAATGTTTCTGTATTTGGCCAAACTGGTTTGAATGTTTTATCGCTGAACTTTAAAAGCACAGGGTATAGGGTCTTAGCAGCACTGGACAAATCAGCCCAGACGCCAGAGTCTATTATATCCGTCATTAAACGGATATAAGGATGGTATTCGTTCATCCTCTTCCCCCTTCGAAAGAAAAATCTGCAAAAACCGAACTAAATTTAAGCAAAAATTCGAAGGGAGTTGACTTTATTTGACATAATGTTAATTATGTCTCATCCAACAACATTCCTTCGGGAAAGCCCGACCCCCTGGATGACCAGGGGATTTTTTTATTTGGTCGGATACAATTCCACCTAAGTCCTCACTCTATTTTTTAGAGAACCTAGTACTTAAAGTTCGTTTACTATATTATGTCACATTGTCAGCACTTCTGATCCAATGTCAAGTTTGTACCCAAACTTTCCCAGAATTCCTGAAATTTTTTTCCTCAGTACTTGACAAGCAAGTACATGTTTAGGTGATGGCGGAGTCGCCGAATTTTTTTGAGATTTCTTTTCGAATGAATTTTAAGATTTCGCCTAAAAGAATTTCGTCTTCGGATTGGATGATGATGGAATTTCCGGATCGTTTCAATTTATAATGAGAGGGGAGTTTTCTTTGGGATTCAATCGGTTTTTCAGTAGATTGTTTATTGAAGTCTTTGGCATCCCGGACTGTTTTCAATTGCCCTTTGCTGTACAAATCCAAGAAATCGGAAAGAGCTCCTTTTTTAGAAGCTTGGGCGGCTTGGACCAATAGGTTTTTGTTTTGGATATCAAGAGAACGGCAACGATCCAGGTCTTTTTTTTCCATGCCTGCGATGGACAGAACTTCGGACATATAACTTCTGCTTTTTCCGAACATATCTCCCAGGTCTGCATCCGTATAATTGTGGGCAGATTTCAAAAAGACCAATGCCTCTACTTCTTCATAGGGAGATAGATTTTCTCTTTGCAGGTTTTCAATAATTGCTAATTTATAAATTTCATTCTGAGGACGATCCAGAATTTTACATTCTATTTCCAGCCATCCTAAGGATTTTGCCGCATGAAATCTTCTTTCACCCGCGATGATTTTGTAATTACCATCGCCTCTTCCTTTGGAGACAACGATCGGTTGCAATAGTCCGTCTGCTTTTAAGGAGGCGGCAAGCTCATCGATTCCTTTTTTTCTTTCTTGTCTGGGCTGATGCTCGGAAGGTTCGATTCTATCTAATTTGATTGTTCGAATGGTGCCGTCTAAATTTTCCGATTGATAGATATCGGCAAGTGTCCCAAGTCTTTTACTTTTTAAGCTCACGTAATACCTCCTCTAAAAATCCTTCATACTCTTGCGATTGGCGGGAAGATTTATTATAATCGTAAACTGATTTTTTTGCCAAATGACTTTCTCCGATAGCTACTCCGTCGGAAATCGTATGGTCAAAAATTCGAAAGTATTTTCCAAGGACGGGTAAAATCGTTTTGGTAAGCAGGGTTTGCGGTTTCAGTTGGGTGATAAGTGCCCCAAGAATTTCCAGATCAGGATTAATTCTTTTTTTAATGGAGGAGATTGTTTGTTGAAGTCCCATAATTCCATCCATGGAAAATTTTTCCGCCTGAAGTGGAATGAGTACAAAGTTGGAAGCGACCAGGCTATTCACCGTGAAAATGGAAAGGGAAGGAGGGCAGTCAATGATGATAAAATCAAATTCGCCTAACCCTTGCATGGCGTCCCTTAGAATATAGGGCGCCTCCACTGAATTTACGGAAACTGTTTCCATCTCCGCCAAGCGAAGGCTAGACGGAGCAATCCACATATATTCGTTATATGCAGGTAAAATAATATCTTTCAGTTTTACGGAATTTTGAAATAAATGCGCAAGATCTTTGTCTACGGATTCCGGATTCACAAAAATTCCTGTAGAATTTGCCTGTGGATCCATATCGACTAGAAGGGTTTTGAAATTTCTTCGCGCAAGACCCATTGCGAGATTCAAGGATGTGGTCGTTTTTCCTTCTCCTCCCTTTTGGTTTGCCACTGCAATCGTTATCATTTTACTAAAATTTCCTTCCGTTTTGGTATCGTTTCTTGAGAAAAATAAGCTAGCAATTGAATTTTAAAATTTATCTAAAAAAATAAAAATCACTACTCACTTGCATTGTCGGACATCCGACATACCAAAAATTAGTAAAAACTATCTCGTGGATTCTTGTCGGACGTCCGACATTCAAAGCGGTACGTACTTGACAAAGTGATTAAATTTAAACAGTTTCATAAAATGTCCCCAGGGATTCAGGCAATATTATTCTCAAAAATAGAAGGTAGAAAATGGATAGAAACTATCCTTCCTTTTGCATGGGGAGAGCTTTGCCAAGTCTTGGAAGCAAGGGCAGGGATTGTAGTTTTAAAATCTCCCGAAGAAGATTCTTATTATGAAAGTGCGTCATTTGGTTACGGAGAAGACGGGTTCTTTTATTCCTTTCTGACCAGGGAAGGAAAACATTGGGATGAGGTAATGAGCTCTGATTTGCCTTGTCATTTTCCAGGAAAAGAATTCGAACTTTTTGGAAAAAGCGGAGATGCAAAAGTATTTAGGATTCAGTCCTCCGGCAAATCGGTCGGATTCCTTCTCATGGAATGGGAAGAAGAAAAGGGCGAAATCATAGACACTTTCTTTTATTTGTTTGCTGAAAAAATAGGAAAGGAGTGGGGTAATTTTCCCTCCCGTTCTGCCGAGCCGGTCCAGGTTCAAATTTCATCTCAACCGGCTGTTTTAAAATTAATTCCTAATTGGGAAGAACGGATTCTTTCCCTAGGATCTAAAAAAATTATCACAATCTTGGGGCCAAGCGGGAGTGGAAAAAAAACACTTTCTAAATGGATTCATTCCAGACTCCAACCCGGGTCTCCGTTTTTGGTTTTAGGTTCTTTGCCGGAAAATTTAGGTAAACTGGAAAAAGCGTTATCTGATTGGGGGAAGGAAGCAAGCCGGGGAAGTCTGGTATTTTTATCACCAAAATCCTGGAGTCTCGGGCAGCAGAAAATTGTTTTGGATTGGTTGGATTCCGGTGGATTCAATGGATTGGTTTTCTTTATCGATAGAAATGACGCAAAGGAAGAAATGCTTCCCGCTTTCGAGAGAATGATTTTGAAAGATAAAATACTTCTTTCCGGATTTGATTTTTTGCCAAAAGAAATTCTTTTGGAAATTGCAAACTTACTCTTTCAGGAATTGGCAATTAGCCAAAACCGAAATGGAATTTTACTCAGTTCGGAAGCGCTTTCATCAATAAAGTTGCGTGATTTTCCGTCTAATTTTTCTGACTTAAAAAACTTGTTTTTATCTTCAATTTTAAGATCGAAAACCAGGGAAATCAGCCTCACTGATTTGGGTGAGGAGAACGTGGATGTGCGGATTTTGGACAATGAAGATTTAGACTTGCGGAGGGGAATCCAAGCCTTAGAAAGGCAGAAGATACTACTCGCAACCAGAATATTTTCCGGAAACCAGATTCGAATGGCAAAAGCACTCGGGATTTCTAGAGGGTCGTTGCAATACAAAATGAAACAACTTGGTCTTTTATAAATATGGATGATTCGGTCTACGAGGAAAGAAAAACACCGGGTGGATATTTGGTAAAGGTTCGCCTTTCCAAGATGACCTATGTAGTTTTCACAGATCTAGGGCCGGAAGTTCCCAAGGGTTCTAAAAACAATTCCATAGTCGTTCTCGTCCCGAAAGTAGGTTTTTTTGGAGAAGACTTCGATCTTTCCCATTTTCATTCCGGAGAGCTTTCCTTTGTAAATGTGAAAGCCGGGAAAATGGTCATTCCCTACCAACATGGATTTTCCAACGAAATCAAAACTATATTTTTAGGAACTGGCAGCCAAAGCGACGCCCTTCCCGTAATTATTTATCATTATCGAAATAAAGAAGAATTAATGTATGCCTGGGAAACAGGGGAGCAGGTTCAGTATCTGGTCGTAGACGAAGAAATCCCAAGGTCCGATATGGTGACTTTCAAAATTCGTTACCCAAGTTTGAACATCCTGGTGATCAAAAAAAAGATCAACACAGCGGCGACGGAAAGCCAAAATTCTACAGGCTCCACAGAAGATAAAGGAATTGTAGATTATGAAAAGGTCCGTGCCACCGATGTTACCAAAAACCAGAACTTAAATATGTTTAGCGAAAATCCGGTTTTCCTAGCTCGAATTCATTTGAGAACTATGGAGCTGGATAAGGTAAAACAACTTCTCTTGGATTTCCATCTTTCCTCTCAGGACGTTTCTTTCATTCGAACTTTCTTGGATGTAATGATTCGAAACGAATACAAAAATGAGGAACTGGATGCCGCCAAAGAAAAATTGAAAGCAATGAACGAAGCTTTCCGACTCGCCGTTCTTATTTTGGAATTCAAAGTAGAAGAATTTGAAAGAGAACTGGATCGGATTTTCTCGGCAGATATTTCCAGTATGATTTATGCACTGCTCGCCAAAGAACAAGAGTCGGCAACGGACATTGAAAAGGAAATTGTGCTCTGGGAATGGAAACTCAGATCCAAAGCTCTTATGCTGATCAGCAGATAAATTCCTCGAAAAACACAGAAAAAAGCTTTCTTTTTTGGTAAAATAGGGGATATTTGTGACAAATTCCTATGTTTTTGCAGAAAAAGAATACAAATTTGGCACAGTTTTTGCTTACGAAATTGGCTTTCGCTAGTTTCCTGGCAATTGTATTTGTACCCTCTTTTTCCCTCTTTGCGTTTGATTCATCTTCACCAATTATGATCCCTGCGGACGAACTTCTCACGCCAGTGCAACTTGTGGATGGCGTGGTTTCTTTTGTAACTGTTTCTGATGCGGAGGAGTCTCTGAGTCTTTCTTCCTCTTCTTTGCCTTGCGAAGAATTACAAACTCTCTATGAAGAAATAGTTTTAACGGACCGAAGCCTCATTAAGAAAAATTCCGATCCGGATCTGGCGATCATTTCGGCAAATCGGCTGTCGCCCGGTAAGATGTTGATGGAAGGCAAGGGATTACATCTATTGAGAACTTTCGAGGATCCAACGGATTACAACAGGATCAAAAATGCAAATCCTCTCATTGTTTTCTCCGGGCTATCTTTGCAAAACGAGGGTGTACCTGAGCAATTCTCCTTAAATTCGATTGCCAATCTAAGTCCCGTTGCTTTTCTGGGGATATGTCTCAACCAAAGCGAATTGCCTTCCAAAAATTTACCAATGCAATGCGGAAGCTTTCTGTCGAAGTCAATGATACAGAAATTTGTAAAAGACTCGATATCCTTATGGCAACGAGCAAAGACGACCTCCCTTTGGCCCAGGTCAATCAACTGCTTGCCGATCCGAAATCCTTTGATCCAAGAGCAATACCTGAGCCATACACACAGTACGTCCGACATTTCATTTATATGGTTAAGAGAAATGGCAGGCTCCCCAGTGAGTCCAGGGTCAGTTTTGGAGACGGGGAAGAAGAAAGTCACTCTCGCATCAAAGCCGATAGCCTGACCAAAAAAAGCACTCTATCCTCCAAAACTTCAAAAAGTACCTCGCCTCGCAAAAAATCAGCCTTCAAAAAGATCGCAAAAAAGAAATAAATTAATCTAATAGATTCCTCCTGTGCACTCTACAGGAAGAATCAACAAAAATAGACATAATCGTTCATTTACCCCCTCACTCCTCCAAAAGACACCAAAATATCCTGATTTGCCTAATTTTAGGCATTAATTAGGCTCCAAAAAGCAATTGGGCATCTGCCGGTTGTTGAACTTCTACTTTCGCCTAAATTTCAGCAGTTATGCAGAAATCTGTCAAATATTCTATTGGCCGAGTAGGGAGCAAAAAAATAGGGCAGATAATTCATTTGCCCTATTTTGGTCGGAATTTTAGATGAGTGACCTTCCCTCGTCAGACAGATTAAAGGCGGTTGAAGCAATTATAAAAGACCGCAAAGTGTTGTTTTTGGGGATTAATTCGACTCAAAGGAGAGGGGGACCCAAAAGCCCGAACTGCCCTTCGAAAACAGATAGGAAAGTCGGGACGGAAGGAGAAAAAGGGCGCGGGAATATCGGCAGTTAGTGAACCGCCCGTCCTTGGTCTGTAGCTCAAAGAAAACAGTTAGGAATGCGTAATTCCTTAACAAATGCAGCAAAAAATAATAATAAATAACTCTGACTGTTTTGGAATGCAAATACTAAGATATCTTCTTTTTCCTAGTTTAGGAAGTTATCTTCAAAAGATTCAGCGCCGAAAAGACGTCATTTCTGAAAAATAACCCTGTAAGAAGCACAGGAAGGATCTAATAAAGGGTGAGCCTGAAAACATCCCAAAAAGAAAGATTTTACTGTCAAAATGGCATGTGTAGGAAAATTTCATTCCCCTGAAAAAAAGGCAGGCCCGCGGAAAAGGGCTTTACGGGCAGAATTTGCAAAGTTCTTTGCTTTCTATGGCTGAAACGATAAGATTGCGGGTGAAGTGCCACGCCTGCTCTAATTTGATAGAAGGTACAGCGAAATATGGTGCCGGGCATTACGTTCCGGAAGGCGTTTCTTTTGAATTTGTGGCTGTTGGTAAAGTAGAAGGTCCACAGGGGGGTCGCCGTGTTAAGGCAGAAGTCACCTGTACCTGCCCCAACTGTGGGGTAAAGTGTAAGTACAATGTCTAAATTAAAGGGATTGCTTAAATACAGGCAATAGAATGAACAAAACTAGGCAATTTTATTATAAAATTTGGCAGGTTATCTGTAATATTAAGTCACTTAATTGATTAGTATTAGGTAATAAGATGATTTTTACTACTCCGCTTTATGCTTTATTTTTGATATTGATTTTTATTTTGAGATGGTTGCTCCCGGCTTGTTTGAGAAAAATTGGTAAGTTTAAAAACGGGCAAGTAATTGATGAACTTGTGATCATTTTATTGCTTATTTTTAGTCTATTATTTTATTCTGCCTGGGACTCTCGCTTTTTACTACTTTTGATTTGGGTGTCGCTTGTTGACTTTGCTTGCGGCCAGGGTATGGGAAGATCTTTTGATCCTTTTCGTAGAAAGTTATTTCTCTGGGTTTCTTTAGGAAACGGTCTAGGGGTCCTTTCTGTTTTTAAGTATTTTGGCTTTTTCAGTGAAAATTATCGGACCTTGGCAGGGTTTTTGGGCTTGGAAGCTCATTTCTCATTGCTTCAGATCATTTTGCCCGTTGGAATCTCCTTCTATATTTTTCAGTCCATTTCCTACACCGTCGATGTTTTTCGAAGGGAAATTGAACCTGAGCCTAGTTATTTGCATTATTTGCTGTTTCTTTCCTTTTTCCCCCAGTTGGTAGCAGGGCCGATTGTCACCGCAAAGGAATTTCTTCCTCAAATTCGAAATTTGCAGCCCTTTTCTAGAATCCCCCTAGCCTTCGGTTTTTTTTTGATCCTCCTCGGGGCTTTTAAGAAATCGGTTTTGGCGGACCATTTGGCCATCACTTCCGATTTTGCCTTCTCACACCCTAACGATCTTTCTCCTTCTTTTCTATGGTGGGGGGTGCTTTCATACGCGGGGCAAATTTATTGCGATTTTTCGGGGTATACCGATATTGCCCAAGGTTCGGCACTTATCTTAGGTTTTCGATTGCCTGAGAATTTCAGGATGCCTTATCTTGCACGAGGGTTTTCCGAATTTTGGACGAAATGGCACATGTCTCTTTCCGGCTGGTTGCGTTCCTATCTTTACATTCCGTTGGGTGGAAACCGGAAAGGAGGATTCAGGACGAATTTGAATTTGATGGTGGTCATGTTGCTGGGAGGACTTTGGCATGGGGCAAGTTGGAATTTTGTTTTTTGGGGTGGCGGTCACGGGCTGCTACTTGTAATAGAAAGATTGTTTTCCAAAAAAAGGAAAAATACCTCTCCAGGTAATGATTCGGTCGTTTCACCTATCTCTGGTTACTTGACGATTGGGAAAGTGGTGTTTTTACGGTTATTTACTTTTTTTTCCGTTACCTTGTTATGGGTTTTTTTCAGAAGCCCCGATTTTACCGTCTCCCTGTGCTATCTACAGGGCCTTTTCTCTAAAAACGGGGCAATTGCCATTCCTCATGCAATATTTTTAAATACGACTTGGTGTTTATTTGCATTGTGTGCGGGACATTTGGTAGGACAAAAGTATTTTAAAACCAATGCGGAAATGGAAGAAAGATTCGGGAATTTATTTCATTTCGAGTCGAAAGCGATAGCGTTCGGAGCCCTATTTTCATTGGCTTTTATCGCTATCGTTTTACTTTCAGCCAAAGGTCAGCCATTTGTGTATTTTGTATTCTGATGAAATCATTAAAAACACGTTTTATACTCATTCTCTCGATCGTTTTTTCAGTATTGGTATTTGATTGGACTTTGTTTCGAAAGGGACAATTTCTTCTGCCGAACGAATCCCCTTGGAATACGAATCATTTTTTTAATTTTCTTTATGAATACAATAGAATTGCGAACGAACCGAAAACAAAGCCCAGGATTCTTATTTTAGGAAGCTCGATCGCTTATTATTCTTTTGATGCGGATTTACTTTCAAAAGAACTTTTGAAAAAAACGGGCAAAGAGTATGAAGTGATCTATCTCGCTTACGCGGGAAACAGTCCGCTTTACGTTTATTTGCTTTTAGATTGGCTTTTCCCTTTGCGGCCGGATTTGGTCGTATATCCGATCAATTTTATCGATTTACGACTCCACCGAACTTATGTTATGTTTCCTGACGGCTCGAACGAAACCGTGGACGAGGGGGAATTGATTCGGGATGCGCTTACATTTGAGGAGGCACCTCAATCTTTGTGGGTATTTCCCAAAGAAACTTTATGGGAAGTCGGATCATCCATGTCTTATGAAAAAAAAGCGCAGTATCTGGCTTCCTATTTGTTCGGGTTTTATCGTTACCAAGACATTTATCTGAACAATCTGAACAATCTTTACCAGCATAGATTTGGGAGAAATACAAGTTATCATGCTTATGCTGGGGTGCCGATTCCGGAAGGAATAGGTACTCTCGGTTGGACCAAACAATCTTTTTCTTTTTTGCCAGTATACAAAATGGAGCAAGGGAAAGAGGGATTTTGGATCGAAGTAACCACGTTTTTATTGGAAAATGGCCCGGTTTCGCTTCACATCCAAAACTCTTTAGGGAAATCCCAGACAGTGATTTTAAATCAAACTGGTTGGGTGAAGGTCGGGTTGTCTTCGGATTTTTATTCTCCCCTCTTGCCTGTGACTGCAAAACTCTCTCATGTCTGGTATGCGAACAAAGCAAACGGAGCCTACTTGGATTATCATTATGATCCTATGGGCGTTCGCCTTCAGCAAACATTCGGCTTGGAATTCCCCCTCCAAGGAATGCAGTATAAAAGAGAGCCGAGAAGTGAGGATGATCGTTACATTCATATGAAAGATAAAGAGTATGAATCTTATTTTTATTACCGGTTACTCGAAGGTTTGGACAAACGTCCGGGGATTGGCTACTTGGTGGCTCTGGAAAGAGCCAAGAAGAGGATTGCAAAGGAGAAATTTAAGCCGATCTTCCACTTGAATTATTTAAAAAAAATTGCAAATTGGTTTCAAGAGAGTGGCATTCCTATTTTAATTATCAATAATCCCGAAAATCCCATCTCCTTGGATTGGTACGAATCCTCAGAGTGGTATAACGATTATTTGGCTTACTTGGAATCTCTGTCTTCGGGGAATGTTTTTTTTAGGGATATGAGACGTGAACTTCCCATGCAGGGATTTTCCGACTTTCATCATTTTACTTATTTAGGAATGGAGCAAATGAATCCGATTTATGTGAGAGAGATCGGAAATATCTTTTCTAAATAGGGTCAATCCCAGACCTTACGAATAGGTAAGGAAATTTATGGAAAAAATAAAGGTAGGGGTTCTGGGAGCAACTGGCTCTGTGGGACAAAGATTCATTCAATTATTGGAGAATCACCCTTTTTTCACCGTGACTCATCTTGCTGCATCTGAGAAGAGCGCAGGAAAGACTTACGGTGAGGTGATGAAGTCGCGTTGGAAAATTTCAAGCGATATACCGGCGTATGCAAAGGACATCGTTATCACCTTACCAAAACCAACGGCTACAAAAGGCGTACAACTTGTGTTCAGCGGCCTGGACTCGTCTATCGCGGGTGAGGTGGAAGCTGAGTATGCACAAAATGACGTGATCGTAATTTCCAATTCAAAAAACCATAGAATGGATCCGCACGTTCCGCTTATGTCGGCAGAGGTAAACTCTGAGCATTTGGAAGTTTTAAAATCACAAAAGACATCCGGTAAGATCATTACAAATTCCAATTGTACGATTATGGGTGTAACTATTTCTCTCAAACCTTTGCATGATAAATACGGAATCGAGTCCGTGATGTTATTTTCCATGCAGGCTATTTCCGGTGCAGGTTATCCCGGTGTTCCTACTATGGACATACTTGGAAACGTAGTTCCTTATATCAGCGGTGAAGAAGATAAAGCAGAAATAGAACCGCAAAAATGTTTGGGAACTGTGGAGAACGGACAAATCAAGTCCGCATCTTTTGCGATTTCAGCTCATTGCAATCGTGTTCCTGTTTTCGACGGCCATACTGTTTGTGTTTCCGTTAAGTTTAAGAAAAAACCATCCAAAGAGGAAATACTGAAAACCTGGAAAGAATTTTCAGGGGAACCGCAAAAATTGGATCTTCCTTTGGCACCAAAGCAACCGATTGTATACCGGGAAGAAGACGACAGACCGCAACCCAGATTGGACTTGGATACGGGGCGAGGGATGGCTACTGTAGTAGGACGACTTCGAGAAGATAGTATCCTGGATTGGAAATGGGTTGTCCTTTCGCATAACACGATTCGAGGTGCTGCCGGAGCCGCAGTTTTGAATGCGGAACTTCTTTATAAAAAAGGATTAATTCCGTCGTAAGACAGTAAGCCATGTTAGATCCGAATCTCCCCGAATTAAGAGTATTTGATTACACTGCCTGTCTTCAAAAAGTGCAGGCAATGGATTCCCGGGGAGATTTTTCTTTTAAGGGGATTTACAAGGTTTTGCTTGTAATCTTCGAATGGACGGACAAATTTCTTCAAAATAAAGCTTTGCCGAATACCGAACAGATTGAACGGGATAGTTCCGTCGATCGGGACAGGATAGAGGCGTACGTAAATGATCTTTGTTTCAAACAAAACCCTCCTGTTTTAAAAAAATTAAACGTATTGGAATTTCACCCGAATGAACCGGGTGATCCTGAGAACGCACGGACCTATCTAAAACACAATACCGTATTTGCAAGACCGACTACTGCAGACGGAGGAACGGCCTTTCGTTATGCGTTAGGTTTGAACGAACATTCCGTAGTGGCAATCAAATCCTGGTTTGAAGAAAAGAGAAAATACTCTGGCAAAGAAAAGATGAAAAAAGTAATCAAAGCGGCGGTAGATGCAAACCGGCTCTTTGATACCTATGCCGCAACTGAAATCGGAAATTTATTTCAATGCCCGTATGATAAGACAAAACAGCAGAAGGATGCGACCATTGTGATCCATTTGAAGCCTGTTTTGAAACAATTGGTGGATGATAAAATTCTTTTCTTTTTCAGAAATGATAACGCAAGCCGACCCGGAAATAAATCCGTTTTTATTTATAATAAGCCGAGTGAGATTTCCGACAGATACGATGCCTATGTGGATTATGTAAAAAACACAATTTATCCCGCATTGCAGAAATTAGGTGTCGTGAACCCTCTTTCGGAGGAAGTATGGAATTCTCCCAGGGAGATTCTCGTCGAGATTTTGGGTTATATGAATGATTCCTACGGCGATCAGAAAACTCTTATCGAGGAGACCCTTGTTTTAAACGAGATTATCGAAAAAGACAGGGAAAAAGAAGAAAAACAAAAAAGAAAACAGCAAGTGGAAGAATTGATGCTCTTTTTGGAGCAGGCTGGCCGGATTATCGAGTTGAATCAACTTCGGGTCAGTGGCGAGCCGCTCAGCGATGAGTTTCGTTCCATCCTTATGTCACACAATGATTTGTTATACGCAGAGTATGCGGATCGTAAAATTTATAACGAATTTATCTTACATAAGGGCTGCATACTACAAGCGATCGAATCTGCAAAACGAAATTTTGCAGCTAAACGAAATGATTTGGAAATCAGAGTATTGAATGTGATGAATATAACGGTCCATCTGGTGGAAGAGGGGCCTAAGAGGATATTCGAAGAAATTGAAGCAAGAAGCCTATTCCAGTTTCTTCCGTTTTTGACCAAACTCTGGAGAATGATGATCGGTTCCAATGCTGTTCATAAACATGAAATCCCTGCGATCAAAGCCAGACTGCAGCAACAGTTGAGCAAGGATTTGGTGGCACAAAAGAATATTAAGATCGCACAGGAAAAAGAAAGAATCGTAAGAGCCAGACTCAAAGAAAAGGAAGTTCAGGAGAAAGAAGACGAAAAACAAACAAAGTCGTCTTCGGATAACGATTCTGATTCGGAACCGGTAAAACAGGGGACTCCCGAGGAAGAAAAAAAATGGAAGGAATCCATGGAGTCTATTGTCCGTATTTTGGATGAAGCTTGGGATTTCGGAATTTATCCGGATAGGGAATACGTCTTAACAAAGTTAAGTGGTGCTTATACGGAGGAAAATTTGATTTTTTTCCTTAAAAAATTCGGAGGAAAAGAAATCTATTCTTTTCCCGTTCGCAACCAAAGGGAAAAATTTCCATGGCCCATCCTGGTATCCGCCTCTTATTTGAAGCGCCAAGGAAAACGTCTTTTGGAGAAAGTAAGTGAAGAGAGCAATCGTCAGAGAAATGAAAAATTCCCAAACCAAGAAAAGTTTGACATTGCCGAATCTTTATTAGAATTTCTAAATAGAATATTACCTCGTCTTAAACCGTAACAAAAAATGCCCGCAATAGAAAATCTCAGAGCTAGAAAAACAAAAATCGTATGTACGCTTGGCCCGGCTTCTTCTTCCAAAGATGTGATTCGCCAACTTGCCGAAGCAGGAATGAACATCGCAAGAATCAACATGTCTCATGGGGATATTGAAGGTCATAGAAAAGTCATTCGTACCATTAAATCTCTTAATAAAGATGAATTACACAAACATCCTATTTCCATACTATTGGATACGCAAGGGCCGGAAATCCGAACCGGAGATGTAAAAAACGACTTACATCTGAAAGTTGGTGAGACTTTTACATTTCATATCATTCCCGGGATGGAAGCGGAAGCACAAAGCGTATTTGTAAATTATCGGGATATTGTAAAAGATCTGAAAGTAGGGGACAAGGTTACGGTTGATAACGGACTTATCAATCTGGCAGTGCAGGAGATCAGGGAAAACGAACTCATTTGTACAGTGTTAGACGGTGGAAAGTTGGGGTCTCGGAAACATATCAACTTACCAGGAATTCGGGTGAATCTTCCTTCCATTACTCCCAAAGATTTGAAAGACATTCTGTTCGGATTGGAAGAAGATATTGATTTTGTGGCTTTGTCTTTTGTACGTTCTCCCGAAGACGTAATACAACTTCGCGGAATTATCGAAGAAAAAAACCATCATGCGCAGATCATATCAAAGATAGAGGATCAGGAAGGACTTCGTAACTTGGACGAGATTATCCGTGAATCCGATGGAATTATGGTCGCTCGTGGCGACTTGGGTGTTGAGATTGAAATCGAAGAATTACCTATCGTTCAAAGAAGGATCATCAAACGTTGTCAGGAAGAAGGCAAACGTGTAATCGTTGCCACTCACTTGCTTGAATCCATGATTCAAAATCCTTCTCCTACTCGTGCAGAAGTGACGGACGTTGCCAATGCTGTTTATGAAGAAGCAGATGCGATTATGTTGTCCGGAGAGTCGGCGGTAGGGAAATATCCGGTTCGTTGTGTTGAGATGATGGATAAGATTGCACGCCGAATGGAAGCTTCGATTAATCTTGGTATGGCGGCAAACAGAAGACCTAAAGATAAAAAAGAAGAAATGGCAAAGTCCGCATCCAATCTTGCTGATTCTTTGCAGTCACCTGCGATTATCGTTATTACAAGAAGAGGGATTACTGCAAATAATGTAGCTTCCTTCCATCCGAAACATTCCATTATACATGCTTTTACCAATATGACATCTGTTAGACGTAAGCTTTGGATGACTCGCGGAGTGATTCCCTATAGAGTGGACTTTTCTTCGGATCCGGAAAAAACGATTAAACTTGCCATCCAGACTTTGGAGAATAACGGTTTTTTACGACCCGGTGAAAAAGTCGTAATTCTTTCCGATATCATCGCAGGGGAAGATAGAGTAGAGACCATTCAAGTTCGGGAATCCAAATAAGATACGTCCCCAGGTAAGATTTTCACTCAAGGTTACATCCTTGCCCGGCATTATGTATCTTAAGCTTTTTACCGCATGGGAACCTCTATTACTAAGAATTCACTCTCTTTCTCGGCTTTGAAATGAACTTGCTTCGTTTCCCAAAATCCTACTGCATCCCTCTTTTCCAAAGATTGATTCTCCGCATTGAGTTTTCCGTTGATCAGAAAAACATACAGTCCGTGATTTGGATTTTTCAATTCGTAATCCAGCTCTTTGCCTTCTTCCAGGATCGTGAGTGAAAAATGCGCTTCTTGATTGATCCAAACCGCACCAGAATGATTCGGCGAAACGATTGTTTGAAAGCTGTTTAATTTTCCTTCTTTGGCAAATGCCTTCTGTTCATAACGTGGAGAAATGTTTCTTTCTTTGGGAAGAATCCAAATCTGTAGAAAATTGACTTTATCCTTCAAACTGTGGTTGAATTCGGAGTGTCGGATTCCACTTCCAGCGGACATAATCTGCACTTCTCCGGTCTGTATCACTCCGTTTGTGCCGGTACTATCTTTATGGGCCAATTCGCCGGAAAGAGGAATAGATACAATTTCCATATTATCGTGGGGATGGGTTCCAAATCCCATGCCGGATTCTACAGTGTCGTCATTTAGGACGCGCAGTGCTCCAAATTGGATCTTTTCCGGATGGAAGTAGTTTCCGAAGCTGAAGGAATGATAGCTGTCCAGCCAGCCGAAATTGGCATGCCCTCTTTCTTTCCCTAAATGTAGTATTTGTTTCATATTTTTGTCCTCAAATGGTTAGACATTAAATAATTTAATACTTAACTATTTTTTGTCAAGCAAATCCTTTAGATTTATTTCGGTAATTATTCGACAGGTAATAAAACTAACGAATGTTAAATTTGTTTTCTGGCTCGGACAATTAATAAATTGACGTCTCATTGTGATACGGTGGATTACTCTTAGAGACAGCTTTGCCAATAATGAAAGAACAAGAAAAACAAAAGATAAAAGACTGGTCGTTACTCGGCCCGGTTTATGTAAATCGTGTACGGTTTTCACTCGCATCTTTTTATATAGTTGCAGTGATCGGATCTTATCAAACGGCGACTGCCTTGCAAAACGCCATTTATTTTGTTGGAATCACTGCCATGTTCATTTATGGATCCATTCAAGCTTCCTTGTTCAATAAAGGAAAACTGAATAAGATCTTTCCTCGAATGTTTTTGTTCTTTGATATCTCCGTTTTGTTTGCCGTAACTGCTTCCGGACTTTTCACTGGAAAAGAAAATGCTGCAGATTTGATCAAGGCCCCTACTTTGTACGCTTTGTACTATTTTTATATAACTTATTCTGCTTTCCTTTTTTCCAAGAAGACTCTTCTCGCTTGTACATATTTTTCCGCGCTTTGTCTGGTTGCTCTACTTGCGATTTGTTTTTCCGTAGGTGTTGAGTTTAAAGAAGCGATCGGAGTCCAAAGTATGAAGGGAACCATTGCCATTTCCAATGAAATATTCAAGATTTTGTTTCTAATTGCATTCGGTTATTTGGCAGGTTCCGTTCTGGATCTGTTAAATCGAATGAGGGAAGAAGCGGATGTAAAAACCCATGAGTCAAATCGTCAAAGAGTGACAATGGAAAATAAAAATACCATTTTAAAATCCGTTGGTGAGATGCTTGCAGGATCGGTTTCCGTTATCAATGGCGTTGTTCAGAACTTTAACACTCAAATTTCAAATCAAGCATTGAGTATCAAGGAAATGTCCGAACTTATGTTATCCTTTTCCGATAGCATTCAAACTTCCGTTGGAAATATAAACAACCAAGATGATCAGATTAAAACTGCAAATGCCAATTCGGATTCTTTAAAAGCAAATTTAATCTCTGTTAGTGATTCTTGCTCTACTTTGTTTAATAAGATGAGTGATTTTAGAATTTTGGGCGATTCTTTGTCCGAATCCGTAAGAGATCTTGATCAAAGGTTGATTTCTGTGAGCGAGTCTCAAAAACAAGTCAGTGAAGTGAATCAAATTATGGCTGAGATTGCTGATCGTACGAATTTACTTGCATTGAACGCTTCGATTGAGGCTGCAAGAGCAGGGGAACATGGTCGCGGATTTGCAGTTGTTGCGCAGGAAGTTGCCAAACTTGCGGACAACTCGAATGAGAATGCCACAAAAATCAAAAATATCATTCAAAAATCAAACAAATTCATTCAAGAAGGCGTTGAACTGGCGTTAAAGTCTAGAAATCAGTCCAGTGAGCTCCAGAAAGGATATCATGAATTATCTTCTGTACTTTCGAATTTAAAGGATAAAATCGAGATTCAGAAAAATACCAATTTGGAAATGTTGAGTTCTCTTACAAAAATCAGCGAACTTTCGAAAAGAATTGCGGAAGAAGCCAAATTGCTTTCCAGCGACAAAGATGATATGTTAGGTGTTGTTGCAAATATGGAAGCTAGTGTTGCTGAAGTTGTTAAGAATGCGGATATTATTCGTGAAAATATTTATAAATTAGAAAAGCAAGCAAATAACCTAGCAGAAGATTGAGTTTGCTAAATGCCTGTTCGTGATGGAAAACCCTATGGAAGCTTTCGTAAGATGCTTGTTCCCAGAGGGGAATTGCCAAAGGAAGCTATCCGTTTAAAAGAAAAATTGGAAACTCTTCGAACTAACTTTGCGAATGATACGTTGGCTCATTCGGAGATATTGATTCGCTTTGTTCTTATGTACATGGAAGAACGAAAAGGAAGACTTTCTTTTTTAAAAACAGGAAGACCTTTGCCCGACAGGTCGGACTTAAATTCTTTTCTTATGGAAGTTCGGTTTTACGGGATGCCCGATACTGTAAGGCAAACTTTATTGAATTGGAATCTGGGAAATTGGGATTTGCGTTTGATTGATAGACTTCCTTCTTCATTTGAAATGCTGACTTCCCAAGCGGAAGGTTACCGGTTTGTTACTATCGATTGGGATAAGGCATTGCAAGGGGAAATGATAGAAGACATTAGAGATGTTTGGGAGCATGTACTTCATGATTTGGCTCATGCCTTTATGTTCTTCCGGGAAGAATATGAACATGAAGGCCAGGTTCTTTTTTTCAAGGAAGTGTTGTCCGATTATCCTATTTACGAAGAGAGAACGAAACGAGACGAAGTTTTCCGTTCTAAATTCGAATATTGTATTTCCGATATGAATTCTCATCCGGCACATTTGCGCTTGTATCTGCGAGCTATCCTGCGTTAAATCAATCTACTGCATGAAAAAGACTAAATTCATTCTTATCTTGTTTTTTGTCTTTTTCTACTTCCAAGAAATTTATGGTGAAAAGCAGCTAGATATAAAGTTCCAATTGGTTCGATCTTCTTCCGGGCGTCCGATCGCAAATGCCACTGTAGTCGCAAAATATGCAAAAGCCAGCGGAATCACCGATGGGGAAGGAACTGCGGTTCTTTCGTTTCCCAGCCCGGGGTTTTATGAGATTAGAATTGTTGCTGGCGATCGGATAGAGACTTCTACAAAGGAAATTAGATACTCGGGCCAGGTTATTCTGATTTCTATTCGGGAACAGGAATCAGGTGGAATCATTGTTAGTGGGGAAAGGGATAAAACTCCGCTTTCCAGATACGGATTGCAACAAGACGAGATCAAACGAATTCCAGGAGTTGCGGGAGATTCTTTAAAAGCACTACAGACTATACCGGGTGTGGTGATCGGCGTTCCTGTCGGAGTACTTCCTACCGCCTTTACCAATGTAGGTGCAAATGCAGTGTCCGGGGTTCCTTATTCGAATAGCGAAAGAGGAGATCTTTCTTTAAGAGGCGGTGGTACCAGACAGAATCAGTATTTTTTTGACGGGTTTCCGTTATCTTATCCTTTTCACTTAGGCAATCAGTCTTCCGTATTGAATAATAATTTAATCCGTTCTTTTGATGTTTATACCGGTGCATTCCCGTCTAGGTACGGTTTTGCGACAGGGGGCATTATTTCAGTTGAGGGAACCGACCGGGTAGAGCAGAACAAAACAATTGTTAATATGAATTTCTTTCTTACTGATGCTTATAACCAGACCAAAATATCTCCTTCCATATCGATGATTACATCCGGGAGAAAAAATTATCCGAATTTTGTTTTATTGAAAACTTATCCGGACGCTATTCCGCAGGATGCTAAATTTGCAGAATACCATGATTTTCAATGGAAAATGATTTGGGATATCAGTAATGAACAAAGATTGTCAGTCCAAACCTTCGGAGGAAGAGACAGACAGGCATATACAAAACAACAGGCAAGTTATGAGAGAGATGGTGCTGACCCGAGACCTCCGACGGGACTTGACAGATTGTTTCGGACAGACGGGATTCGCCATATCTGGAAGGGAAAAAGCTTCAGAAATACATTGTCTTATTCCAGAACCGAGTTTCGTGAATTCTTCGAGTTAAGAATTACGAATCCGGCTACGGCGGAAAATATTTTCGGACTTCAAAATAGAACCAGTGATTATCTTACCTTTGCAGAAGAACGTTTGGAATTGGATGTTCTGGAAGATTATATAAAGTTTGAAGGAGGAGTGCAATTTCGCTCCAAAGAAACAAACTTGAAAGGTGAAAATATAACATCTACTAATCGACTGTTCAGCCAAATCTTCGACAATCTAATCAATTCGAGTCCTCAATTTCGTTCCATTATAGATGGGGATCGCATTCGTTATCATGAAGCGGCAGGGTTCGCCGAATTCCAAGGGAAGTGGCATGGCTTTCGATTGAATCCCGGAGGAAGGGTTGATACATACAGTGGCAGCGGAGAAGTAAATCTTTCGCCAAGGATTACCGGTGGTTATGTGTTTGAATCGACCAAAACTTCTATTTTAGCAGGACATGGTATTCATTATAATTCGCCTGTTTCCGTCGAACAACTTTCCAAACGTGCCGGAAATCCGAATTTATTTATGGAGAGGTCGGAACATAACTCACTGGGTGTTGCCCAAGAACTGCCAAAAGGATGGAGTTTAAAATTAGAGGTATTTCATAATATATTTCAAAATATAATCGTGGCCGATTCTTATGCAATCGATCCTTATTCTCTCAACAATGACTTACGTCTTTTTGTCCGTGATCCTTCGAATGCGATTAACTCTCCTTTAACACCACGTAATTTAAATTATTCCAATTCAGGTTATGGGTTTTCGGAAGGGATAGAGTTCTTTGTCAAAAAGACAAAGGATCCTAGGGAGGAGTCGGGGGCATTTGGTTGGATTTCATATACCAATTCGCTTACCAAACGAAATAACAACCAAGCTCGTTTATCATCCGATGAGCAAAGAGATAGATCACTTGAAAACAGCCAAAGGACAATTCTCGCTCAAACAAAAATCGGGACGAATTACCTTAATTATTATGATAACAATACAACCGAATTTATTTTTAATAATGATCGGATGGAACTCTATGATTTGCATAGATCCCATATTCTGAACATTGTGTTCGGATATAAATTCAGTCCTGAATGGCAAATTGGAGGAAGATATCGTTATTTTTCCGGTTCTCCTTTTACTCCCATCACTGGTGCGAATCGATTAAACCAAGCAGCCACTTTCGGTGCGAATTTGTACATTCCTGAGTATTCAAAAGCATATAATAGCGATGTCTATGCTCCTTTTCATCAGTTCGATTTAAGATTTGATAAGTTTGATAATTACAGTTGGGGATATATCAATGTGTATCTTGAGTTTGTAAATTTTTATGGAAGAAGAAACCAATCAGGACAGAACTTTGATAATTTGCGTGCTTATGAAAGAGGGGTAAATCCCGCTCCCGTTTACGATACGGTAAACTCTCCTTATGTGCAATCGGAGGATCCTCGGGGACGTATTGTATATTTGCCGATTGTGAATCTTGGAATGGAAGTTAGGTTCTAAGATGCTGCAAAAGTACCGTTTATGTTTTTTAATTTTTATTTTATCTGGTCCTTCCTTTTATTGCGGTGAAGAGGGAGAAGTTAAAGGGAAAGAAAGAAACCAAACCCAGACTCAATTTTTGATTCTTATATCTGCGTTTCGTGCCGAAGGAAATTGTATAAAAACAACCAAACAATCATCAGTTGAAATTGTCACTTGTAGCAGAAAACAAAGAGGTATTTGCAATATCAATCTGTCGCTAGTGACTCAATCAGAAGTGACATTTCTATTAAACGAAACAAAAAAAATCTCAGACCGCACTACTGATTGCCAAGAGAGTATCTTACAATCTGGTTTATTATTTTTAAAACCCACTACGCAAGAGGAGGAATCCAGCATAAAAAATCTAATTAGCTATCAAACTATTGATTCTTGTGAAACCTCGGGATTTTCTCTTTCGCTGGCTTCGCAAAGATTGGCTACTTATGAGGAATTGGTTTTTATGGATTCATCCGGAGGAAGAATCGGACTTGCCGCCGCAAAAATTTCCGCTAACGGATTTTTACCAAAAGTAAATAGAGATTTTGCAAACAGTTGTTTGGAGAAAGAGTTTACTGCCGAGGAACGAGAGTTATTTGGTCTTGTAAGAAACGGAACGGTAATCTTGGAAATAGAAAAGAGATAAATTACTGCAAAAAGGCGAACTTTAGTAAGAAAATTTTTTAAAGATTCGAATGAGAGGTGGAAGGAATGGATAGATTGTGATAGGGGGGTTTTGTTGCGAGCCCACGAACCAACACCCCCAACCCCCCGCGCCTTACCTTAAGATCAGCTTTTTGCTGATGATTCTTCGAATACTTCTTCGCTTCTATTGGCACAGAAGAAGGGGCCTTTATCACCCTTGCGTGAAAATATTATGTCTTATCCTTTGATTGCAACTTTTCGTTTTCTTTATGTCTGTTTCCATCCCGAAGAGTATTTTTCTCTAACGTTTTTTCGATGCAATCTTGCAAAGACAGCCCCATCTGGTTGGCAAGACATGTGAGAACAAATAAAATGTCGCCGATTTCGGAAGGGATATGTTCTTTGGATTCTCCTTTCTTAAAAGACTGATCTCCGTATGTTCGTGCCATAAGTCTTGAAAATTCTCCGACCTCTTCAACTAACACTGCCAAGTTGGTGAGCTCTGAAAAATAACGAACTCCGATGGACTGAATCCAATCGTCGACTGTCTTTTGCATTTGGTTTAATGTAAGTTCATTTTTTCCCAAGATGCACCGCCAATTTTTTGCTAAGCGCAAGGGAAAAATTTTCCATTCCCAATCGGTTCAAATGGATTAAATCAAAACAATATTTTCCATTGTCTCCCGTTCCCAAGCTGTCTTGCATATCGATTTGATCTAGTTTTTGATAAGGAGCAAGCGCATGATTCAGTCCGTTTTGCCAGACAGTCATTCTTCCTGTTTCATTGAGTGCGCGGATTGCATTTGAATAAGGGGCGAAGATATCAATGATATGAATATTTCTTTTGGCGACTAGTTCATACATTTTTTGCAATCTTCGAAAGTATCGTTGTGTGCTCTCGGTTTCTTCCGATGACTTTGGAACTGAATTTGCGACAGAACATGTCTCAAAGATCATTCTTTTATGATCCGGATTGGATTCTTTGGGAAGAGGGAAAGAGGAATCCGGTTTTGTTTTGGCGAGGCAATCTTCTATACTGCTGACCTGGTAAGGTCCGAGAGATTCAATAGTTCCGTTTTCATAGTCCCATGGATTTAGATTGGGATTTTTACTCCTGCGGGAAATGGATTTGATCCTTTCGTTGAAATTGATAAATAGATCTCCCAAATCTTTTCTATAAGCAACAGACTTGAATGCCAGATAAACATAATTTGATCTGGCAGGGGTATATTCGAATTCTTTGATCAAAGATATTGCACGGAAATTACCAAGTTCGGATAACATCGCGAGAGTGGGATCTACTGTTTCAGTTCTATCCACCCAAGCCATGCCAGGTTCCAGAATATGAAGTACATATTTTACATTTTTAAATTCATTCAGATATTTTTCCAAGATACGGTGTTGAACAACCAATTCGGAGCCTCGGATGGCAATGGATTGAACTTTCCATCCTTCTTCTTTTAGTTGCTCATTCAGAATTCTTACACTCAAACCTTCAAATGCGACTGACGTACCTACGATCAGAATGTCGGGATTCAAAACTTCTCGATTGCCTAACACATGTTCTGTGACTCTGTTGATATTTGCTGCGTAGGAATTTTTCTTCAATAAAGGTTTATAAACACCCAGTTGGAACAGGACTTCGATGAATAGGAGGATTCCTAAAGCCAGAAGGAGTCGTTTATCAATGAGAAATGCTTTTAGTTCTTTTAGATTCATAGGTTTTAAAATTGAAAGTATAAGAAATTCTGACTTTCAGTGACTCCGAATAATAAGAGTAGATAGATATTGACAATAACGAATGCGGTGAATTTGAACGGATTGCCCTTTAAGATAGAAGGGATTTGTCTTTTGGAAAATACGTAGCTTGCAATGAAACAAATTAAAAGTAAAATACCGTAATGGTAATTGTCCCAACGCCATAGAGGCTGTTCTGAATTTTGAATGAATACTAAGCTCTTCATCATGCTAACCGCTTTTTCCATGGATTCTGCACGGAACATGATAAATCCAAACGCCAAACAGAACATTGTAAATACTCGAGCGAATAGGTCGTAAGCCTTCCCTCCTTTTTCATTTAAGGTTGCAGCGACGCCAGTTCCGCTGTAAAATTTATGTCCAAGCAACATAACGCCTTGCCAAACTCCCCATGCCACATAATGGTAGGCGGCTCCATGCCAAAGTCCTGCAAATAACCATGTAATCATAATATTGCGAATGTACGTATATATGGAACCTCTTGAACCTCCCAAAGGTATATAGATATAATCCCGAATCCATGTAGAAAAGGAGATATGCCATTTGGACCAATGGTCCGCAATATTTCTGCAGGACATGGGAAAGTTGAAGTTGGGGTTGAATTGGAATCCGAATAATCTCGCCACACCGATTGCTATATCCGTATAACCCGCAAAATCAAAATAAATCTGCCAGCCGAAAGCAAGAGCGCCCGTCCAAATTTCGATCGGATTTAAGTTTGCATAATTGCTGAAAGTGGAGTCTACCACCTTAGCTAAGTTATCTGCAAAAACGATTTTACGGGTAAGCCCGATCAGAATCAGACAGAACGCTTCTTCGATATTGGATTTGTAGACGATAAGTCTGTGGTCCAAATCCCGAAAGAATGTTTCCGCACGAACGATCGGACCTGCAACCAGTTGAGGAAAGAAAGCAACATAAAGTGAAAAATCCAAAAAGGATTTTCTCGCTTCCGTTTTTCCGTTGAATACATCAATGGTATAGCTCATCGATTGGAATGTATAAAAAGAAATCCCAACCGGAAGTATAATGTTTTGATTTTCAAATCGGAAATCATTCCAAACATTGATATCGTTGATAAGTCCAAGTAAAAAATTCGTATATTTGAAAAAACCCAATGTTCCCAGATTTACCAATAATGAGATAACCAGATAAATTTTTCTTTTGAAATGACCCGCCTCCGATTTTTCAATCAACCTTGCGGCAAAGTAATCCACCACGGTTGAAAAAAGCAAAATGGAGACGTAGGCATTGATTTTATAATCACAGAAAAGAGTATCGACCCAATATCCGAGTCCTGTTGTTTCGCGGGCATCGCATTTAATGGAACTTGGTTGCCAAGCCATATAAAAATAATAGCTGGCCAATAGAAAAAACAATCTTTGCCATCGGTTTTTCAACAGATTTCCTATAATGATTGTTATGGGGAAAAAAATTAAAAATTCAAAAGAATTAAATAACATTGATATTTACCTATTATAGATCTTTTCTTCTGCTAATTTCAAAACGGGTCCTTGGATCCCTTCCACATAGCCGAATTTGGGACCGATGGAGCGGGGGAGAGTGGAATAAGTGAAGTTCGTCAAAAAGTAAAATCCGCATAATAATGCATAGGTGCAATGCAGTACGGAGCGGGAAAAATAAGGTAGCCTCGGGAAACTTAAGGATTTCAGAATATAATAATTGAATATCCATAATCCTATGGTAGTGCCTACCCAGAATTCGAAAAAATAACCTTCCCACCAAGTATAAAATCCGATCGAAGGCATTAACCAGAATATCATAATTAAAATTTCAGTTCGAAACTGGCTCCACAAAGTACGGAAATTCAAAAATCCGATACCCAAACTAAAAATCCAGAACAAAAGATGAAAGTTGAAAGCAGCGGATTGTTTGGCCCATAAATTGGAAAAATCCACTCGAAACTTGGGAATCACAGTTTGAAAGACCAAAAAAGCATCTCCGATTCCCCGATAAAAATAATGAATATAATTTTTATCACCCACAGATGTTCCCCACCTGTCAATCGCCGCATACAAAAACATCCAAAAAGAAAAATGAGACTCATTGGGGTTTCCAAGGCCTTTTTTCAAAATGACGAATCCCACGAAAAGATATGAGATGATCGTTGCGGCACCTAACGTGAATAAGTAGATGAAAATGGTCCGCATCTTCTGGCCGAAATATCGGTTCTCTGTAATCAATATAGCCATTGGAACCATTCCGAAATGGATCACATTGGATTGGTGGAAATAGATGGAAGAGAGCTGCAGAAACCATAGAAAGAACAAATGCCCGGTTTTTAACCCTTTCCTGATAAAATAAACCGTGAATAAAAACAGAAGTGCCATTAGGCAGGAATGGATCATCGGCGTGTCGTTGTGAAGACTGTAAAACCAAAATGCCTGGCTGAATTGAATCACCAAAGCTAGAATGACGGCCAATAGGAAATCATCATATAATTTGTAAAAGAGCCAGATGAAGGCACCTAAGAAAAATAAGGCGAAACTTAAAATACGAAGTCGGAGAAAAAACATAATATCCGTCGTAGGATAAATGTATTGGAGCAGCTTCCAATAGAGAAGTCCCGAAGATTCAAAACCGAGATGATGCGGATTGTAAAAAGCGGACTCCAGGCGATTTCGTTGGATATTCAAAGCGTAAACGCAGGAATCCCAATCAAAAAATTGGGACAAATACCTCAGATGAAAGAGTGCGAGCACAATCAGAATGAGTATAACGGATATTTTACGCAAAATTTTTTGTTCCGGTATTAAAATTCAAATTTGGATTTAAGCTCTTTTCAGGATTTGGTCTAAGATTTGTTTGTTTTTCCCATAGGGAAAAAAATAAGGTGAATACCCTAAAGTCTGTCCGTTTTTTTTCCAAACGATCCGATTGAGTCCGAGTATGTTGAGAAGCCCGGAGTGATTCCATTCCAAATTCAGATTTTCGGACTTGGTTGTGAACTTGATTAACTTTTTTCCGAATCCTGAATTTTGAATCATCCATACTTCATCTTTTACAAGCACCAAACGTACGTTCCATCGGGATAACAAAACACCTAAGTCCCAAAGAAGGGAAAGAGAAAGATACAAAAAAACAAAAACGGATAAGTATTGATAATATTTCACATTATCCAGAAAACTGATCTTTAAAATTTTCGTTATCTCGAGAAGTCCTACGAACCAATACAAAAAATCATTCAGATAATGTACGTTCTTTGCAAAAAAGTATAAGAAAATTCCTGAGCAGAGGAGAATCAGAATGTTTGGAATCGGATTGGAATTTATTTCTTCGTAAATCGAAGTTCCGAAAAAACGATTTTGTCTTCGGATCAGATATTCACTGATTTTGAATTTTAGTCTTTTTAACTTATATTTCATTTTAATAAAACCTCTTCGAGTAATTTGGCTGTATGATCCCAAGACCATTTTGTTTTTGAAAATTTCGGAGATCTGGATCCCATTTTAAGATTGGAAAACAGTTGAAAAGCATTGGTCCAACCTTCCGGAGAAGAAGAAGGCACATATAAGTCGGACGAGTCGGAAAGAATCTCACGAAAGACGGGAATATCCGAGGCAACACAACGTTTGTCTTCAATCATCGCTTCCAAAAGAGGTAGCCCGAATCCTTCGTGATGGGAAGGAAAGAAGAACGCCTTGCATTCGTTAATTGCCTGTCCGAGTACGTCATCACTCGGATTTTCCATAAACTGAATTTGGTATTTTTCCAAAGATCCGTCGGTGAGTGTTTGAAAGAGTTTGTCGCCTTCTTCTCCCCAACCTTTTCGCCCGAGTATCAATAAAGAATGTTTATCTTTCGGATTTGTTTCTTTGAATTTCAGGAATGCATCTATCAGTCGTTTTATATTTTTTCGCGGTTCCAAAGTCCCGACCGTAAGAAAAAAAGATTTAGGTAAGAGTCCTTTTTTCGTTTTGAAATTCCGTTTTGAAACTCCCGGATATACAACCAAACACTTATTGGCCGCCTCTGGCATGTAGGAAGAGATTTCGTTTTTCGTATTCTTTGACAAACAAAAGATTTTATCTGCATTCTTCAAAGTATATTTGGAAAGCAATTTGTGTTGCCAAAAATTCCACTTTGCCATCGTTTCCGGTGCGGAAATAAAATTCAAATCATGATAATTTACAAAACCGGGAATGGGAAGTTTGCGTATGGGTAACATTTGCAAGGTTCCCCAAAACCGGTCCATATTGTGTTCTTTGATTCGTTTTGGCAATATAAAATTCAGGTAGATCGGTCCGGGATAGGACTTTGATTCATAGATCGTTTTTACGTTCGGGAAGTTTAGAATATCGTTGAAAACGGGATGGACCGGCTTATTGGAAAAAAGATAAAAATGGACTTTGGAATTTCTTTTTACAATGATCCGCAAAACTTCCGCTAAATAGCGGGAATTGCCGGTGATTCCGTAAGCAAGAGGCCTTGCATCAATTCCTAGATTCATAATCCCTTAATGATATGGATATGATGAAAAGATAAAGACTTACACCTAAGTAGAAAAGAATGGAATACATCAAAAGTATATTTTCCATAAGTCCTCCCACAAAGGATCTATGAGTGAGAAGTACAAGCGCAATTGTAATCAGAAACCAAATTTTTTCCGCCCTCGTCCATCTATGGTTCTGCTTGTGAAGAATCAAAAAATAAATGGGAAAGATACAAATCACAAAACTATGAATCCAACTGATTCCGCTGAACAAACAAGATGCTAAAAATAGAAGCGAGGTCAAGTGCCACTTCAAGTCCGGTTTTTTCAATAAATACAATATGGGTAATCCGAACAGAACAATGATTCCGTTTTGGATCCATTTGATCGTATACAAGGACAGATCTACAAAGGGGAGTCTGTAGAGAGGTTGGTTGACAAAGTCGGCTCCGTGATAAAAATACTTTGCTAAAGTGGAAGACAGACTTTGGTTGTTTTTCCAAGACCTTGCGAGAGGGTTCGAGAGTGCTTGTCCCAAGACTTGTGTGAACCATTCTTTTGTCATCGCGATTGTATAATCGAAACGGTAGAGAAGAGGAATGGCATTCCAGAAAACAAGTCCTGCTAAAAAATACAGAACAGCTTTGAATCTTTTTTCATAGAGAAAGATCACAACGAAAACGATAGGAGTTACTTTTATGACTGTGGCTAGTGCAAGTAGTATCCCTGACAATAGATCGTTTTTACTGACAAGCGCTGACAAAACCAGGAAGATAAGCAGTAATCCCACTTGGTTGTTTTGAATATGGCTTTCCAGATAACGGAAGTTAGCTAAAATCACCAGCACGAATACCCAAGGGCCTACTTTGGATTGGTTTTCAAAAAATCGGATTTTGGATAAAATATAAAAGATCCCCACAAGACAGAACCAATTCAAAACCGAATGAAGCCCGGAAGCAAACGAAGGATCTAAGTTCCCGAAAGGGATGAGTAAAAAGGAAAAAAGAGGAGGGTAGATATAAGTCCCCGTTTGGTTTTGCAACGAGTCCAAAAGTTCCGCGTTTTCAGGTAAAAAAATTTCCTGCCAATCTTTTAATTTTTCCGTCAGTTTGGTAATAGTATCGAATTTATATAGGTTTTCCTCCGTTTCCCATCTTTGGCTTGCGTGGTAATAATCCAGAAAATCCGATTTTTGTTTGTTTCGGGTAACACCGCTCATCAGGAAAAATAATAGAAAACTTATAAAAACAAATTTCCCGATGACTTCGGAGTTCCAAACTGTCTTGAACATGGTTTTCCAACCAAGTTTAAGCAAATCTTTATTCTAGCAAGGTTTTCCTTTCCTTATATTTATGGATGAATTTCTAAATGACTATGACTTCTTTTTGCCAGAATCGCAAATTGCGAAGTATCCCGCAGAAAATAGGGATGAGTCCCGACTTCTCGTTTTAAACCGGGAAAAAGATACAATTAGCGAACATTCCCAATTCAAAGAGATCGAAGATTATCTTAAGGAAGGGGATGTGTTGGTTTATAATGAAACCAAAGTTTCCAAAAGAAGGGTTTATCTTTCTACCGAATCCGGTCGGATACATGAGTCCGTTTTTTTGGAAACCAGAGATTACCACTCTAAAGAATGGATATGCATTTTAAAAAACAGAAAGAAACTGAGATTAGGTGACATTCTTTTTCCGGAAGGCTATAAGGAAATCCTGTTCCGCTATCAGGGCGATTCGGAAGATCTTTCTATTTTGGTTTCGGAGAATTCCATTTATGATTCCGATTTTTCTCAATGGGGAAATATTCCTATTCCTCCTTATTTGAAAAGAAAGGCGGAAAAATCGGACGAAGATCGTTATCAAACCATATTTGCGGCTAATCCTGGTTCTGTGGCGGCACCTACCGCCGGTTTGCATTTCTCACTGGAATTACGTAAAAATTTGGAATCAAAAGGCATTGTTTTTGTCCCCATAATTTTACAAATCGGGTATGGAACCTTCCAGCCTTTGCAACAGGAACAGTTTCAATTAAAAAAATTGCATAAGGAGTCGTACGAACTGTCCGAGATTTCCGCAAAAATTTTAAATCAAGCCGTAGCAGAAAAAAGAAGAGTGATCTCTATTGGAACTACCACACTTAGGGTATTGGAATCGGTTTTTGATTTTAAGTCTCAAATATATAAGGCAGAAAAAGGAGAAACTGACATATTTTTGTCACCGGGAGATCAAATCCATTCTTCCCAAGGACTTATCACAAATTTTCATCTTCCGAAATCCAGCCTGCTCTTACTTGTTAATTGTTTTGGAGGAAACAATTTAGTTATGCGATCTTATCATTATGCTTTGGAAAGAAATTTCCGATTTTATTCTTATGGAGATGCAATGTTTCTGTTTTGAAAAATGAATTTACAATTCGTCCAATTTGTAAAAACTAAGAAGGCAATTAAAATCATTTGATCATGTTTTCCCCTCAATCTTCAGTAATCGTGTCTCTCCTTTCAGGAGCAGGGCTTGTGGCAATCGTGTCCCTTGCCCCTGTACGACAATTCGATGTGATAGATTTACCTTCTCCCGAGATTCGGTCGAGCCAACCTATGTCCGATACTCCATTGTTTGATGATTCTTTGGATTCGAGTAACCGCCGGCTATACGGAAATTCCGATTCCATCGAACCGAACCCCAGTGAATTCAGTTTGCACGCTCCTATATCGGAAGAATTATTAAATAAAAATAACAAATGGGAAAATTCGGGCCTCATCGGAGAGTCCGAAGGTTTATCTTCTTCGATTCGCAATCGTACCGACTGGGACTTGTATTCCAACCGAGTGGGGGAAAGAAAAGTTTTTTTCCAAAAAGACGGGCTTGTTATGCGGGGCTTCGGCTCTTCTTCTTCCTTACAAAACTGGACCCCGTTCCGAAGGGATTCTTATCTGACGGATCGTTACGGACTCAGAAGAAACGATTCTTATGAGATTCAATATTCGATCACATCTAACATAGGTGCGGTGGTCCAAGGCGGTGCCTATGATCATTTTGACGACAGAACACGCGAACAGAGAAATGTGGCGATGGCAGGGGTTTCCGTGAAAACCGGCAATTTCTTTAACGCGCGTATGTTGACGGGCGATTCCAATTATGTGGTCAACACGCCGGTTTCCAGTTTCAATTATAATCCTCTTAGTCCGAACCGACCGAATGATATTTCCCGTAGGGAAAGAGACGATGTAAAACAGGTTTACGAATGGCAGGCGAATTTCACCCCTTCCGATTATTTCAAATTGCAGACTTCGGTTTACAACCAAAGGGCGGAAAATTCCGTCAATCTTTCCTCACCTGACGGCGGCAAGGTTTCTGTTTTTGCCGGGAACCAGAGAATTCAGATGAATGTACGTTATAATTATCTAAATAGCAGAAATAATTCCAGTAGCCTACTTACCGGCCACTCTTTCAGTCCTTCCCAGGATCTTGCTTCCCTGGGAGTGATTGTATTTCTTGATCCGTCTCAAAGATATTCTATCTATTTGGGCAATAATTTTTACAATGTCTTAAACGATCCTTTGAATCAAGTGAAAGACGCCAGCGGGAGATCGCCGACTACGTTTACCGCTTCTTTCCGCGGGAAAAATCCGAATGCAAGCAGATCCAGTTTCTTTTTTAACGTTCAGAACCAATTTTACAAAGATGGAACAATGCTTGGTGCTCCCGGTATGATGCAGCTCGGCGGGTTACAAGGGAAATCGTTTTATGAATATGCCACCTCACTGGGGTTAGAAGTTGCCTTTTAGATTTTTTATTTTTTGTCTCTTCGCTTTTGTTCTTTCCTGTAGTTTCGATGATCGGGAGTCCCGTCCTCCGAAACTTACACCTCCTTTGGAACAACTTGCCGTTTCCCTTTCCGAAAAAGGGCTGATGTTTAACAAACAAAGACTGATCGTTCTTACCTTTACCGGCACGGACGGTGGAAAAAACCAATACGGTCCTCTTCTTTCTGAAAAGCTGACCACCGAATTGGTAAAAAAGGATAGATTTCACATCTTGGATAGAATGGTTCACGAAAGGGCCCTCAAAGAAAAAGGACTCAGTTTGGAAACCAACGGAGATATGGCCACCTTGCGGAAGATAGGTGAAGAATTGAAAGTGGATATCCTTGTCACGGGAATTGTCAGTGCTTACCAAGACGGGCTTTTTGTGAATACCCGATTGATTGAAATCAAGTCGGGACTGATCCTGAAAGCTGAGGAAGTTTTTGTTCCGATAGATCTTTGATTCCCTGTCTCAATCCATTTACCATTCAAATTTCAATTTTTGGATTGATTCCATCATTTCCCAAGTCATAAAGGTAACAAGAGGACAAGATGGCATTCGATATAGAAATGATCCAGGCTCGCTACTCCAAAATGGACGCGGCAATTTCCGCGGCTAGAAAGATAGTAGGCCGACCACTTACACTGACTGAGAAAATTCTTTATTCCCACCTTTGGGACGGCAATCCAAAACAAGCATTTGAACGCGGCAAAGATTATGTCGACTTCGCACCTGATCGTGTTGCGATGCAAGATGCTACGGCACAAATGGCTCTATTGCAATTTATGCAAGCAGGTCGCAAAAAGGTGGCTGTTCCTTCTACGGTCCACTGTGACCATTTAATCACTGCTAAAGAAGAGTCCGGTGTGGACTTGAAATTTGCAGTGAATGAAAACAAAGAAGTTTATGATTTTTTATCTTCCGTAACAAATAAATACGGGATTGGTTTCTGGAAACCCGGTGCCGGGATCATTCATCAGGTTGTGTTGGAAAATTACGCATTCCCCGGCGGGATGATGATCGGAACCGATTCACATACCGTGAACGCAGGCGGATTGGGTATGGTTGCCATCGGAGTCGGAGGAGCTGACGCTTGTGATGTGATGGCGGGTCTTGCATGGGAATTGAAATGGCCTAAAGCGATCGGGATCAAACTTACCGGCAAGTTGAACGGTTGGACTTCCGCAAAAGACGTAATTTTAAAAGTAGCAGGCATTCTTACTGTAAAAGGCGGAACAGGTGCCATCGTCGAATATTTTGGTCCGGGTGCCGAATCCCTTTCTTGTACGGGAAAAGGTACGATTTGTAACATGGGTGCTGAGATCGGAGCAACGACTTCTACTTTTGCCTATGATGCTTCCATGGAACGTTACCTTCGTTCGACAAACAGAGCTGATGTGGCCGACCTTGCCAACAAATACAAAGAACATCTGACTGCCGACAAAGAAGTGTATGCTGACCCGAGCAAATACTTTGATCAAGTGATCGAGATTGATCTGAACACTCTTGAGCCTTATGTAAACGGTCCGTTCACTCCGGATCTTGCGACGCCTATCTCAAAATTGAAAGAAGAAGCTGAAAAAAACGGCTGGCCTCTCAAAGTAGAAGTGGGACTCATCGGTTCTTGCACAAACTCTTCTTATGAAGATATTTCCCGTGCGGCTTCCCTTGCAGAACAAGTAGCGGCAAAAGGTCTGAAGACAAAGGCTGAATTCACAATTACTCCCGGTTCCGAACTTGTAAGATTCACGATTGAACGTGATGGTTTTATCGATACTTTCCATAAGATCGGCGCAAAGGTTTTTTCCAATGCATGCGGACCTTGTATCGGTATGTGGTCAAGGGTAGGTGCGGACAAAAAAGAAAAGAACACAATCGTTCACTCTTTCAACCGCAACTTCCAATCCCGCCAGGACGGAAACCCAAATACATATGCATTTGTCGCTTCGCCTGAACTGACAACTGCTCTTGCAATTGCTGGAACTCTGGCGTTCAATCCTTTGACTGACAGTCTTGTGAATGAAAAAGGCGAAACTGTAAAACTTGATGCCCCTACGGGAGAAGAACTACCTAGCAAAGGATTTGCTGTGGAAGACGCAGGATTTGTCGCTCCTGCCGCAGATGGATCGGGAGTGCAAGTGATCGTTGATCCTGCTTCTACCAGATTGCAATTGCTAGCCCCTTTTCTTGCTTGGGATGGTAAGGATCTGAAAGGTTTGAAACTTCTCATCAAAGCCAAAGGAAAATGTACAACGGATCATATTTCAATGGCAGGCCCTTGGCTCAAATTCAGAGGACATTTGGACAATATCTCCAACAACCTTTTGATAGGTGCGACCAATTTCTCCAACGGTAAAATCAACGAAGTCAAAAATCAACTAACAGGAAATTATGAGCCTGTGCCTCAAACGCAGAGAGCTTATAAGGCAGCCGGAATCGGTTCCATTGTAGTGGGAGATGAAAACTATGGAGAAGGTTCTTCCAGAGAACACGCCGCTATGGAACCGAGACATTTGGGGGTAAGAGCCGTCCTTGTAAAATCGTTTGCCCGTATCCACGAAACAAACTTGAAAAAACAAGGTATGCTTGCGCTTACTTTTGCAAATAAGGAAGACTACGATAAAATTCTGGAAGACGACTCAATTGACATCATAGGTCTTACTTCATTCGCAGAAGGAAAATCGCTCACCCTTTTCTTGAATCATAAAGACGGTTCCAAGGAAGAAATTACCGTGAACCATACTTACAATTCTCAACAAATTGATTGGTTCAAAGCGGGAGCTGCCCTCAATTTGATGAAAGCTTAAGACATAATCAGGATGGACTCCAATTTGTAGCGGATTGTCTCTACTGAACTTGGTTCTCTAACCCCTTTGGTACAATGTGCTAAAGGGGTTTTCTTTTCCCTCTTCATTTTCGTAGGAAAAAAATTGCAAATTATCTTGTATTTTGCTACGATAGGAGTTCCTAGATGTTATTCTACAAGGAGGGAGACAAATGAAATCAAAAGTAATCTATCTTCTGCTTGTCATTTTCTCTTCTTGTAAATTTCCTCAATTGCCTTCACCGGAAACGATGGACTTGTTATTTTTATTGCGTCTTCGGGACCAAACACCTGATACACGAATTACAATTATCTATGACGGAAAAAGTTACGAATCAGGTTCCGTGATTGATTTTGGAATTAAAAATGCATACTCGTTTAATTCCTTTCCGGCCGTTTTGAAAAATACCGGAAAATTACCATTCACTATCTCGACGGACGGATCTCCTTATACTTTAGAAACTACATCAATAGGTACTTTTACTATCAAAGCGGATGAAACAGTTCCGACTACATGGCCTGTCGGCTATGAACAGAAAGTTACTCTTAGCATCATACCGGATGCCGAACCGAAGAATCTATGGAATCTAAAACTTAACATCTCATCTCCAACGGCGGTTACGTTTCCATTCGGAATTTCCTTATTCGCAAAAGGGGGTACTACTGGCAAGATGATGTTTGTGAGTGCAGCAAGTTCCATTTCGGCTGATGATGGCGTCTTAAGTTATATTGTAGATACAACGAGCGGAACATTGTCCGGAAAACAACAGATCCAGGTTGGTAACGGATGTACGCCGGCAAGACTCGCTTCTTCCTATGGAAATAAATTTATCTATTTTACAAAAACTGACGCTACGCCTTTTCATTTAAAAGGTGTAAGTATCAATAGCGATGGAACTTCCTATACTGCTCTGACCAATTCTCCGTTTACTACTTTACTCAATATCTCGTTTCTAAAAGGAATACCTAACGCAGATCAGCTTTTTTACCGACAAACGGATTTACATACTGCTCAGATAAACTCAACCACAGGAGATCTATCCAATTTTGCGGGGGCTTTCGGGTTTAGCTGTGGGGGAAGTGTTCGGTTTACTTTAAGCCCCAAGGGAGATTACCTTTTTTCACTTCCCTCGGTTTCCACCACCAATGATACGCAAGTGTTTCGGGTGGATACAAGTGGTACTCTTACAAGTACTTATTTGGGAGGAGATTCCGATGCTTCCAACCGTTTGACCTTGCATGCAAAGTCAAAAACCAATGATTATTTATTTTCAGCCCCTCATACGACAACTCCGGGTGTGAACAATTTGAAGGTGACCAGCTTACTCCGAAGAAAGGTGAAGTCCGACGGAACTTTGGATTCGGTTGACAAAGATTTTTCACTTACTACCGAAGGTGCGCAATATTTGCATTTTGAAGGCCATCCCAACGATAAATTCTTTTATTTGGGAGGGGTGATTTCCGGGAGTCCGGATCAGGGAGTGATCCAGATCGTAAAACACGATTTGGAAAATGGAAACCTAACACCAGTTTATCCTAGTATCAGGCCTACCGGCGCTTTAACCATAGATAGTATCCGGATATCTCCTGATGGGAAAATATTGGCAGCTGCTACCACGGTTCAAATAGGTAGCTGTGCTTCCTTCTTATGTGTTAAGAACATACATATGTATAAGATAGGAGCTGACGGAGGTTTAACTGAACTTGGATTTACGGCCATTCCTTCCTTGGGAGGTAGTAACTTCGGCATAGAATGGGGAGCAATCTCCAATTAATCGATTCAATAAATTCCGTTGGGTGTATTTCTCTTCGATTCTATCTTTTATTTACATATACTATCTACTTCATATTGATACCGGTCTTTTGGATTCGGATATCTTGTTCCATCTAGGAATTGCTCGGGATTATGATCAAAGTGCCTTGATTTCAGTCATTCCATCGGCAGCCGAATCGGTTTGGTCGGAAGGATATGGGGATACTCATTTTTTATACCATCAATTATTGAGATTTGTATCCGCCTCGGGGATCAAACTTTGGATTTCTCTCCTTACATCTGTTTGTTTGTTTAGTTATCTGATTTATGCAAAAGGAAAAAATATACGGGAGATTTTGTTTTATTCCGGACTTTTCCTTTTCGGGTCTTATGTATTTACCGGCAGATTGTTGTTTGGTAAGGGTTTGCTTGTTTTCCTTCCTTTATTTATTGCATATCTGATTGTTTGGGATCGAAAAAACAAACTGGCTGTTTTGTCTTTGGCTTGGATTCTTGTTTGGACGTATCCTCTTTCTCCTTTGCTTCTTTTGTATTCTTTTGTTTCAAACAGTTTCTCTTTTATGGAGAACTACCGGATTCGTAAAAATACAAATCTTTTTTCCATGCTCGGATTTCTAAAAGAATACTCTTTGTTTTATCATGCTTTGATCGGATTTTGTTCGGGTCTTTTCATCCATCCTTCTTTTCCAAATCAGTTTCATGCGTTTTATTTGGAGTGGTGGGGACAGATTTTCCCGCCGAACGATGTTGAGAAAATTGCAGAGTGGTTGGCTCCAGGCAACCTTTTGTTTTTTCAAACATTCTTTGTTCTTATACTGATTTCCATCTTTATGAAAAAGGACGGAGATCGGGCGCTTTTAGTTCTTTTTGCGATCGGTTTTGTTTCTTCCTATTTTACCACAAAGAGTATCGAATGGACTGTGCCTATCGGCTTGCTTTGGTTAGGTTCTTCTGCGTCTCTTAAGGAAAAGATACAGGATGATAAGTTTGCGATAGTTTTCGGATGTTTGTTTTTCTTTTATGCGGGACACTTGGCACAAGGCGCGGATTACCAAATCAAAAAAAACAGAGAAGAAAATGATCTAACATCCGTTTCTCTGGCTTGTGAAAAATTGGAAACGGGGACCAGGCTTTGGGTTCGATGGGATGATTTTCCCTCATTTTATTTCAAATGTCCAAAGCTCATTTATCCTTTTGGTTTAAATCCTATCTATTCCTTTGCAAAGAATCCTACGCGGTACCAAATGATTTTTTCTTTTTGGAAAAACGAAGGAGACGATCTATCCGAACTTCCTTATTATTTGGGCTATGAATATGTAATCATTGATTCCAAAAAACACGGAAGTTTCCTTTTATCAATGATGCAAAACCAACCGAATTGGAAAATAATTCATTCCTTAAATACATTTTTTCTGTTTAAAAGAGAAAAAACAAATGCAACGATCCATCCTGAAAAAACCAAAACCAAACCTATGAACTTGGAGATTCCCAAACCTTGGGGAAGATAAACGGCTTGTGATTTTTCATTCTGCAAACAAACTAGAATTTGATTAAACTGCGTTCTGTATAACTTTCGATTTGATTCCGATTTCAAAGAACTGAAGTAGGACTTGGGAATGACTGTCGGCTTACATGCTTGTGTTTCTTGTTTTCCTTCCAAGGTATCCACAATGATGTGTCGCTTCGGATCATAAATATAAATGACAGGCACTTCCTTTTGTATTTCAGCAATAGGCATTTGATTCCAAAGAGGATTTATATCCAAATAAACGATTGATTGGTTCGCCGGTGCCTGAGCTAGCAAAAACGATTCTATAAAAAAATCTTTAGGTGAATTTGCCGTTTCTTCTCCTAAAGTGGCTGCCAATGAAACCAGTCCTATGACTTTTTTTACACTTCCGATGTTTTTAGATTTAGTAATCTTTAATATACTTAAATGTTCTGAGAAAGGGATTTTTTCTTTCAAAAAAGAAAAATTATTTCTAAAGCTATCGGTTTTCGTAATTAAGAAATCGATATTTCTCTCTTGTAAAAACCGAATGGATAATTCGGGATTTGGAAAATTCAAAGAGTAATCCGCTCTCGGATCGGAGAAACCCCAGTTGAAATCGTTTTCATTCTGAATCGGAAGGTATAGTCTTTGCACGAAAGGAGTCCAACTGGATTCCACCATAAGCCCGTTATCCGATTCGAAATCGGACTCATAGGTCCATGAGAGGACTAAATGAGGTGAGCGGTTCCAAGGCGCGGAAACTGTAGTTTCCGTATATATGTTTGATTGGGGAGGTATGTTTTTTCGTAAAAAAGAAACGGATTCATTGATTGTAGAAGAAGATAGAGGAGAGCCAAAGGATCTGGGCCCGAGCAAGACCAAAGCAAGGATGCCAATTCCATATAATATATATTTGGTGGAAATGACGGATCGGTATTCCCAGGAGCCCTTGATTGCCAATAGATAAAAGATACCTAAAAAGAGATCCCAGGAACGGTAGAAATGGATCTTGGTAAAAGAAAAAAACTTAACAAAAGATACATCCTGGGTCATCAGTAGAAAAACAAAGAATACAATGATATACGGACCGTTTTCTTTTAAGTTTCGAAAGGACAAAAAGATTCCTATCAAAGATAGAAAAGGAATGATTCTTGCCGGTGTCATTAGAAATTGTTTTAGAACCGAATCACCTTCGATTTCACCGAACATTGTTTGTAAAAAAGGATAGTAAGCAAATAATGTTTCTCCCAGGTTTTCATTTCCTTGAAAAATCGGTCCGTAAAGAGACGGGATAGCCAGAACAATCGGCAAGAAAATAAAAACCCAACTTTCCTTTCTTTTTAATGAATCACTTTGCAATGAAAACAAAACCAAAAGTATGAAATAACAAAATAAAAAACTCAGATAATGGGTATAACCCAGAAGACTTAGACTCAAGAGAGAAAGGATCAGATGTTTTGAATGATAACCTTTCGTATAACGAATCCAACTTCCCAAAACAAAATAGGTAAGTCCTGAACCGAGCAAGGAAGGGAAATTTCCTCCCCATATGCCTGCAAAGGAAGCACCAAGTACGGGCGATCCTGAAAAACTTGCATATAAAAAAAGGGAAACGAAAGCAAGATCCTTCGGAAGAAATGCGGATACGAAATAAATATAACCTAATGAAAGTATAATGACAGTTGCTATAACTGCGAAGCGTAAAGAAAGGTCCAAATCCCATCCCAGCAGGTGAGGAACAGAGCCAATGAATGAAAAAGCGGGAGGGTAAAACCGAAAAGCAGGAAACCCGCCAAACCAATCTTTAACGTATCCTTCCGCTAAAAATCCCCTCCCTAGTTTTGAAAAAATACCTATGAGAACTTTGTGCCCGGGCCCATCCCAACTGACCGAATCATCCAGATAAAATAGGGAACGAAACCGGTAAATAAGCAGTAGAGTGAAGAGGATATAAACTGTGATTCTTTTTGTTTTCTCACGGTCCATGAATATTCCCATGGCAGAAGTCTCCGAGGATGTCGTAAACTTCACAAGTGAAAAACGGATCTTTCCCGCCTTATTTCGTGGAAGGATTCCTATAAATTTCGGATTTTCAAAAACACGAACCTGGAAACATATATACAATTAGCAAATATAATCATAGATATGAAATCCTTTCTAAAAAAAACAAAATCAGGCTTTGGAAAAAATGGAAAGGCATTCGATGAAACCTACTGGTCCGAGATATACGGGAACGGACTGGATGTAGACGGATCGTATAACGCCAAACAACACGCTCAGTATTTACATACTTTGTTCCAACTAATGGAGATTCCCGTGTATAAAATAGCTGACTTCGGATTTGGCAAGGCGATTCTGTTAAGGGAATTCGTTCGTAGTTTTGCGCCTGTTAAAGTATTTGCGGTGGATGCTTCGAAAGACGCTTATGAAGATCTTTTAAAAAAGGATTGGGTGAAAAAATCGGACAAATTTCACATTTATCATTCCCCTTTGGAATCTTTTCAGTTGGCAAAATTGGAAAGAGAGCCTGTGGAGCTTGGAATTTGCAACTCAGTGATTCAATACCTTCCCGATTCCGCATTGGATCATTTGTTGGAAAAATTGGCCAAGTATTGCAGTTATCTTTATTTTACCGTTCCGACAAAAGAAGATTATGCGGTGATGAAAAAGGAAATGAACTTCATAGATCCTTATGCTTACCAGAGATCCGCAAAACAATATCGCAAATTATTGTCCCGTGACTTTGAAATTGTAAGCTATAATCTTCTGCAAAGCAAATGGTTGGGCGAAAAAGGTTTTAAAGAGGAAGTATTTCGAATTTAAGTTTGAACAATTAGTTTCCGGCTCTGTCCAAAATACGGAATTTGTTCACACTAAATAACCCCGACGTCAAAGTATTTTGTCTCTTGAAATGGGTTCTCCCCGATCAGTATCTTATTCTTTCGATAAAGGATAAAGAAGCGGCTGAATAATTTATTTACTCAAAGCCTATCTTTAGACAGTGTTACAGAATATAGGAATTTAATATGAAATCCAAAGCTTATTCCTATCTGGTTTTCATTTGTTTTTTTTACTCCTGTATTCCTGCGCTTGATCGCAGCCCTCTGGAGGTTTTGAGTTACCTGCGCCTTGGACCGAAAGATTCTTCCTCCCATTCTATTGGCGGAGTGGTTTCTGGATTGGACTCCAATACAAGTATTACATTAACGAACGCAGGCGAAGCTATTACGCTTAACTCCGATCAAAACTTTTCCTTTCCTACAAAATTGAAAACGGCGATGAATTATTCCGTAGAAATGACGGTGAATTCCGCGTCCGGACTTACTTGTTCCATCGCAAACAATGCAGGAACTGTGCAAACTACTGATATCACAAATGTCAGCGTTACCTGTGGTTTGGGTCCTGATTATTACGAAGTAGGTGTGAATGTTACCGGTTTAACGGGGACCTTTCAGGTTCAAAATAATGCAGGCAATACAAAGAGCATCACTTCTTCGGGACTTAATAAATTTACAACGAGAATCAGAACAGGGAGTGCTTATAGTGTTTCGATTCTAACTCAACCACCGGGACAACATTGTTCCTTTGAAGATTTTACGCTCTCCGTCGGGACGATACCAAGTGCCAATGTGACTATCTTTATCAACTGTCAGACGGGCTACTTGTTGGCAGGAGCTTTGCACAGTGTTGCCAGTTCGGATTTGGGAACTTCGCTTCAAGAAAGGCTCACTTTCGTCCGCACTGTGGCAGGTTCTTTTCCTACAAATGTAGGCGGGCCGGGGCCCGCTTTTGCTTACACTGATGGCCCTGCTTCTACTGCGAGATTCTCCGTTCCCACTGGAATTACAACTGACGGAAGTTATATCTATGTTGCAGATTATTCCAATCATCTCATTCGCAAGATCAGTATATCTACGGGAGTGGTTTCTACTGTTGCGGGAGGAAATACGGGAGGAGGGGTGACTTGTCCCGGGGCGACTACAGTCAATTGTTTGGACGGTGTAGGAACTGCTGCAAGATTTTACAATCCGATCGGTCTGACTACAGACGGAACAAATCTTTATGTGAATGATTATTTGGGACATCGCGTTCGGAAGATTTTACTTGCAACGGGTAACGTGAGTACGATCACAGGAACCGGAAATGCCGGAGCTGCGGACGGAACAGGAACGGCCGCCAGTTTCAATTCCCCAACCTCACTCGCTATCTATGACAACCATTTATATATTGTAGACAGATCGAACTTTACTATTCGAAAAATGAATCTTACCACGTCGGTTGTAACTACAATAGCAGGTTCTGCAGGAATTTCCAGCCACCAAGACAATGTGATCGGGACAAATGCAAGATTTATAATTCCTACAAGTGTTGCTGCATTTAACGGATATTTATATGTTTCGGATATAGGCGGGCATAGAATCCGGCGGGTTGAACTTTCTTCCGGTAATTATGCCGTCACAACCATTGCAGGGAACGGAGTAGGTGCCACTAAGGACGGAATAGGAACCACCGCACAATTTTTCGACCCGGCAGGGATTGTCACGGACGGAACGGATTTGCTTATCGCTGAATTTTCAGGCCGTACGATCAGACATTTGCGTTTGTCCGATAACAAAGTTACCACCGTGGCTGGAAACATAGCAGGTGGTTATGCGGATAATGCAGGAACCAACGGACTTATGAACGAGATCGGTTATATAACGACTGACGGATTGAATATTTATTTTACAGATCAAACCAACGGGTCGATCCGTCGTTTGGAACCTTCCATGATCGCCAAATATACGTTTGATGGTAATGCGAATGACAGCGTAGGCTCCAATCATGGAGGTCTCGTCGGAACACCTGCACTTGCTTCGGATGAGAATGGAAACACTACAGGTGCCTATGATCTGAACGGAGCTTCGCAATACGTTAACACATCAGCACTCACAACAACGGACACAATCAACCTTACCATTTCCGCCTGGGTATTTCACCGAGGTTCCCCATCCACTCAGTTTATATTTTATAATGGAACTGGAAATACGAATGGATATGGACTTACCATCAATGCGACTACGAATTCGTTAAGTGTCTCCCTGGGTGGAGTCGGTGCGACTTCAGGTACGGCACTTGGAATTCCTTTGCATACTTGGACTCATGTCGCTTTGGTTCGTAATGGAATCAATTGGGAAATTTATATCAATGGCAAGGCACAGGGTGTTGCTTATACTGTGAATCCGATCGCACTTACGGGAAGTTTTAAAGTGGGGGATAGTGGAGGTGGGTATTATCTCAACGGTAAAGTGTCCGATGTTAGATTTTTCAAAGGAGCTTTGGACGAAGCTTCCCTTCAGAAACTGGCGACCCAAGTACCTTCCGGGTTAGTTGCCTATTATCCGTTTACGTCTAACCTAAATGACTTGAGCGGCAATGGAAATCATCTGAGTTTAAGCACAGGAGTAACAACGTACGTCAATGACCGTTTTGGCCAAACCATTTCGGCACTGAATATGAATGGAAGCACCCATTTTGAAAAGGCATCACCCGTGGGAATTCCTACTGGCAATTCGTCCAGAACCAATTGTGCTTGGGCAAAAACAAATTCAGTAGCAGGACAAAACATTGTAAGTTACGGAGTTGCTACTGTGGACAACGCAAACGGTATTTTCGTAAACGGAGCTAATATACTAAACTACGCTTTAGCTGACGATCTTTTCGGAGAACATAACAATATATTACACAGATGGATCCATATTTGCGGAACCTACGACGGGACAACTGCTTCCATTTATTTCAATGGAGTGTTTGTTTCTTCTTCTCCGAAACCATTGTGGCTTACCAGCCCTTCCACTGTTTTGCGAATTGGTACGAGGGTGGATGTGTTGGAACATTTCTCCGGAATTCTTGATGATATTAGAATCTACAATCGGGTTTTATCTTTAAATGAAATCCGTGCGATGAGCGGATATTATCCCGCACAAGTCGCCGGCCTTCAATTCCATTTGCAGGCGGATTCTTTTAGCGCAGGACCCGTCACTTCCTGGGTGGATACCAGTCCGAATAATATTTCCGGCAACGGAGGAAATGCACTGACTTCCTTTGTGGGAACATTCAACTGGATCGCGACTGGAATCAATTCCAAACCGGCAGTTCAATTTACGGGAACTCCCGGAGAATATCTTTCCAAGACAACAGCACCTTATTATGGTCTGAGCTCGGATGATTTTTCTTTTTTTATCGTCCAAACAAGAGGAGCCACTACAGGTACACAAACGGCTGTTAATCTAGGTCCGGCGACAGGGGGAAAACAATTTTATTTCGATGATCCGGTCGGACTCAGTTGCAATACAGGTGTTCCCGTCGCTTCCACTTTCGCACTTCATAATGCAGGAACCGCTTGTCTTGCGAGAAGTAACACTGGCTTTAGCACTCTCGGGCAAGGCAGAATCTTTTCCATGCATTACGATTCGGTTTCCGCAATCACCAGTCCGTTTTATTGGGATACGAACGGCGCGGAAGGGGTTACGATTCCACCGCTAAATACTTTTACCGCTCCGAGCGCCGGTGTATTGACTGGAATTTATATCGGGAGTTTGCCCGCAGGTCTGCAACCATATAACGGAAATATTGCGGAAGTCTTATATTTCAACCGTGTATTGACTGCCACCGAGAGGGATCAAGTCCACTGCTATCTGAGCGCAAAATATAATATCCGTGTGGCAAATGACTGCCAATAAGCAGTTAAACGCTGGCTCCCATAATCAAAGTTTGGCGCCCTCCCTGCGGGACCGGGCTACTTCGGGCTCCGCTAACGCTGCGGTCGCATGCGACCAAGCCCTACGTATCCCTGGTCGGGAGATCTAGCTAAAATTCGGATACAATCGAAGTTTGAGTGGCAAAAAGGCGAACTTATTTGAATAAAATTTTTATAAAAAGGAACATCACTTCACAAGTTGAAGGTGATATGATAAAAGGAATGCATTGGGTGGCGGGAGGTTAACCACCCGTAGATCAGCTGCGCTGATGGTTCTTCGAACACTTCTCCGCTTCTATTGACACAGAGAAGGGGGAATACCAAAATCCCATCTTATAAAGAAAGACTACTTCGAACAAAAAGAAAAGATACGAGTGTCTCACGATCCTAACGTAGATAAAGTATCTCTCTACTCTTAAAAGCAAGTGAGATGTTTCTCGCGGTGGCGAAGCCATGGATGGCTGAAGCTTTTTCGTCGGAACAGGATGTTCCGCGAAAAAGAGCGGGAAGCATCGAACGCTTGTAACTATACTATCGAAATCCAATCTCCCTCGCTCACACTAAAAACTTCCTCACTGTTTTCGAAATTTTCGTCTCCTAAGATAGTCTAAATACCAAAGGAAGTTTCATGTCACGTTTTCTTGTTTTTATTTCGGTTTTTACATTGATTTTGGGAAGCGGTTATTCATATACGGGAGTGCGCCTGGTCCAAGGTCTGGGCATCACCGGTTTGAACCTCGCGCTGTTTTGGATTCTGATTGTTTCACTTGTGTTGATCATTCCTGTTTCTTATTTTTTCAGTCAGACGGTAAATAAGGAAAAATACCAATCCATCTTATCGTATATCGCATTTACCAGCCTGGGATTTTTTACGATTCTCTTTTCTTTGGTTCTTTTGAAAGATATCACTACTCTCGGTATTTACGTCTTAAATCCGGTTGTCGGTTTGATTTCCCCCGACTTTTCCTTTACTGAAACTTTTTCTTTTTTGCCTAAGTGGAGTTATACGAACTATGCATTTGCATTAGGAACTATCGGTGCAGCGGGAACTCTCACAGGTGTGGGATTTTTCCAGGCACATCGTAGACTAAAAACAATTCATGTGGAGATTCCCGTATCAGGACTTCATCAGGACCTGGATGGATTTACCATTGTGCAAATTTCAGATATCCATATAGGACCGACGATCAAAGGAAAATTTCTCACTCATGTCGTGGAAAGGGTAAATCGTTTGAATCCTGATTTTGTTGCGATCACAGGAGATTTGGTCGACGGGAGTGTTGCGAGTTTAAAAGGTCATATCCTGCCTTTGAAGGATTTAAGATCGACTTACGGTAGTTATTTTATTACTGGCAATCATGAATATTATTCGGGAGTTCTTTCCTGGATCGGAGAAGTGGAAAAATTAGGGATCCATGTTTTGCTAAATGAAAACCGCCTGATTAAACATAAATCCGCAACTCTTACAATCGCCGGTGTGACGGATTTGAAAGCGGGTAGTATTCTACCGGAACACAAAACCGATCCGAAAAAGGCCATCATAGGAGGGGAAAATTCCGATTTCAAAGTTTTGTTAGCCCATCAACCGGACAGCATCAAAGAAGCATCGCAGTACGGATATGACCTTCAATTGTCTGGTCACACTCACGGAGGACAGTACTTCCCCGGAAATATAGTGATTTATCTGGCTCAGAAGTTTGTGGCGGGACTCCATCGTTATAAAGAAATGTGGTTATATGTTAGTCGGGGAACGGGTTATTGGGGTCCTCCGCTTCGTTTGGGAGCGCCTTCTGAGATTACAAAATTGACTTTGCGAAAGGCATAGTCCCGTTAATTTCGGATTTCCGCATGGATTTGTTGTCTTTGAACTATGTTTTATTTTCCGTCTTGGATTACCCGATCAGTCTTCTGGAATGTTTGGGCATCGTATCTGGTATTTTTTGCGTTTATTATGCATCCGTCGATCGGATTATCACTTGGCCCATCGGGATCTTCAATTCGATCTGTTTTTTCTTTTTATTCTACCAAGTACATCTTTATTCGGATATGTTGCTTCAGATTTATTTTTTTGCTTCCAGTATCTACGGTTGGATCTATTGGAAAAAAAGAAAGGGAGTTAAACCTCCTATAACGGACTTAAGTTGGAAAGTCAGGAGTTATTTGATTCTCTCCATTTTGGCTTTCAGTTTTCTTTTGGGTGAGCTTACAAAAAAACTTCCTATTTTCCTTCCCGCTTATTTTACAGAACCTCCATCCTTTCCTTATTGGGACGCCTTCACTACAGTAGCAAGCGTTATTGCCAATTTTCTTTTGGCAAGGCGGGTTGCCGAATCTTGGTACATCTGGATCAGTGTGGATGTGGTTTGTATTGTTCTTTATTATCTGAAAGACATTCGTTTGGTAACGATAGAGTATTTTGTTTTTTTAGTGATCGCGGTCTACGGATCTTATATCTGGTACAAAGAATCACGTACTGTCGCTTTTACAACATCAAATAACGAAGCATAAGGCGAAGTTATCCGTTGTTGTTGGCATTAATCAAATAGAGTTTTCTCTTTTTCTATAATTCTTTTAATTTGCAAGTTTAGTAATAGTACAGGATATTTTTTTCTGAACTCTTGAGAGCGCTTGTTCGAAGCCTCGCCGATAATTTCAATGCTTCTGACAAATGCTCGCTTAAGAACATCATCTGACAAAAAAGATCTTCAAGCATAAAGATAAGATTCATGTAGTTGTCAAAATTCTTCTTACCGGATTTGAAGGTCACTAAAAAGTCAAGCCGATTGTGATCCTAGCCCGCGTTTCGTTTGATTTTATCCGCCACAAATGCTTTGTACTCGGGAGAACCGAAACTTACATCCAATCTTATGATTTCCGGAGCTATATAAGGATGATGTTTCATAATGTATTCTTCAATGGCAGTATAATGTTCCGCTTTCGCTTTGATCAGGATTTTGTTTTCCGTATCTACTGTAATTTTTCCATCCCACATATAGAGCAGTTCCACTTCCGGGAAAATGGTCGCCGAAGTAATGATTCCTCGTTCCAACATCACTGTTAGATGTTCTTCCGCCATATCACGGTCCCCTATTGTGGTAAATACTAAAATATCTTCTGTTGCCATAATTCCTCTTTTCCAATCGTTACAGGAATCAATCTTTTGAAAAGCCGTATTCCATTTCTTCGGATTGGTCTCCCACAGAATTCAACCGAACGATGGAACTTTCTTCCATTTCTCTAGCTAAGTCGAATTGAAAGCCGCTTGTTTTCAAACCTGTACTGCCGGGAGTCCATTTTCCTCCGTACTGTTTAGTTACCTTATCATTCACTTTTAAAATCGCAGTAAAATCCTGGTTGGAACCTGTGATCGCAAGTGATAGGTTTTGCGGTCCTAACTTGGGATCCCAATATAGGCCTGACCAATTGCCCAGAAAAGTTTTTGGAATCTCATCCAGGCTTAAGGCTCTCTTTTTTACCAAACCCGGTTCCTTGTTGAGAAACACGGATACTGCATTGGAATCTTTTGATTCCGATCCGAATTCCGATTTGGATCTTACGGAATATAAAAACAAATCGCCGGGACTTCCCGGAAAGTTTTCGGAAAACTTTGTCAGTTTGCCTGATACTTGAATGAGAAATTGAAAGTCCGAATTCTTACCTTTGGAGTTGGAATTAACCTGTTTTCTGTAAATATAATACTCATTAGAGTCTTTGACCGGGTTCCATTTCAAAAGAACTTTCTTTTCTTTTTGGTTGATTTCGGCTGTTACATTTTCGGGAGGAGGGAGGATCGCTCCTGCGGATCTTTTGGAAAGTTCCGGATCGATATGTCCGAAAGCAAATTCACTCGGTTCCGCATAGCCTGTATTATTTGCTGCAATGACTGTATAGGCAAAGGAAGCTCCATCCCGAATCTGGGGGTCCCCGTCTTCATAGCTTGCCTTTTCCGTGTCGAAAGGCCCGGAAGGATCTCCCGCTTCATTGAAGCGGTAAATAAAATAAGTCGTCGCTCCGGGTGCGGAATTCCAACTCAACTTGATTCGGTCGGAATATTCCCCTGCGGAAGCAGTCAGGTCGGTAACCTGACTTGGAGTTACTTCCGTGTTTGCCACATCCACTCCCAAACTATCGCTCCAATCTCCCACCTTAGAACCGTTTACCGTCGCACTCACCCGATAGGAATTTGTTTTCTCTACAACAGGGGACGGATCTATGAAACCGGTTGATTTCACTTTACCGATCGTTTTCCATTTTCTGGTATTTTCAATTCTGGACACCCAATACCCGTTGGCGCCTTCGATGGCAGACCAACTGAGGGAAACTTTGGGAGAGCCGTTGGCTAAATATGCTTTGGCAGTCAGTCCGACTACTTTTCCCAATTTTCCTTGGTTGTTCGGTACAGCGGCGGTAAATCCTTCCACATCTTTGGAAGGAGAAGATCTTTCTTCGCTTGAGATCGAAATGATTCTATAGATGTAAGTCGAGTCCGGGCTGACATTTGAATCGGCAAATGTAGGTAAATTCGAATATGCTAAATCTGTATATTTGCTTTCCCCGCTGTCTTTTCTTTGAATAAGATAGGATACTGCACTGTCGCTTGCAAGCCAAGTCAGGACGATCATGGAATCGAATTCTCCCCGGGAAGCTTTGATATCCATAGGAGGACTCAACGGTTTTATAACGGGAGAAACTACCGTAGGCTGCTCTTGGATTGTGGTTTTCGGATTATCTATCAGCGCATAAGTTTCCTGTCCTACTTTGGCAAGCATTGCATATGAGATCCATCCGAAACCTTTGTCTCCCCAATCTTCTCCCCAGGAGTTTTGTATTTTAAATGCTCCCTTTTTTCCTGATTTGGAAGTTTTGGAATCATCATAGCCCACTATGGTCATCGCATGACCGCCGTAACTCTGTCCGCTGTTGGAATCGTAAACTTCGGATCCTTTCAGTTTGTAAAAACCGTCATCAATGATAATTCCGAATAACACCACATTGCCACCGGCAAGCACCCGTTTGATTTCGTCCGGATTTTTGAAATTCAATCTTGAAAAGGACCGGATTTTGTAATTCAACGCTTCTTTTTTTGCAGATTCATTCGGTTGGGTTCTATAATCTTTGTCGGAATAAGGCATGCTGCTCCAGGGAACTACTCCGTTTGCTTGTAAAAACTCCAAAGTTTTATAATAATAAAGTCCCGCGTCTTTTCCCCCGTTCTGCTGGTTGTAAATAAATGCCGGAGAAAAAACATTATCACCTTTCCCTCCTTTGAAAGGAGGATCATACTTCGAAGATTTTCCACCGGTAGCCAAATAGGATTTGATCGCATAACCGGTTGCCCACGCAACACAGCTGTTTTGTTGTCCTTGGCTTCCCACGGGAGGCATTTTGGAAGAGAGATCCGCTTTGGAAGGAAGCTCGTCGAAATTATTAAAATCTCTTTTTAAAGGAATGGAATCTTGGATTTCTTTCGGAGTGGGCAAATACCCGCAATTGAAAACTCCGGGTTTGCAATCGGAGGACCGAACGGAACTAGGATCAAATGTCCCTTCGGAGAATAGGGGAGTAAAAGAAATAAGTAAATAAGCAAAGAGGAAAGCTGGTGCTCGTAAAAATGCGGATTTTAACGGATTTGCCTGTTGTGTTTGTTTCATAATTCGATCCTCTTCATTATTTGAATGATTTCTTTTTTCTTTTTGAATTCTTTCTTTTCTAAATCTTTTAATACGTAAAAAAAACGAGACTTCCTTGTTCCGACTCGGATGGAAAAAAAATTATAACTGATTCCTGTGATTTTTTTTTGGGGAGTGATTTCATAAGTAAAACTGAGTGCGTCCTTTCGGAGGAGATCATCTAATAATTTTGCATATGTGTTTTGATTGATTCTTTTTGTTATTTCCGTCGGTTCTGATTTTTGGTTTGTTTCCTTTCTTGAAAAAAAGAAACCTTTTGCATTTGCTTCGATTCTAATTTGTTTTGCATAATGAAATTCCGGGGCAACAGGTCCTGAAGTTTCATCCCAAATGACTTCCGCTGTTTTCCAATGACCTTGTTTTGTTTTCAGCTCGGAAGGAATCATTGAAGTTTTGGGAGAGGCAAACAGACTGGAGATGGAAAATATAAATAAGAAAAAAACGAATCGGTGAACGCAATGAATGAGTTTTGAAATTTCTTTACTGAATATTAAATTTTTCATTGGGGTGAAGAAAACGAGCCCAATCGTACATAGTGTTTCAGTATTTGCAATATTTTTCCGGTAAGATTGATAATTTCTTAAACAGGAAAAATGAAATTAAGTGGATGTACTATCTTCTTCTTTTTTGGTAAAGTAGGATTGAATTCCTTCCTGGAATTTATCTAGAATCCCTGATTGTTTTACAGTTCTTCCCACTCTTTGCCAAAAATGAATTTTTTCTTGGAATTCTTTCCATTCCAATTTCAGATCCAGGCGACGGATTTTAAGTAACATTCGAAGCTCTTCCATATTCATATCCTTCGGATCTTTTTCGGAATAACGTTCGTGGTCTTTGAGTGGGTTGAACATGGATTGACCGATTTATTTTTTCTGTTTTAAAACCAATTCAACAAGTGCAAATGCGATGATAAAAAATAAAATCCCGGTGCCTAAGCTTGCCAAAATGGGATCACCGTTTGACAGAAACTTTTGCAAGCTAAGGAAAATCGCATAAGAAAAATAGAGTAGTGCGATAAATATAAAAAATAAGGCGGAAAAAATCCAGATAGAAGAAAAGATCAGATTCCTAAGGAATACGCTTACATTCTTTTGGATGTAAATTGCCATAACCTCCCAATAAGCCACAAGCTTATCCAGGAGGTCGTAAAAAGCACCTTTGAGTCCTCCTTTTTTGCGAGGACCCTTGCTGGTGTTAGATGTTCGTGATTGTGAGTGATTTGCCAAAATTTACTTTTTTTTGAAAAACCAGCCCAAGGCGAGCCCAAGGCCAAGACCAACACCAAAACCGATCACTGCCGCTTTTTGAGGATTTTCTTTTACATAAGTTCCTACATTGTCTATGACTTCTTTGGCGCGTATGCTTGCTTCTTCGCTTGCTTTGCCCAATTTTTGTTTGATGTCTGATACTTGTTCCATGTACTTCTCCTTGGCTCTACGCTCAATTTCCTTGGCTTTTTTCTCGTATAACTTAATTTCGTCGATTAAGTTTTTTTGCGATTTTGACTCTTCCATACTCAATCAGGGACAACAATATTTTCATAATTATCGGTAAAACGATAACCGATTCCCCAAATAGTTTCAATCCATTCCGGTTGTGCGGAATTTTTTTCCAGTTTGGAACGGATTCGTTTGATATGACTGTCGATCATCCTTTCAAAACCATCCCATTCCACACCCCAAACGGACTCCAGAATCATCTCACGAGAAAAAACTTTGCCGGGTGAGCCAGCTAATAGTTGTAAAATGTCGAATTCTTTGCGGGAGATATTGATGATGTTTTCATTTAACGTGACACGACGTCTGATGGAATCAATCTTGAGTGCGCCTCGCATGATTTCCCCAGCCTGACCCACGTTAGGTTTGATCCCGATCTTCTTATCCCATCTGCGAAAGAATACATCAACTCTGGTTTTCAATTCCCGTACTGAGAAAGGTTTGGTGATATAATCGTCCGCACCAAGTTCCAGTCCCATAATCCGATCAATCTCCTCTGTTCGAGCAGAAAGAATAAAGATAGGAGTGCTTTCGTCTGACTTTCGAATGGTACGACATATATCCATTCCATCAATGTCCGGTAAGGATAAATCCAAAATCACCAAATCTGGATGATTTGATTTATAAAATTTTAACCCTTCCTCACCATTTTCATACATGGCGGTCGTATAATGCGCTGAATCGAGAGATTTACGGATCAAATTGCCAATGTCCGGATCATCCTCTATTACCAAGATATTTTTCATATTTTTCCCTTGAAGTTCTATCTTAATTTGGTTCTTCTGGGAGAAAAAAAAAGTAAAAAATTCAATGGAAACGCAAAGAGAACCAAAATCATGGGCAATGCTCGCTATCTTCGGCCCGAAGCTTCGTCCGGAGGAGATTTCAGAGCGATTGGCCATAGAGCCGGATTACTTTCATAGCCGTGACACAAAAGACATACAAAATGAACCGTTAGAACCCCATTGGCAGCTCAACTCCAAACTAAGTCCCGATTCTCCTTTGAATGATCATATTTGGGAATTGCTGAAAAGAGTGGCATCTGTCCGACGTGAATTGAAAGAAATTACTTCCAAATATGACGCATGCTTTTATGCATCCGTGGAATTCGCAAGTCCCGATACGAAAGGAATTCGATTGGAAAAGAGAATTATGCTCTTGTTAGGTGAGCTTGGGATCAACCTGGAAATTCTTCCCTGGGAAGGAGAGGATTTTCGAATTTAGTCCGAAGCATCCCGTCTCTTGTCTGAAAAAACAATCGGGTCATTCCGAATCTTTGTAAAAAATAATAAGAGGAAAAAGGGAGTCCCTGTAAAACCAATACTCTTTTTTTTGCACGAAGGTCTTTCGCCAATCTTAGGATCTGAGTTAGAAAAGACAGAGGGATATAATTCAAGCTTGAAACATCCAATTGAATGTGGGAACGGGTTTGAAAAAAAAGCATGGCAATGATGGAGGAAGTTTCTTCTTCTACCGCAGTATCAAACTCTTTGGATTGAATTTGAATTTCATATGCGTTTTCAATTTCACGAACAGACAAATATTTTGTGTTCTTAGCCACGGTTAAAGGATGTATCGGAGACTTCGTTTTATGGAAATCAAAAAATATGTTTTTTGATTATTTTACCCTTTGTATTTTCGAACCTTAATGGTTTACCGGAATCATTGTTTATTAAAAAGTAATATTTTTATGAAGCCTATCCCATTCGAAAATCAGATTTTACGATCCCGTTTTTTAAGATCTACCAGATCCTTTTTGGAAGAATCCGGATTTTTGGAGATGGATACTCCTTGTTTTAAACCGGTAGTGGGAATGGAACCGTATTTGGATCCTTTTCTTGTTTCTTCTCCCGATGGAAGAGAAAAAGGATATTTGATCACTTCCCCCGAATATTCTCTCAAACAATCGTTAGCAAATGGATTGGAGCGGATTTATGAAATCACCCATACATTTCGTTCGGGAGAAGAGGGCAGTCCTTATCATAGTGCTGAGTTTTTGATGTTGGAACTATATGTGAAGGGCTGGAACGATAAGGACTTGAGAGATTTCAGCAAAGAATATTTCAAAAGATTGGGTTCTGATTTTTCGGAATTACAAGTTGCGGATTTTTTGACCGGGGATTCTTCCTATGAAGAAATTTCAGTGGATGATATTGTAAAGACACATACGAAACGAGGATTGTCTCGCAAGGAATTGATTGAGACGATATTCGATCATCGTTTGACTTCAGCAAAGGAAGATGAGCTTGTTACCTGGCAGTATGAAGATCTTTTCTTTTTGGTTTTTTTGAATTTAGTAGAACCAAAATTAGGTGATAAGATTGTTTTTCTTTACGATTATCCTCCGGAATGCGCGGCATTGGCAAAAATCGTAGACGGAAAGGCAAAACGATTCGAAATCTATTGGTCCGGTCTGGAATTGGCAAATGCATTTTGGGAATTGACTGATTCGAAAGAGCAAAGAAGCCGATTTATCGAAGAACAAACATTAAGAGAAGGATTGGGCAAAGAGATATTTCCCATAGACGAAGATTTTTTGTTTTCGTTGGAATCGGGAAAATTTCCCGATTCTTCCGGGATCTCTCTCGGACTGGATCGGATTTTCATGAGACTGGTCGGAGGAGAAGGACTAAAGAGTTTTAGTCCGTATTACGGATGATTCCTTTCCTGTTATACAATCTAAGTTTAAAATTTCACTTTGTCGCAAGGCTCGTCTCTGTAAGAACCTGAACTCCGGATAATGTATCTTTTACGGGACAGATCCGATTGGATATCTATCTTGTATCGGTGCATATAAGGAAACCAAAACTCCCAGACAACTTGCAAGTCCACCTAGCACTAATTCTACTGGGTTCGGTCCTTGGTCCGTTCCGCCTAAGATCTCCGGTTCGTCAATGACCCATTTGCGGTGGCGGGATTGAAGGTCTAATTTTAACCCTTCTAAAATTTACGAACTCACCCCGCAAGAGGGATGCGAAGGGCGCGGGAGCGGTCGCCGCAGGGCGACCGAAGCGAACGCGAAGCCCGGAGCCAGCCCGGCCCCAAACGAAAGTTTGGGGACTTGCCCAATCTGTCCGATCAAAAAGTTGAAGAATCCGATCGGATAAAATTCGACTTTGTGATTATCTTAATAACATCTTCCGCCGGAAGTGATGTCTACCGACCAAGAGCCGCTTGCATCTTTTACGAGCATAAAGTCAATGTCTTTGCATTGAACGGTTCCTTCCGCATTTGTGCGGTCTACGTCTCCTTCGTAACGGTAAAATCCACCACTCGAACCTTTGTTAAATGTTCCATCGTCAATCAGGATTTTGGACCATGTGTATTCGGGATATTTGGAAGCGAATGCCTGGAGTGCAAGTTCTTTCACCTTAGGCTTGCTAGGTGCTTTGTCTTCCGCCCCTGCGAGAGTTTTCACATTTCCCACACCGATTTCTGAGAATACCCAAGACTTTCCTTTTTGAGTATAATTGGCTCCTGCTTCGTATTCCCGGCTTGTACCTTTTTTGGAAGCAACTACCTGGAAAGGAACTTTCAGTTTTCTTTCTATGAGTTTTCCTTTTTTATCCGTTTTCTCAAGAATCACAGGATCTCCCGCAGACTGAAGAGATTCAATGGTTTCTCCCGGATAGGTCTTCGACCATTTTGCACGTAGATCTTTTTCGGCTTGTTCCGCTTCGATGAAATCAGGGGTTCCGGAATTCACTTGGGCCAAAAGGGAAAGAGAAACAAGAAGGATGGGAATGGAAATTTTAAGATGGGTTTTCATAATGTAATCCGAAATACTACAACTCTTGAGCAAGGTATGCAAGAAATAAATTACCATCTTTGTTCTGGACAAGGAAGGAATTTATGATAGGTTTTCTTTTCATGAAAAAACCAGTTTATCTTGTACTTGCCGTTTTTTTTTCCTTTGGGTTGTCTGCGCAAAATTTGACCCCTAGGCCGGAGGTAGTAATTCCTTCTGCGCCTTTATCCATTGCAGAATTCGAATCTTTGCAAACAAATCTTGCCAAAACTCCGGAAGGAGCCGCGTCACTTATGGTAATTGCCATCCATCTTTATGGAAAGGACCAAACTCTTGGCAACCAAACACTCATTAGTTCCATTCTGATTAAAAACAGACAAAAATCAAACAAACCTACCGCTTACAAGGGAGAGGATTTGGGAAATAGAGACAGATATCTGGTCGGTCAATTGGATAAATACAAGATGTTGGCAAATGCATACTTCAAAGGTTCTGAGCCGTCTAACGGATATTCTCCGAGTATACCATTGACTGTGGAAACATTTACAAATCCTTATTCCGGCGAAGAATCCTCCGGTAGGATCAAACTTTTTGTAGCTACAAGAGGTGCCGCGAGCTTTCGTCCGATTACAGTTGAGAAGGATAGTGATGGACTTTGGAGAGCAAAGGAATTCAGTTCTCTTTGTGTGGGTATGATGCCTGCCAAATAAGGAAGGAATGAATCCAAAAAAAAATTGGTTCGAGAGTCATTTCAAAACTACAATCATCATCTTCGTCATAATTATTTCCTTGGTTACTGTCGGAGCGGTGGAGCTTGCTTTAAGTAAATTATTCGGATTAGGAAATCCGGTTCTCTATGACAATAGTCCGATATACGGATTCCGCCCCATGCCCAACCAGAAACTGCAAAGATTTTTGGGAGCTGAATTGGTATTTAATAATTTGGGACTCCGTTCTACAGAGGACTGGGACAAAGAGAAAAAAAATAAGATCTTGTTTTTGGGAGATTCGGTCACTTACGGAGGATCTTATATCTCCAATGGAGAGCTGTTCAGTCATCTGGTATTCCAAGATCGCAAAGATTATGTATCCGGAAATGCAGCTGTCAATACCTGGGGTGTAGAGAACATTCATGCACTCATCGTAGAAGAAGAATTTTTGCCAGCCAACTATTATATCACTGCCTTGATTGAAGATGATTTTTACCGCGGGCTTGTCCGTTTGCAGGGACTTCCTTATTATAATACCGAGCCTGGTTCCGCTTGGGCGGAGTTATTTCATTATTTCGCCTATACTCAAAATAACAAACGTTATCTGCCATGGCAAAGTCTTGTCACGGAAGAACATATAACAAATATTATATTGAAGTCGGTTTTGAAATTGAAATCCATGGATGTTTTTCTAAAAGCAAAAGGATATAAACATAAAATTTTTATCCTTCCCACCCGTAATCAAGTTGTAAAAAAATCTTCCAAAGACCCGAAAATTCAAAATCTGATTTCGGAAAATAAACTGGAAGTTGTTTATTTGCTGGATGAGTTGCAGGAATCGGAAGGAGGAAATCTGTTTCATGACGAAGTTCATGTCACAAAAGAAGGGCATAAAATTTATGCACAGATCCTTTCTCGGAAATTAACCGGGTTTTTGCCTGATAAGTAAGCGTTCTGTCGGCTATACAAATGAGTGAAGGAATTGTATTTTTTTAACAAAGCATTCGCCCGGATTTTCAAAAATAAATTTGAGAATTCCTTCATGTTCAAAAAAAAGAGAGGAGAAATTATCAATAAATAGTGATTCTAGCGGAATCTAGGAGATTTTCTCAATGAAGAAATCAATTTCACTTATTCTCTCTATTGCCGCTTTAGCGGCATTTGTAGCATGTAGCTCAGGTCCTAAAAAAGAAGCGCCTGTAGCAGTTACCGGCAAAGGAACTGTATCCGTTCTTAAAGAAGGCGGATTTGTTATCGAGTCGGAAGGTAAAAAATATGCAGTGTCCAACCCTGACAAATTGGACAAAAAATTCAAAAAAGACAAAGCTAAAATCGAGTTCGCAGGAAATGCAACAGGTGAAGCTTTAGAAATCACTACTGCAAAGTAGGATTTTGGAAAACCCCGGGTTCGCTCGGGGTTTTTTTGTTTTTACATTTCTTTTTTTGTTCTTATAGTGAGTCCATGGACTCAATTCTTTTTTTAAAATCCGCTTCTATCTTCTATCACATCGGTTTTGCCATCTTTCATATTTTCTTTTGGAAGATATTCTCTTGGAAAAAGTCCTTACAAAAAATCAATATTGCCGACAAGGCCATATTACAAATTTTGAATCTATGTTTGATTCTGGTATTCTTCTTCTTTGCAAGTCTTATGTATTGGATTCCTACGGAAGTCCTCGAATCAAATTTCGGACTTTTGATCGTAGGTTTTATACTTCTGTTTTGGGCTTTACGATTTATATACCAGTTTATTTTTTTACCGCAAAATAATCGTTTGGTGCTTGGTTTGAATTTGATTTTCTTTTTGGGGATTTTGATCCACTCTGTCTTTTTTTGGAATCTTCTTTAACTTTGCCATTCGATTACTACTTTTCCGAAATGTTGCCCGCTTCGTAAATAGGCAAAGGCTTCCGGCACTTCGTCCCAACCGAAGGATTTGTCCACGACAGGTTTCATTTTGTTTTGAGAAATGGCGGAATTCATTCTTTCAAAATCCGCTTTACTTCCCACGATCACTCCCTGGACTTTCACACCTTGCATAAGTATGGGATAGAGGGATAAAGTCGATTCACCACCAGCTAACACTCCGATCAGCGCAATGGTTCCGTAAGGGCGTACTGCCATCATGGATTTTGGCAGAGTTCCCGCTCCTCCCACTTCAATGATCAAATCCGCTCCTTTCATATCGGTGTGTTTACGGACATCTCTTTCCCAATTGGAACGGGTAGAATAATTGATACCTTCGTCGGCACCCAGTTTTTTGGCACGGGCCAATTTTTCATCGCTGGACGATGTTACTATGACTTTTGCACCTAACATCTTTGCAAATTGTAATGCAAATAAGGAAACTCCACCGGTTCCAAGGGTAAGAACCGTGCTTCCGGGTTCGATCCCTCCGAATGTAACGACTGCGTTGTAAGCAGTAAGCCCGGCACATCCCAATGTTGCCGCTTCGGCATCGGTAAGATGTTCAGGAGTTTTTACCAGGCCTTGCGCATCGAATACCCTGTATTCCATCAAACAACCATCATTCGGTCCTCCCAATGTACTGCGTAAACTGTCCATATCGGGAATTCCATCCTGCCAGCTCTGTGCAAAAATAGGAATGACTCTATCTCCTGTTTTCCACTTTTTTACATTTGTTCCTACGGATTCCACAACTCCGGCTCCATCCGAACAAGGAACAAGAGGAAGTTTTTGTCTGGGATTGTACTGTCCGATGGCCATTAGATAATCGCGGTAATTGAGTGAAGTAGCTGTTAGTCGGACTAAAACTTCGTTCGGGCCGATGTTTTCAGGCACGACTCTGTCTTTTATTTTCAGATTTTCCAAACCAAAACCGTCTGCGATTTCCCAAACTCTGTTTCTGATTGCCATTAAGATTCCTTATAAAAATTCACTGGTCAAATTTTGCATTCACTGATAGTCTTTGTCCAGATAGTTTTATTTGAATTAGAGGATGAGATGAAAGATTTTTGGAACAATAGGGTGGTAGTGATCACCGGTGCGTCGAGCGGGATAGGTCTTGCTCTCCTTGAAAATTTAAGTCGTTACCCTTGTGAAATTTTTGCACTTGCCAGAAGAGCAAATGATATTGAAGATCCGCCGTCAAAACATCCCGCTTGCAAGATCATTCGTATCGGTGTGGATTTGCAAGATACATCTTCCGTGTTGGATGCACTTGCTATTTTGCATTCACATACATCCGGTGGTGTGGACGTTCTTTTTAATAATGCAGGGATCACAGCTCACGGACGTTTTGATGAATTGTCTTTGGAGGTGTATCGCAAAACGTTCGCTACGAATTTTTTCGGTCCCATCCAACTCATCCAAGGTCTTCTCGGAGGACTGAAAAAAGCCAAAGGAGTGGTAGTGACTACTTCTACGGTGTCCGCTTTGTACGGAGTGCCGGGACGCGCGGCGTATTCTTCTTCCAAATCCGCTTTGCATGCCGCAATGGAATCTATGCGTATCGAATTAAAAGAAGAGGGTGTCCGTTCTTCTTTGGTATGTGTTCCTTATACGGAAACCAATCTGCGCAAATCAGGATTGGATGTTAAAGGAAACGTATTGGATGAGGGACAGGCGAAGGCTAAATTAAAAACTCCTAAGGAAGTAGCTTTCCTACTGATGAAAGTGGCGAAAGACAAAGAGGCAAGGCTTGTAACTTTTGATTTTTCCGGATCTTTTATGAAATGGATGAGAAATCTCGCCCCTGGAATTTTGGAAAAAATTCTATATAAAAAACTTTATCACGACTTTCATTAAACCGGAGCTCGTCTAAGTTCGCAAGAGGTTTGGATTGAATCCTTTTGTGAACTCATATATAACAGCTGTTTCATTCTCTTGTTTCTTCATGTCTTTGATGTGGTTTTGGGGTAAGTCTCGGAACAATTATGCAGTCATTGACGTGGGTTGGGGACTGGTGATAGCCGGAATCGCTTCTATTTTTGCCGCTCTGGGAAACGGAACCGTTTATGCCAAACTTGCCATCCTTGTTCCTGTTTGGATTTGGGCGATTCGCCTTTCGGGATTTTTATATTGGACTCGCATTCGCACAGGACACCCTGAAGACAAAAGATACTCTGATTTCCGCAATGATTATGGAGATTGGGTGCATCGAAAGTTTTTTACCAATGTATTTTTACTCCAAGGATTTCTGGCATTGTTACTTTCCGGTCCTTTTATTGTCGCATCCGAATGGCAATGGAATCCGTCTTCTTTCGAATTTGTATTTCCTGCTACAGGCGGGATTTTGTTTTTGATCGGAGTCTTCGGAGAAGGTTTGGCGGACAAACAATTGCATTCATTTTTGGAGGCGCCGACTAACAAGGGAAAATTGTGCAATGTAGGACTTTGGAAATACAGTCGTCATCCCAATTATTTTTTTGAATGGGTGATTTGGCTCGGGATAGGCATCATTCCTCTAGCAAGCGGTTTTCGTTGGGCTCCGGTTTCTTTATTCTCTCCTCTTGTCATGTTTGTTTTGCTTCGGTTCATATCCGGAGTTCCTTTTGCGGAAAAATCTTCTTTGTCATCCAAAGGAAATATTTTTCGGGGGTATCAGAAAACAACCAATGCTTTTTTCCCCTGGTTCCCGAAGGAAAGTTAAACAAATCAATTTTCGGATCATAATTCAAATACAAAGGAAAATTCTTTGAACATCAATTCACTTCTCGAAAAAGATTTATTCCCCGATTGGCTGATTCGAATTCGCATTCGCCAACTTCTTGATATGCGATTGAAACAGGAAGTGAAAGGCGATGCGGAAAAACAATTAGCACATAAATTGAATTATGTGAAGGAATTGAAAAATTCCCCGATCGCAGTTCATACACATGATGCAAACGAACAACATTATGAAGTCCCGAGCGAATTTTTCACTTATGTGATGGGACCGCGTATGAAATATTCTTCGGGATACTGGCCGACGGCCGAGACTAGCTTTTCCGAATCGGAAGAAACGATGCTCGCTTTGACGGTTGAACGTGCCGAGTTGAAGGACGGAATGAAAGTATTGGATTTGGGTTGCGGCTGGGGATCTGTTTCCCTCTATGTAGCCGAAAAATTTCCCAAGTGCAAAGTAACAGGGGTATCGAATTCCCTAAGCCAGAAAAAATTCATTGAGGCCCGCGCGAAAGAAAGAGGTTTGAAAAATATAACCATTCTTACTCAAGATATGAATGTGTTTACCACAAAGGAAAGGTTCGATCGGATCATTTCCGTGGAAATGTTGGAACATATGAAAAACTATGAACTGTTATTTGAAAGATTGTCCAAGTTTCTGGTGAACGACGGTAAATTCTTTGTGCATATATTCACTCATAAAACTTTTGCTTATCCGTTTGAAGTAGTGGATGATACGGATTGGATGGCGAAGTATTTTTTCACCGGCGGACAGATGCCTTCGGATGATTTGTTTTTGTACTTTCAGAAGGATTTTCTAATTGAAAAACATTGGGTAGTGAACGGTACCAATTATGCTAAGACGAGTGAAGCGTGGTATGAAAATCTATTGAAGAATAAAGAGAAGGTAATAGAAATCTTGGAGAAAACACACGGCGAGAAGAACAAAACCAAATGGTTTGTCTATTGGAAAGTATTCTTTCTCGCCTGTGCCGAACTATGGGCTTATCGAAATGGAGAAGAGTGGCTGGTCAGCCACTACTTATTTCGAAAACGCTGAGGTTTGCCTCCGCGATCCCCACCGGATTTAGAAGCAGGGGTTGATCTGGATGATCCGCTACCGCTGCTTCTTCCACCGTAAGAAGAACCACCGGAACTGTTGGATCTGCCGCCTCGGCTTCCTCCACCTGTTCCTCCTCGTCGTTTTGCACCACCGCTACCACCGGAAGGAGCAGATTCATTCCACTCGGAAGGTAGTTTCCCGATTTTCTCAGGCCCTGAAATTTTTACTCTATCAAGGATTTGAGAAAGGATTTTCAGAGAGACATCTTTTGAGTCTTGAGATTCGGAAAGTTTAGCAAAAAGAGCTTCCGCTTCTTCGTTGATTTCCGTTTCCAAAAGCTTAGTGATGAAATCTTCACTTCTTTTAGCTTGGACTTCCTTTTTGGTAGGAAGGGCAGCAATTGTAAGTCCTGTTCCGGAAGTACCTTTCAATCTGTGTAAAGCTCTGGATTCTCTCGTTGTTACAAGAGTGATCGCTTTACCGGTTTTTCCTGCACGGCCTGTTCTTCCGATTCTATGCGTATAACTTTCGCTATCGAAAGGAAGATGAAAGTTGATCACTAGAGATAGGTCTTTTACATCTAATCCACGTGCCGCAACATCGGTCGCTACAAGAATTCTGATTCTGCCGTCATGAAGACTTTTCAAAACCAACTCACGTTGTTTTTGGCTTAAGTCACCGTGAAGTGCTTCCACAGGGTATCCTTTGAATCCGAGATTCGCTTTTAGATCGTCGGCTTCTTTTTTAGTTTTAGTAAAAATGATCGCCTTATACGTGTTTTCGTAATCTAAAATACGAACTACTGCATTGTCTCTTTCTTGTTCATCGATGATGTAATACACTTGTTCGATGTTTTTCGAAGATTTTTCGGTCGCTGCAATTTTTACATGCGCGGGTTGGTTGAGGTATCTGCCTGCTAGTTTTTTGATAGCATCCGGCATCGTAGCCGAAAACAGGAGAGTTTGTCTTTCTGCAGGAAGAAATCCGAAAATGGATTCGATATCTTCCAAAAATCCCATATCCAACATTTCATCCGCTTCATCGAGGATGACCATATTAGGTTTGAAATTTTTTAACTCTTTGCCCTTGAGTAGATCCAATAATCTACCAGGAGTTGCCACGGCAACTTGTGCACCTTTGGTGACTTGGGAGATTTGTTTGGAATAAGATGCACCACCATAGATAGTAGTGGTTTTGATCCCGACGTTTTTACCTAAGCGGTAAAGCTCGTCTGATACTTGGAGGGCAAGTTCTCTTGTTGGTGTCAAAACGAGAACTTGCATACCGCTTTTCACATCTATGCGATTTAAGCATGGAAGTCCATAAGCTGCGGTTTTACCGGTTCCTGTTTGTGCCTGTGCTATCAGGTCTTTTCCTTCGAGAACGAGAGGCATGGCCTGCCGTTGTATGGGGCTTGGCGTCTGGAAACCAGCTTCTTCAATCCCCGAAAGGAGCTCTGGGCGAAATCCAAAGGATTGGAAGTCGTTACCGGGCTCGGTTTGATTCGTTGTCATGAAAATAGGATACGATAAAAAAACGCCTTTAAAAAGAAAGGTAAAAATAGGAAAAAGTCCAGATCAGCGCCGACCAACGCCAAGCTCGCTGTCTAATTTTTGTATGCATAATTTAGATCTATTGCCTTCCAAGCTGAGGATTGTCTTATTTTTACTGATTGGTTATTTCACTTCGTGTGGAATCATAGCAGGGCCTGAAACGGAGAAAGCAACGTTTGCAGGGGGGTGTTTTTGGTGTATGGAGCCTCCTTTCGAGGTTTTGCCGGGGGTAGTCAGCGTAATATCAGGTTATACCGGCGGGAAGGAAAAAGATCCTAGTTATGAAGAGGTTTCCAGTGGATACACGGGCCATAGGGAAGCGATTCAAATTACCTACGACCCGAAACAAATTTCTTATGAAACTCTTTTAGAAGTTTTTTGGAGAAATATCGATCCAACTGACCCGGATGGTCAATTCGTGGATCGGGGAAGCCAATACAAAACTGGTATTTTTTACCATAATCCGGATCAGAAAAAAGCAGCTGAAAAATCATTGCTTGCGTTAACAAAACGTAAATTGTTTAAGAAAAAAATCGTAACGGAAGTGATAGGGTTTGATCGGTTTTATCCTGCGGAAGGATATCATCAGGATTTTTATAAAAAAGATCCGTCGCAATACAAAAGTTATCGTTCCGGGTCGGGCAGAGATCAATTCATCGAGTCTGTTTGGGGAAAGGAAAAAACCGTTCGTTTTTTAAAACCATCTCTTGATGAAATTCAAAAAAAACTTTCCAGCTTGCAGTTTGAAGTGACTCAAAAAGACGGAACGGAGCCTCCCTTTGAAAATGAATACTGGGATAATCATAAAGAAGGAATCTATGTAGATCGTGTTACAGGCGAACCGTTGTTTAGTTCCGTTGATAAATTTGAGTCAGGTACCGGTTGGCCTAGTTTTACCCGGCCTTTAGTAGCAGCATATGTAGTGATGAAAACGGATTCTTCGCATGGAATGGTTCGTTCCGAAGTGAGAAGCAAGTATGGTAATTCTCATTTGGGTCATGTGTTTGATGACGGGCCGAAGCCCACAGGGCTTCGCTATTGTATCAATTCGGCTTCTTTGAAATTTATTCCCAAAGAAGATTTGGAAAAGGCCGGTTATCCTGAATTCCGTAGACAGTTCAGTGATCCAGCCGGATCAAAAGTTAATTAAGAAAAGAAACAAAGCCGAATAAGGTCGAACAGGATTGAATTAAGCCCAAAGATTGAGTAAAAACTCCTCGTCTTTTCTGAGAGAGATGAGTTTGTATTTTAGTTCGTAAATTTCTTCCCGACTGATTTCTTTTTTCCAACGAAGTTCTCTCTTTAGAGTTTGTAATCTTTGTTGGAGATTCAACAGCTCCAAAATAGTTTCGTCTAACTCAAATTTGTATAAATTCGTAAAGAGGGAATAAATCTGACCTGGAATGTCCATCATCAAAAGCTCGGAGACGGAGAGATCATCAATAATTTTGATTGCCCATACATGCAATGTGAGTGTGCAAATTCTTTCTAATTGGGAAACTTCTTCTTTCACGTTGCGTGAAACCTGCTGTTTGAAAAAACGAATTCTTTTTTCCAAATAACTACTTAGCTCTTTTTTGGGGATGGATTTGTCTTTGTATCTTTTCCATTCTGATTGGAGAGAATCCCAGATTCCTTCTCCATAGAATACAGAGGCATTTTCCAGCAATTGGATCGATCCCGGTTCGTGAATTTTAAATCTGTGACGCAGAGAATCTGCATCTCCTGCAATCATATTTACGGGTGCTACAACTTCAAGCTGGTTCAATGTTTTGCTGACACTATCTACAAAACTTGCCTTCATTTGATCAGTTGAATGTGCCAGCAGATAAAAATTGAGATCGGAGGATTCGTTAAAATCACCTCTTTCTCTGGATCCGTAGAAAAGAATATGAAATGGTTTATGGGATGTTATTAGTTCCAGATCATCTAGAACATGTGCGTATAGATTGGGATTAAGTGCTTCGTATTCCATTTTGATTCACTCGAAGAACAATTTCATTCTAGAAAGATTTTCCAGAATGGCTTTAAAAGCCCGATCACGTTCTTCTGTGCCAGGGAAAGGAAGGGATTTGACATTATTTAAATCTTGGTAAATGATTTCTATCGTGGGCTGGCCACTGTTTTTCTTGATGGAAGCTATAAAATCGAGATTAATGACTTCGGATTCTCCTAATTTCAACCACATAAACTAATCTTTGTCGATTCATTCCTAAAATTGTTCAAGAACATTCTTTTGCCTAATCTTTTTTCAGAGATTTTTTTGGTTCTGAGGAAAAAAGGGAACCAAAGGGGAAAATCTGTAACCCCAGCTTTTATGGTTATAGATTTCTTCGAGTTTTTAGAATTTGAACGTGTTTCGAAGCGGCTTTCTTCGGGCGACGCTGAAGTTTCAGTCAGGCTGGTGCAGTCTTTCCTGCAGTGTAGTACCTCTTTCTTAATTTCAAGTGGCTATGATCTGAAAAGGGGAAATCCTAGAATCACCTATTCGACTGTGATTCGAAATCTTTTAGAGGATTCCGCTTATTTTATCTATCATGGTTTTTTCCCGAAGAGCCGGGGGAAGGCAACTCGCACATACCAAAAAGAGGGCCTGGATCTAAAAAAAGTATCTTTTCGTGTCGATGAGAGGTGTTTGATCGAGATGGATTTAATGGCGAGCGCTTTGTCCGTTTCACGTAGCCATTTGCTTGGGTTGTTATTGGAATGGCGGGAAATGGGCTGGTTGGCGATGATCCGTGAGTTTGGAATTGTGAGAGGTACCCCATTTCTCCGCTCCATCCGGCTCACCCAAACATATGACCTTAAAACAGATCATTACCCCGCTTTCAAAACCGAACTTCTCCACAACTCGGACTCTTCATAAGAAAAATGAGAAGATTTTCAGCTTGAGCGAGCAATGGCGAGTAATCAAAAAAGCTCGAGATAATTCGACACATGTTGGTGAAAATAATCCCCAATTCCATTCTTTTCATCAGCCGCTAGTTGATTCATTTCGGTTTCTGCAACAATGAGGTAGCCTTTATAAATTCCTTCCCAACGAAGATAAACCTTCGCAGGCGAGATGTCTCTAATGAGTATGGTGGCTTTTCTTCCTTGCCAAGAAAAATAGGAAACCTTTGTGGTGTTTGTTGAAGGTAGATCGGAATTCAAATAAGGAAAGGATCTTTGGTTATCCTGATTGGTAGAAGAAATTTTAATCCAGACAATTTCCCCTGCTTTCGGATCTTTATATTCTATTTTATAAAAATTCCCACTTTCGTGCAAGCTTCCGGATTCCAATAATAAAAATTCCCTTTTAGAGAACCAAACGGAATCATAAGTTAATCTAAGTTTTGTGATCGGCTTTGCTGTTAATTGTCTGCTATCGTTATGATTCTCCTTAAGGTCGTTCGTTTCGGATATTTCCGATGGTTGAGAAGATTTACACATTGCAAGAAAAAACAAAAATGATACCGCAAATATTGGCAATCTAATGAGTAACTTCATATTCCCCTCCATTGAAATTTTTAAACAGATAGGAACTTTCTTTCTTTTCTATCAAATAGTTCGGTCCGAGCAATACTTTCCCACCACCACCAGTCAAATCTTTCACATAGTTGGGAACAGTAAGTCCCGACATTCTTCCTCGAATATCATACATTAGGCGAATGCCGTCTTCGATAGGAACCACAAAACCCGAACTACCGTAAACTTCGTCACATTGGTGCAAATAGTACGGTTTGATCCCAAATCTAACTAATTTGTAATTTAGCTCTTCCAGAATTTCCACAGTATCATTCACATCCTTGAGTAGAACTGACTGATTTAGAAGTGTTACATTCCCTTTCTGAATCAATTTCGTGACGGCTACTTTTACTTCTTGGGTAAGTTCTTTCGGGTGGTTGAAATGAGTGACAATGTACAATGGAAAATATTTGGAAAAAATCCCGCAAAGAGAATCGGTGATTCTCATCGGCATAGTAACCGGGTATCTCGTATGAATTCTCAAATGATTGATATGATCGATTGCACTTAGTTCACCAAGTAGATAATCAATATGTTGGTCGGAAAGAGTCAAAGGATCCCCACCGGAAAGTATTACTTCTTTGATCTCGGTATGATTTCGGAAGTATTCCAGAGCCTCTCGCCATTCCTCTCGATTCGGAGTTTCTGTAGGTTTGGAGACTTTTCTTTTCCTCGTACAAAATCTGCAATAAACAGCACAAATATGGGAAATATACCAAATGGCCCTATCCGGGTATCTATGAGTTACTCCTTTGATCGGCATATGTATTTGCTCGGCCAATGGATCTTCCCACTCATTTTCAGCACGGACTAACTCACTCGATCTTGGTAATACTTGTTTGCGAATGGGACAAGTCGGGTTCGTGGGATCGAGCAGTGAAAGATAATAAGGAGTGATTGAAAACGAAAATTGTTCCTGCGCAGCTTGGAAAACGGATTCTTCTTCCGCTGAAAGGGTAATGTGGTTTTTCAATGTGGCAAGATCGGTGATTCGATTTTGCATTTGCCACATCCAATCTTCCTGGCTCATCTTATGACCATACTTAGATTGACATTATGGCAAGTCCCCTGGATTTTGTTTTACGAGATTGAAATTATGACATTAGGCATTACAGAAGTTAAGAAGGGCATGATCCTTAAAATCGAAAACGAACTTTATTCCGTGGTTAAAACCGAATTCGTTAACCCAGGCAAAGGATCTGCGTTCATTCGTACCAAACTAAAGAACGTTATCAAAGACTCTTCCATAGAAAGAACATTCAAAGCTGCGGAAAAACTAGAAAGTGTTGAATTGGAAAAGAGAAAGATGCAATTCTGTTATGCAGACGGGGACGATATCATTTTCATGGATGTGAATGATTTTGAACAAATTCCTGTTTCAAAGGATTATGTAGAAGATATTCTTCCTTTCATGAAAGAAGAAACTCCGGTAGAAGTTTCTTTTTACGAAGACAAACCGATCGGGGTTATCCCTCCCAACTTTGCAGTATTGGAAGTCACTTACGCAGAAGAGGGACTCAAAGGAGACACAACCGGTCTCGCACTGAAGAGAGTCACTGTAGAAACAGGCGGGGAAGTCAATGTCCCTATCTTTATCAAACAAGGGGATATGGTGAAAATTGACCTTCGCGACATCACTTATGTGGAGAGGATCAATAAATAGGATTGGGTGACCAAAGTTTTATTGGAGAGCTGGTTCGACTCTCGCAGTTGTATTACCAAAGGCAGTGGATGTTTGCCACTGCCGGCAATCTATCTGTAAGGTCTGAAAAAAAACATTCCTTTTGGATTACCGCTTCAGGCAAACACAAGGGAGAATTAAACAACAACGACTTCGTCGAAATAGACATCTCTTCCGAGTCTATGATTTCAACGACAGATGGAAACAAACCATCTGCAGAAACTTCTATTCATCATTCCATATACAATCATCTCCCTGACGCAAATTCCATACTTCATGTTCACACTCTCGAATCAAACTTACTTAACTTTCAACTAACTCCTGAAGAAGGTTACCGGTTGATTCCGATCCCTCCTGTCGAGATGATAAAGGCTTTTGGAATTTGGACGGAGCGGCCTAATTTGCAAATGGCAACTTTTTATAATTTTGGTGAAGTGAAAAAAATCGCGGATACCATTTCCTTATTTTTGAACAAACATCCCGATTATTCTCTTCCCTTTGTCTTAGTGGAAGAGCATGGACCTACGGTTTGGGGAAAAACAATTACCGAGGCCAATCGGCATTTGGAGGCAGTCGCGTTTCTTTTTCAAGTAATGGCTCATCATAAATGAACAAATCCAAAAAAATATTTATTTTTGGCGCAGGATCGGGGATTGGGCAGGCGGTTTTTAACGAATTCAATTCGGATTCTGCGAACAACCAAAAGATAGAAGTATACGGTTTTTCAAGAAGAGGGCAAAGCCTATCAAACGAATTTATACCAAATACCAACCACAAATTCGACCTTACATCGGATGCGGATTTCGATCTTTGGGAAGCAACCTGGCAAAAAGAGTGGAAATCCTGGCAATCGGGTAAAGAGGAAACAGAATTTGTCGTCTACTTTGCGCAAGGTGACGGTATTTTTTCACCTGTCGAAGATATAAATCTGATTGAAATTCAAAAACATTTTAGTTTGAATCTATTTTCTTCTATGAGAGTATTAAAAATTATGAGTCCTGCTTTGAAGTCATCTCTTCCCGCGACAGTAGTTTTTTTTACTTCCACGGCTGCAAAGCAAGGATTCCCCAATTCTACAGTTTATTGCGCCTCCAAACATGCTGCCTCAGGACTTGCCAAAGCACTGAGAGAAGAATGGAAACCTTTCGGAACAAAGGTAATCAATGCCTATTTTGGTGCCATTGCAACTTCCATCTGGGACAACCGTCCGGAGTTTTCTAAAGAAGACATGGTCAGTGTGAAAGATGCGGCTATTTTTCTTCGCGATCTAGCTTTTCTTCCTAAAACGGTGTATCTGGAAGAGTTTTATATGACTCCTAAAAAAGGGATATTGTAATTATGGAAGTTCATGAAACAATCATCATATTAACAGGTGGTAGTGGGGGAATCGGCCGGGAGATCGTGAGGTCGCTTGTATTGTCCGGATTCTCCGTTTGGAATCTGGATAAAAAAAGACCGGAAGCCCCTGTATTGCAAGAGACCTTCAGGGAAATCGATTTATCCGAACCATTATTTGTTTTGGAAAGAGCTCTCACCAAGATTATCTCCGAATGCAAGGAGAGCGGTGAGATTTACGGATTTGTTCACTGTGCCGGTTATGGCGGGCCTTATCATAAAATAACGGATGTCAATTTGGAAGAGTGGCAGAATATTTTCCGCATCAATATGGATTCTCTTTTCCTTCTATCCAAATTATTACTTCCAAAATTCAAAGAATCCGAGTTCGGACGTATCGTTTCGATCGCATCCTCTCTGTCTATCGTAGGATCTGCACTATCGGTCGGATATTCCGCTTCCAAACATGCAATGGTTGGATTTACCAAATCCATCGCTGACGAATGGGGAGAATTCGGGGTCACAGCAAATTGCATTAGCCCGGGTTATGTGGACACTTCCATGGGAATCCAGGAAGACCAGATAAAAGGTCATCGCCAAATGGTTATCAGCAAAACTCCCGTTAAGCGAGTTGCAGAACCCGCGGAAATTGCAAGAGTAGTCAACTTCCTGATGCAAAGAGAATCCGGATATATTTCCGGTGCCAATTGGTCCGTAGATGGAGGGATCACTTCCATTTAAGTTATGCGAATCCATCCTCCGAAAGATGCATTTTTATCTATCACCTCCAAAGAAATGATTGGAAGGGCGTCCGGTATTATACTTCAGAAAGAAGCATTGGTGATTATGAAAGCGATCGAGGCTCTTTCCACGAAAGACCAAATCGAAAAAGGAGCACTTTTCCAAATCAACGAATCTTCGGTAGAAAAGTTAAAGATATCTTTGGAAGTATCCATTGAACATCTTTGGGAGTTGATCGATTATGGAATCGTTACACAACTTTTCGAGATTCGTTACAATCATGGATTAGGTTCGATCGACATATATCCGTTTTGTGTCTCTGTCCCTGACGGACTTTCTATTGAAGACACGTTTCATTGTTTGCTTAAAAAATCTTCCGATGCGATTAAAAAGTATGCAATTGATAAGAAACAATTGGGAGAAGAAGACTGGAGATCCATTTTAATAAAAATCTCCGATCCGCAATTTATAAAAGAGGCAACTAACGGAGATGATATTGATCATCTGCTATTGCCGAAAGAATTTCCTTATCCTCCTTCGCCGATCATGCTTAGAAAGTCGAAGGAATTGCTTTTAGAAGAGTTGGATGCCGAGACTAGACTCATCGTTCTTCCCAGCATAGGAATTTTTTCCATTCTTGATAGCCAGGCACAACATTTCATTTCGATTGCGAATGAATTGTTTTTGGCAAAGGTTGAACCGATTGCCAGATCATTTGATCCGGGCTTACGGGATCGTATTGACGAGATGAATGCCGAAATTAAAGAATCGCAAGCTTTCTCGGGCAATCAAGAGATTGAAATCATTAAAAAACGGATGAACGTTTATCTTGCTTATGAAGAGATTTTAAAGGAGAAAGGTTATTTCCTCATAGTCAAAGTAATTCGAAAATTATGCGATATCGCTTCTATTTATCAGGAGAAAAGCCAAAGAACGGAATTGGATAAATTATTGAAAGTTTATCTGACAATGCTTGAAAGCACTTTCGATTTCGATTCCAGACTGCTTCGCATCAACCTGGAAAAAGATACTAAAAACGATATGACCATTGTAGAGCAATTAAGGAAGAATCCGAATGTTCTTTCGGCGGAGTGGTTGGACTCCGAAGCAAAGATGGCTATTTTTGCTTTAAATAACATTGCCAGTCTCAAAGAGATCAATTCGCTTATTTACGAAAACTATCGTTTTACTACGGAATATATACTATATTTTAAGGCCCTCGTTGAAGCCAATGAGGTCGATGTAAAACCGATTTTTAAAGACGAAAATTTTGTGAAAATATACGGAAGAAATTTACAATCGGTATATTTTCATTATATTCCCTGGTTTTATAAATTATTTTATATTTTGGGCGTTACTCCTATTGTTAATAGTGGTTATGCGAAGGCGAAATCCATAATCACCTATGCTCAGATGGATCGTCAGTTTCAATATGAAAAAAGAAGGGAAAGTTTCTTCAGAAAGAAACTAAAAGAACGCGAAGAAAAAATCGAGAAAGATAAAAAAATCCAGAACAAAAGAGTACTTATCCAGGCCATTGAAGAAGCGTTTTTCAGCAAACGGATTCCTCCTACCGTAGAATGGATTCAAGCGAATTATCCTATCTTCAATTTGGAATTATTGGAAAAGATGATGCCTGATTTTGCTTTTCTCAAATTTCCGAATAAACCGCTTGCAGATGACACAATCATTTCTTTTCCAGATTCGGCAGAGTTTGAAGCTAAGAATGCGAAGCTAAAGGGACTATTGAACCGTTGGATACGAAGAGAAGAAGCGTTCGAAGAAAAATACGAATCCAAATTAGTTGAGATTCGTAATGCGATTCATTCCGTACGTTGAACCGGATCAAAACCATTTTTTGAATCTAAAATACAAATACATTGTAATTCCCGTACCTATCATCAGCACCAAAGAATAAAAATATCCCCATTCCCAATCCAGAGAAGGAATGTGTTTAAAGTTCATTCCGAATATTCCGGCGATAAGAGACATCGGCAACATGATCGCAGTCATAATCGTAAGTGTTTTCATAATCTCGTTTGTTTTTCTACTGGAGATTGCGATATGAGCTTCCAGGGCCGACGAAATGGACTCTATGTTGCTATCAACTAACTCCAGTATTTTGATAGAGTGGTCCCTTACGTCCCGAAAGAAAGCGTCTGCTTCATCACTGAAAAAACTGCTTTTGATGGCTTCCACATGTTCCAAAACTTCTTTGTTTTGAATCAGCCATTTTTTCATGCTTTGCAGACTTCCCCGCAAGCTGTAAACATAGTTGATATCCAGTCTTCTTGTGTTATTGAATATTTGATCTTCCAAATGTTCTATCTTCTCTTCAATCTTTTGGACGATTGCCAGAGTATGATCCGTCTCTATATCTAAAATCTTATGAACGATGAATTCGTAACCTTGCGCCAAAATGCGATGATTTGCTTTCCAGTTTTCAATTAAATCGCTGATCGTTTCGCGATAATCAAGAGTGAGCGAGATGATTTGATTTTTCGTGAGAATAAAATTGAAATTCCGCGAAACAATCTGGTTTTTATCCAAATGAAATCCTTTATAAATAAAAAAGATGTAATTCGGAAATTTTTCCAACTTGATTCTACTGTTTGGGTTGAGTATGTCTTCGATGGTAAGGGGATGGATCTTGTGTTTGCGGAATAACAGTGTGAGTTGCTGTTCGTTTTCCGCCGTTATGTGGATCCAATGTTTTCCTCCTTTGGACAGAGGTAGAGGCTTATTGGGAAGAATTTCTTCCTTTGTGGAAGGTGAAAGAATGTAATTCAGTATACTCGCCATTTATTAGCTCACTCCGAAAAATGAATTTTGAATTTGTTTGATTTCGGGTGGGACGATACTGCTAAAAGAAAGTTTTTTGTTTTTATAACTTCCTCCCACTTCCATAACGATTTCTTTCGTTTTTCCGTATCTGGACAGAAGTACTACTATCTTCTCTTTCGGTTGAAATTGTTTTTCCAATTTTTGGAAGCCGGAATGGTTCATTCGTTTTCCGTTGATCGCTATGATTTCATCTTCCAATTGAATATCCGGAGTTATGATATCCTTTCCGTGAATGATTTTCTGAACAAAGACGTTTCCGTTCTTTTCTTTGATTCGAAATCCCAGGTCCGAACTCCAATCGGAGTCCGTTCGGAAAACACCGATCCATTTTAAATATTCTTCTACGGGAATCCTTGCGGGTTTGATCAAATAGGTGTCGAATTCCGGTTTTAAATCCACTCCTGTCGCTTCAAAAGCCGTATCAAAAAACTCCTGTTTGGTGAATCCTCTTTTCTTTTCGATATGAAATTTTTTGTACAAAGCCAGCATGATACTCTGAAAGGAATTCAATCCGTCGGTTTCCTTTCGAATGAACAGTTCCATGCACAAAACAAGGACTCCTCCCTTTGTATAATAAGAGATATTCAGATTATGGCTATTCGCATTTCTTTTGTAAAATTTGTTCCAAGCTGTAAAGGAAGATTCCTCCAAACTCATCCATTCTTCCGCGTTCGTTTCATCTAGTGCAAAAATATCAGTTTGGATTTTGTTTAGGTAATCTTCTTTTGTAATGAAACCGGAGAGATAGAGAAAATAGATATCGTAAAAACTGGTAATTCCTTCCGCGATCCAAAGTTCTTTTGTTAGGTTTGGCCTTTGATAGTCGAAAGGTCCGAGTGCAATAGGTCTAATCCGTTTGATATTCCAAAGATGAAAGTATTCGTGAGCTAATAATTCCAAAAGACGTTTGTATTCCTCTTCGTCATGGATCTGATCAGGGCTGAAAAAATTAATACTGGAAGCCCTATGTTCCAATCCTCCGTATGCATTTTGGCTCAGATTCAAAACAAAAAGATAATATGGATTCGGGTTGTCCCCCATCCAAGTGATTTCCGTAGATGTTATTTGCTTTAGATCTTTTGCTAATTTTTCTTTAAAAGAATAGGGCACATCCCCTTCAATCAGAAGTTCGTGCTGGCAGGACTCCACCTCAAAGAAGACGGAGTTTTTGTTTGTTAGATGGAAAGGAGAATCGAACAATTCGTCAAAATCATTTGCATGAAAGGAATATGGGGAATTGTTTTTAGGAAGCGACGTATACACATTGGAAAATATTTCCGAAACCTGAAATTGGACATCTGCAGGCTGCGACAATCCGTTCTCAGGATAAAGAAAAAAACCGGCAGGGTTGATAAATCCAAACTCAGTGTCCAAATAATTTGTTCTGACCGTATAATCTTCAAATGCATATATGGTATAGGAAACAGTAACTGATTTTTTTTCGGAAAAGACTTTCCACTGATTTAAATCCGTCTGTTCCCAACGAACGGGTTCTTTTGTTTTCGAATTAACGGCGCCAAATTTATGTAAGTGGGTAGAATAATCCCTGATCATATAGGAGCCCGGTGTCCAAGCAGGCAAAACAAGATTTATCTCTTCTTTATCGGATTCTATCCTGAGGTTTACTTCATAGTAATGTTTGTGTAAGTCCTTGATTTTTACTAAAAAGGAAAATTCTTCCTTGGACTCTTTTTCTTTTTCCACTGGAACCGGATTTGATTTTTTTTCCTTTGCCATTTAGTGCAATGTTTATGTAATTTTCCCATTTTGCCAAATGTTTTCTTGATACTGAAAACCGTTTATAATTTAAACTTTTGCAACACGTCCTCCAATCTTAAACTAATATTTGTCATGTGAGAAGAGTTTCCGGTCATTCCTATAAATGCAAAGGATCGGGGAAACTGCTGAGACCTAGTTTATTCCCGTCAGGATCCGAAAAATAAATTGTGAATTCGGTTCTTTCCCGGATGGAGACTGAATTTAGAAATGATTTCCAATTTAGCCAATTCTTTTCCTTGTAAAGAAAAACCAGAGCGCGGGGAGATTCTTTTTCTCCCTCTTCTATCATAAGAATCGTATCTGAAATTTGAAACCAAACGGACCGGATTCTTTCGGAATCCGAATATAGGTTTTCTTTTAAAAACACACAATCGGGGATTTTTTTGTAAAAATCTCCCAGATCCCGAACAGACTTAGTACCAATCGCAATGTGATGTATCATTTTTTTGTTTTCAAATCCATTTCCTTGAAGGATTGTATCAAGAAACATAAATCCTTGGAGATTTTCATGAAAAAATTACTTGTTTTTGCTCTCTTTTTGGGCCTTTCGCTCACAAATTGTAAATCGAAAGTTTACTCTCAAGAAGAATGCGATGCGGCTCTTACTTCAGCTTTCGTAGCAATTGAAGAAGAAGCAAAAAAGAACCCGCAAGCAGCACCGTTACTTGCAGGATTACAACAAGGCAAGATTAAAATGGTTGAGCAGTGTATGGAAGGAAAATTCGATCCAAACTGTTTGAAAAGTTCCCCAGGTCTTGCAGGCATTATGGGTTGTGTAAAAAAATAACCTGATTTCTGTGACCTCTAGGCTTCGCCTCGAGGTCACTTCTCTTCTTCCTCTAAAATAAAGCCTTCGGGCTCCAAATAACATCCGTGCAAACGATACGGCCCCGACTCATAAAAAAAGATTTTCTGAGCATACTGTTTTCCCTGCAATATGCATCTTTTGCATAGATAGGGAAGGATGGCCCAATCTTCACATTCTTCCGGGCGAAAGGCAGGCCAAACTCTCAGAAGAGGTTTGGAAATTTCTTCTTCTTTTGCCATATGATCTGTCACAGACCCGAAAGTACATAGAAGAAAGATGATCCAAATTCGTTTCATTCTATTTAATGTATCGGGGAAATCACCCGTTTCCAGCATGGAACTATCATGGATTGGAACTTAAAAATAAAAAAAGAAGCGCAAGGAGCAATTCTCGTTCTTATAGGAGCGATTCTTTTTTCTGCCAAGGCCGTTGTCGTCAAACTGACTTATCAATATCCTTTGGGCGCACTCACTTCCTTATTTTTCAGAATGTTATTTGCTTTTCCTTTTTTGATTTGGATTGCATTGTCGGAAGAAAAAAAATTAGGCCCTTCCAAACTAACAAAAAAAGAGTGGTTCTCCGTATTTTTTATGGGCATTGTGGGGTATTATCTTGCCAGCTTATTTGATTTTTTAGGGTTACAATACATCACTGCAGGACTGGAAAGAATCATTCTTTTCGTTTATCCTACGTTAGTTGTTATCCTGTCTTTTTTATTTTTGAAAAAGAAAATCCGTTCCAGGGAAATATTTGCGCTTTTACTCACTTACGCCGGTGTTGCCATCGCATACAGTCAGGACTTGAAAGTAGGAGCAGCCGAGGATGTTTCTCTCGGTGCATTTTTTATTCTATTGAGTGCATTGACATATGCAATCTATCTGATGGGGACAGGATCGTTGATTCCGAAATTGGGGGCAAAACGATACACTGCCATAGCACTTGCGATTTCATCTTTGGCGGTATTCATTCATTTTGCGCTTTTTGGAAAGTGGGAAGAGTTAAATCAGCCTTTGTCTCTTTATCTGCTGACCTTTTTTATGGGAACGGTAAACACTGTTCTCCCCGCAATTTTTGTTTCGGAAGGAATCAAACGGGTGGGTTCTAAGGAAGCGGCGATCATTGGATCTGTCGGACCTATGTCAACTTTGTTTCTAGCATATTGGTTTTTGGGCGAAAAGATTACTTTTTTCCACACAATAGGTACATTTTTCGTTTTATTTGGAGTCTTTTGGATTAGCTCTGGAAAAAAAGAAAAAGTTCTGAATGATTAGGAAATAAATTTTCGTTCATTTGTTGATCGATGTAGGGGATAATAAAGGCAAAAGCTAGGGTTTTTTGCTAAGGTGCACTAAATTATGAAACGAACCGGATTTATATTTTTAATCGTATTTGGTATTATTCTAAAAACGCAAAACCTACAAGCTCAATTTACTTGTGAAGGAAAGTCTTGCGCTTATCTGCCCTCCAGCCTCACAAGCCTAACCAACGATACATACTATCGTTTTCAAAAAGAATATTTGAACGAAGTGATGAAGACGAATACGGAGGCGGGATTTCTTGCCAACCTAGGCGGCTCCATTGTCGGTACGGGTCATGTTAGGCGATTTCAGGTAGGGGTGGGAGTTTCCGCCGCAGGTTATAAAAAAGACAATATAACCGTAGGCGATACCGGTTTGAAACTACCGGAACTTCCCAACGTAGGGGGATCGATCATTCCTTCTTTCAATTTGGATTTCAACCTGGGATGGATTCTGGGATTTGACGATCAGCATTATATGCGCAGGTTTTCGGTTTATTTGCATGGAGTGAACTCCGCCATTTCTCAAAAACAATTGGAAGGTCTTTCCAATAATAAAAACTACGAAGGTCGCATAACAATTAAAAGTTACGGAGGGATGCTTCGTTACCAGGTTTTTGAGAAGGTTGGATTTTTAGCCAATGTCATTACATGGAATGGGGTGAACCTCGGAGTCGGGCATCATGTAATGAATGAAAATTTCAGTCTCAGTTATTTGGAAGGGAAAGCGGCAACGATCGAAACAAACGGCGTAAAAGGAAAGTGGGGTGGTGATACCAATTTTGAATACCAAACAAAAGTTAGAACCACACATGTGGATCTTCGCACCGGAATCGGTTTATTCTGGTTTTTAAATGTAATTGTAGGTGGTGGATATAGCTGGAACTCGGGCGATAGTCAGATTTCTCTTTCCAGAACGGGACCTTTTTTGATCCAAACAGCATCCGCTAGCATCATTGACCTGCCTCGGGAATACCAAAACCAGATCAGTCCCGCTTTACTTTCTGCAAGTGACTCGGGTACTTTGGGGCTTTCTGCGCACGGCAGCGGCAATTCCAGAAGAAAGATTGGCTATGGGATCGTTGGCTTGGAAATCGACGTATTTTTGTTTAAAATCATAGCTGAAGGGATCTACGGTGGCCAGGATTTGTATTCGGGGAATCTGGGTGTGAAAGTTTCTTTCTAGTTTTTTTATTATTTCCTATCCATTATTTTATCTTAAAAATCGTTAAATTTTATTTCCCATTCTCTTTGGATTTAGAGACTGGGAAGTAAGTATGTTCAAACGTTTTTCTCGCAGCTTCTTCCTTCTTACAGAAATCATAAATCTCATCATCCTGATTCCATTTGCCTTTTGGTTTGTGGTTCATTTTATAGAGCCGACTCCCACTCAGCTCAAAATCTTGTTGGGAGGGATCATTGCTGCCGTCATTGTCGCCCAGATATTACAGTTGTTAGTGAGTGTGCAGTTAAAGCCGATCAAAATCTATCTGGATCTGCTGGGAGAAGGTAAGGAAATCCCGATTGAGATATTCCTAAATGCAAGGAACAGGCTGGCGAATTTTCCTGCTCGAATAGTCGTAGTTAGTTCCTGTCGGTGGTTTTTCGGAATGATCATTGCCTCCGGTCCTTTTTTTATGGCGGAAGAATCTACCGTTTCCCAAAAAGTGAACTTTGGCGGGATTCTGATTTTCACAGCTATTATCAGCATTCTTATCACATACATTGTTGCGAACATCCTTCTTCGAAATTTATACATGAAGGAGTTATTCGTTCCTCCCCGAAATTATCACGGGGAGAGTTTTAAATATCAAAATCTAAGAGTTTCATTGCCTATTTTGATTTCTGCAATGATGCAGCTTCTCTTGATCGCACTCGTGCTCATCAGTTTTAATTCCACTAAGAACGCAATAGACAGTGCATTTCAAAATCAATTGTCCAATATCAATTCGAACAATTCGGTTATTATCGAAGGCTATTTCAAATCCAGAGAGACTGACATTCTTGATTTTGTTTCCAACAAACAGGTCATCCAAATAGCAAAAGAAAAACGATGGAAGGAACTAACTCCTTATTTGCAAAAAATTTATAGTGATCCTATGGCATTGTATGAAAATAATTTTGTAGGATCCGCAGAAGGGATTGTTGTAGCGAGTAGATTGCCGACCGGTTTAGGTAAAAATCTGTATGATGGGCCAGCCGAAGCAGATAGCTTTAAATTTACCAAAGACCAACAGGCGGTTTTCAGTAAGGCATTTCGTTCTCCGGTCACACAAGAATCCGTGATTCTGTTGACGGCTCCCATCAGAGACGAATCGGGAGAGGTGATTGCAGTTGCAGGATTTCCTTTTTTTGCCGGAAAATTCGTGCAATCCGTGGTCGGCGGGCTTAAGTTAGGTGGGAAGAGTGGATATTCTTTGCTTTTGGATCGTGATTTCGTCGCGATTTGGCATCCCAACGAAAAATATACTTTGTATGATTTCAAAAAGGAATCTCTTGCAGATAGGATTTTGAATGCTTCCGAAGATTCATTTGTAAAATATTCGTTTAACGGCTCTCACAAAGCATTGATGCGACAATACAATGAAAAATATCAATTTTACTTCGTAACAACCATCGGTGTGGATGAAATAGAACACAATGCGATTATTTCGATGATTTGGCTTTCCGTCATAGGAATTTTGAGTTCTACGTTTATCAATCTATTTGTCATCTTGATCTTGAAAACCAGACTCTCCGGTTTGTCTACCGTCGAAATCATTTTGGAGAGAATCAAAAAAGGCGATTTAACTGAAAAAACCCATCCTGATTCGGTTGATGAACTTGGTAAATTGCAAGAGGGTTTGAACAATACGATCGATCAGATTGCGGACGTAGTGGGTGCAAACCAGATGATCTCGGAAGATTTGGCGTCATCCGCCGAACAAATGTCAGTTGCCTTGGGAAGTCTTTCCGCAAATGCCCAAACACAGGCTGCATCTGCGGAAGAAATTTCTGCATCCATTGAAGAAATCTCCGCCGCGGTTCAAAATGTAGACGCTCAATCGGATGTACAGGCACAGAAAGTGGAAATTCTGAAAACTCAAATGAATCACTTGTCCAATATCATACAGGCAATGGGAAGACAGGTTGGAAAAGCCTCGGAAGATGTGACTGAAATTACAAATGAGGCGCAGAAAGGACAGGCTTCTTTGGATTTTATGCGTAATAGCATTACAAAGATCAGCGAGAGTTCTCAGGAGATCGGGAGTGTGATAGAAATCATCAACAATATTTCCGAACAGATCAACTTGCTTGCGTTAAATGCTGCAATCGAAGCGGCAAGAGCCGGGGTTTACGGAAGAGGGTTCGCAGTCGTTGCGGACGAGATTGGCAAATTGGCTGATAAAACGGCCCAGTCAATACAAGACATTGATTCTTTGATTCAGGCCAATGAAAAAGAAATTACCAATGGAACGGAAACCATTGAGGCTACGATTTCTCTGATTCAGGCGATCATCAAAGGTGTGAATTCATTCCAGGATTTGACTCATTCTATCGAGTCCAACACTAAGGAACAATTGGCGATCAACCAGAAAGTGATTACGGAAGTGGATAGTGTGAATGAAATCAGCAGAGGCATCAAACTTTCCATGGAAGAACAAAAGATCGCAATCGGTGAAGTGGCTCAGGCGATTTTCAGTATTAATGATCTGACTCAATCCACTGCAGCAGGTTTGGAAGAAATGACCGCTACATCCAACGGAATGGCGAATTTGGCGGAAACTTTAAAACGGAAAATTAATTTTTTCCAATTGAGTAAATCGGTTCCTTTGTTTCGTAAATCATAACATCGACTAAAAAACCCGAAGATTAATCTTCTGAAATGGTTCGGTTTTAAATGTTGCAGAACTAATTAGAACCATTCCCATTGACCTTTAGGTTCACTGGAAATGAAATTATACAAACAATATTCTCTTAGAATCCTTTTGGCTACGCAAGGTCTTTCCCTTGGGGTAGTCGTTCCTCTCGGTACGATCTTTGCTTATTTTTTGATCAAACCGACCAAAGAACAATTCATAACGATCTTAATTTCAATCCTTGCTGCTTCGGTCGCTGCTCAAGTAGTTCATTTCGGATTTATCGCAAAGTATTTAAAAGAAGTAAAAAACTATCTGGTTCAAAGGGAAAATGGAGAAACCATCTCTTCCGAAACCTACCTGAAGGTATGGGACACTGCAGCCAGAATTCCCATTATATTTGCCATAGGCGGAGCGGTTCAATGGATCATCGCTGCCATTATCATTTTAGTTCCTTTCCTTTTGATGGATGTAACTACAAAGACACAAGCATTCTATTTTGAAAACATAATGATCTTTCTTGCTTTGATCAATATTCTTTTGGCATTTGTAGGAGCGGAAGCAGCATCTCATTTTCTGTTAAAGAAAGATGCGTTCGAAAGAGGATTTGCAGAAAAGGAAAATCCTTTTTATCGAAGATTGGGCAAAAGCATTCCCATCATGTTTTGTCTCTCGATCATCATGCTCAGCGACGTATACATGATGGTTTCTTTTAAGATCAATGCCAATTCCCTGGAAAAGGCATATTCGAACCAACTTTATAATTTCAACTCAAGCAATGAAGCCGCCATGAGCGTGTTATTCGAGTCACTTGAAATCAGTATCACCGAATTTGCGGGAAGCAAAGAGGTGAAAGATGCATTTGCCACCAAACAATATGGAAAACTAACACCTACTCTTAGAAGGATCCTGGAAAATCCAGCGAGCTTCATAGAAAATACATTTGTTACCAGCCTGGACGCCGGTTATCCGGTTGTCGCAACGGGTTCTCCCAAAGGGGAGGGTCTTGGATTCAAACTAATCACGAATCCTTTGATCAAAGAAAATATTGATAAAGCCTTAAATGGAGAAATTCATTTTGGAATCGCAGAGGCTTCACCCATAACCAAAAAGATCGTTATTTTTGTTTCTGCACCGGTGAAAGATGATAAAGGCAAAACGATAGGGATCGTAGGATTTCCTTTTCTCATCGGGGATGCATTGAGTACTTTCCTGAAAAATGTTCATATCGGAACCACTGGTTATTCTTTTCTCTTGGATCGCGCCGACAAAATGGTTTGGCATCCGAACCCCAAATACTTGTTATTCGATCTAACCTCCGACCCGAATTTTCAGGAATTGGCGAAAAACGCGGGGGAGACCGATGCGTTTACAAATCCTTGGGAAGGATCTGTCTTTCTTCTTCGTAAAAAATTGAATCCGAAATACGGATTTCAATTTTACTCTACCATTGATTTGGATGAGATAGAGATGGAATGTTATGATGCCTTGGACGGACTAATGTATCTCAGCATCAGCGGTGCACTTGCCATTGCACTGTTTATGTATGTTTTATTTTATTTTCGTTTCAAACCGCTTCGTTCGATTGAAAAAACTTTGGAAAGAATGGCAGAAGGGGATTTACGGGACAATGCCCATTTGCAATCTTCAGACGAATTCGGAAAACTCTCACAGGGTTTGAATCGTACAATCGCACAGGTATCGGAAGTGGTGCAGGTAAATCAGTCTATCTCGGATGATATGGCGGCCTCTGCGGAAGAAATGACAGTTGCATTGAATAGTTTGTCTTCGAATGCACAGACTCAAGCTGCCGCCGCAGAAGAAATTTCCGCTTCCATTGAAGAAATTTCCGCCGCCGTACAGAACGTAGACGCACAAGCGGAAGATCAATTTAAAAAAGTGGAATTCTTGCGCAAACAGATGTCCGAATTGTCGGAGATCATAGAATCCATGGGCAAGGAAGTAGGGGAAGCCTCTGCCGAGGTGAATCATATCACCAACGAAGCCAAAACAGGACAGTCCTCCTTGGATTCCATGCGCAACAGCATCACTAAAATCAGCGAGAGTTCCCAAGAGATAGGAAGTGTGATTGAAATCATCAATAATATTTCCGAACAGATCAACTTGCTTGCGTTAAATGCTGCAATCGAAGCGGCAAGGGCTGGGATTTACGGAAGAGGGTTCGCCGTTGTTGCGGATGAGATCGGAAAATTAGCCGAAAAAACAGCTACTTCCATCAAAGACATAGACGAACTCATTCAAGCGAATGAAAAGGAAATCACTAACGGAACCGTAACCATCGAAGCGACCATTTCTCTCATCCAAAGAATCATCAAAGGCGTGAATTCTTTCAATGCCATGACCGAGTCCATCGAGAGAAATACCAAAAACCAACTAACGATTAATGTAAAGGTAAGTGATGAAGTGGAAAAGGTGAATCAAATCAGTCGAGGCATCAAACTTTCCATGGAAGAACAAAAAAATGCAATCGGAGAAGTGGCACAGGCGATTTTCAGTATCAACGATCTGACTCAATCTACTGCGGCAGGTTTGGAACAAATGACAGCTACATCGAATGGAATCTCCAATTTGGCGGATACCTTAAAGAAAAAAATTAACTTCTTTCATTTGCATAAGTCCTGAAGCCTATTTGAAATAATTTCTTGACAAATTTGATATTTAGAATTTTATACTTGTCTAATGAAAGTTATTAAGTTTATTCTTTTGGGTCTCTTATCCCTCATCTTAGTGTTTCTACTAAGCGGGTTCTTTTTACCTTCGGAATACGGTTTGGAAAGAACGATATTCGTTCAGGCAAACAAAGAAAAGGTTTTCGATCTTGTAAATGATGTGGAGAAAAATCAACTTTGGTCTCCTTGGAGAGCAAAGGATCCGGAAGCAAAAATTACTTTCGGAGAAAAGAAAGCGGGATTAGGTGCCTCTTATAGTTGGGTTGGTTCTGTTTCCGGTTCGGGCAGTTTGACTATCACCAAGTCGGAACCTTTTCAAACAATTGAAAACCATTTGGACTTTGGCGATATGGGAAAGGCCGAGGCTTATTGGAAGTTTTCTCCGAAGGAAAAAGGTATGGATGTTACCTGGGGTTTCACAGGCAAAGCGGAAGGATATTTCGACCGTTACTTTGGAGTTCTGATTGAACCGTTTTTGGGGCCGGATTACGAAGCGGGCTTAAGCAAACTCAAGGCGATTGCAGAAGAATAATTTTTAAAAAATCGTTGTCAAAAGCTGACATATCAAGATTTCTTGATATGTAGATATCTTTTGACAATGAAACTGGGAACATACCCCCAACGATCGGCTGGTCCGAGACATATTTTACCTGCGTTGAAGGCAGTTTCGGATGAAACCCGCGTCCGTATCCTTCATATTCTCAGTTTTGGGGCTTTTTCCGTAAATGAGATCGTAGAAATCTTGAGTATGGGACAGTCTCGGATTTCCCGCCATTTGAAAATACTTACGGATGCTGGTCTGATTTCTTCCCGAAGAGAAGGGTCCCTCGTGTATTCTTCCCTTCCTGAAGACCCTTCTAAAGCAAACGAAGGTAGTACAGAGATCTTTTCAAACGATTTGACCCACCTCATTCTTTCTTATAAAGAAGATCTTCCCGACAGAGAAAAAGACCAAAGAATGGTGAGTTTGATCTTGGAAGGAAGGGAAAAAAAATCAAAGGTGTTTTTTGACAGAGTTGCCGCCGAATGGGAATCCATTCAGGAAGAATCACTTAACCCGAAATTATACAGATCCTGGATCATCGACAATCTACCGACGAACAGCCATCAGATTGTGGATCTGGGCTGCGGTCCTGGAGGACTCATCCCTTATTTGCTTCCCAAATCCAAAATGGTAATCGGGATTGATTCCTCTCCGAAGATGATCGAGCTTGCACATAGTGCCTACGGAAATAATCCAAGCGTAAAATTGGCCCAAGCACAATTGGAATCACTTCCCTTATCGGATGAAGTATGTGAAGCAGTGGTTGGTTCCATGGTACTTCATCATATTTCCCATCCGCCCACCGTGCTAGAAGAAATTTATAGAGTTTTAAAACCGGGCGGGGTATTTTGCATGGTGGATTTAGAGAAACACAACCAGGAGTTCATGCGGGATAATTTTGCAGACTTATGGCTTGGGTTTGACAAAGACGTTTTGGAGTCATGGCTCATTAACGCAAATTTCGAGATCGAATCGGAAAACCAAATTCAAACGGATTCAATATTTAAAATATTAACAATCAAAGCAAGGAAGAAAGGAGGACAATATGTCCACAGCAACTAATACAAAATCAGAAAGACTGCCTTATAAAGTCAGAGATATCTCTTTGGCCGATTGGGGTAGAGAAGAAATCATTCTCGCTGAAAAAGAAATGCCAGGTCTCATGGCACTTCGTGAAGAGTTTGGAAAAACAAAACCGTTGAAAGGCGCGCGAATTGCAGGATCTCTCCATATGACGATCCAAACCGCTGTTCTTATTGAAACATTAATCGAGTTAGGCGCTGAAATTCGTTGGTCTTCTTGTAATATTTTCTCTACACAAGATCATGCCGCTTCTGCCATCGCGAAAGCGGGAATTCCCGTATTTGCTTGGAAAGGCGAAACGGAAGAAGAATACTGGTGGTGTATCGAACAAACTGTTTTCTTTGACGGAGACAAAGGACCGAATATGATTTTGGATGACGGTGGGGATTTAACTCATTATATCCATGACAAATACCCTCAATTCCTTTCCGAAATCAAAGGTGTTTCCGAAGAGACAACTACAGGCGTAAATGCACTTTACAAAAAATTGAAAACAGGTGATTTGAAACTGCCTGCAATCAACGTAAACGACTCGGTTACAAAATCAAAATTTGACAATCTTTACGGTTGCCGTGAGTCACTTGCTGACGGTATCAAAAGAGCAACAGATATCATGCTTGCCGGTAAAGTAGCACTTGTTTGTGGGTATGGCGATGTTGGAAAAGGTTCCGCAGCTTCCCTTCGCAATTTCGGTGCAAGAGTTGTAGTAACTGAAATCGATCCGATCTGCGCTCTTCAGGCAGTTATGGAAGGATACCAAGTTTTAAGAGTAGAAGACATCATTGAAAATGCAGACATCATCGTAACTGCAACTGGAAATGACGACATCATCACTCTGGAGCACATGAAGAGTATGAAAGACGGCGCTATTCTTTGCAATATCGGCCACTTTGATACTGAAATTCAAATGTCACGATTGAACTCCGAAAAAGGTGTTACTAAAAAAGAAATCAAACCTCAAGTTGATAAATACACTTTCCCTGACGGCAAAGCAATTATCGTACTTGCGGAAGGAAGACTTGTCAACCTTGGTTGTGCAACCGGACATCCTTCTTTTGTAATGTCTACTTCGTTTACAAACCAAGTACTTGCTCAAATCGAACTTTGGACAAACAAGTATGAGATCGGTGTATATCGACTGCCAAAAAGATTGGATGAGAAAGTTGCTGCTCTTCACTTGGAAAAACTAGGTGTAAGACTTACCAAACTCAATGCAAAACAGGCAGAATACATTGCGGTTCCGATCGAAGGCCCTTACAAACCGGAACATTACCGTTACTAGAAAAAAGAAATCTCACCTGGCATTCGCTAGGTGAGAAGTACCGAATCTTATAAAGGAGGATTTCATGACTTACGTAGTAACTGAACTTTGTGTTGATTGTAAATACACTAGTTGCGCGGCAGTTTGCCCTGTGGAAGCTTTCCACGAGGGACCGGATACTTTATATATTGATCCGGATACTTGTATTGATTGCAACGCTTGCCAATATGAGTGCCCTATTGATGCGATTTTTCCCGATTATGATGTTCCGGATAAACATAAAGAGTCCATTGCTGTCAATCAGTCGGAAGCGACAAAGTTCCCTGTGATTGTTAACACCAAACCACCGCTTAAAGGTGCTAAGTGTATCGATCCGAGTAAATAAAATTTTTCACGAGGGAAACTCCCTCGTGTTGTCTAATAAGTAATTATAATAAATATAACACAATGAAATTTGAATATACCAACCCGGCGGGCAACAGACTCGTACAACTCATTCAGGAAAGAATCCTCATTTTAGATGGGGCAATGGGTACTATGATCCAAAGGCATTCTTTGCAAGAAGATGACTTTCGGGGAGAAAGATTCAAAGACTGGACTTTATCCGTCAAAGGCAATAATGATATGCTTGCAATGACCCGCCCTGATATTATCGAAGCAGTTCACTTGGAGTATTTGGAGGCCGGATCAAATATCATTGAAACGAATACGTTTAGCTCCAATTCCGTCTCTCAGGCGGATTACAAGATGGAATCCGTTGTACGCGATCTCAATTTAGCAGCTGTTCTGTGTGCGAAAAATGCGGTTAAAAAATACACGGAAAAAACCGGCAAAACAGATATATTCATTGCAGGTTCCATCGGACCGACCGTAAAAACGGCTTCACTTTCTCCCGATGTAAATAATCCTGCGTTTCGCGCGATCACATTTGATCAGTTAGTTGATAGCTTTTATGAACAGATTACAGCTCTTATTGACGGGGGAGTGGATCTTTTGTTACCCGAAACGAATATCGATACTTTGAACCTGAAGGCATGTATTTTTGCCATTGAAAAGATATTTGAAGAAAGAAATATCCGAATCCCTGTGATTTTGTCTGTTACCATTACCGATGCGTCCGGTAGAACCCTTTCCGGTCAAACGGGTGAAGCATTTTATATTTCCGTAAAACATGCAAGACCGTTAGCTGTTGGCATCAATTGTGCGTTAGGTGCAGGGGAGATGCGTCCGTATATAGCCGAGCTTGCAAAAGTTGCGGATTGTTATGTTTCTTGTTATCCGAATGCGGGACTTCCGAATGCATTCGGAGGATACGATCAGACCCCTGCCGAGTTCGGTTCCTGGATGGAAGATTTCGCCAAAGCGGGATTTTTAAATATAGTAGGCGGATGTTGCGGAACAACGCCGGATCATATTCAGGCTGCGGCTGCGGCGGTTTCTTCTTTCCCGCCGAGAGAACTCATTGTACAGCCGAAACTCAGTGCGTTCTCGGGTCTTGAGCCTTTGAAGCTTACCAAAGAGCAAGGTTTTATCAATATCGGGGAAAGAACGAATGTAACAGGTTCTCCCAAATTTAAAAAACTGATCTTGGACGGAAAATTCGAAGAAGCTGTGCAAGTTGCCTTACAACAGGTGCAAGCCGGTGCCAATATAGTGGATATCAACTTTGATGAAGCGCTCCTGGACGGGGAAGGGTCTATGACCAAGTTCCTCAATCTCATCTCGGGAGAACCGGAGATTGCCCGCGTTCCTTTTATGATCGATTCTTCCAAATGGTCCGTTTTGGAAGCGGGACTTAAATGTGTCCAAGGCAAGCCGATTGTAAACTCCATTTCTTTGAAAGAAGGGGAAGAAGTTTTTCTAAAACACGCCAAAACCATTCAAAGATTCGGTGCCGCTGCCATCGTAATGGCATTCGACGAACAAGGGCAAGCTGCTACAAGAGATGAAAAAATAAGAATTTGTAAAAGAGCCTATGATTTGCTCGTTTCCAAACTGGATTTTGATCCGAACGATATTATCTTCGATCCGAACATACTAACGGTTGCTACAGGGATTGAAGAGCATAATAATTATGCGGTTGATTTCATTGAGGCCACCCGCGAAATCAAAAAAGTTTGCCCTGGTGCAAAGGTTTCCGGCGGACTTAGCAATATATCTTTTTCCTTCCGTGGAAACAATCCTGTCCGGGAAGCGATGCACTCCGTATTCCTATATTATGCGATCCAAGCCGGAATGGATATGGCGATTGTCAATGCGGGGATGCTTGAAGTTTATGAACAGATTCCCAAAGATTTTTTGGAATTGATAGAAGATGTACTTCTCAACCGAAGACCGGATGCTACGGAAAGATTGATTGATGCCGCAGGTACGTTTCACGGAGAAGCAAAGGTTCAGAAAAAAGACGATGCCTGGAGAAGCGGGAATGTCGAAGAGCGTTTAACGCATGCTCTAGTCAAAGGGATTGATGAATTTGTAACACAAGATACGGAAGAGGCGCGAAGCAGTTTTTCCAAACCGTTGGAAGTGATCGAAGGTCCTCTTATGAACGGAATGAAGGTGGTAGGGGAACTCTTCGGTGCGGGCAAGATGTTTCTTCCCCAAGTGGTAAAAAGTGCAAGAGTAATGAAAAAAGCCGTGGCATATCTACTTCCCTTTATGGAAGAAGAGAAAAGAAATCAAAAGGATGAGTCAGCTCAAGCTAAGTTTCTTATTGCTACTGTGAAAGGTGACGTTCACGATATCGGAAAAAATATCGTAGGGGTAGTGCTTGCTTGTAATAATTATGAAGTGATTGATTTGGGAGTTATGGTTCCCGTTGAAAAGATTTTAGAAACGGCAAAGAGGGAAGGTGTAAAGGCAATCGGTCTTTCCGGGCTTATCACTCCTTCTTTGGATGAGATGGTTCATGTGGCAAAAGAGATGGAGAGACTCGGTTTTCAAGTCCCTCTTCTTATCGGAGGTGCGACTACTTCTCCCGCACATACCGCAGTTAAAATTGCGGAACAATACTCTCAACCTGTCATTCACGTATTGGATGCTTCCCGCGTCGTAAATGTGATGAACGGTGTTTTGAATCCTGCAACAACGGATAGTTATGTGGCGACTGTGAGAGAAGACCAAGCACGCATTCGGGAAGAATTTTACTCAAGAGAAAATGAAAGAAATCTTTTGAGTCTTAAAGATGCAATTGCCAATAAAGCCAAAATCAACTGGGAGAACTACAATCCTCCGAAACCTTCTTTCACCGGAATCAAAGAGATAACAGACGTAACACTGGAGAAGCTGGTTCCTTATATCGATTGGTCTCCTTTTTTCCTTGCTTGGGAATTAAAAGGCAGATTTCCACAAATCCTAAAGGATCCTGTGATTGGAAAAGAAGCAACCATTCTCTATAATGATGCAAAAGTCATGTTGGAAAAGATGTTGAAAGACGAGAGATTGAAACCGAGGGCAGTAGTGGGTATATTCCCCGCACATGCAGTAGGCGAAACTCTGGAAGTGTATTCTGATGAATCTAAATCCGTTTTGCTTGAAAAATTTCCGATGTTACGTCAGCAGATTACAAAATTAGTCGGACAACCTAACTATAGCTTGGTTGATTTTGTTGCTCCTAAGGAATTCGAAAAGTCGGATTATCTTGGATTTTTTGCAGTAACTACTGGCCATGGTGTGGATGAAATTGCCAAGGAATATGAAAAAGATCACGACGATTATAATTCCATTCTTGTAAAAGCGCTGGCAGACAGATTTGCGGAAGCATTTGCGGAGTACATGCATCATTGGATGCGAATTGAATGGGGATTTGGTAAAGATGAAAACTTATCCAGCGAAGATTTGATTCGTGAAAAATACCAAGGCATCCGTCCGGCTCCCGGTTATCCGGCTTGTCCCGATCATACGGAAAAACCGAAGATCTGGAAATTGATGGATGTGGAAAAACATACAGGCATTATACTGACGGAAAGTTGTGCGATGTGGCCTGCAAGTTCCGTGAGTGGTTATTATTTTTCCAATCCCGAATCCAGATACTTTGCTATCGGTAAAATAGGCGAAGACCAAGTGATTGATTATACGGAAAGAAAAGATATGGAAAAATCCGAAGTCGAAAGATGGCTTTCTCCTTATTTAAATTATGATCCGACGAGGAAGCCTCTTCTGTCTAAATCATAGGTAATACTATGAATCATGATCATGGCTGGAATTTTCAAGGGGAAGTATCTCTGGATAAGGGATTTCCTTTTCATTCCAAATTAAAGGATTGGATCGGTGAATATACAAATCTCCCAGAAGGACTTTCTATTTCCATATTTGAATCCAGATGTGAAGAAGCAAATTGTCCTGTGGAAGAAACCAGACTTTCTTGGAATACGGACAAGGGAGAGGATAGTTTGCGGATTGGAAGATCAAAAGAAAAGATTTCCAAACAGGACTTTTACTTAGCTTGGAAAAAGAAAACTTCTAACTAAAACTTTTCGGAAGCGCGGACAGGCAAAAGATATTTTAGACCCAAATTTCCCTGGATTTCAGGAGCCCAGAGATCGTCCAATGTACGGCTCGCTTCGCGGGCATTCAAAGGGACTTTTACCATACCTTCAAATACCAAATTGCTATTGGAGATACTAATCCCAGGTGTAACATAAATTTGGCGCCCGATGAAATTTGTTTTGGAAGGATCTTGGACTTTTAAAGCAGTATTGAAGTTTTTAGAAAAGGAGTCGGAATCAAAACGATGAAGTTCCGATAGTTGCAAAAACAATTCCCAACGGGAGTTTTTCAGAAAAGAAAAAATATTACGGTTCAAACGATAACTGAGACGCATCTTTGTTTCCGAAACGTCGATGTAAGTCAGTCCTCCTCCATTCAATGACATACCGAAACTAAGCCCCATATCAAAGCTGAATCCTCTTCTGAATGTAATGTATGTTACATTGGGTTGGTAGGACAACAAAGCTGAGTTTGCAGATCGGTTTACTACATCAAAACTCCCTTCCGGGTTTCGATAAGGATTGATACTGGAAAAAGGAATGACCGGAGAAAAAATTTGAATCCCGGAAATAGGATCGGTTTGGTCTTTGTTTGCACCTACTGGCAATCTTCCCAGTTCCAATTCCGCCGGAAAACGAAAGGGTATGGACAAGGATCTCGCCTCACTATAGTTTGGTGAAGTATTGACTTGGAATAACCCGGGTCTTGGGTCGGAAAAAGAATAACTGGAAAAAAAAGGCAGCCCTTGCGCCAATAGAGCGACCGTCAAAAAGGGTATCAAAAAGATAATGATGACGGTCAAATTTTTCATCTATAGGAATATGACCGAAAAATCTTAAGAATTGCAATGAAATTTGCTTTCCCTACTGTGTTTTTTTGATAAAACTCTGGGAAATGAATCAAAACGATACCAAAGTAGAGCAATTCGGTGACTGCCTTTATTCCAACCCTGCAGGGTATGATTATTGGACGGATGAAAAGTCAGTTGTACTTTTCCAGACTGTATTTTCAGGGCAGGAAGAAGCCATCCAAACGGTCAGGAACAGTCCTATCTTTTTTGAACAAGCAGGTCCCAGGGAAAAAATTTATTTCAATCCTCCCGATGTAACAGCCGGCATTGTAACATGCGGTGGGCTTTGCCCCGGGATCAACGATGTGATTCGCGCGCTTGTGATGGAGCTTCACTATCGCTATAAAGTGCCCCGCATACTGGGTTTTCCCTTTGGTTATGAAGGTATGGTGAAAAAATCGGGGCATCGACCGGTTGAACTGACCCCGGACAAAGTGGCTCATATTATGAATTTCGGAGGATCTATTTTAGGTTCTTCCCGTGGCAATCAGTCCACAAACGATATGGTGGACACCTTATGCCTGTATGGTGTGAAAATGCTTTTTTGCATTGGTGGGGATGGAACACTTAGGGGAGCCGAGGCCATTCAGGATGAAGTGAAAAAAAGAAAGGAAGAGATCGCTGTGATCGGAATTCCCAAAACCATTGATAATGATATCAATTACGTTCAAAAAACATTCGGATTTTCGACTGCTTTTAGTAAGGCGGTGGAAGCCGTCAATTGCGCCCATGAAGAGGCAAAAGGCGCTCCTTTCGGGATAGGTCTTGTCAAACTGATGGGAAGACATTCCGGTTTTATTGCAGTGAATGCGGCACTTGCTTCCAAAAACGTAAACTTTGTTTTGATTCCTGAATCCGATTTTGATTTGGAAGGGAAGGGTGCGTTTTTTGAAACTTTGAAGGATAGAATTCAGAAACGGGGTCATGCGGTCATTATCCTTGCCGAAGGAGCGGGACAGAAATTTTTTGAAGACAAAGGGGAAATGGATCCGTCCGGGAATAAAAAACTTTCGGACATCGGTCTTTTTATTAAAGATAAAATTTCGGATTATTTTAAAAGAGAAAATCAAACGATCAATTTGAAATACATTGATCCGAGTTATATCATTCGATCCGTCCCAGCTACTGCGGAAGATTCGGTATTTTGCGGATTTTTAGCGCAAAACGCAGTACATGCGGCATTCGCCGGAAAGACCGGTTGTGTGGTCGGAATATGGAATAACGTATTTACAGTGATGCCTATCACTCTTGCCATTGCCGAGAGAAAAGTACTCAAACCGGAAAAAAGTACTCTTTGGAGATCGTTGCTTGCTTCTACCGGACAACCAAACTCGATGAAGGCGATAAACTGATTATCTATTTTCTACTTTCTTTTGGAATTTTAGGATATTGTCGCGGATTTCTTCTTCTTTTTGGTTGAGTTCGTCAAAGAATTCCGAATCGATCATGACGGCAGGTTTTTTGATAAACTTGCTTTCGTCGTAATTGTCGATTTCGTGAAGTAGGTCTCCGATATTGGATTCTACTTTTACCAGGTTTTGAATGGTCTCAACCACCTTCTTATTGATAAATAGGATCTCTTTGAAGCGAAGGATATAATGTTGGAAACGATTGTCCCGGATCATCGCTTGCCTTTGCATTTCTTTCACGACTTCCCTTTCCTTCAATACTTCTTTTTTTTCCATCAGGATTTGATTTTTGAAAGTTGAGATTAGATTTTCCGTTTCCAAGCGATAGTGATCAAAACTGGTTTCATGCGATCTCTGCATCTCTTCCAGTTTTTTTCTGAATTCTTTTTCTTTGAGTTTGTCCTGTTCTTTTCTGAGTTTATCCGATTGGCTCAAAGCTTTTTGGACTCTTATATCTATAACTGCATCTAACATTGCTTTATTGAGTTTGTCCAGACGTAAAGCTACCGCCATAGAATTTAGAACTTTGGTAAATTTCATAATCAACACCTATTAGTTTAGACGAATGATAAAGAGAGTAATATCATCATGCGGCTCTGCATCTCCGATAAATTCGCTTACTTTTTGTAAAATCGCCTGCCGGATAATTTCAGGAGGATCGTTGATATGAGAAAGAACTACGGACTCCAACCGTTCCTCTGAAAAAAGTTCTTCTTTGGAATTCATCGCTTCCGTTACCCCATCCGTATAGAGTACAAGCAAATCCCCTGGTAAGTAAGCCATCGTATGCTCCGAGAATTCGCAATTGCTGATTCCCATAGGTTGGCCTTTTCCGGAAAGGTGCTGGATCTTATGATGTTTCTTTTGGTAAAGAATTTGCATATTATGACCTGCGGAAGAGAACATGATTTCTTTTTTGGTCATATTGATTCGAACAAGCATCGCAGTCACAAACATGAGGAAACCGGACTTGTTTTGAATCATTTCATTCGCCCGCGTCAATGCTTCTTTGGTAGAAGTGGTTTTTGAAACTTCCTGTTGCAATACTGTCTTGGAAAGTTCCATAAACAATGCAGCTGGTGTCCCTTTTCCGGAAACGTCCGCGATGATACATGACACTTCGTCTTTGCCATGGATCACCATATCGTAAAAGTCTCCTCCGATTTCACGGGAAGCTTGGTAATAGGTATCAAATTCAAGAAGTGAGTATTGTTTCGGAATGATCGGCAAAGAATGTTTTTGGATCATTGCAGCAACTTGCATATCACGATCGATATTTTTCAAACGGTCACTTTGTATTTTTACCTGCAAGGCTCGGTAAGCTTCTCCTACTTGGTTGGAGAGAGTGCGCAGGATCTTGATGTCCATCTCGTCAAATCTGGTTCTGGATGTTTTGTCCGATACGGCAAGAGCACCTAACCATTCTTTGTTTTTGAGAATGGGGAGTAACATCAAACTATGTTGAAAAATTCCGTTTTGTGTGAGTAAGATTCCTTGGGGAGACTGTGCGGTGATGATCTTGTAACCTTTATTCATCCACTCGGAACGGTCTGCAAATAAAACCGTTTGCACTTCTTCATCCAAATACTGATCCGAAAATCCCTTGGATTTGGATCGGGGAAGTCCTTTCTGATCGATTTTTTCGAATTTAAGCGCGACTCGATCTACCTGTAAAACTTCCGATATGGTCTTTACCGCGAGATCCATAAATTCTTCCGAGTTTTGGATATTGGAAAGTGCGTTTGAGATTTGGTATAAACAATTCAATTCGTTGGCGCGTAAGTTCAGTTTGTCTATGAGAAGCCTGTTTTTAACTGCAATCGCTGCTTGATCGGAAAGATAACGGAGTATCCTAATATCAGTTTGGTTGAACTCCCTATCGTCTTGGGAATTTACCGCTTCCAAAACTCCTTGCACTTCTCCTTGGGCGATCATAGGAACACAGAGTAGGTTGCGGGTTACGTATCCTACCGTTTGATCGATCGCTTTGAAAATACGAGGATCGTTGGCCGCGTCGTTTACGATCTCAGGCTGCAAGGTTTCAAGAACCATCCCTGCAATTCCTTTTCCCCTAGGTACTGTTAGGTTGGAGAGGGATTCTTCCTTTAAACCGCTTGTTGTATTGAATACTAAAACGTCTTGTTCTTTGTCATAAAGTAGTAACGAAGACCCTTCCGTATCTAAAACGTCTCTGGTGATTCCCATAATCTCGCTTAAGAGAGTTTCTAAGTCTGCCGTAGAATTGATTCGACTTGCAATGTCGGAAATAAGGCGAAGTGTTAACTGTTTTGTAGGCATAACTTTCTGGTGATTATTCGATGAGACTGCCGATTCCTTGATTTGTCAAGACCTCAATTAGTACGGAATGAGGAACGCGTCCGTCAATGATATGAGCTCGCTTCACTCCGCCTCGCATGGCATCCAAACAACATTCCACTTTGGGAATCATTCCGCCGGATATCTGGCCTGATCTGATATATTCGTCAATCTTTTGTTTGTTGAGGCCCGTTACCAATTGTCCGTCAATCAGAATGCCCGGAGTGTCCGTTACTAATATTAATTTTTCAGCGGATAAAGATGCGGCAATTGCTCCCGCCATCGTATCTGCATTGATATTAAGGGTTTTTCCTTCTTTCGAAACGGAAACGGGAGAGATGATTGGAATGAAATCTTCCGCTTGGAGGGTACGAATCAGGGAAGGATTGACTTCGGAGATTTTTCCCACAAGTCCCAAGTCCAGGCTTTGCAATTTTCCATTCTCATCTTCAAATTCCATCAGGTACTTTTCCGCGAGAGTGAGCCCGCCGTCCTTTCCGGAAAGACCGACTGTCTTTCCCCCTTTTTCCTGGATGAGCGAAACGATTTGTTTGTTCACTTTTCCAGTGAGCACCATTTCCACCACCTCCATCGTAGGTTCATCTGTTACCCGATGCCCTCTGACGAATTGGGTGTTCAAATTGAGCGATTTAATCAACTGATTGATCTCAGGACCGCCCCCGTGAACCACAACCGGATTGATTCCTAAATACTTTAATAAAACGATGTCTTCAGCAAAGGAGGCTTTTAAGTCTTCTTCTATCATGGCGGCACCGCCGTATTTGATTACGATGGTTTTGCCTGAATATTTGATCAAATAGGGAAGGGCTTCTAGGATATGATTGATTTTTTCCAGTTGGAGTTCCATATTTCCTCTATATGGTCATTGAAAATATACCGTGATTTCTTAAGGATCGTTTTTTTATGAAAGATATCTATAAAGCAGCAGTCATCCAAGTTTCCAGCAATGCAAGGGTGGCAAACAACCTAACCAAGTGCAGACAGTACATAAAAGAGGCAGTGGATGAAGGGGCGAAGCTCATTGGCCTTCCTGAAAATTTTTCTTTCATGGGAAGCGAGGAAGAAAAAAGAAATCTATTGGGAGAAATCGAAATTGAAACAATACAATTTCTTTCAGAAACCGCCAAGGATTTTCAAATTCATCTTTTGGGAGGAGGATTTCCCACTCGTGCGGAAAATGAAAAAGTTTATAACACCGCTTTGCTATTTGATCCTTCGGGAACGGAAATATTCCGGTATTACAAAGCGCATCTTTTCAATGCGGAAGTAGGAGACGGTTTTAGTTACAACGAATCCAAATCCACAATGAGCGGTGGGAAAATTCCTGCCGTGATAGAAACGGAACTGGGCAAAATTTCTTCTGCCATTTGTTATGACATCAGGTTTCCCGAGTTATTCCGAGATCTATCCCGGAACGGTTGCGAAATTTGTTTTTTGCCTGCTGCATTTACGACACCTACCGGAGAGGCTCATTGGGAAGTGCTACTTCGTGCCCGTGCTATTGAAAATTTTATGTTTATCTTGGCACCAGGTCAAACAGGAGTTCATGATCCACATGGAAAAAGAAAAACATACGGACACTCTCTCATCATTTCTCCTTGGGGAACCATACTTGCCGATGCGGGGAAAGAACCGGGTTTTGCAATTGCGGAAATCAATCTGGAGAAGTTAAATGAAATCAGGCGCTCTTTTCCCGCACTCAAACATTCGTTATTTCTGTAGATTTACTTTCGGTTCTACAGAATTCGAAGAACTTTAAAAACAGTTCGGATTTATATTTTTTATCATGCCATACCATCTGAAGAGGGCGATTCCAGTTTGTATAAGTATAGTTTATTTTAGAGAGTAGTTTCCAATTCAATTCTCTTTCCACTGCCGATAAAGACAAACAGGAAATCCCAAGACCTTCTTCGACTGATTTTTTGATGGCTTCCGTGTTTCCCAATTCTCTTTTCTTTTTCGGATTCCAACCTTCCGATGCCCATTTGTATTCAATCCATTCTCTTGTACCCGAACCGGGTTCTCTCAAAATCCATGTTCTGTTTTCCATATCTTTTTTGGAAATAAGCTTCTGCTTCGCATTACTCTTGTAATTGTCTATTATGATCATTTCGTCGTTGTAAAAGATTTCCGTTTGAAAAGGTCCTTCCTGAATCCTTCCTTCCACAAAACCCAGATCCACATGTGTGTCTTGGATTCCGATAAGCACTTCTTTGCTATTTTTGATTTCAAGTATGATTTCTGTTTGCGGGTGCAAAGATTGGAATTTACCTATCCACTTTGGAAGCAGGTAATTACCGATTGTGGTTGATGCGGAAACGCGTAGACTTCCGGAAAGTTTTCCATCCATATTCTGTCTCAAACGGGATAGCTCGGAGAATCTGTCTAAAATTTCGGAACAGAGGGGGAGAGCGTTTTTACCTACTTCATTCAAACTCAATTCCCTTGAGGTTCTATCAAATAGAGGGGTACCTATACCCCGTTCCAGTTCTTTTAATGCCATACTAATCGCAGATTGAGAAAGAACCAATGCCTCTCCTGCGAGTGTGGTGCTTCCAAATCTGGCGACCGATGCAAATATCTCTAATTGTCTGATTGAAATGGACATATCAATAATATTGATATAAAGAATAAGTTCTATTTATTTTCCTTATCTTTTTTTTTTGATAAAATGGAGGAATGGAAAATTTTAAAATTACATACCTCCTGGGCATTTTGGTCCCCATTTTATTAGGAATTTTTGGTATAGTCTTGGGGGATTTCCCTAAAATGAAAGCACTCGGATTGAGTGCTTTGACTATCTCTCTATTATTCGGTTTTATTTTGGGAAATGTTTCTTCATCCTTTTTCTCAAACACTTTTGGGAATGGAGTTCAATTGATTGCAAAACGGTTTCTGAGATGGGGGGTGATTCTATATGGACTCCAACTCACCTTAGGTGACGTTTTAGAGATAGGTGGAATCGGTTTTTTATCCGATATATTCATCTTACTCACAACACTTCCGCTCGGGATCTGGTTCGGAACCAAAATTTTGAAAATGGATAGGGATACAGCCATATTAACAAGTGCTGGTAGTTCTATTTGCGGAGCAGCTGCGGTGCTTGCCACCGAAGGAACTTTGAAAAGTGAATCTTACAAAAGTTCGACGGCTGTGGCTACGGTCGTAACTTTCGGAACCATCTCGATGTTTCTGCTTCCTGCTTTATATCCTTTGTTGGGAGGAGGACCGAATCAATTCGGAATATTGGTAGGTTCTACAGTGCATGAAGTCGCACAGGTTGTAGCTGCTGGAGCAAGTGTTTCTGAGAAAGTTTCCCAAACTGCAGTGATTGTTAAATTAACGAAAGTTATGTTACTTGTCCCATTTCTAATCGGTTTGGGTTACTGGAAAAAAACTCAATCTGAAAAAGGCTCCTCTGGTTCGTCCCAAGTAACTGTTCCTTGGTTTGCAGTCGGCTTCGTCATTATGATTGCAATCAACTCCTTGGGAATCCTTGGTGATTTTGCCAAACAAGGATTACTAAGAGTCGATTTGCTTTTTTTATCTTCCGCGATGGCAGCACTCGGATGGGAAACCAAATTGGTAAAGATATTTCAAACCGGATCTAAGGCATTTATTCTGGCATTGGTACTTTTCCTTTGGTTGCTTTTCGGAGGAATCGGCTTTGAGTATCTGGTCCTATTTAGATAGGGCCAGATTTACATTGTACATGAATCTGAGCGGAGCATGTTTAAAAAAAAGATTTTTTCAGTCGGGATTGTTTTTTACTGATGAAAAAATCGGTGACTACTTTTTCAAATGCATGTTTTTTCTCTAAGTATACAAAATGCCCGCATTCTGCAAAACGAATTGCTTTTACGTTGGGGGTGGTTCGTTCCAATTCCTCCACATCCTTTCCGGGAATGACAGGATCGTCTTCTCCTCTTAACATCAAAACGGGTACTTCATTGCCGAATACGATGGGACGGATGTCGGCCCGATCCAACATTTCCAGAATCAGAAGTATATTTCTCGGATTCAGATGTTCAAACTGAGGATAATATTCTTCAAGGAAGGATTTGATTTCAGGATTGGAATGAAATCCTTTGGAATCATAAACTCCGAAGGAAAACCCGAAGTTCAATAATTTGGGAATGGATTTCCCTAGCTTGAAACTCATATCAAAGAACATTCCCAGATTGGCCCGAAGGCCCAAAATCCCCAATTTTAAAGGACCTCGTACGGGTCCGTGCACATAAGGAGCGATACAAACCACTTGTTTGATTCTACCGGGAAATAACGCGGCAATGGCAAGGACCGCCATTCCTCCTGTAGAATGACCTACGAGAGTGAGGTCTTTTTCTCCTGCGGATTCCCAGATTGCATTTGCCTGTGCTTCCAAAAACTCTTGTAAGGTGAGTTTCTTTTTGTAATCCAGAATTTCCGCCGGGTAATGTCCGATCAGATCCAGCTCGATTACTTCTCCGAATTGTTGGAAGAAAGGGATATTCAATTTCCAATAATCCGCCGCAGAACACCATCCTCCGATGAGGACGATTTTTTCCTTTAATTTGGGTGAGGCGGCCGGGTGTTTTACATAAGTAATGCGATGGTTTTTCCATTCATAACTCTGTCTGGGTATCATATTTTCCTCTAATCAACGATCGTTCTTGGAAAACGATCTAGTATTTTTGTAACAACTTCGTAATTGATGGTATTGGTCCAAAGAGCATGATCATCCGCTGTGATGATTTCTTTTCCAGATCGGCCGATGATGATGACTTCATCATTCAATTTTGCATCCGGGATATGGGTGATTTCGATCATAGTCATATTCATACAGATCCGGCCAAGTATTTTTGCTCTTTCTCCGTGGACGAGCATATAACCGTGATTAGATAGTTTTCGATCCAGTCCTTCGTAATAACCTACTGGAATTACTGCAAGTCTTGTCGGATAAGTGGTTTTGTAAGTGGAACCGTAACCTACAAAAGCACCGCTCGGAAGAGATTGGATGTGTTGGATTTTGGTTTTCCAGGTAAGTGCAGGTCTTAACATCCCGAATTCCTTTCCCATTTGAGAAAGGGAAAGTTTTGTTTCCAAACTCGGCCAAAGCCCGTACATGGAAATCCCGACGCGAACCATATCCATCCTCGCCTCGGGAAATAACATCGCTGAGGCGGAAGAAGCACAGTGACAGATCAAATCTTTAAATCCGAAAGAACGGAACAGTTCTATTCCTTCTTGAAAACGATTCAATTGAAACATCGAATAAGAATGTTCCGTAAAATCTTCCGTACTGGCAAAATGTGTGGCAAGTCCCGCAAGAGGTAATTTTTTATTTTTGATTTCGGTGGCAATTTCTTTCCAATGAAGGTAAGATTCTCCTAGTCTGGACATTCCCGTGTCCAATTTGAAATGAATCTTGGGAGCGGGCGATAATTGGGAAAGGAGTTCCATCTCTTCCACCCGTGAAACCAAAACCCAAAAGTTCGAATCAGCTAATTCTTGTAAGCGGGGCCTTAGGTCGGGAACGGAACCCATAATCATGATCGTGGGTTTTGGAAAGGATTTTCGTAAAAGGACGGCTTCTTCCAGGGAATTGACCCCAAGCAGATCGGCACCTGCCTCAATTACCACACCGGCGGTTTCCAAAAGACCGTGGCCGTAAGCGTTGGATTTTACGATTCCTGCAAACTTGGTTTTTTCCCCGAGAAGTTTACGGTAGAGGGATATATTATGCGAAAACGCGGATCTGGAGAGAGTTACACTGCATGCGAGCATGGCTCTTCCATAATTTTTTACTTTTCTCGCCTGTCGCTACAGATATTTCTTTCTTTCAATGACTTCTTCTGAACCAAAATTACCTACTTTTCCTGTTCCGCAAGACTGGGAGGAAGTTTCTAAGCTTTACCCGATTCAAAATGACTCCATTTGGTTGAATTTTTGCGGAATTTCTCCCGTCTCTAGCTTTGCCGCCTCAGTGATGGCGGATTATTTTGATGAATATTCCCGATTTGGAATTTTTGCCCCCAGATACTCGGAACCGAAAATCAGAGTGATTTTGCAAGAGCAATTGGCAGGACTATTGAACTGTTCTCCTAAATCCATAGGACTGATTCACAATACTTCGGAAGGGATCAATCTCTATTCCCATAGCATAAGGCTAAGTCCCGGAACCCGCATACTTGTTTTGGAAAACGAATACCCGAGCAACGTCTATCCTTGGGAACATTGGAAGGAAAAAGGAGTAGGTATTTCATTTGTACCTACGGGAAATACTCCGGATGAATTTTTAGAAAACCTGGAAAAAGAAATCAAAACAGGGGATGTCTCTCTTCTTAGCCTATCACCTGTTCATTGGTGTACCGGAATGCCTTTGGATCTCGTGGCAATTTCAAAAATTTGCGAAAAAGCGGGAGTTCGGTTGATTTTGGATGGAAGCCAGGCATTCGGTCATATTCCGATCGACCTCGGCCAAATCAAAATCGAATTTGCGGCATTTGCCGCCTGGAAGTGGTTACTCGGTCCTTTGGGAGTCGCTGCCATTTATATTTCTCCTGAGGCTTCCAAAGACTTTCGATTGATCTTCAAAGGAGCGGGGAGTGTAAAAAATGACTCTCAATATTTGCCTTATCGGGACGAATTGAAGCCTGCTGCGGATCAATTCGAACATAGTACCGCCAACTTCAACGATTGGATTTATTTTTATGCCTCCTTGCAAATGTTATCCGCCATCGGGTTTGCAAAAGTACAAAGCCGCGTCTACGAAATTTCGGATTTAATCTCTGTTAGACTTCGTAATCTCGGTTTTATTCTGGACAGTGATTCTTTCCCGGAAGCAAAGTCCGGGATCATCGGTGTCAAAGGGCATAAGTCGAAAGAATTTACACCGGATGCGATCAATGTTTTTTTCAGATCCAAAAAAATCTATACTGCGGTCCGTATGGGAAGACTTAGAATCGCCCCTCATATCCCGGTTACGGAAATGCATGTGGATATTTTGGAAAAAACATTCAAAGAGTATTTAAACAAGTGAATCAAATTTTAGAAAGAATCGTAAATGCTTTCCCTTGGATCCTTTTGGGATTTTCCATTTTATCTTTTCTATTCCCCGTTTATTTCGTCTGGTTCCAGGGACCATGGATCACTTATAGTTTGGGCGGGATCATGTTGGGAATGGGTCTGACTTTAAAATTGGAAGATTTTGTCCGGGTATTTAAGATGCCTCTTCCTATCTTACTCGGTACAGTTTTACAATATACAGTGATGCCGTTCTTAGGTTGGTCGATCGGAATTTTATTCAATCTGCCGGAGGCATTTGCGATCGGTTTGATTTTAGTCTCCTGTTGTCCCGGTGGAACCGCTTCGAATGTCATCACCTATCTCGCCAAAGGTGATCTTCCTTTGAGTGTAACTTTGACTTCCGTATCGACTATGTTAGCTGTAATTATCACTCCTGTTTTGGCATCCTTTTTGATTGGAAACCGTCTGCAAGTGGACACTTTTTCCCTGCTTTTGACCACATTCAAAGTGATTTTGGTTCCGGTTACTTTAGGAGTGTTCTTACAAACATTATTTCCTAAATTTTCAAACGCGGCAAACCGGTATTCCCCGGTATTATCCGTAATCCTTGTAGCAATGATCGTATCATCCATATTAGGTGCAGGAAGAAAACTGATTTTGGCCTCGGATTTTAGGATTTTTGCTTCCGTTTTTCTTTTGCACGCGGGAGGTTTCGGGCTTGGATATTTTTTGACCAGAGTGTTTTACCGTGATTCAGTCCTCCGGAGAACCATTTCCATCGAAGTGGGAATGCAAAATTCAGGACTTGGTGCAGTACTTGCCAAATCTCATTTCGCAGACCCTAGCACGGCAATTCCCAGTGCGGTTTCCAGCCTGATGCACTCTCTCATCGGAAGTTTTCTTGCCGGATATTGGAGAAGAAAAAACTAGAATAAAATCCGATTATGCTCCTTGACTGAAATCCCGCGCGTTACGTAATGGCATAAACTATGAGAGAAATCATAAAACTCACTTGTGTTCCGTGTGAGATTCCAGGTCGTTCTAATTATTTCCAAACAAAAAATAAGAAGACCAAGACTGAGAAATTACTCACTAAAAAATACTGCAAATTTTGCAGAAAACATACTGATCATAAAGAATCTAAAGTCTAAACATATAGAATGCCAAAACAAGCCGCTTCAAAGTCAGTAGAAAAGGGAGTCGATAAAAAGTTCATTGAAGAAGTACGTGAACTTCTTCAAGAGAAAAAAGATTCCCTTCTCATCAAACTCAATCAGTGGGAAGACACCAGTTCTCCTTCCGGTTTGAAGGAAATGGGCGACATTGCGGATATAGCTTCTGAATTGAATTCTGAGGCTCTTAGTTCGGTTTTAACGGAGAATGAGATTGATACTCTGAAAGAGATCGAACTCGCTCTGGAAAAGATTGAGAACGGCACCTACGGTATCTGTGAAGGTACTAAGAAAAAGATTCCTGTTGCTCGTTTGAAAGCGATTCCATGGACACGTTTCACCATTGAATACGCAGAACAGATGGCAAAAAGCAGATCTAGAGCTGGTGGATACGGACGTATGGACACTCTTTCTTCCTATCCTACTTCTTCTATGGATATGGATTCTTTAGATTAAGAATCCACTTTTCCTCAACACTTCAATCCTTTTTAAATTTCATTTGCTTTCCTTCGCAGGGATTTTATTCCCTTAAGGAACTGTGCAGTTTCTAAATCGGCTGAAAAAACTCCCCTTCGAAAATCTAATTTTCTTTTTTTCATTCTCCTGTTTATTGTTTGGTTTATATCGATTTACCTTTCCGGTTCCTAAAAATTGGTATTTCCCCGCTTTTATCTTGCAATTTGCGATTAGTTTTTCCGCGCAAATGTACAGCAGAAAATCAGGAAGGATCATTACCGCTGCCGCAGCCATTTTGATCTCCCGTTTGACCTGGTTTGTAGAACCGAACCTGCCTTTCCACCTAACAGATGCTGTAGGTTTGTTTCTCGGATCCATTTTAGGAATTTGGTTTAGAGAAGTTTTGCTTGTTTTATTCGGAAGGGCGGAAGTGGCTTTGCCAAAACAATCGGATCACCTCGTTACCGGATGGTTTTTAAGAAATCCTTTGGCTCTTAGACAAGGTTCTATTTTTTTACAAACTCCTTTTTATTTTTTATATTGGCTGATTGTTCTGCTTTTATGTTCTTATTTTGCAGGGTTCGGGTTTTCATTTTTGGAAGGACTTGGTACTCTTGAATTTTTTTATTATCCGAACTTCAGCTCCCGCGAATATCTGTCGTTTCCCGTTTTGATTTTAGTCGGTGTAGGCTTTCCTTTACTTTATTTTTTCGCCGAAGAAAGATTTTCCATAAGTAATTCCAGGGATACGACCACCAAACATCTGATATTTGGAATTTTCATCGGCTTTTTCATTCAACTGATTATTTTATCCATTCAACAGATTTACTCTCCGGGTTTTTTATCCCAAGGGTCGAATTTTTCCATCGTAGCAGGGAGACTTCCGGGGTTATTTGTCGATTCCGGTTCTTCTTCCTGGTTAATCCCGGGAATTGCTTCTTTTTTCCTGGTATTTTCCTATCAAAAGTACAAACAAACCAAAGAAAATATCTGGCGCCTGATCATTGTTATATTGGTTTTTGCGGTAAGCATTTTAGGAATGAAACAGGCAAAGGCATTTTGGGTGATCTGGCTCGGATTTCTTTTTATATCCTTTGTATTTGTAGTCACTTCCCGTTATTTGCATTCCAAACTCAGCCTTTGGATCACCAGGGTTTCGGTTCTATGTTTGTTACCGTTACTTGCCGTGGCAGTTCTTTGGGGATTTTCCAAACTGAAATCTCCCGAACCGATTGCGAGTCTTGGCGTCAGATACATGAGTTTCCAATCGGAATTTTTACGATCCAAAAATTTTAGCGCATTCTATGCGTTAGATGAAAATCGTTCCGAATTGTATCGTATTTCCTGGCAGGGCTTTCAAAAGAAATTATGGTTCGGCAACGGACTTGCTTCTCTTCCGGTTGTTTTAAAAGACCCGAAACTTCCTCGTACAAAATTGAACGGTGGACTGATCGATCTTCCTCCCAATTTTTTCCTGGCATGCCTTCATGATTTGGGAATTTTCGGGACCATCATTCTTTTGGGACTTGTCGGTTTGTTTGTTTGGGAAAGAAATAATTATCTCAATATGGCATTATTATTTTTACCGTTTTTATTCGGGATGCAAGTGCAGCATTGCGACGGTGCATTTATAGCCGTGTTTTTGCTTTTTTATCCGCTTGGTTCAGTCGCAGTCGGAAATCAAATGACGCGAAATTCGAATTGGTTCCGTTATATGGTCCTCATTCTATGTTTGGGTTTGCCTTTGCATTATCTGATATTTTTTTCGGGAGACTTTATCAAATCGGGGATAGGAGCCGATTTCCGAAAGGATGAGTTGGGATTCTTTCAAACCCAAGCTACCAAATTTGCAAGCGGCAATGAACGGGAAGATGAATTTCACGGCAAAACTTGGGAGTGGAAACTCACTAAGGAAACTAGTCGGAGGAGTGGAGTATTTCAAGTCCGTGCAAAGGAAGAAAACCTGCAAATGGAAATGATCTGGCTCAATTCGGAAAGAAGGTTGCTCTTGAAAACTCCAGTCTCTCCCCAATCAAACCGTAGTTATATCTCGAGGGGAAGTTTCCCTCCCGGAGCCGAGTTTGTAAGATTAAAGTCAAAAACAAATACGGAACTTTTTATTTCTAGGGATTATTTTGATTACAAGAATCAATTCGGTTTTTTGTAATCAGTCGACACTCGCGTTAAGTAAATATTTTATTTCTAATAGAATTGCAAAATGATTCGGGTTGAATTATAATACCCGAATGCCTTGTAATGATCGTAATTATTTTTTTTTCGTTTTTTCTATCTTTGTTTGTTTCAGTTCTTTTTCCTTGGGCGCGGAAGATTTAGAGTCTTATAAAGAGAGTTGTACTGCGAGTCTCAAAGAAAAAACTTTTTCCGAACTCATACGCACTTTAGCCTTTAAAGAGGCGGAAGAATTCTGCGATATTCAATATGCTGACAATCCCAAAAAAGATTGCAGAGCCTCTGCCAGATATTGGTCGGCTGTGAAAGAGTTTTCGGAACAAAGATTCGAATCTTCTCTGGATAAATTCAAGACCGCAAAACAAATACTAGGTGGCAAGGATGATCCCAAAGACTGGCAAAAGAGGCCCGGTTGGGGAGCAACGGACGATATGATCCGATATTTGGAAAAAAGATCTTCTCTAGGTAAGACGGATGCCGAATACAAACAGAAGGTCGCATTCATCTATCTCAGTGAAACGGATGCAGAGCAAGGTGGAAAAAGATTTCAAAGCAAACTCGATCCTTGTACGATCGGGCATTTGAATCTTTCCATGGGCTTGGTTGCCCGTTACTTGGAAACCTTTACGAACGGGCGATTTTCCCTGGAGTTTGAAAATTTAATTTTCAATACAAAAGTTACAAAGCTTGAAACCAAGATGGTTTCTTTGACCAGTTTGCAACCTTGGACAGAAGACTTTGCCGTTCAATTGGGAGAGATCAATCGGAAATTCGATACGCTTTTGGTTGTTTTTCCTCAAGTAGGAGGAAGAGCGACCGGTGGTTCTAATTTTTTTCCCATTATCCCGGGAGTGTTAAACGGTGAGATCAGAGGAACGATTTCATTGCCGGCAGGTTGGGCGACTGTTTCCAATTACCCGCAAATTTTTCATGAATACTTACATACTGTGGAGATGATGACCGGAATTGAATCCACTTCACATGGCAGCGCACAGCAAGCCAGAATCGAAGCATTTACAGGCTTACCCAAATCGGGAGAGAGCGATTGGGCAGAGTGGTTCTTCCGGAATACCATTTTGGAAAAAGTGAATCAAGCTTCCGAGAAAAAAGGAGGGTCAGGATGGAAAACCGTTTTCGGTCGTTCTGCATCTTTTCCTTTTTTGCTTTCCGACGAAAGCATTCGCAAATTGTACCGATTGAAGAATGAAAAGGGAGAAGATTATGTGAAAGAACTTCGCAACAAAGCGGAAGAATACAATAAGCAGGCTTATAAACTTTATAATTCTCAAAAAAATAAGGAAGCCGCAGAACAGTCGTTCTTATCAGCTACTACTTTTCCCTGGACATTTCTTTATATCAAAAACGCAAAATGGTTTATAGAAAATTCCTCACTGAAGAAGGACTCAAAAGAAATCATGTTGGAAAAACTAAAAGAATTAAAAAAAGAATATTATCCGACAGAATCGGATTGAGTTTAGTTTTTTACCCACGGGAAAATCAGAAAGCGGGATTTCCAAAGAGAATTTCTGAAACCGATTGCCCCTGTTTCGGTAGATCCGTAAATTTCGCTGAGCAGCTCATAATACAAAAAACCCTCCCCGATGGTTTTCGGGAAGGGTTTCTTCGGTAGGAAAAGTCTTTTAATTAAGAGGCAGCGTTGGCTTTAGATCCTCTTCTTTTCATAAAGAATCCTAGAGCTGCACCGATTACAATCAAACTGGCTGACACTTCAAAGATGTTCTTACGAACCGCTTTGATTAGGTAAGCCGAGAATCCGTTTTCAGTGTAAAAGTCTTTGATTTTTACTACATAAGTCGGATTGGTAATTTGAGTGTACCAATCTTTGTGTAAAGTTCCGTTTGATTCGGTCCATGTAGTGAAGTAAGCATAACCTGTGCTGGATGCTTTTCTGATGTCGGAACCTCCGGTGGGATGGTTAAAAACACCTGGAACAATGATCGCCCAAGGAAAACCTTTGGAGTCAATGTATTTGTCTTTTCCATCGGAACCGAAAACGTAACCGGGACGATAAATTTGTCTATAGATACCGTTGGTTTTTTGATTGATTGCAAGGAACCAATTCAAATGACCACCGACTAAATTTTTACTTGTATTCAAATCTACCGGCTCATCGAAAGTAATGGTTACATTGGAAGTCACACCTCGAACGAAATCCGTTGCGTGAAAGTTTGCATTCGGAGCAGGCGAGTTTTGTTTTCCAAAAAGTGTTTTGTCGGAACTAGGAAGGATAAGAAGTCCTTTCTTGAGTCCTGCGGAAGAGATATTGCCTCCCGTGCAATCCCCGCTTGCACCTAATACATATTTGTTGGCAGAGGCACATCCTGTCCAAGCTTTATTGGAACCATCCACATAATTTACTTGGAACGTTGCTCCCACGGGAACATCGAGAGAAAGACGCAATTCATGATGGTGTCCTGCTCCTTTTCCTACATGAGTGAATGCTCCTCTGATCGTCTTCACTTTATTATTTGATGTTTTGTCCATTTCGGTGCTAAACACAGCAGTATAGTCGTTTAAATCCGCATCGCCCGCATTCGGGAATAAGTCTTCAAATGCGATCGTATAACGACCTGATCGGGCAACAAAGGCAAGTTTCGGATCGCTTGGAAATTCGTCGAATTGGTCCGCAACCCCGTCACAATCAGCATCAATGGCTTGAACGCATCCATTGGAAGGTTGGAAATTATTTGTATTTAAATTTGCCGTCGGAGCAACAACTACGGTTCCAGAAGATGTTCCACCGTTTGTTGTAGGAGCGGGGACTTGAACTGGAACAGTTCCTGTTACTTCTTGTACTTCTCCCGTAGTAGGATTCACACCGATCACACTGATCTGTACTTCCGTAACTGTAGGCGGAACGGAAACCGGAATGGTGGCAGTTCCCTGGCTGTTAGTTGTTCCTTGTCCAAGGATATTGGTTTCTCCGTTGGATTGGGTTTCGGAAACGGTTACAGGTGCGTTTGCAACAGGGCCGTTTTCATTTTGCAAATGAACCGTTACAGGAACAGTTACGTTGGTTTCAAAATTGAAGCTACCGCTTCCATTGGTTTGGCTTACCACAGTGGTAGTCGTATTATTGGTAACTGTAGTATCCGCTACAGCAGGTGCAGTGACTACTTCCGGAGTTGGAGTCGTTATTATACTGGTTTCTTCTTTGGTGGAAGTGGAAGTCGAGCTGGAAGAATTCGTAGAACTTGAACTTTCCGAACTGCTTGTCTGATCGCTTGCAGAACTGCTTCCACTTGTTGTGCTGCTACTATCACTTGTAGAAGAAGAATCGGTCGCAGTCGATGATGATGTCGTAGTTGAGCTGCTGTCTGTGACTTGGCTTGTCTCTGTAGCTCCTAGAGCGACCACAGTGAAAGCTTCATCAGTTGCTGCTGCGCTGGTTGCTGCAGTTGAGGGAGCTGATGCATCTCCGGATCCTCCCAAGAACGGAAAGAGAAGGAGTCCGCCCTTCTTTTTGTTCGAACAATCGATCAAAAGTATGGGGATTGTTAGTATAATCATCCACTTTTTCATAATAGTAAAACCTACCTGTTGCTTAAGTATGACGACAATTTGTCTAAAAAATCAAATTTATTTTCACTTTTTCATAATTTTGTGATGATTTTTGCTACAAAGGCAAAGAAAAAGGGAACCTCTTACGAAATTCCCTTTTTCTCTGCAAATTTTGAAGAAGTCGATTGTGTTTATGTGGTCATAGAAAGAATCATTTTCCTTCTGAGATAGAATCCGACACTTGCGCCGATTGCAATCAACGAGATTGCCAATTCCCAAAGATAGACCCGAACGGAATCTATCAGAACTGCGGTAAACGGTTTAGGCAAATAATTGGATTTGATATCCACTACATAGGCTGCTTGTGCCGAAGTCATAGATTGTTCGAACCAGTTCCTGGACTTGGTCCCTTTGGAACTAGCCCATTCTTTGAAAGCAGGGTAGCCTGTTTTTCCTTGGTTGTTCGGATCCAAGATATTGGTGACTTCTCTAGGAAAATTAAACACTCCCGGAACAATGACTCCGAAAGGAAATCCTGTAACACGATCAATATAAAGATCATATCCGGAACTATCTTCGGACGATTTCACAAAGCCGGGACGGAATATCTTTTCCCCTGTTCCGCTCACTGCTAGAAAATAATTCAAATGCCCGCCGGAAAGGTTTTTAGCTGCGGCAAGATCTACTGGTTCAGAGAAAGTGATCGTGAAATTCGCAGTCATTCCCAATACGAAGTTTAAAGCTCCTCCTACACCGGGGGAGTTTTTGGAATTATAAAGAGTATTCTGGGAATTGGGAAGGATTAGAATTCCTTTTTTCAATTGGGCGGATGTCAAAGTTCCTCCCACACAATCTCCCGTGTTTGCCGCAGAGGCAAGTGCCAGAGAACAGTTCATGGAGAAGAAATAGCCTGCCCGTTATTTCCCACATAAGAGATCGAAAGATCTGCCGATACAGGAACATCCAGGGAAAGCCTTAGGTCATGGTTGAATCCTGCCCCTTTTCCTACATGTGTGAAAATGCCTCGAATTGTTTTTGCCTTACCAGTAGGAGTGTAATCGATTTCAGTTGCGAAGACTGTTACATGGTCGTTTAGGTCCATATCATTGTTTGGATTCGCAGTTGCGTTTTGAATGTGAGAAGATCGATAGTAATCTTCCCATGCGAGAGTGTGACGCCCGGTCCGGGTAGTCCAGCCAAGTTCCGCATCTGTTGGAAATTCGTCATCAGCATCCAAAACTCCGTCGCAGTCGGAATCCAGATTTTGCAAACATCCTGCTACAGCTCCGAAGTTTACAGTATTAAGATCGATTTCAGGGGCGACAACAACCGTTCCGCCGCCGTCTCCATTACCGGATCCACCGCTCGAACCTCCGTCGTTGCCGGAACCACCACCTACGTAGGTCTCGGGCACTTGGATTGGGATACGGCCGGTAATCTCTTGTGCCTTTCCTGTCTTGGGATTGATACCGTAGATAGTAACGATGACTTCGCTGACGGAAGGATGGACAGTAATTCGAACAGTCACCAAACCATCGTTGCCCGTTAGTCCTTGGGAAAGGAATTGGGAGATCCCGGGAGTGGATTGGTCTTCCGATGCTTTTACATTGATCCCGGACAATACACCTTCTTCGTTGGAGACTTTGATAGTGATATAAGTGCTGATCGTATTGTCCCAAAGGAAAGTATCGTCCATCACTTGAAAATGAATATTGGAAAGAACCTCTGTTGATCCGGTAGGCGTTGTGAAAATTCCGTCTCCCGAACTTCCGCTTCCTCCGTTGCTGCCGCTTTCGGAACCGGACTCGTCTCCGGTCAAAGGAACTACGGTAAAGCTATCTCCTGATTCCGCTTGAGAAACGGTTTCCGAAGAGGCTGATACGGAAGCAGTTCCACCTCCACCACCTAACATAAGTAAAAATAGAGGAATCCCTTTTTTCTTGGAAGAACATGATGCTTGTAAGCCAATCATGAGGGTGATAATAAGTAATTTTTTCAACATAGTGATCCTCGCATGGGACGCGACATAAAATACAATTGTAATTTATTGCTTAATTACAAGATCGTAGATTTTCGGATAAAAATCAAGGGGAATCATGAAAAAAAGGACAAAAATACAAATTGTAAAAAATGGGAAAGAAATTTCATGACGGTAATAGTAAAATAAGAGAATCTGCACTGTTTCTTTTTATTTCGTATAACATATATTAGTATTGAGGCAGTAATCGCCGATTATGTCCATATATCATCTGTCAGTTTTGACATTTTTTTACGTATACGTACTAAAATTTTTTTCAGGAAGAATGAATTCCTTAGCTCTTTCCCTTATGCGAAACTTAGACTGACATAAATGAAGCAGAATTGTCTTATTTAAATTCTCGTTCTGGTTTTACTTTTTTGCGACATGGCCGACTGCATTTCCAAATACAAAATTAGTAAATCGAACGGAATGAAATCCGAGCTCTTCCAAAATTTTTTTTAAATTTTCCTGATCAGGATAAGATTTTGCGGAATGAGGAAGGTAATCGAACATTTCATGTTTGCTTCCGTAAAGCAAATACCCGAAAATCGGAACGATTCTAAAGAAATAAAAATCGGCAAAATATTTTAAAAATTTGGGCCTGACTCTTCCCACATCCAAGTTCACAAAGACTCCTCCCGGTTTCAGAACCCTTTTGATTTCCAATAAACATTTTTTGAGATCGGATACGTTGCGTAGTCCGAAACCCATTGTAACGATGTCTATGGAATCATTTTTTAAGGACTTCAAGTTCATTGCATCACCCACTTCCAGTTTGACACGGTCGGCGAGAATCAGCTTGGATTTTGCGTAAGAAAGCATATTTTCCGAAAAATCAATACCTGTTACCGACTCAATTGATTTAACTCGCGCTAGGCGTTCTGTGATATCTCCTGTTCCGCAACAAAGATCGACTGCGTTTTTGGGATCCGAAGATTCTTTGAGAGCTTCCTTTACTACCCAGTTTTTCCAAGATCTATGTAGAAAAAAACTATTCCAATCATTGAATCTGTCATAGGCTTTTGCGATATGATCGAAATTTGATTTTACATATTCCGGTTTCTTTTCTGGAGAGGGGAGTTCGTATTGGTTCATAGGGGTTGTTTCTTCCATGAATTGGTCTTTTTCTGAGACGGCAAATTTCATTTTATTTATTTTATGCAGTTTTTCGATTTCTTCCGTAGCTCTTTTTCTTTATTCCCTGTCGCGCATTCTCAAACTTTCCAAATTTTTGAAACAGAAGGGAGCGGTTTTACCCAAAGAAGAAGAATACGATCTGATCGGTTCTTCCATAGAGCGGGTGTTAGATTGGCTTCCTTCCTTGGCATCTATTTCCATGTTGCTCGGACTTTTAGGTACTGTAATGGGGATCTATACTTCTTTCGCGGAGATGCAGATGGCGGGCAAGGCAACCATTGACGTATTGGCAGGTGGGATCAAAGATGCTTTGGTCACTACGATCTTCGGGCTCGGGGTTGCGATCCCTTCTCTTTTTTTTCATCAGATTTTAGAAACCTTATTACAAAAAACGAATGAAGTTTATTTTCAAAAGAAAATAAACTCTTAAACAGATGAAGCTGAAACGGATTCGTAAGAGAAAACAAATAGATATCAGCAGTTTAATCGATGTTTTGTTTATCCTTTTGATTTTTCTGATGGTATCGGTTCGGTTTACCGAAACCAAATCTTATGTGGAATTGGATCTACCTAAATCCGAGAATAGCAGAGTGGGGGACTTTGACTCGCAGATTGTACTCTCTTTGGATCCGGGCGGACAGTGGTATTGGAACGGAGCCGCCAAAACAAAAGAAGAATTGATTTCGGCAATTCAATCGGGCAAGAATCTCACTTCTGAAACAAAGGTGATTCTGGAAATCGATAAGTCTTCCGCATTCGGTGATTTTTTTGAAATCATCAATCATCTGAAAAATAAAAATATCAATCAAATCGAAATTGCCACCAAGCTCCAAAGATAGTCCTGTTAGCCAAGTGATTGGATAAAATCGATTAAAAATTTGAATTTTCTTTCTTTTGCTTTTTCTATCAAAATGTCTTTTCCTTTCCAATTGGAAAGATCATCTTTCAGTATCAGAATCAATTTGGCATAGTCCTGAATACGGATCAGATGCAAAATTTCCTTTTGCCTGTCTTCAGGAAGACTTTTTATATAATCTAGGATCATCTTGTTTTCGTTAGGTTCTTCTTGTTTGATCGGTTTTAGATCGTTGGAGTTTGTGGGGCCGATCATTTTGGAAGGCAATTCGGAATCTTCATTGATTCTGATTCTTCTCAAAGGAATTTTAAAAGAGAAAATAGATCCTTTATTTTGTTCGCTCCTCACTCCGATCGTCCCTCCCAAAAATTCAACTAACTGATGTGAAATGGCAAGCCCGAGTCCCGTTCCTTCCTTATAAGATGAGCCTTGTTCCGTTTGTTGAAATGCTTCGAAGATTATGTCTAATTGATTTTCGGGAATTCCTATCCCGGTATCTGTTACCGAAAAAAGCACTAAGTCGGAAGTTTGGGAATCTTTCCCTTCCTGAATGGAAATATTGAGTTTGATCTCGCCCGCTTCGGTAAATTTAAGGGAGTTCCCGAGAAAGTTAACAAGAATTTGGCGAATTTTCCGAATATCACCGTCGTAGTATTTTCCCAGAATCGTTTTGGGATCTTCCAGATAAAAACTGAGTCCCTTTTCCAGAAAACGATAGGCGAACATGGAAAATAAATTGTCCCAAAGTTGGACTAAAGAAAATGTTTCTTTGGATTCGGTCATTTTTCCCGCTTCGATTTTGGAGAGATCAAGTATATCATTGATCATGCCCAAAAGATGGACTCCGTTTTCATATAAAGAGTGCACATAACCTTTCAGATGGGTCGGTAGATTGGGATCCTTTTCCAAAATTTGGGAAAAGCCGATCACCGCGTGAAGAGGAGTTCTCAATTCATGAGTGATTTTGGAAAAGAAAATGGATTTTGATTTGGTTGCCAAATTCGCTTCTTCCACCGCTTTTTGTAACTCCAGGTTTTGGTGTTCGATCATTTGGGAGTATTCGTTTAACTTTTGTTCTGCTCTTTTCCTTTCCGTTATGTCAAAAATAGTCGCCCGACTGATTGTGAAATTTCGATCTTTATCATAAGAAGCCGTTGAATTCAAACTAACGATAAAAATGGAGCCGTCTTTGCGGATATATTCGTATTCCACATCCTGAACGGAACCATCTCTTTTGAAATCTTCGTAGATGGCATAGTAGCGGGATTTGCTTTTGTCCGTAAGAATTGATTCGAATTTCATCTTGCCGATCATTTCTTCTCTGGAATAACCGAGCCAGGCCAACTCGGTATCATTGATGGATACGATCATTCCTTCCGAATCCTGGGAGTGATATCCGCATGGAGCATTATTATAAAGATCTAATATTCTTTCGTAGGATTTAAGCAGGTTTTCCTCTGCCAGTTTTCTATTTGTGATATCGTTTCCTATCGATAAAACCTGAAAGGGATATCCGTAAGCGTCTTTTAAGATCCGGTTGGACCAACTGATGGTTCTTCTGTCTTCGTTGGGAAGGAAAACATCGTATTCCTGCCGGATGAACTGTTCCGGAAGATGGAAGATATTCCATAATTGGGATTTCATCACGTTGACATTTTCAGGTTGGATATTGAACAGATCGATGACCAGATCTTTGCCTTCTATCAGATATCTTTTGATCCCGAAAAATTCTTCCGCATAGGGGTTTATGGAATGGACGATGAAGTTGGGATTCCAACGGATGATGATCGAGTTGGCCGTCTCGTAAATATCCTGATATTGTTTTTCTTTTTCGATTAACACCCGTTCTATTTCTGTGGATTTGTCGATGTTTTTTTCAAACAAAAGGATTCTTAGTTTTTTTTCCTTTCTGAATTTAACAAAGTAATAGATACTTACTAAAAAGAAAAAAAACGATATATAAGCAAAAGGCAAAAAATTCATTCCAGTTCAATCACAAGCATTGTCATATCATCTGCAATTGATCCGTTCGAATATTCCAAAACCTGGTCTTGTAACGAATCGAGAAACGAAGGTCCTTCCAATTCCAAAGAATTTTGGACCATCTCATAAAATGCGAACTCTCCCAAATACTCCTCTTCTTTGTTCGGAACCTCGAACATTCCGTCCGAAAATAAAAACAATCTGTCTTTTTCCTGCAAAAATATTTCATTATTTTCGGTCATCAGTTGAGGAAACATCATCAGACAAAAACCTTTGGTTCCGAGTTTGATCAGTTCATTCCCTCGGATCAGTATCATCGCATGGTGTCCCGCCATCGAGTAGGATAAAAGTTTATTTTGTGCATTATATCTCAGATAAATACCGCTGATAAAATGGGTGTTGATCATTGGGCTAAGTGTATTGTGTATCCAATGCAAACATTCGCTAGGTGAAAGAAATGCTTTGTTCATCGTCTTGAATGTGATGATTGCCATAAGAGAAACCATTGCCGCGGCAATTCCGTGACCGGTTACGTCGCCGAAAAGAATGTCCAAATCTTCGGAAGGAAGCAGATCATAAGTAATCAAGTCGCCGCCTACCAGATCCATCGGCTTGTAGGATGAATAAATTTTATAATCTTCGGAGGGAGGGAAATGAAAGCTAACAAGGTTTTGTTGGTTGGACCGGGCGAGTTCCAAATCCTTATGGATCGAATGCAAAAGATTGATTCTTTCCTTTTCCAATTGTTTGATTTTGATATGAGTTCGGATCCTCGCCAGAATCTCCGCCTCTTGAAAAGGTTTGGTAATATAGTCGACTGCGCCCGTTTCAAGTCCTAAAACTATATCCTTCGTCTCATTCAATGCGGATAAAAAAAGGATGGGTAAGTTTTTGGTTTTTTCCTCCGATTGCAGTTTTTTGGCAACATCCAAGCCGCTGATGCCGGGCAATAATATATCCAAAAGAATGAGATCCAGCTCCAAGGCATTTGCGAGCTCCATCGCATACTCTCCGTCATACGCCACTGCCACTTCGTAATTTTGTTTCAGAAGTATATGAGTGATGATTTCAACGTTGGTTTCGTTATCATCCACAACCAGAATCTTGGAACTCGTTTGTTTCACTTTTCTGAATCTTCAGTCATTAAAAATATTTTGGCAAGATTTTTTTGAGTGAATAATCAAGAGAGTAAGATAACCTGGAAAAGTGAAAAAAATTATCCATATTGATATGGATGCATTTTACGCTTCCGTAGAGCAAAGAGACAAAAAGGAATGGAAAGGGCTTCCCGTAGTTGTGGGAGGATCACCCAATTCGAGGGCTGTAGTTTGTGCTGCAAGCTATGAAGCCAGAAAGTTCGGAATCAGATCAGCTATGCCTTGTTATCAGGCATTCAAACTTTGTCCCGATGCGATTTTCACTCCTCCCCGTTTTGATGCTTATAGAAAAGTATCTTATGAAATTCGGGAAATTTTTTCCGAATATACGGATATTATCGAACCGTTGTCTTTGGATGAAGCCTATTTGGATGTAACTGAAAATAAAAAAAACATCCCTCATGCCACAACGGTGGCAAAAGAAATTCGGGAAAAGGTTTTCCGCAAAACAGAACTTACATGTTCTGCGGGAGTTTCCTCCAATAAATTTCTTGCAAAGATGGCGTCGGAAAAAAACAAACCTAACGGTTTGGCTGTTATTTTACCCGAAGATGCCGAAACATTTTTAGCAAATTTGAGTCTTTCTAAATTTCATGGAATAGGTAAAAAAACTTTTGAAAAAATGCAAAGCATGGGTTTGCAATTCGGAAAAGATTTGCTAACACTCAAAGAAGAAGAACTTATTGCCCATTTCGGTAAAATGGGAAGAAGTTATTTTTATATGGCAAGAGGTTTGGATGATAGACAGGTTGTTCCTTACCGTGATCCGAAATCAATAGGAGTCGAAACAACTTTTGAAAAAGACACGGATGATTTCAATTTTTTATATACTGTTCTGGATGGAATTTCGAAAGAAACCGCAAGACGTTTGGAAAAGAAAGATAGAAAAGGAAAAACTCTGACTTTAAAAATCAAATATGCGGATTTCACCGGTGTTTCGAGAAGCATTACATCGGAGAGAGTTTTATTCTTGGCTTCCGACCTATTGGAACAATCTTCGTCATTACTTGCTAGTTTATGGAAAGAAACTTCCGAACAACCGAAAAAGGTTCGTTTGATTGGAATTTCAATTTCCAATTTGAACGGAAACAACGATTCGGAAAATGACGACGGGCAATTAAAATTATTTCAGGAATGATTCTATGTTAGATGATGCGGAAGATCAATTAGAGACTTTAGGCCCTTTGCAAGTTTTACGGGTGTCAGGTGATCCGGACGCTCCTACAATTGTTCTGTTTCACGGATATGGGGCAAGTGCATTCGATCTTTATCCGATTCATGAGGTCCTCGCAACGGATCAGAAGTTCAATTGGATTTTCCCACAAGGTCATTTAAAGATCCCCATCATGCCCGGTTATGAAGGCAGAGCATGGTTTCCCATTGATATGCAGGCTTTGCAGGAAGCCATGCAAAATAGGGATGCATATTATTTTACCCATCGCAACCCGGAAGGATTGGACGTGGCAAGACAAGCGGCACTCCTTATGATCCAGGCTTCCGGTGTTCCCTGGAAACAGTTGATTTTAGGAGGCTTTTCTCAAGGGGCTATGCTTGCAACTGATATCAGTTTGGTGAACGAATCCACTCCGCACGGTTTGATGCTTCTCTCCGGGACTCTGATTAAGGAAGACATTTGGCAGAATCTTGCTTCGAAAAAGGCGAACCTTCGTTTTTTTCAAACTCATGGAGAGTCCGATCCGGTATTGGGCTTTAAAAACGCCAAAAGATTGGAAAAACTGCTAAGAGATGCAGGCTTGTTAGGCGAGTTTATCGGCTTTCCTGGAGGACATGAAATACCGCAAGTGGCCATCCAGGGAATGAGCCGTTATCTGAATAGTATATCTTAGCCGGAAGTCGGAAGATATTTGTTTCAGGTATTGCCTTTTCCCGGTTAAACTGCAAGTAAGGAAAAACTGAAAACAAATGAGCGGATTTGGGACAAGAAAAAGCTTGCTTAAGAAATTCTTAAAAGGAGAATTTGAGAGGCGGTTTACAATATGACCCTTAGACAGGTTTGCATCATCGGATTTTTCTTTATATCTCCTATGTTAGTTGCCGAGGACTTTGACCAAACTCATAAGACCTGGGACGCTCTTCTAAAAAAACATGTTTCGGGCGGCCTTGTAAATTACAAAGGGTTTCAGCAAGATTCACAAACGTTAAACGGTTATCTGGATACCCTTTCGAAGGTTTCCGAAGCGGACTATTCCAAGTTCAATGCTCCGGGGAAACTCGCTTTTCTTATCAATGCATACAACGCGTTTACAGTCCGTTTGATTTTGGATCATTACCCTCTTAAAAGCATAACGGATATAGGATCTCCCTTTTCATCTTTAAACCTGGCAAGAGGAACTCCTTGGAAAAAGGAATTTTTTCAATTATTGGGCAAAACAAGAACTCTGGATTGGATTGAACATGAAAAATTGAGAAAGGATTTTAAGGAGCCGAGGATACATTTTGCAATCGTGTGTGCTTCTATCGGTTGCCCGAGTTTACGTTCGGAAGCTTTTATAGAAAAAAGTTTAGAAACCCAATTGCAGGAAGCAAAGGTCGGTTTTTTGCAAAACCCCTCTAAGAATTCTTATGATAAAACTAAAAATCTTCTGAAACTCAGTCAGATATTCAATTGGTTTCAAGACGATTTTACCAAAAAATCAACTCTGATCGAATTTTTACAAGATGGGTTCAAAGACAAAATCCGAGCAGATGCCCTGATTGAATACAATGATTATAGTTGGAAACTGAACGAACAAAAATAATGCTTGTTAAACGATTTCGAATTCGTAGGTAATGTTAGCGGTTTTTTCCAAGGTTTTTGCCACGGAACAGTATTTTTCCAAACTCAAGTCGATGGCTCGTTTGACTTGTTCCGTTTCAAAAACACCTTTCACTTTGAACTTCATATGAATGTTTTTAAATAAATTCGCTTGATCCACTTTTTCTCTTTCCGCATCCACTTCGACAAAGTAGTCCGCAATTTCTATTTTGTGTTTTTGCAAAATCATAATCACATCGATACTACTGCAACCTGCAAGGCCCATAATGAGTAATTCCATCGGTCTTGGTCCGGAATTGGAGCCGCCGATTTCGGGGGACGCATCAATTGTAATTTTATTTCCCGTCTCGTTTTCCGTTTCCAAAACATAAGGAGTGCCTACCCGTTTGAGCTTAATCTTCATAATGATAAAAATTTTACGAAAAGGATTTGTGTAAAGAAAAAGAAAGGCGGTTCAAAGATTCGACACGCCTTTCTTTTCTATGAGTGGTTTATTTGTTTGGTTGCGGAGTGTAACGCAAGTAAGGTTTCACTGTTCTGAAACCTTTTGGAAATTTTTTCTTGGCATCTTCATCGGATACGGAAGGAACGATAATCGTATCTTCCCCGTCTTTCCAGTTTGCAGGCGTCGCTACGCTATAAACGGACGTTAATTGAAGAGAATCGATCACACGCAAAAGCTCGTCAAAATTTCTTCCTGTGGAAGCAGGGTAAGTCAAAGTCAATTTTACTTTTTTGTCAGGACCGATTACAAATACGGAACGAACAGTCGTGGTTTCGCTCGCATTCGGGTGGATCATATCATAAAGATTGGAAACTTTTTTGTCCGAATCCGCGATGATAGGGTAGTTTACAGTCGTTTTTTGAGTTTCGTTGATATCGGAAATCCAACCTTTGTGAGAATCTACCGGGTCAACGGAAAGAGCTAAAACTTTCACATTGCGTTTTTCAAACTCAGGTTTGATTTTTGCAACGTAACCGAGTTCGGTTGTACATACTGGTGTATAATCTTTAGGGTGAGAGAAAAGGATTCCCCAGCTAGTGCCAAGGTATTGGTGGAAGTCGATAGAACCTTCTGAGGTTTCGGCTTGAAAATTAGGTGCTTCGTCGCCAAGTCTGAGTGTCATGGGATGGTCTCCTGTAAGTAATTATACCAATTGTTCAAAATCCTCATTCTGATTTCAATGATTATTTCAATTTATTGAACAAAAAATCTACCTTAACGAATGCATGTAAAATGATTTATGCAAATTGATCAATTCAGTTGCGGTGCGTCGATTTAGATTTTTTCCCTCAATTCATAACCTTCTTCCGAAAGAAGAAAGTGGATTTGTTTCCAATCCTTCTCACTTAAAGGAGAATCCACCGTAACTGTGTTATTATCCAGATTGGGGCTTGCAAGGATTCCTTTGCCTGCGAATGTTTTTTCGACAGCCACCAAACAGTAGTTATAATTAATTCTTTCGATTTGATATAGTTCTTTCATCGTTTTCTCCTTTTGATTTAAGATGTTTCATAGACAATCCTGCAAAACCGAAATCCAGTTTCTTTCTTTTTTCCATTCTAAAGTTTCCCATAATGGGAATGTCAAGAGTCGATTTTAAAAAAATGAACCTTACCCTGGAGAAAAGGTAAAACAAATTTGCTGAATTGCTTGTCGTGACATCTCTCTATCCGATAACGGAAGTACATCAAGAATTCACCTATGTCCATTAATCGGTTTGATATCATTGCCCTCGGCGGCGGCCCGGCAGCTCAGAAAGCTGCCATCCAAGCAACTAAAATGGGGAAAAAAGCAGCCCTCATCGAAAAAGATCCTTATCTGGGAGGAGGTTGTGTACATTGGGGCACGATTCCTTCCAAATCTTTGCAGGAAACCAGCAGGTTTTACCGCAATTTGCATTTATCTACCGTGCATGGATTACGCACTCCCCAGGTGAACCAGCTCAGTTTACAGGAGTTAATGCATAGGGCATCCACAGTCATTGAAAAAGAAGAAGATGTAACCCGGGAACAAATGATCCAAAACCGGGTTACCACTCTTACAGGCTGGGGGCAAATCCTGGATCCGAATCATGTGGAAGTAACAGATGCTACCGGGAGAAAAAAAGTTTTTGAGACAGATTATATTCTGATAGCAACAGGTAGCTCTCCCAGACGTCCCACAAATGAAAACATACCTTTCGAAGACGGACTAGTCTATGATAGTGACGGATTGTTTTCCATTGCAAATATGCCTTCCTCCATCGCCGTCGTCGGAGCGGGCATCATCGGATCGGAATACGCCACAATCTTTTCGCATATAGGAATCAAAGTCCATCTATTTGATTCGCAAGACAGGATTCTAGGATTTTTGGATCGGGAGATTTCGGAGTCGATGTCCCAATACATGAAAAAAGCGGGTATAGAAATTTATACAGGACGTTCCATTACAAATTACAACAAACTGGGCGATGGCAAAGGAATCGAGCTCACAACTGACAAGGGAGATGTGATCCAAGTCAACCAGGTGCTGATTTCACGGGGAAGAGTGGGCAATGTGGAGAACCTGGGATTGGAAGCCTTAGGAATAGAAGTGAACGATAGAAAACAAATTGTCGTGAATGAAAATTACCAAACCAAGGTTTCCAATGTTTATGCCTGCGGGGATGTCATCGGTTTTCCCAGTCTTGCATCCGTATCCATGTACCAAGGACAGTATGTCGCAAAACATATATTTGGTGGAGCTCCCCATCCGGTGAGTGCGGAAGACTTCCCGATCGGAATTTATACTCTGCCCGAAATTGCAACCATAGGTCCCACGGAAGAAGCACTAAAGGAAAGAGGCGTGGATTACGGTGTGGGGATCGCTCGTTTCGATACGATTACCCGTGCTCAGATCAGCGGAGATCAGGATGGAATGGTGAAAATTTTATATGACAGATCGACCAGAATGGTTTTGGGAGTTCATATTATTTCGGACAAAGCAACCGAATTGATTGCTCTCGGCCAATGCATCGTAAGCTTGAAAGCACCTATTGAGTATTTTACCGAACATATTTTCAATTACCCCACTATGATTGGCGCGTACAAAAATGCGGCATTTCATGCACTGCAGAAAGAAAATTAAGTTTTTCTGAGAAAATCCCTTTCGTTATTTGTCATCATAAACAGAGAGAAAGATTAGATTTTACTTGTCAGGGCATGGATTCTCAGAACACATTATCTCTTGTGTCAGAGAATCAAATCTCGATGAGTCAAATTTACGAAAAAAATCATAAAAGGATTTATGATTTTCTCTACAAATATACTCAAAATGCGGATACGGCAATGGATTTGATGCAAGACAGTTTCTTGAGCTTTCATAAACATTATAGTGATGCTGGTCTCACGGAAGAGAAATCCCTTATGGTTTTGTACACCATAGCCCGCAATCTTTCCATTAATTTTGCCAAAAAGTTTTCCACTACGAAAGAAATTTATTCGGAAGATATCGATCTCCACAGTCACAACCCCCGTTTGGAAAAACAGGCGGTGTACCAAGACTTGGAGGACAGATTGTACAGTTTTCTCGGGGAACTGAAAGAAGACGAAAGAAGTGCTATTTTATTAAAGAATGTGGAAGGTTTTCAACTCACTCAAATCGCAGAGATTTTGAATGTTTCCGTTTCCACTGCTTCCCGTTTGGTTATACGCGCTACAGAGAAAGTAACTGCCATTGCATTAAGAGAAAATTTGGTACCGGATTAAACCATGAAGAAAGATCTAGACCCAAACAAATTAAAGCAGCTGGAAACCCGGTTGGCCAACCTCTCGGGATCAACTCTGAATCGGGAGTTTCTTTCTTGGGAAGAGCTTTCCAAAAAAGAGTCTAAATTTCCGGATTTGTATACTCCACCTAAGACAGCTCAGGTGATCGCATTTCCTGGCAAATTCAAGTGGGCATTGGGAGTAGGTGGAACAACCTTACTTGCCGCTGCCGCTTCTTTATCTTTTGTATTCTTTTTAAAAAAATCTTCTTCGGGCGCTGACATTCCATCTGAAATAGCGAAAGGATCCGCTGCCGCTCCCCCTGTCTTTTTTTCAGAATTATTAGGCGAAATTCAAACTTCCAAAGGAAACAATTTTCTTTTGCATCCCGGTGAAACCGTACAGATTGCACTGAAGAAAGGGGATAAAATCCGGCCTGGAGACAGAATTTTGACTGCGGACAACGGTTCTGTCGATCTTGATTTTGAAAATAAAACCTGGATCCGAGTTGCTTCCGCTTCTCTTGTTCAATTAACAGATCTTAAAAAGTCGGATTTTTCCGCCATCCAAACCATAGGGATTGAAAAAGGAAAGGTTCTTGCTACAGTCGGAAAGCTGAAAAAAGATTCGGTCTTTCAAATCGTATCGGGTTCTTATTCCACCATTGTCCGAGGAACAACATTCAGTGTTTCTGTGGATGAAGGCGGAAAACAAACTGTTTCCGTTCGAGAGGGCTCCGTTGAAATTAAAAACAACAGACAAGACTCCGAGGAAAAAAGTATTTATCTGGAATCCTCAAAACAGGTTTCGGTTTCTTCCGACAAGGCGGAACCAGTGATTTCCCTAGGACCAAAAGAAGAAAAAGAACTCAAAGCCTTACACACCCAAGTAGATCTTGCCCGTGAAAACAAACTATATGTAGAGTATTCCCGATTGGAATTGATCAGACTAGAGGATGGTACCGAACTCCATGGTGTCATTTTAGGCCAATCGGATACCCATCTCCAATTTGAAGGAGCGGACGGAAAAATCGAAATCCCCATCGTGAAGATCGTTGAAACGGAAAAAATTAGATAAAACTGAATAGTTTTTTGACAATTTCCGTTTCTATGGCATTCTGATTTGTAAAGATTTTGCATACTGGGGAGTCCCATCAATTCATGTCCAACGACAACAAAAAAGCTTTCAGATTCCGTTATATTATTGATAAAGAATTTCAATTTAAGTTTCTGCTCCATTACTCTTTGTTGTTTATCTCCGGAGTTACAGTCACTTTAGGGTTTCTTTATTGGCTCAACAAATCCAAGTTTGACGGTGGTGCGGTCTTCCGATTGAGACAAGATTCGCAAATTGTGTATTGGAAAGTCGAAAACGAAGATGCAGCTGACGGAGCGGAAAAGTTCAAATACGTTCCGAGGGAAATTTACCTGCCCAATTACGACCATCAATTGAATATGTATACAATTCAATTTGACGCGGTCGTGACCCTATCTGTTTTATATCTGGCATTGATTACTATTTTTTCCGTTTTCAAATCCCACAAAATGGCAGGACCAATCTATAGCATCAAACGATCTCTCCAGAAGATTGCTTCCGGCGATCCTATAGAAAAGATCCGAATTAGAAAAAACGATGAATTTCAGGAGCTTGTGGATGTCCTTAATGAAGTGATCCACAAACGTTTGGCAATCCTCGGTAAAGAACCGACTGACAAAAAATAAATCCTCATTCTTAAGCTCTAAGATACTTTATTTGCCTAAAGTATCTTAGAGAACTTCATAAAAAACTTGCGCCCTGTCTTGAATTTTATCTAATATCTTAGTAAATTTCAATATTATGAAAGTCTTAAAAATCATTCTTTCTTCCTTACTGGTTTTGATATCGCTTGTTCTTGCAACTGCGTATTTTTTCGTTCGATCTTTGTTCCAAGAACCGAGTGCCGCAGAAGTAACATCCTTAAATGAATCCTTAAAATCGAAACGTATCTTAGGAGTTTTTGCCCACCCGGACGATGAACAGTTGGTGAACAGCGTATTCGTAAGAGCCAAAAAATCGGACCCAAACGCATTTACCGCACTTGTCACCGCTACCAAGGGAGAGGCTGGTCATCAGGTTCCCGTGGTTGCAAGGCAAAAGGATTTGGGCTTTATCCGAAAGGCAGAAGCACTTAAAAACGGTTATGCGATGGGAATCGATGAGCAGGAAGTTTGGGACTATCCCGACGGAGGGATTCCCGAAGTTCCTATCGAAGAGCTAAAAGAAAAAATAAGGCAAACAATCGAAACTTATCACCCGGAGATTCTGCTTACATTCTGGCCGGAAAGTGGTGCTACAGGTCATAAGGATCATAGAAGAATGGGCCTTGCTGCAAGTGAAGTTGCGAAAGGATTCAAGTCCCAAAACAAAGGAACTTATTTTGGTCCCCGCTATATCGCGTATGTAATCACTCCGAGAGACGCCTTCCGAACATTAGGCGGAGAGATAGGAAAATTCGTTGCTGAGAATCAGCCGGCGCCTACGCATTCCTTGAGAAGTGAAACGGAATCAAAATTGAAAGGTTGGGAAATTCATGCTTCTCAAGGAGATTATGTAAGAGAAGCATACGGAATTCCAGCAAGAGTTTTGTACATGATTTGGGACAAAGAGTATTATTACGTTGTTGATTTGGAAAAAAAATAAACGACGAACCTGCGTCAATTTTTGTAAAGCATGTCTTGAGATAGAAGTGTTAAGTTTGTTTGTGCCTTTCCATACAATCGATCCAAAACCTCATGAGACATAAGATCGATTATGGGAAGTTCCATATTGCTTCACGTAATAATCTACTCGAAATAAGATTCACAAATCCGGAAGAACCGAGGTAAGATAAATGACATTGGAAACCATACTGTTCCTCATCACCGGTACGCTTATCGCACTTCTGACTGGATTATTTTTCGGTTATTCCGTATCCGTAAATTGGGCGCTACATCGTCTGAAAAATTCCGAGTACGTACGGGCCATGCAGGAAATCAACGATGTCATTCAAAATCCTCTTTTTCTACTGACATTTCTTGGGCCGGTGATTCTTCTCCCTCTCTTGACATTTCTATATGGAAATCCTCCGGATCATCCTGATTTTGTTTTGCGGTTTTATCTGCTGGCTGGGGCTTCCGTATTCTATATTGTCGGCCCGTTCGGTTTGACCATCGCAGGCAATGTTCCCTTAAACAATAAACTGGCAAAGTTTAATGAGGAAAGCGCAACCGAAAAGGAAGTTGAGGCCGAAAGATCGGAGTTCGAAAAACCATGGAATCGTTTGCACACGATTCGCACAGTGGCTTCGGTGATTGCGCTCATCTTGTTTTTTGCAGCCATCCTATTGCCTTAGAATTTGCGTTTGGCGGGGGCTGCAACCACCAAAACAAATATTAGGTAAATAAAATCCTATACCGTTTTCGAATCAGTTCCGAATATTCCGAAAGTATTTCGTTACAGAACGGATAATTGGAAATTTGAGACACCAGCTTCTCTTCCATAGATCGGATTCTCTCGAGGATTTTTCCCAATGCCGTAGGATGGATTTTCAAAGATTCACCGAAAAACAAAATATCATTTCTTTGGATTTTGTTTTTTTTGCCGTTCAGACTAAGTGCCAGCTCTTCAGGATCTTCTTTATGAAAGATCGCGATGGAAAGCAGATCATATGCCGGGGCCAATCGAATGTTTCCGTCTTCCTCTGTTAGGAGGGAAAAATTTTTCAAATGCATATCCGAATTTCCGGTAAGATAGGAAAAAACCACAAGCTCGAAAAAACGAACCGTTTCAATCCCGGGCGCATTTGTATATTTACGAATTAACTTTGCAATCCCTTCGTAAGATCCCTTGTATTTATCTTCCGTTAATCGTTCTGACAATTGACAAAAATCTTCCTGTGCCAACTTATGGCGGTTATAACGGTCAAAACGTTTGCTTAAAAAGGAAAGTTCTCCCGATTTAAGTGGGATCAAAGAAGAAATTGCCGTGTCGATTCCGAATTCTTTTGCAAGCAACATAGTTAGATGTTCGTTTTCAGGAAGATTTTGAAACTGTAATGAAGGAGGTTTTAAAATATAATCCCCCATAAATCCTACAATCGTAAGCCTGGTTGTATTTTTATCCTGAAGCTTCAATTCCAAAGAAATCTTCGGTTGTACGCCGGGAACAGTGACCCTCGAAAGTACATTCTGTTTTGCTAATTCTTGGATCTCGGAAAATTCCAAAGTAAGAGAAGGATAAGAAGCTTTACCGAAAAGTTTTTTCGCACAAATGGTATGAAATGATTTTTCGGAAGGTTTCGCACAAAAATAACAATACATACTTTCATTCTTCTCCGACAACACTGACGGCTCCGATACAATCCTGGCATACGCTCAATAAAAGAGAAAGCCGATCTCTCGGATCAAGTTTCCATTCTTTGATTGTAATTTCGAGAAGCCATCCTTCCGGGATCAATCCGTCAAAAAAAGGAAATAGGATTTTAGAACGATAGATTTCTTCTCTTTTGGGAAGAGTAAAACTGACGGAGGAAGAATCTGTAAGTCGAAGGTATTCCGAATCATATTGGAAGAAATATCCTTCTTCATCTTCTCCCACAAACCCGGCTAAGGTGCTCTGAAAATAAACTTTGCCCCTTCTCATGAATTCTCCCATAATCTTTTGATGCGTTTGGGAACCATTTCATGACCAAATGCGGATAGAACTTGGTTGAGTTTATCCAACTGGATGCTTTTTTTTCCTTGTTCCAAGTCCCTTACAAACCTAAGCCCCACACCGGCCATACGAGCCAAATCCTCCTGGCTCATTTTGTGTTTTTTGCGTTGGTCTTTTACAAATTGAGCCAGATTTTGGTCTTCTTCCATTATTATACCTGATCGGGTATAATAATAAATATATCAAACATTTTATACCCGATCAGGTATAAAATCGTGTATCTATAATAAAACTATACCCGATCGGGGCGAAAATCTATCTACCTCCTTCCCGGACTTTCCCCAAAATAGTAAATTTAGTGCGCGGAAGAAGCTGGTCTTTGATTTTATGTAGAACAAAAGAAAGATGCAAAACACCTCCGAACGATACCCCATCCAAGACAATCTGGATGACATTTTAGATTCACTGCAAAAAAACAATCTAACCTTACTTGAGGCCCCTCCCGGTTCCGGTAAAACCACAGTTTTGCCGATTGAAATTTTGCGTTCGGGGAAATTCGAAAAAAAGATTTTGATCTTGGAACCTCGTCGTTTAGCAGCGCGTAATGCGGCGATCCGAATGAGCCAGGTTTTGGGGGAAGAAGTCGGCAACACGGTCGGTTACCGGATTCGATTTGAATCCAAAATCAGTAAAGATACGAAACTGGAACTTGTTACCGATGGGATTCTTTCCAAGATGTTAGTCGAAGATCCCGAACTTTCCGATTATGGTTTGGTTGTATTTGACGAATTTCACGAGAGAAATCTCGATTCCGATTTTTGTTTTGCACTTTGCAGGAGAAGTACCGAGATTTTCCGACCTGATTTGAAAATTCTAGTAATGTCCGCAACTCTGGAAGGGACCGATTGGGGAACCAAAGGAGTTCGCGCAAATCAAATTCAAGCCAAAGGCAGAATGTTTCCGGTTACTATCCGTTATACGGGATCTTCCCCAAGAAGGGTAACGGATCGGATCGGTGAATTGGTTCCACAGATTCTTTCCCAATCGGAAGGAGATGTGCTTGTTTTTTTCTCAGGTGTCTCGGAGATTTATACAGCCGAACGAATACTAAACGACAATTTTGCCAATAAAGGGATTTCGAATGTATTGATACTGAAACTTTACGGCGAGATGCGTTTGGAAAACCAAGTGGAAATATTTTTGCCGCCAAAACCGGGACAAAGGAAATTGATTCTTTCCACAAATATTGCGGAAACTTCTCTTACTATTCCCGGTGTAAAACTGGTAGTGGATACCGGATTTTGCAAAAGAATGATTTTTGATCCCAGGTCGGGACTTTCCCGTTTGGAGAAAAAAAGAATCAGTCTGAATTCCGCCAAACAGAGATCAGGTCGTGCAGGCAGGGAATCGGAAGGAACCGCCATCCGGCTTTGGTCAGAAGAAGAGGAAAAGGATTTTCCCGTCTCTCACCCTCCCGAGATTTTGGAAGCGGATGTGTCCGGTTTGGTACTACTCTCTAAAAAATGGGGGGAGGAATTAAACGATCTACCTCTTCTTGACAAACCGTCATTAGGCGTCATCAGGGAATCCATTTCCATCTTGCAGGTATTAGGTTTGCTTGATCGGAAGGAAAAAATTACGAATCTGGGGATCTCTGCTTTGCGCCTTCCTCTTTCCACAAGGCTTTCCGGTATGTGCTGTATGTTCAACGGAAGTGATCTTCCTCTTGCGGAATTATCCGCCCTACTTTCCGAAAAAGATATCTTGGGGCATTCGGAAACCAACCTTAGATTTTTATCCCGATGGGAGGCATGGCAAAAGGGAAATGTATCGAATTTCGGCTTAAAATCCAGAATCGAACAAAGCATCCGGCAAATAGAAAAGATCCTGAATGATTTACCCAAAAAACCAAAACAAAATCTATCGATTCAGGGTGCATTGAGTTTTGCTTTTCCGGATCGAATCGCAAAACGAAGAACAGCTGACTCTAACAAGTATAAACTATTCAACGGGAAAGGAGCGATTCTTGCAGATACGGGAGGCATGCATTTGCCGGAATGGATACTTGTCCTGGATTCGGATGGAGACGGAACGGAAGCAAAGGTTCGCCTTTATTGTGAATTGAACGAAGAGGAAATATTAAAACTTCATTTTGAAAAAATTTCGGAACACTTAAGTTCTGTTATAGAAGAAACGGAAAGAAAAACAAAATTGATTCGTTTCGTTCAAAATAAATTTTTGGGAGAGATAGTTCTTTCCCGTTCGACAAAGCCTACCAAGTTTTCCAAAGAAGAAAAAGGAGAAGCAGTCGTATCCTTTTGGAAAAAGGAATTTTTTTATCCCTATTTCGAAAAGGATGATAAAATTTCTTCTTTTCTAAATCGTATCCGGATTTTAAAAGAAAGCGGATTTTCTTTCCCAGAATTTTCGGAAGAAAAACTCCAGGAAGAAATAAGAAGTTGGCTTTTACCGTTCTATTCTCTGGAATCTGCTTCCTTGGATCCTTACAAGCCGGATTTTTTGCAGGCATTGTCTTCCCGATTGACATATTCCGAATCGGAAGTTCTAAAAAAAGAAACACCAACCCACCTAACTGTACCTAGTGGATCAACAATCCCGATCGAATACTTTAGAGAAGGCGCTTCCATTTCGGTGAAATTGCAAGAAATGTTCGGAATGCGCAAGGTCCCGAAGATTGCAGGAGGAAAGGTGGAAATTTTACTCCACTTGCTTTCTCCTGCAAGACGTCCCGTGCAAGTGACCCGGGACCTGGAAAATTTTTGGGATGTGACCTATCACGAAGTCAAAAAAGAGCTAAAGGGAAAATATCCGAGACACCCCTGGCCGGATTCTCCTTGGGAAGCAATTCCTACAAGTAGAACGAAGAACAGAGGTTAAATGAGTCTTTCGTAAACGGAAACCCATCCTTTCGGATTGATTAAAAACTTGGATGAACAGGAAGGACATTTATAATTTCCCGGCCTAGACCATTTCAGAGTCTGGCCGCACTCAGGACAAAATACTGTCTTTATCTCTACTTCCCTCTCTAACGAAATCTCTGTCTCCTCGGAAGAAGGGACAAGAACCGGTTTTTCCTCTAAGTCCGGCCTCGCTTGGTTTGCGGGAAGTTCCGTAATTAGATTTTTTTCCAAGTCCTGTTTCGCCTCAGCGCTATTTCCAAAGCTTGGGAATAAAGAACCGATCCCGAATTCTTCCAGAACCTTTTTCCATTCTTCGGAAACTCCGGAAAGAGCCACTTTGGAACCTGTTTCTTTGGCGCGGGAAGAGATCTTTTTGAGATACTCAATTCCCACTTCGTCCACGGAATCCAATGAGGATAACTCAATGCAAAATAGATGGGGGGCGAGACTTGCATCCTTGATTCTCAAATAGAGATCGGAACCAAGTTCTGCGGAAAGATGACCGGAAAGATGAATAAGTAAGGACTTCAAACGAGCTTTTTCCTATTTTCTGATGATCGGTATAGATTCTGTATTTACAAGGAATTTTGCAGAATTTACACTATTTCCAGCAATGAATTCAATCCCAAGACGTTACTGGGTTTTCCCAATCGACATATTCTTCATGGTATTGTCCTATTTTCTCGCACATTTGGTGAGATTTGAAGATTTTCGATTTTTGGAAAACAAGGAATTATTCTTCACCTGCACAGCAATTGTAGTGATCAGCCGTTCGGTGGTATTTTTTCTTTCCGGAATTTACAAATCCCTTTGGTCCTATGCTTCCCTTCATGACCTTTTGGAAATCATCAAGGCGACTATTTTATCTTCTTTGGTCTCTACCATTGCCATTTTATTTTATAACCGTTTTTCCCAAATATCAAGGATGGTTCCCATCCTCGATACTCTCATTCTACTAGGATTTTTATGTTTAAGAAGTTTGAGTTGGAGAATGATTCGGGATCAGATTTTCCGAGCGGGAGCCAAAGACGGAATTCCCATTCTACTCATCGGTGCAGGCAAGTTAGGCGCTACTTTTTTATCCGAAATCAGAAGGCATAGCGAATTGGATCTGCACCCTGTCGGATTCCTCGATGACAACCCTTCCAAAGTAGGCGGATACATTCAAGGAATACCGATCCTCGGTGTTTCCGAAAGCGCGGAAGATTTCATTTATAAATTCGGAATTAAAAAAGTGATTATGACGGTTTCACAGCCTGACGGAAGGATTGTGAGCAAACTCATGAAAATCTGTGACACTGCAGGGATCGAATTTAAAATCTTGCCTTCCTTTGGTGATTATATTTCGGACAAACCGAAGATCACCCAACTAAGGGAAGTACAAGTGGAAGATTTACTTGGGCGGCCGACAGTGGATCTGGAAGTGGAATCCATAAGATCCTATCTGGAAGGAAAGGACATCCTGGTCACCGGTGCCGGCGGTTCCATCGGATCAGAGATCTGCCGTCAGGTCGCATTATTCAGACCGCGTTCCCTGATCCTCTTGGACGCCGCAGAAACTCCCTTATACGAAATTGATTATGAACTTAGGAAAAACTTTTCGGCGTTTGCCATCGAATTCAAACCTGTGATGGCGGATGTGAAAAATCTTTCCCGATTGTCTTCCGTATTTGAAGAACACAAACCCTCGGTAGTTTTTCATTCCGCTGCATACAAACATGTTCCCATGATGGAAATCAATCCTTGCGAAGCGGTATTGAATAACGTAATGGGTACAAAAAACGTAGCGGACGTGTCCCGCCTAACAGGCGTAGAGAGATTTGTACTTATTTCTACGGACAAAGCGGTAAATCCTGTGAATGTAATGGGAGCTTCCAAACGCGCGGCAGAACTTTATTTGCAACATATTTCGCAAAATTCCAGAACCAAATTCATCACGGTTCGTTTCGGAAATGTCTTGGGTTCCAACGGATCGGTAATACCCCGCTTTAGGGAACAAATCAAAAGAGGCGGGCCCGTGACTGTCACCCATCCTGAAGTCATCCGCTATTTTATGACCATACCGGAGGCAACACAATTGGTTTTGCAGGCGGGATCCATGGGAGAACACGGTGAGATTTTCATACTCGATATGGGAGAACCTGTAAAAATCGTATCTCTTGCCGAAGAAATGATCAGATTGTCTGGATATACTCCTCACCAGGATATTAAGATCGAATTCACCGGACTTCGCCCGGGGGAAAAACTCTTCGAAGAACTTATGTTAGATCAAGAGGGAATCAAGAAAACCCATCATCCTAAAATCAGGATCGCCGCTCCTCTCGAATCTTACAATCTTCTATTATTCCAAAATAAAATGAATAAACTTTTCTCTTTGGCAAAAGCAAATAAAGACAAGGAAATTTTCCCTAGTTTCAAAGACATCATTCCTGAGTACAAAATTCATGATGAATATCTGGCATGGGAGACAAACGCTGGTAAAAAGAACCTATGAGCCAAAGTTTAAGCCCCGAAGAAATCACAACCCTACGTGAATTCAAAAGACAACTTTTCACCCTATATTGGGAAAAATTCGGAATATTCTATATTCACGTCATGCCACACCCCAAACTGGAAATCGGGAAAAGAGGACTTCTCAATGCGGAAAAAGAATCGGGCATTGTGCTAGTGTTCGGCGACAAAGCGGTCAAAGTATTGGACAGCCAGCCGGATTATTTGTTTGCAGAATTACAGTTCGGTTCCACATGGGAGCCTACGATTCTTCCTTGGGATGCCGTATTTCGTATTTATGATAAGTTTCAAAATTCCGCTTCTCAGCTTAGATTTTTGCAAGTGGATTCAGGGCTGGACGAGCCTCCCACAAAAGACGACAAAAAACCGGATCTGGCAAAAGAGCCGAGCAAACCGGACTATTCTGAAGAAGGAAATGTGATTCGTGTGGATTTCGGAGGAAAAAGGAACGAATGAATTATTTTTCAATCACACGAGGTGATATTGACGGATTTTTCGGACTGATGGTGGACAACCTCATCCAATTGCTTGTTTTAACAGGACTTTGTATCGGACTTTGCGGTTTCCCTTTGGAATTTGTTACTTCGGTCGTTTTGCCCGGAGCTGCCATCTCTCTTCTTATCGGAAATTTATTTTACTCATGGCAGGCTTATCAATTAGGCAAAAAAACAAACCGAACAGACGTTACAGCCCTCCCTTACGGGATCAATACGGTTTCCTTGTTCGCATTTATATTTTTTGTGATGTTGCCTGTTTACCAAGCGACGGGAGATTATAAATCCGCCTGGAAGGCGGGACTTCTTGTTTCCTTTTCTTCGGGGCTTATCGAATTCTTCGGTTCGTTTTTTGCGGAAAAAATCAGAAAGTCAACTCCTCGTGCCGCTTTACTTTCCGCCCTGGCGGGAATTGCAATTACTTTTATCTCTATGGACTTTTTATTAAGAACATTCGAACACCCGTTAGTTGCTTTTGTTCCTTTGGGTGTTATACTTTTACAGTATTTCGGAAAAGTCAAATTTCCTTTTGGCATCCCGGGGGGACTCGTTTCTATCATCCTCGGGATCATTCTCGCGTATGTTTCAGGGCTTTTGGGAGAACCTATTTTTCAGGAAGGAGCGTTTGCTCGTGGTAAAGAAACAATCGGGTTTTATCTACCTCACTTGGCAGTAGTAGAACTTTGGGAAGTATTGAGTTTTGCAAATGTAAAAACATATTTTGCAATCATCCTGCCTATGGGTGTCTTCAACGTAATAGGTTCCTTGCAGAATATCGAATCCGCAGAAGCCTCGGGCGATAGTTTTGACACCAAATCCTCGTTACTTGTAAACGGGATAGGTACCTTGGCAGGAACTTTTTTCGGGTCTCCTTTTCCAACTACAATCTATATCGGACATCCCGGCTGGAAGGGATTAGGTGCCAAACACGGCTATTCCGTATTAAACGGTATATTTATAACATTTGTTAGTGTTTTTGGGCTTATGGGGATTTTGCAGGCAATCATTCCGATTGAAGCCGGCATGGCGATCGTACTCTGGATCGGAATTATCATTGCTTCTCAGGCATTTCAAGCCAGTCCTAAAAACCATTCCCCCGCAGTGGTAGCCGGTTTACTTCCTGCATTTGCCGGATGGGCGGCTCTTATCATTCAAAATGTATTTTTCTTTTTGGATGGGAGATTGCAGGCGATATTATTGGAATTGGAAACTCCCAAATCCTATCATTTTAATTTATCAGACCTTTCCCCGCACGTTCCTTTTTTACCTTATGCTTTGGGAGGAGTTCTTTCCTTGTCTCAGGGATTTTTACTTACTTCCATGATTTGGGCCGCGATGGTGGTTTTTCTTTTGGAGAGAGATTTTTTAAAGTCTTCGCTTTGGGCTTTGATCGGTACAACTTTATCGTTTTTCGGATTCATCCATGCATACGAATTGGCAGGGAATGCTATTTTAAACCGATTTGCATTTTTCGTTTCCTGGCAATTTCCAGTAGCCTACCTAGCCTTAGCATTTCTCTTTTTCCTGACGTATTTGATAAACCGATACTCCCCGGACAAGAAATCCTGAGAAAAGGCTTGTATATTTTTAGAAATCAGGCGTTCTTGAAAGTCTAAATATTAGAAGCTCAAGAGCATTTAGCTATAAGGAGAGCAAACTTCCTATGACCTGGATCAAACGAATTGGTTTTTTCCTACTTACAAACATATTAATCATGACTACGATCTCCATCGTAACCAACGTGCTTGGTTACTTTGGGTTCGGTATACAAGCTTTCGGTGTAAACTTAACTCAACTGATCGTATTCTGCTTGATGTGGGGTATGGTAGGATCTTTCATTTCCCTCTTCCTCTCAAAGTACATGGCAAAATGGTCTATGGGTGTAAAAACCATAGATCCTAAAAATGCCTCTTCACATGAGATGGAAGTGTACAGAAGAGTTCAATCTCTTGCACAAAGGGCACACCTTCCCATGCCGGAAGTAGGTATTTACGATTCACCTGAAGTGAACGCATTTGCTACCGGCCCGAGCAAATCCAGTTCTCTCGTTGCTGTTTCCACAGGACTACTCAACAGAATGAGCGGTCAAGAATTGGAAGGAGTTTTAGCACACGAATTATCTCACGTTGCCAACGGTGATATGGTGACGCTGACTCTCATCCAAGGTGTCGTGAACTCATTCGCCATGTTTATTTCCAGAATTATTGCAATGCTTATTGCCAATTCGGTGAAAGAAGAGATGGCACATATGGTGCGTTTTCTTGTAACGATCGCCCTAGACATTGCATTCTCAATTCTAGGTTCAATCGCGGTTGCTTACTTTTCCAGAATCAGAGAATTTCGTGCGGATGCAGGAGGAGCGAAACTTGCCGGGCGTGAGTCCATGATTTCTGCTTTGGAAGCTTTGCGCAAAGTAATAGACCAGCCCGCAGATGAAAGGGGCGCAGCACTTGCATCTCTCAAGATTTCTTCTAAAAAAGGCGGTTTCTTATCATTGTTTGCAACGCACCCTCCTTTGGAAGAAAGGATTTTGGCACTCAGACAGATGAGATAACCGAAAAAGAAAAAATTTCTCAAATGCGAGGAAAGGTCGGGAACTACCCGGCCTTTTTTTATTGTCAAAGCCGGACAAAAATGAGATTCATTTCTTATGTCTATTGTAAAGTCCAAGATACGAACCATTCCTGATTATCCAAAACCTGGCATTCTTTTCCGTGATATAACTTCCCTGCTCATTGATCCGGAAGCATTCCGACTTACAATAGCCATGTTTGTAGAACGTTATCAAAACCAGGGAATTCAAAAGGTAGTTGCCATTGATGCACGAGGGTTTATCGCTGGTGCGGCACTTGCCTTCCAATTGGGAGTGGGATTCGTTCCTGTCCGAAAAAAAGGAAAGTTACCTGGCAAAACGATTTCGGAAGCATATGCTTTGGAATACGGAGTAGACCATGTGGAAATCCATATAGATGCAATTGAAGAAGGGGAAAAAGTAGTGATCATGGATGATTTGATTGCTACCGGAGGAACTTTGGAAGCGTCCATCAAACTTGTGCAAAGCCTGAAAGGTATCATTCATGAATGCGCAACCATTATCGACTTACCTGATTTAGGTGGAGCAGTAAGAATCAAGGAAAAATATGGAATCAATGTTTATTCCATCTGTGAATTCGAAGGACATTGAAACTCAGTGAAAACTTTTCCAATTTTCGGATTTGGATTTGTCGATTCGGATACATATTTCATTTCCTAAAAAGTTCCATCTGACAATAAATAGTTTTTTCAAGATATGAATCCCTCTTCCCGTAGAAACCATTTTCCTATCGGTGTTAAGAGGGTTTGGAACCAAACGAGGATTAAATCCCTTGCCTCTGTCGATCACGTAAACATCTATATATCTAGCTGATTCGAATACATGGACAGTGATCTTGTCATCCCCTCGTTTGCCGCCGTGCTCCAATGCGTTGTCCAGAGTTTCATCCACCAGAATCTGAAACCAAAAAGAGTCCATGACGGATTTCCAATTCCTTTTTTCGTATAACGTCCATAAGTTTTGTTTGAGTTCTCTCGAGCCTTCGGAGCTGGCATTGTCGTAATCTTCGAAAATTTTCTTCGAAGTTTCGAATAGATATGAAAACGGGTGAGTTAAATAATCCGGAGTAAATGAAAAATGAATCAGAAAAAACACAAAACAAAGTAAAAAACACAAATCACAAAAAACTAAAAATTGTAAGTAGTAATGATTTAGATTCGGAATGTAATCATCGCTTGAAAAAAGATAAATAGAAAACAGGAAGGATAGAATCACAGAACCACAAGCACTGTACATAAATTTGGAGATCGCAGGAAAGCTGAATTGCAACTTAATCGAAATCACGGAAGCAAATGCAAAAAATGAAATCGCATAGAAAGCAGGATAAAATATATTTAGAATTATATCACTTGCAAGAGGATTCATTTCGTTTGACAATCCCCAGTCGATGAGAAGGAGCATAGTGCCTGCGCCTAATATAAATGATACTAACAAGGACAAAGAAGGTTTGTTTCTGAAATAAGTGGGAAACTGAAGTCCGAAATTAAGAAGTGCAAAACAAAAAATAATAAGAAAACTGGGAGAAGTATGCGGATTCGCCAGATACTGAAATTGAAAAAGGCTAGAGTCTAATAGAACACTGAGATTCCCTAGAGAAAACAAGCCTGTGAGAATGCTAAAACTAATTTTCATAGGTGTGCGGGGATTTTTACTAAATGATACAACCCCTGCAATTGCACTAAAAACAGTGGTAGATACCAAAATGCTTAATTCAAACAAACCCATGGCGTTACAATTGAGAAAGTTTCTTTCTTGTTTTACCCTTGTCAGCCTAATTTTTTCATCTTGCACTCTTTTTGCCGAAACACCCGCCTTAGCAGAAGCAGGGATGTCGATAGAAACAATCAAAAAAGCGGTAGTTCAGATCAAAGTGTATTCTCAATCCAATGACCCCTATTCTCCTTGGTTATCCGGTAATGTGACAAGCGCGACAGGAACAGGATTCCTAATCGGCAAAAACAGAATACTAACAAACGCTCATGTTGTATCCAATGCAAAATTCATTGAGGCGCAAAGAAACAAACAAACGGAATGGTATGAACTAAAAACTGTATATATCGCTCATGATTGCGATCTTGCTATCCTGGAAGCAAAATCAGGATCCTTTTACGATGACAATTATGAGTTTTCATTTGGAGATATTCCCGAACTGGGAACACCAATCGATATAGTCGGTTATCCGATCGGTGGCAGCAAAATATCCATTAGTCGGGGAATCGTATCGCGTATTGAACAGTCGACTTATGCTCACTCTCAAGTGGATAGTCACTTGGTAATCCAAGTGGATGCAGCAATCAATCCCGGAAATTCCGGCGGGCCTGCTTTGCAAAACGGAAAGGTGGTCGGGGTCGCTTTCCAGGCAGCAACTAAGGGTGAGAATATAGGATACATCATTCCTACTAACGTAATCAGTCATTTTTTAAAAGACAGCGAAGACGGAAAATACGACGGTTATGTGGAACTGGGTGTGCATGTTCAGTCCTCTTATTCGCTTTCCCATAGAAAGTTCAGAAAAATTCCCGAAGATGCTGAAGGAGTTTTTATAACGAACGTTTTGCGGGGAGGTGCGGGAGAAGGATATCTCTATCCGGGAGATCTGTTGTTATCCATCGATGGTATGCCTATCGGAAAAAACGGAACTGTTGCCTATAATTCCGAATCCAGAGTCGATTTTATAGAAATTGTAGATAATAAATTTGCGGGAGAACAAATCAAATTCGAACTGATTCGGGACGGCAAACGTTTGAATGTGTCTTTTCCTGCAAAGAGAATGGAAGATTTGGATTATATGCGGTCCAGTTACGATCGTCCCTACCCATATTTTATTTTTGCAGGCCTGGTGTTCCAGCCTCTCAATCGGGATCTATTGGAAGCCTGGGCAAGAGTCGGTCAAACTCAAGGTGGAAGCCAGTTTTTATATAGATTTCAAAATTTTCCCGAGATCAAAGAGAACCAAAAGGAAGATGTTGTTCTATATAGAAAACTTTCGCATCCTATCAATTCCGCCCTGGACTATTATATCAATATGACGGTTTCCGAAGTGAATGGTAAAAAAATTTCCAACTTAAATGAAATGATCCGGCTATTGCAAAATTCAAAATCCAAATACGTTCGAATTTCTTTTTTGGATTTGCCTCTTCCTTTGATATTAAACTTGGAAGATACCCTGAAAGCGGACGAAGAAATCAGAAACGCTTACAACCTAACAGAGACCAATAAATGAAAATCATACTAACGTCTGTTCTATTTTATTTCTCCCTTTTTTCCGTAGAAATCTTCTCCAAATCCGTTCCGGTTGGCAAAGACGATAACTTTATCGTTCAGGTGAAATCAACGGTTCAATATCCCAATTTCATCCAACCCTGGCGTTTCAAAAACCCGGAAACCCGTCATTCTTATGGGGTAGTTGTCGGAGAAAATCTCATTCTGACTACTGCACAAACAGTTTACTACCAAACCAATACCGAAGTTCAAAAATTCGGTTCTTTGAAAAACTATACCGCAAAATTGATAAAGATAGATCATGATTTGGGACTTGCTCTTTTGAAAGTGGAAGAAAAGGAATTCGGAACGGGACTTACACCCATCCAATTCGGCTCCGAAATATTTTTGGCTTCTGCAGGAGTTGTGTTGGAATATAAGGAATTTCGAAACTTATCTGAAAAAAAAATCAGAACCATCAAACTGGACGTAGATACTTATGCAAACGGATATATCGAACTCCCTTATGTAGAAGTTCAATCCGATGACAAACTGGAAGGAATCGGAGAACTTATTGTAGACGAAGTATCAAAGATACCGCAAGGAGTTTTGATTTACTTCAAAGATTCGCAAAACACGGGAAAGATGGTTCCCAACTTTACCATCAATCAATTTTTGAATTGTAACGTTACAAAAAAATGTTTCTCGTACAAAGGATTCCGCTTCCGCCCTTTGACGGATGCGCCTTCCCGAAACTTTTACGGAGTCAAAAAGGAAAATTCAGGAGTTTTGATTGCGGAAATTTATCCCGAATCATCCGCTTCTTCTTTATTAAAATTGGAAGATGTACTTTTGGAAGTAGGTTCCCATAAGATCGATCCCAAGGGATACTTCGAACATCCCAAATACGGAAAAATCCTGCTCTCCTATCTGTTCCATTCGGGAGAAGATTTGGGTTTCGGCAAAGATAAGAAAATCCCTCTGAAAATATTAAGAAACTCCAAAATCATGAATGTCGATTTTGAAATGGAGGCTTTCCCGGAGCCCGCAGTGAGAATTCCGTTCGGCAATACAAGATATAGAAAACCGGAGTACTTGATGTTAGGCGGTATTGTGTTTTTGGAATTATCCGAACATTACCTTATGGAATTCGGAAATCAATGGAGAACCAGAGTCAGCAAACAATTGCTCTATCTGAATGATTATCACAGAATCAATAACACGGGAGAAACAAAAAAAGTCATTTTACTTTCCCAGGTTTTACCCCTACCGGGAAATCAGGCATATCATTCTTTACAACAAGTTATATTGAAAAAAGTCAATGGCAAAGAACCGAAAGATATTAAAGAACTATTTCAGATAGCAACGGAAGGCGAAGATCCTTTTCTCGTCATCGAATTGGATGACGGAACTCAGGTGGTTTTTGAAAAAGAAGAGATTGCAAACTTAAACAAAGAAGCGATCAAGGTTTTCCATATCCCGAAACCGCATAATCTGTCAGAGTGAAGTGCCTACCTGATATAACATAGATTTTGTTATAAACAGAACTTTCAAAAGGAAAAGTCCGAGGATCAAAACTATCATAAGAATGTATTCCTTATGACGGACTGTTTCATCTTCATTGATAAGAAGAATCAAAGCTGGAATGGAAAGAGTAAACATTCTCGATACATTCTCGTATACCGACCAAAAATGATAAAAACCTCCGGTTCCTATCATAAACATCACAAGCAGGATAGTAATTCGGAATTCCCAACCTTTCTTCAATTTGCCTGTAAAGACAAGAAATGTTCCCAGAAAAAATAAAATCAGCAGGGGAAAGCGGGAAAGAATTCTTGCCGTTTCTTTAAACCCCGATCCGTTTTGCAAACTGACAAAAATCGATTCGGAATAACGAATCATTCCCTCCAGAGGCAGTATAAAGTCCGTTAGACGAGCAGCCCTCCAATTGGGGAAACGATAGGAAAGATAAGAATGCCAAAGGATAGGTATGACTAAAGTAGCGGCAACTGCAAAGATCTGTTTCAGATTCTTTTTCGATAATGCTTTCAATCCCAGAGGAAATAAGAAAAAAATTGCGGGCTCTTTGGTAAGGATCGCCAGGCTAGACAAAAGAATAAATAAGAGAAAATTTTGCTTTTTAAAAAAATAATAAGCAAGAATGACAAGAGACACCATGATCGAATCACTTACCAAAACATAATAACTCCCCAGAGAAAAAGGATTCAGAAGATAAAAAATTGCCAAATAACTATAATTAGGGGAAAGAAGGGACCTGAGCGCAAAAAAAGACAAAACAAGAAACAATATATTCCAAAAATACATTCCGAAAACGGAAAACTTCTCACCGGCAAATCCGAAAATAGAAATCAAAAACGGGTATCCGATTCTTGGAGCGCGATAGGACTCATCAAACCCTTTGGGCCAATCCAAAGAAAGGTTGGATAGTGATCTGGAAAAATAATAAAAGATCTGGCCGTCATAACCCGCGCCCAAATCGCCCTTCTCTCCCAAAAATACGATCGCATTTTTGGGAGTTTCCTTTTCATTCAATAATGCGAATTCCTTTCCAAAATTCACCATACATGTGGGATTCCATTCGTATTTCTTCCAATACCCGAAAGTAACCGAGCCCCATAACAAAATGAATACGATAAATAAAATCGGTAACTTGGAATCGAGTTTCCGGAAACTGTCTGTCAGAATATTGTATACAAGATTCATATTTTTACCTGGTTTTCGAATTTGCCAAAATGATCGCATTCAGATCCGACTGAAAATAGGAAGCGCCTTCATAAGTCAGATGGTGTGGATCAAAAAAGAAACGTTTGTCGGGAATGTAATTGGTTCTGTCATAGAGTTCATGTCCGTTTTTATCCAAACCAGTCTTTAAATAATTTTTCAGTCCGAAAAACCATTTACCCTTCGAATAAAGAGAGGCTTCTATCGGATTTTCAGGAGAAAATACAACCAGGAAAGGAATGTTTTTCTCTTTGAAATAAGCGGAAAGTTGAAGGACTCGATCCACTTCGGGCCAAGATTCAAAGCTAAGATTGTTTACTTCCTTTTTTTTGGAATGAACCAAACGCAGACGATGCAATTCCTTTCTATGTTCCGCGTTTTCCAACATTCTTTGGAAATAATCCTTATCGTATTCTGCGGAAGACATTCTTTGAAAACGGGATTCATCGAAGTAGGATTTTCTTGAATACGATCTGTCGTTATAAACCGGTGTTTTGCAAAAATAATGAGACAAACGGATACCTACGGGGTAATCCAATCCTGTTCTATATAAATCAACTTCTTTGGCAGTATTTATCCCTTGCAAGATCCGCATTTTCAGATAAAAACCGGAACTCTTAACACCTAACTCCTGCCAATCGATCGTAGCCCAACCCGACTTAGGAAATAAAACTTCTTTTCTGGAAACAAGCGAAGCCATCTGTGCCTTATTAAAGACGGAAAATTCGATTCTTGTATTTGCTTTGGGAATAAAGACGGAATCATCCTGTTTGTTTCCCGTTTCACAAACCATTGTCGCTTGCCCGAGTGTCCAACCTTTCGCCCAAATTCCTTCCCTCGGCAAAGAACCTTCATACTGGTGAAAACTCCTGCCGCTTCGGAAATGGTTTTCGACGAATGCATCGATCGGATCCCAAAAAAAAGAACGATACCGACTAACATAGAATAGTGATTTGCCGGCCAGCTTGGAAAGACGTTTTCTATCCAAATCGGAAAAGTATTCGGACAAGTAGGAAGTAGGATAAAAAGTTTTGGCGGGATAACGGTCCGCAAATTCAAGCAGCCATTTGGTTTTATCAAATTGCAATTTCCCATTTTGAAATTCAACGTATTCCCATTGAAAATCGGCAAAATTTACAAGATAAACAACTAACTTCGGTTTTAAGGAAGAAAGGTTTTCCTTATAATAATACAAATCACTCGGCGCCATCGCCACATGGGAATAAAAATCAGCATGAAAAGCACCGTTCGCCCTTTCATTCATTTCTTCCGGTAATGCGGAATACAAAGCAACGGAACTACCGGCGATGAGTACCTGATTGCCGTAATTTTCCGATTTGATATTTCTCCTTTTTTTTTCAAAATTATACCATGGAGAAGTATCCCATTCCATTTCATTCGGAAAAAGAAAATATAGTTTTTCAAAAACAATATAATCCAGAAGGAATGTAGCACCACTTAACAGGACGAAAACGGCGAATGTTCTGAATTTTAAAGATGCAAGCAGGGATTTCACAACAATCAAACGCTGAATCCGAATTTCCGTAATAAAAGTTTTTTGGCAAATTGAATGGCGAGTTTTAGTACTTTGGAATTAAAAGAACTGTTCGAAAATACGTAACTGATCGGTATTTCTTTGATCGTTCCGCCTTGCAGAGATACAACGGAAAGTGCTTCCATATGAAAATCGAATGCAACCGATTCCAATTTATGATCCGCAATTTTTTGAAATGCCCATTTGGAATACCTGCGATAACCGGAAGTACAATCTTTAATCCCGGGTCCTCGCAGATTGAATATACCTTTGGAAAGACAATAATTCATCGCTCTTGCGGCGAGAAAAGAAACTACCTTGCGGTAGAAGGGAACATTCAGAGTTTCTTTTCTACTTCCGATTAACAAGTCACAGTCGGCAAAATTGATAAAATCCTTGAGCCTTCCCGCATCATGGGAAAGGCCCGCATCCATTGTGATCACCCAATCGTATTTTTTTTCCACGGCAAGTTTCATTCCATCCTGGATGCCCCCCGGGATATGTGTGTTTTTTTCATGCCGAATCACAAAAAGTCGTCCCGGGAATTCTTTCTGAAGTTCTTTCAGAATTTCCGGAGTTTTGTCTTTGGAAGCATCATCCGTCACGGAAACATCCGCATGAACGATAGCTCCGCGCACAACTTCTTCAATCGTAGAATCTTCGTTATACGCAGGAATGACGATAAGAGTTTTGGAGCTCACTGAAAGATCTAGCCTGCGATATTAAAGACGGATTTTTCGGATTCAATCCATTTGAGAAGCCTTGTCACACCTTCTTTCGGTCTTATGGAAGGAGCGAATCCGAATTTTTTAGCCTCGGTAATGTCACATACAAAGTATCTCATATCTCCCGGTCTTTCCACTTCGAATAAGATCTCTTGCTTTTTGCCCAAAATCTCACCGATCAACTGGATACATTCCAATAGCGAAATCTTATGCGCGCTCGCCCCGCCTATATTATAAACACCAGGTATCGGGTTTTTAAAAAATGCCAGATAAGACTGTGCTCCGTCCGCCGCATGAATGATATCTCTGGTTTGTTTTCCGGTTCCAAAGATACGAAGAGGAAGTCCGAAAACGGAACGAATTGCAAAATTCGCAACCCAACCGTGATCTTCCCCACCAAACTGGCGTTCTCCGTAAATTCCCGTAAAACGGAAGCTGGCTGCCTTGATACCGTACATATCGGAATAAGCCCGCACATAATGTTCCGCACTCATTTTGGAAGCATGCAGAGGAGATATTTGGCCCACCATTGTACTTTGAGTTTCGGGGATTTCGACGGGAGTTCTTTCGTAAGAAGTTGCTCCTTCTTTCAGACTCGCATTGATGGAGTTACCGTAAACATGAATGGAGGAAGTATTTACCACAGGAATGTTTCTTTTGCGTGCGACTTCCAAAACGTTGAAAGTACCGAGTACGTTTGTGGAATAATCCAGTTCGGGATCTTCCCAGGAAATGGTCATCGCAGGTTGTGCCGCAGTATGAACGATAAAATCACATCCTTCCGTTCGATCCAAAAGATGTTCCTGGTTGCGAATATCGCCCTTTACCATTATAACACCGAGTGATTTCAAGAAGTTCCAATTATAATCGCGAGTTGCATCCGTACCATAACCGGTTCGTTTCAATTCGTATTTTGTCATACTGTCAAAGCTGACCACATCCCAGCCTTCTTTTCTAAATAACTCGCAAACATGAGATCCGAGAAAACCGCACCCGCCAGTAACTAATACTTTCTTAGTCATTCTTCTTCCCCTAAGGATAATTTCTTTCTAATGATAATTCCGAATATTCCCCAAGCATCTTTAATCATATCCCGTAAACGGTAGACCCCTACGTTCACAGGTTTGAAATAAGAAACAGGGATTTCAATACAACGCATATGGGAACGAACAATCTCAATCATCAGTTCCACTACGAATTTTTTGTCATGCACATCTAACTGAGATTTGATTTGAGAATAAGATTCCTTCCAGATGGCAAAAAAATGACAATCAGCATCAGTGAATCTCGGTTCTTGTCCCCACCAGAACAACTCGACCATTTTGCCCATAAACAAATTGACCAGCCGATACAACGGGCTAAGATTGCTACCTTGCTCGATCATTTGTCTTGTAGTTCTAGTTCCGATCACCATATCCGAATCTTTCATATATTCTATGAGTTTGGGAAAATCTTTGGAGCGAAAAGATCCGTCCGGAGAAACAACTACAATGATATCACCTGACGCCTGTTCAATTCCCTTCCGGACCTGTTCGCCCAACCGTCCGGAATCGCCTTCTCCGTGAAAGGTGATAACTTTTACTTTTTCTTTTTTGCTTAAATTTACGGTGTCATCCTTGGATTCGTTGTCGATGACGATGACTTCGTGAAATTTGTCTTTAAAATCGACAATCACGTCCGTGATGGATCTTTCGTTATTCAATGTAGGGATCACAAGAGAGGTTTTGAATTTGGGAAACAGATCGTTCCTGACTTCATAAACCGCATGATGATAGTCTTGCATGGAATTGATATTGAAGTATTCGCAAGACAGCTTGGTGGCATAAACTCCTCCGGAAGATTCCTTTGCCATTTTATCAATAACATCTGTTATCTCAATTACTCCTGATCTTTGAGAAGGAGGTGTCTTTCCAAAATATTCGAAAAACATCGGAGTAAAAAGATAAGTACCAAGACCCAAAAGCTCATTCGGAGGATCTTCCGGTTTTTCCACCAGATTCAAAATCCGATCTCCTCCGAGTTCTACGGAATAGTTTTTTCGGATTCTGGACAATAATGAGGTTTTTACAATTCCGATGGAAGCTGCAAGCTTAGGATAAAGTTTGATCGTTTTTAAAAAATTTTCATGATCCGTTTTATAATAAAACTCATCTCCGAGGATTGTGAGAAACGGTTCCGCAATCTCATCGCTGAGACTGGCCACATCCGAAGCAAGACCCTTTTCCGTCCAATGTTTGGATTCAATACAAACTTTAGGAATGGATAATCGGATATGTTCGATTTCGGCAAGTACCTGTTCTTTCAAGTGACCAACCAAAATGTACACCTTTTCCACACCAAAGGTTTTATAGAGCAACTCCACATTTCTGTGCAGGATGGTCTTTCCTTCGATATCAAACAGTGGTTTGGGGATGAAACTAGTTCGCGGATATGCTCTCGTGCCTTTCCCGGCAGCGGCAATTACCCCGATTCTGATTTTTTTCAATGTAAAACGAAGGTCTTTCCATTTTGGTTCTGGGTCAATTAGAAAAGGTTCGTTTCCATCTGTAGATGGAAGGTTTGGAAGCCTCCGATTCTTGAATTCGGCCTTTCCAAGGCTTCCAAAGGCCCGATTCCCGATCCCAAACTTGGAGCGGGCTTTGGTTGCCAAATCCATTCAAATGAAACCCCCAAATCCCCTCTTCTTTTCCATTGGGAAGCGGAAACGATATCCCTATCGGTTCGGAAGACACATCAGCCAAAAAAACGGGTAAAGGCAGGTCTTTGAATGTTCCTGCCAAGCTGGAATTCAACAAATGGCCGGAAGCATCCGTTTGCAATGCAAATCGGAGATGTTCGCAGTCAAACCGGCGCAAAAGTCCCTTTTTCTTTTCAAATTCCTTGCTAGCGCGAATTTGGCAGGAGTCAGGAACCAAAGTCCATCCGCCTAACTCGTCACTTGCGATTCCGGAATACAGAAATTCTTCCCAGCCGATCTGATTGTGATATCTCAATTCTTGTGCTAAAAAAACATATTTGTCTTTTTCTTTGCCGATTGCCACACCTAGAAAAAGGAAACCATTTTCCGTTTTCATCTCGTCGGATAAGTAAAGACCCGATTTTGTTTCAGAATAGATTCCAAACGGCAAAAAAAGAAATTGAACCAGACCGATCGCCAGAATAAAATTTCTCATAGAGTGGTTTCCTTGTTAAACAAATCCAGAATCAAATCAATCAGGAATTATTTTCTCTTATCATTTATTGCTTTATGGTTTTCCTTTTGTAATATAAAGACTCCATTTTCGGGGAAAGAGTCATCCAATGATAATAATTTACTACTGGGAGTGGCCTTATATACAGTATTTGCAAATAGCGGAAACTGCGAAACCGGAGGAGATCTTTGGGCAAGAAATATCCAAACACAAAGTTCATACTGCGTTCCGGTCGAGTTAGTCGCTTCCAATACCAAAGTCGATGTTTATAAGGAACGCGGTCTTTCCGTAAATTACGATTTGCAAACATTCGGAAAAGAATTCAACGATACCACCTATCCTAAATTAGTTTCCACATTCGGAGAGCCCTCGGATGTGGATAAAAGCGGAAAAATAAAAATTTTGGTTTTGGACATTCGTGACGGTGCGACAGCAAACTCATCTTATGTGGCCGGATTTTTCGATCCTGTAAATTATTTTGCAGACCAGCCCGGGACCAGTTTGCGATCCAATTATGCCGAAGTACTTTATATGGATGGAAAAGAGCTGATAGATGCTTTGGTGAGTGACCCTACCGCATTTTCTTCCACCGCCGCACATGAATTTCAACATCTAATCCGTTATCCTTACATGGTTGCAACGAGAGCAACCGATGATTCCTGGATCAATGAGGGTACGAGCGAAGTTGCAAGTGATATAGCAGGTTACGGACCCCAGAAATACAGAATCAATTGTTTTCGAGGTGCGGATTCTACAAGATGCCCCAATGGAGTGAATGGTGTGAGTTTTTTAAATTGGTCCACTCAAAGCACTACCTCTTCCGTTATCCTCAAACAATATGCATTTGCTTACGCATTTATGCGTTATCTCTATGATATTTCCGGCAATACGGAAGCGGAAAAGAACGAATTTTTCAGAAAATCCGTTCAAGGGAACAGTATAGGGATCCGTGCAGGTTCCGCAAGTCAGCTAATGTCTGTTTTTCGGGAGTCTTCCAGATTCAATTCCACTCTTTTGGGAACTCTAGGTAGTGATACATTCTTCCGCACTTTTATTCTATTTATGGGACAATCCGCCGGAACTTTGAATTTTACAAGTGTAGAACGGTTTGATGCCAATACAAATCTGGAAACATTGGATTTAAGTGCCGCTTATACCGCTTATCCGTTCGAGTCGACTTTGAACGATATAGTGGCGGGGCCATTGGGTGTCAATACGGCAACAGGAACTCTTTCTTTTTCCCAAGGTTCAGGTTATGCGTTTACCGGCAATTACAGTCTGTCAGGTTATGGCAGTACGAAATATCCCAACATGACAACTGTTAAATCTGCCGGCAATTCCAAATCCGTTCTGGCTTGGGCTGCTTATTCGACCAGCGTTAGTACTTCCGTGAAAAACGGAAGCGCAACGAGTACAAAATCGGAAGAAGCGAATAACCGTTACAAATCTATCATCCTGGGAGACACGACCACGGAAGGAGCCTTGCCTGTTTGCGGGACTCAGTTTATAAACGATGAGCCTCATATCTACGAAAGTATTCCGTTAGAACAGCCCTCATCAAAGAGTGGTAACACTCCTTAGCTACGTGGCCTCCGTCGGCGAACGCATTACAAGAATAAGACGGCTCATCCTTCAATTTCATGATTTTTTGACCGTAATTGGAACTTAAAAGATCCACTCTTTCTTCCCAGGTCTTGACCAATTTCTCCTTATGAACCAGTTTTTCGAAATTGGGTGAAGACGTGGGCCAAATGATAATGGATTTGATTTTTTCGGATTGCAGTCTGGATAAAATTTTCTCGTAAAAACCGTATTGCATTTCACTCGGATGATAAGAAGCGAATAACCAATCCAAAGTCCTATGGCTTGTGAGTTCCAGAACGTTTGCATCTTTCTCCACATAATTGTCAATAGGTGAAAGACCATGCCCGTTGTTTTTTACTATAAAGTCGAAAGTAGTCTGGTTCATGGACAAAAACCCGGCTAGTTCCGGATTTCTATAATTTTTCCACATCTGATCCACATACGGTTTATAAGTACCGACTGCAAATAACTTCCTTCCCAGAAAAAAAGATACATTGTCCTTTCCGAAAAGATTCATGTTTTTCAATACATAAGGCAAATCGAAGCTATAGGTGAGATTTGAAATTTTAAATATGGAATTATGATTGAACTGATTGGGATCGGTTTCCATCAAAACCAGATCGGGAACCACACCCGAATCCAAAAGCCGGGTTAGCTGATAGTCATAATAAGCCGGAGTTGTAACTGCGGAAGATAGATTGTAAATCTCCCAATCCGGATAAAACTCTTTCAGATCTTTGGCATCGAAATAAAGGAGCCTGGATGATCCGAGGATAATCATCAGTTTTTTATCCTTTTTTAAATTCCCCTTTTCTATCAAAGAATCCAGAAGTGCTGTTTTTGCAGAATAATTAACTGCTGTTAAATCAAGCTTGGTTAAAAATCGGATGTAAGGAATGCGGAAAATCGAATCTACAGAAAAAATAAAAATTAATAAAAATATAGGATAAAGAAGGTAAGGTTTCCCTTTCATAAGGTAAACCTAAATATATACGGGGATAAAAGTAAAGCCAATTGAGAGTAGGTCCGGAAGAACCCCGGAGATAATCCCCGGAGCCAGTAAAGAACTCTCTATGCTACTTGAGTTCTTAGCATTTTACGACGTTTCTTCAATCCAAGAAACCAATCGTCAGCGTTTTTAATATGCGATACAAGCTTTTTTACATACTCTCTATTTTCAGGATTCAAGATCTCTCTCGCTTCTTGAACGATTTCTTCAACCGTTTTTACATGAAATGTAAAGTAACTTGTGAAAAGTTCGTAATATTCACGTTCGGTGGTTTCCCACGCATGACTTTGCATGTCATCGTAGAACTCATCTAACATAGGAATATCAACATCTGGCGTCGCATCGAAATGATTGTTCATCATTGCAATACGATCTGTAATGTCCGTCAAATTCTGAAAATAGGATTCTAGTTCGGGAAATTCCAATGAAACCCTCCTTAATAACCTCTACTTTTACCAGGGTTTTAGAAGGAGGCGAGAGATCAAGTTTTTTTTATAAATTTTGTGAAATCTGGTTTTTCAGCTAGAAATGTCACTAGTTTTTCTACCTGGCCGTCCCAGCCTTCTTTTGCGCCATCTAACCAGATGTTAAATGCATCGGAGCTGGGATATCCGCCATTAACAATCGTAAGCTTGGATTTGTTGTCGGAAACGGACTCGAACAGCAATTGTAAAAAAATATCGCCTGCAGGATGATCTTTCCATTCCATCACTAGTTCCTTGCCAGATACGATTTTTTTATAAATCCCTTTTGTGGTGAAATCCCCTTCCAGCCCCAATTTCCAAGTCCAGGAAAACTCCCCCCCTTCCTTGGGTCTCCCTCTCACTTCATCCGCTAGCCAGTGAGTTAACACTTCATAAACGGTAATGGCAGACCAGAGTCTTTCAATAGGTTCGTTAAATTCAAATGTGGATCGTGTTTCCCGCATATTGGGAAGATTGGGCAACCTTCCGGGGATTGGCAATCCGTTTTTCAAAAAGACAGATAGACAATAAAAGATTCTCTCCCTACTATTGGTTATTCAATTTCCTCGAGAAAGTAATAACATGCCTTCCCATCTTTTATTTCAATTTATTTCCTCCGCCATCGGTATCCTGACACTTGCGGCACAGCTCTTTCTTTCTCTTGCAACCGCACATGACAACGGAACATCCTACATTGCCGCTATTGTTCGTTTTTTCAGCTATATGACCATCTGGACAAATGTTCTGATTGCTCTATTCTTCGTACTTTCACTCATCCGTCCTAAATCGAAGTTAAACGGTATTTTTCAAAATCCCATCGTTCAAACAGGGCTTCTTGTTTATATTCTGGTCGTCTCAATCATTTATCATCTATTGCTTTCACGAACCTGGAACCCACAAGGTTTACAGTACATCGTAGATATAAACCTTCATTCTACCGTACCTTTGCTTTATCTGATCTATTGGGTGTTTTACCTGGAAAGAGGAACTCAAAAGTTTAAAAACGCCCTCGTCTGGTTACTTTACCCGATTCTATATGCGACATGGACTTTTTTCCGAGGGGTTCTCATCCAAGAGTATCCTTACCCCTTCATTAATATCATTCAACTAGGCTATGAAACCGTATTTAGAAATTTTTTATTTCTGAGCGGTGCATATTACATTCTTGGAATATTTATCGTTGCAATAGACAGGCTACTTTTCAAGCTTAAGACAGAACATGGACGCTAAAGAACATCTATTGACACTTGCACGTTATCATCAATGGGCAACAGGCCACTTGTTTTTACACATACAAGGGATTCCCGAGGAAGATTATAAAAAAGATTTCGGCCTGTTTTTTAAATCCATACACGGAACACTCAATCATTTGTTAGTTGCCGAAAGACTTTGGTACACTCGGTTTGCCGACAATTTTTCTCCCGTAGTTTCATTGGACAGCGAAGTGGAAAGCAACCGGCTGAAACTGAGAGAATTGGCGATTCATGAATCGGGCAAATGGGAACGTTTCATCCAATCCTTAAACTCGATTCCGAAAAAACTGGAATACAGCACCATGAGGGGGTTTCAGGCTAACTTACCTTACACACTAACACTCGCTCATGTTTTCAATCATGGGACTCATCACAGAGGGCAAATCATTGCCGCCATTACGGCAATGGGTTATTCTTCTCCCGAAATTGATCTCGTGTATATGTTGCAAGCGGAAGAAAAATTCAAGCCAGCTTGAGCTTATACTTTATTTATCCCGTTAGACATTCAGATTGTTCGGCCTTACGTAAACGGATTGGATCACGCTGATATTTCTCATTTGGAATGCTGCGGCACAATATCCCAGATAATATCTCCATTTGCGGATAAATCTTTCGCTATAACCTTGTTCTCTTACTTCTCTCAGATTTTCCTCAAAGGCCTTGGACCATAAACGTAAGGTTCGGACATAATTCAAACCCATATCTTCCAAATGAAATAAATACAGGTCTCCGGTATTATTAATCGCTTCATTCATTCTTCCGATGGAAGGAAGAAGAGAGCCGGGGAAAATATGTTTTTGTATAAAATCAATTCCGTTTTTAAAGGACTGAAACCTGGAATCGGGACAAGTGATCACTTGTAAGGCGAGAATACCGTCTTTGGTCAGAAGTTCCTGACACTTGCCGAAAAAGGATTCATAATAAGCATCCCCGACCGCTTCCAACATTTCTACGGAAACAATTTTGGAAAAACTGCCGAGGATGTCCCTATAATCCTGGATACGAATCTCAATCAAATCGTTTAGATTTTCCTTCTGAATTTTCTCTTTTGCAAATTTAAATTGTTCCTCGGATAAAGTGATCGTAGTCACCTTACAGCCGTAATTCTTTGCAGCATATACAGATAAAAATCCCCAACCGCTTCCGATTTCCAACAAATGATCCTTGTCAGATAACCTTAGTTTCTTGCAAAGCAAATCCACTTTTTTTATCTGTGCTTCTTCCAAACTTTGATCCAGGTTTTCAAAATAGCCGGAACTGTAAGTCATAGTGGGATCCAAAAACAATTTGTAAAAACTGTTTCCAAGATCATAATGTTCCACTATATTCTTCCTACTTCCTTTCAAAGTATTTTTGTGTAGGAAATGCAGAAATTTGTTTCCTAAATTAAATAAATCCAGATGAAATGTTTTCTTTTTTGCTCCTGACAAACCGGGAGAATCATCCACATTCAAAATAAACCAGGAAATTACATTTTCAATGCAATCCGTAGTCCATTCGTCCAAAAGATAAGATTCGGAAAATCCTATATCTCCATGAAGGACGGCTCTTTTGAAAAATCTAGGATCTTTGATATGAATCATCCCGGAATGAAACTTGGGAGAAAAATCCGAATCATGATCACCTAGCAGTCGATTGGTTCCATCAGGAAGAATCAACCTGAGTGATCCTTTTTGCATACTGCTCAGTGCTTTGAAAAATATCTTTTCGAAAATCGGATATTGTTTTAATTGCTCCGCCTTCGATGATTCTATAAAAAAAACCTTTTCAGTCTTATTTTTCGAGAGAGACCGGTTCACTGACTTGTCCACGGGAAACTCCTGTTTGTTTATCTGGATTCTCATCTTTTTTTATATAAGGTATTTTTCTGATCCATAACTTGACTGCTTGCCAATGGATCAGAGCTATTATTTTGACTGTAGCGAAAGGATATTGGCAAAAAAGAATGAGCAAGTTTTTATCATTAAAGGAAATTTTTTTTCCAAGAAAGGACATAGTGAGAATCCTTTCTCCTTCTTCCCAAGAATCCACACCGATTTTCAATTCTTCTTTTGGAAAATTAAGTCTGAATTCGAATTCCGAATCAAGAGGTATGAACGGTGATACGTAGAAGTTTTTCTTTGCTCTTAAATGAATTTGAGGATCGGAGATCGTTCCTTTTGCACCCGAATTCACCAAACCGAGATAAGGTTTTATTTCCCCGAATGTATTGCCCACTTCGGGAACGGAACAAATCAATGTTCCCGATTCAGAAAAACAAAAATAGAAACTGACAGGATTGAAAACATAACCTAGAATTCGGAGATTTGTGAGCAAAAATATTTTGCCAATCGAATCCCGGATGCCGGATGCAGCCAAAAATTCTTTTACGTTTTCATATATATCCTTTTTTCCGAACTGAAGATGGTCTTTGTCATAGAATGAAAAAAAACCGAACCGATTTCTGCGAAATAGAAAAGAATTGCGATTCAAATCATCTAATTCTTGTAAGTTGACAAGGAAAGTAAAAACTCCGTACGTAAATTGATTTTTAATAGGTCTGGTCCTAGTATGCGAGACCGATGCCTTGTAAATAGCCGAATTCATTTCCAAGGATCCCGCTTTAAAATGGACTCTGCAACATTAACCGCAGATAAAAATCCGTCTTCATGAAACCCATATCCGGAATAAGCCCCTGCATAATAGATCGGACCTTCCTCGTTCAACTTGGGAAATCTTTTCTGGGCTTTTGCATTTTCCACGGAAAACAAAGGATGTTCATACTCGACTTCACGAATGATATCTTCCTTTTTGATTCGTCCGGGATCGTTGATGGTTACAAAATAATTTTGATTCTTAGAAACATTCTGCAAACGATTCATCCAGTAGATTGTAAATGGTTTTCGGTTTCCATCCTTGTCTTTTATGATTTTGTAATTCCAACTGGACCAACAGAGTTTCTTTTTAGGCATATCCGATTCATCCGTATGAAGTGTCACCGTATTTTTTTGATAGGTGAAAAGAGGGAGGAGCTCCCTTTCCAAGTGAGTCGGATCGCCCAATAATTTTGCAGAAGTATGCCCGTGTGTTGCAAGAATCGCCTTATCGAAAATCTCCGAAGAACCGTTCTCCAACACTACTCTTACTTTTCCATTTTCACGTAACACTTGCTTTATGCCTGAATTGACACGAATCCTGTCCGAAAAATCTTTCGTAATCAACTTTACATACTCTCTTGATCCGCCGTCCACGGTCCACCATTGGTGCTGGCTATTCAGTCCTAAAAATCCGTGATTATAAAAAAACCGAACGAGCGATTTGACGGGAAAAGACAAGATTAGACCGGGAGGTGTGGTCCAAACGGCGGAACTCATAGGAATCAGATAATAATCAAGTATATCCTCACCGTAACCGTTTTCTTTCATATACTCGCGCAAATCCCAGTGGTCGTATTTGGGATTCTCCAGTATTTGGGGAGCCGTTTCATTGAAACGATTGATCTCAAGAAGCATTTTGACAAACTGAAGATTGAAAAAATTCTTTTTTTGTGCAAAAAGACCGTTCAAACCGGAACCACAAAACTCTAGTTTTGTGGGATCATATTGGACACTGAAGGACATATCCGATTTTTTTGTGGGAACACCGAGTCTATCGAATAAACGAAGCAGATTCGGATAAGTGACATGATTGAATACGATAAATCCGGTATCGATAGGAATCTCTTTTCCGTTTTCCAAAACATCTACGGTATTTGTATGACCGCCCGTATAATTTTCTTTTTCAAACAGAGTTAGATCGTATTCTTTGGACAAAAAATAAGCAGCTCCCAACCCGGATATGCCTGTTCCTATGATCGCCAATTTTTTTTTCACATTTGCCTCTTGGTCTATGTTTAGACAAAACGGCAATAAAATCGGAAGAAATTTTTTGCGAGGATCTCTTTAATGAAAGAGGTGATTCATCTGGGTTTGGATCTCCAAAGCTTTCTCTTTTGCCAATCGGGAAAATCCATCTTCTCTGGAAAGCAATGTCACCCCACGGGAAGAATTGATGATTGAGTTTTTGCCGCTCGCCCAATAAATTTCTTCCAGACTTGCTCCTTGTGCCCCGTATCCCGGAATCAGAAAAAACAAATCGGGATGACGGTTTCTGATTTTTTTGAGTTCCGCAGGATGGGTTCCCCCTACGACGATACCCACTTGTCCCGGATACTCTTCACCAAGTTTTGCGGCAAAGTCGGACATCTCTTCGTATAAAAATTCATTATTTTTTTTAAGAACTAACTTTTGTAAGTCGCTAGAGGAAGGATTGGAAGTAAGACAAAGTATGAATATATATCCCCCTGCATCCAAATAAGGAAGAAGAGTATCCCTTCCCATATAAGCGTTTACAGTAAGCGCATCCACTCCCAAAGTTTCAAAATAATATTTTGCATATTCTTTTGAAGTATTTGCCAAGTCTCCTCTCTTCGCATCGGCAATGATGGGAACCTCCGGGCAAACGGTTTTGCAAAGTTCAACATAGAGTTCGAATTCCTTAAATCCTTTGGAACCGAATCTTTCAAAAAATGCCACATTCGGTTTCCAAGAAGTGGCGTAAGTATGAGTCGCTTCCACAATCTCCTTACTGAAATGAAAGAGAGGTGTCTCCGACTTTAAACTGGAAAAAGGAAGCTTTTCCCATTCCGGGTCGAGGCCAATGCACAAAAGAGAAGACAGTTCTTCTCTTCGTTTGATGAACTTTTCTTGAAATTTTGAAACGTTAGACACTTATTTTACTCTTTTATTTCTTTCTTCCATTTGGGAGGGAATACTTCTTTTTTTCCATCTACCGTAGACATGACCCGGCAATACGGTAACTGCCGTTATGGGGCTAGGGACCAAATCCCCGATCGCTCCGCCTATATAAGTCGAATAAGCGGGAAAAAGCAATTCGTGAGATTCTTCCAATTGTTTGGAATCTTCATTTTCCGCAAAATAATTGATCGCATCATCACTTGCACGGGCTTCATGGTAAAGAGAACCTACGACAGGGACTGCATAAGCCAGGGAATACCAGGTTCTGTATTCCCTTTGTGCGAAATCCTTGGCATGTCCTCCTTCATGAATGACAACTGCCGGCAGATCGGAGTATACATTGATCGTATTCGTATAAGGATTATAATGGTCTCCGCCTACAAATCCCGCAAGCAATCTATCAGGCAAAAAAGTATAGGACAATAACGAAATGGATCCTATTATGTATTTTACGAATGGATTTATACTTTCATTTTTGGCGAGCCTTTTCCATTCGGACAAAGGTGCGTATTGATTGAATCTTACTTTAACATCACGTAAGTTGTTTTGTTTGATGTATTTGATCAGGTACTGCTTCGTTTCTTCCGAAAAATGATGATTCGTCATTTTCCTGTTCCACAAAATCAATTTTGTAGGGAGGGAAAAAAAATAATTTCCTATCGTATCGACAATCCAAACAGGTTCCCCTTCTTCAAACTGAGGATCATCTTCTTCAAAATACGGGGAAGGATGATAGGGATTCCCGTAATTATATTTTTTTTCTATCGAATAACAGTTATTACATACAATTAAAATCAGAAAAAGAAAGATAAAGGTCGATTTTCGGTTCATAACTCTTCCAGAATCTCCTTAAGTTTCGGATCGGGAACAGTAGGCAGAGAGTTCAGATTCGGTTCTTTTTTTGTCGGATGAAAATCCGATTCATTTTCCAGAAATTGAAAAAAAGCCTCCAAAGCATTTCTACCCAATTGATTCAACTGATCCTGCCGGTTGCCTCGAAATCCCATATAAGGCACATACCAAATCAAAGGAACAACCGTTAGGCTGCTTCCCAATAAATAACAATTCGTTACATTGGAATCGATTTTATCTTCGTATTCGAAATTCGAGGCCTTGCCTCTTCCGACTTGCACCAAGGCCGACATCTTCACATGAACTTCGTTGGAAAAACATTTATCAAGGGATTCCAATTGAAATTTTGTAATTTCAATCTTGGCACCTTGAAAAAGACCTGGGTATCTGGATTTGCGGATGCTGATCTCTTTTTGAATGAGATAGCTCAAACTTCCGTATTCATTATACAAATCATCCGCACTTACGAAATAACCGTCATACAGCGCAAACCTTTGAAGATTTTCATTTGGAGTAATAATTGTTAGTTTCTTATCGAAAGTAACCAACTCAAAAGGGGCCTCTTCCGGGAAAGGTCGATACACCCGAATGGAAATTCCACACTCGGAAAAGAAAAGAAACAAAACCGATATAAGCAACAAAAATCTAAAACGCATAACTGTATCCGATGAATATATTAGAAACCCCGAAGTATCTTCCGATTCGTCTTCCGTTTCCGTCAGCTTCGTAAACTCCGGAAGACTTGTACCAATCCATTACCGCAGTTCCGTATGTTTCCGGACTCAAAGCATAAAAATTCGGCATCTTGGACTCATTCGCTTTCCATGCATAACTTGTAGATTGAACTCCAAGACTCAATCTATGTTGGTTGAATAATAAAACCGAATATATAAAATTCAAATCTATTCCTGTAACGGTCATCTCCAAAGGTTTGTTAGACTGAATGGAATACCGATCCAAAGAATTTCCCGGAGTTCCGAAACCGCCTTCTTTGGTTACCGATCTCTGATAATCCAAACGCCCGAGAGGAGTTACAAAAATATCCGCACCAACTTCCAATCTCATAATCTTTTCAAAAGCATGATAAAAACGAAAACCCGCGCTAGGGGCCAAATACCTGGATTGTTCACGTAAATCCCCCGCTTGCCCCAATGTGGCGGATAAATAGGAAGAATCCGTTTTCCAACTTCCACCACGAAGTCCGAAATCCCAGCTAAACCAACTATCTTTTGTTAGCTCCTCATAAATTTTTATGACAAACCTATGATCCTGCATTCTGTATCTGGTTTCGTAATTGGCAAATTGAAACGGGCCTACAAGTCCCCACGCATAATGCGTAAAAGAAGATTGAAAAGGTAAAGAAGTATATTCAAATCCCCATTTTTTACTATCATGCCGGTAAGAAAACGAGTAGGAAGGAAGTTTCGATGACAGAAACTTCGGTTCTTCCACTACGGGAAGTACGGAGCCGTTTTGATAAGGAATATTGCTTCTCGGAAAAAAAAGATCCCCTGCTTGAAAGGCAAGCTTTCCGTCTTTATGAAGCCAATCGGTTCCGCCACCGAAACTCATAACGGAATTGTTACCTCTGATTCCGAATTCCCAGGTTCCGCCGAAAAACGGCTGTTTGCCTGACTCAAGCGGATGGGAGATATCTTTGGGATCTCTCAAATAAACATATCTTTTTTCCAGGTAAAAATTCTTTTTTCGGATTTGGATCGCACGAAGACGTTTCGTTTCTGCAAGAGGAAGATCGCCCGTTTTTTCCAGATCTTCGGCTTCTAACTCAAGTTTGATTGCTTCAGATTCTTGAGAATATAGAACGGACGGAGAAAAGAGAAATAAATGGAATAGGACAATCCCTCCAAAACCTATGGAGCAGATATTTTGGAAAGGATGTCTTTTCAAGATGGATTACCGTTTTCTTTTGATATACGCCTTTGCGAATTCTGGCAATACAAAAGCTGCTTTGTGAATCTCAGGACTATAATATTTCAGTCCTTTCGGTAAACGGGAAATATCGGGTGTTACTGAATACGGATCAATCGCATTGGAAAGAAATGTAAATCCGATGATCCCGGACGGGTAAGTCGGAATCGTAGTGTAATAGTATCCGTATTCCGGAAAAATCTTTGGAATAAATTCGAATAGAGATGAAATTACGTCTCCGTGATACCAAAAGGATTCCGCTTGCGTTGCAATGATTCCCGTCGGTTTCAATGCGCTCGCCATATCTCTGTAAAACGGTTCTTTGAATAATACTTCCGCCGGGCCTACAGGATCACTGGAATCCACCAAAATCACATCGAAACGGCCTTTGTTTTCACGAGCGAATTTAGCTCCGTCATCATAATGATGAATCACTCTCTTATCTTTCATAGCATCCGCACATTCCGGAAAGTACTGATAACTGATATCCACTACCGCTTTGTCAATCTCACATAATACAACTTCTTTGACCGAAGGATGTTTCAAAACTTCACGAACAGTGCCTCCGTCTCCTCCTCCGATCACCAAAACGGATTCCGGGTTGGGGTGGCTCATCATGGGAATATGAGCAATCATCTCATGATAGGAATGTTCATCCTTATTTGTGACCATGGTCACTCCATCTAGTGTGAACATACGTCCGAAGGATTGAGTCTCGAATACGTCGATTTTTTGAAATGGAGACTGGATGCTATCCAAGGTCTTAGTCACTCTGTAGCTGACTGCCCTCCCTTTTTCCAATTCCAATTTTTCTGTGTACCAAATCTCCATTCTATTCTCCTAGTGACGATTTCCGTGTAATTTCTGCCAGACTGGGGTGCGTGGGTGGGAAGTGTAGTTTTTTTTCCTTAAAAAAGTTCTTTCCAATTTCTCGTAAAGGTTTAGAAACTTGGAGTTTCGAGAAATTAGTTCTGAAAAGGGAGAAAAGAATGTTAGGAAATTTTACGGAAAGTTTGAAAGGTACGGTAGGGGGAGTCGCCCTCCTGATAGCGTCCTTTCCCATCCTGTTTCAAAACGAAGGTTGTGCGGTCGATATAGCCAAAGGACTGGAAGAAGGTGCAGCACTTGTTCAAAGCATTGATGCCAATCAGAACATCGGAAACTACAACGGCAAACTCATTCATGCAAGCGGAGAAGCTAAAGCAGGAGCAAAAATTTCCGACTCTACCTTCGGGATAGAAGTAGGAGCACTTGCACTTTCCAGAGATGTGGAAATGTACCAATGGGAAGAAAAAGTCATGGAAAAGGAAGACAAAACCAAAACATACAGCTACAATGCGGAGTGGTCTGCAAGCAGAGTCAATTCAAGTAATTTTGAACAAAAAAAAGATCATGTCAATCCTGCTTTTCCTTACGAAAGCGATACGATCCGTCCATCTTCGGTGTCTTTGGGAAATCTCAACTTTTCCCAAGCTTTGATCAAATCTATTTCACCTAACTCCGATTTGGAATACGACTCTGCAACCGTAACACGTTTGAAAGCAAAACTGAGCGCGAATGCACAAATCCATGACGGTCAGATCTATATCGGAAAAAATCCTCTCAGCCCGGAAATAGGAGACGTCAGGGTAAATCACCAAGTAGCGCCGGAAGGAACCGTCTCCATTATAGGACTGTTAAACGGTGCAATTGTAAATCCTTACCAAACAAAAAGAGACACAACCATTTTGGTTTTTGACTACGGAACGAAAGACGCCGCAACTATGTTCCAGGAAGAACAGGACGCAAATGTATTCCGCACTTGGGCGGTCAGGATTGCAGGTTTTTTCGCGATGTTCCTCGGCTTTCGTCTGTTATTCGGACCAATTGCGGCGGCCGGCGGATGGATTCCAATCCTCGGAGGAATTCTCGAAATGGGTGTGAGTATCGTCGCGGGAATTCTGGCATTCTCATTCTCTTTTATAACGATCGCCATAGCATGGATCTTTTTCCGACCACTTCTCGGAATCGGATTGCTTGTATTAGGTGGCGGAGCTTTCGCATATTTGCTCTATCAAAAGGGCAAGTTTGGAAACAAACCCGGGATCACAAAAACCTAATTTACCAAATATAAAACCTCCGCAGATTCTTTCTCATTCTTAATGCGGAGGTCAGGAAAAATGTTCACATTTTCGTATTTTCTACTATACATAGGTTACGTATAAAAATAGGCTTACCCAAATGGGAATCTTAAATTCTAAAAATACAAGAACCGCAGCAATCGGTTTTATCTTTACTACCATCCTGATCGATTCTATCGGATTTGGGATCGTCATCCCCGTGCTTCCTAGACTGATCATCGAACTGACAGGGGACTCCATCGGTCAAGCTTCCTCACACGGTGGTTGGCTGATGTTTGCTTATTCTATAGTTCAGTTTTTATGTGCTCCCTTCGTAGGTGCTCTGAGTGACAGATTTGGAAGGAGACCCGTTTTATTGGCCTCTTTATTCGGATTCACCTTGGACTATATCTTACTCACATTGGCGCCAACACTCGTTTGGTTGTTCGTGGGTCGGATCATCGCCGGAATTATGGGCGCAAGTTTCACTACAGCAAATGCTTACATTGCAGATGTTACCGAACCGGAAAAAAGAGCACAAAGCTTCGGAATGATCGGCGTTGCTTTCGGAGTAGGGTTTATCATTGGACCAGTGATCGGGGGGCTACTCGGCCATTTCGGACCTAGGATTCCTTTTCTTGCTGCAGCGATACTAACATTCATTAACTTTTTATTCGGTTATTTCATACTTCCCGAATCTTTGAGCAAAGAGAACAGAAGAGCTTTCTCTTGGAAAAATGCAAATCCGGTAGGAGCGATTCTACGGTTAAAACGTTATCCGCTACTTACAGGACTTATAGGGGTTTTCTTCCTGATGAACCTAGGTTCCCACTCCGTTCAATCCAATTGGGCTTTTTATGTCATCGAAAGATTCAAATGGGATGAAAAGCTGATCGGTATGTCTATCGGAGTCGTAGGTGTTGTGATTGCTTTCGTACAAGGCGGACTTGTGGGCCAGGCGATGAAACGGTTCGGCGCAAAAAAAACAGTCTATATCGGTTTTGTTTTCTTTATCATAGGTTATGTGTTATATGCTTCCGCTACACAGTCATGGATGATGTTCGCAATCACTGTTCCCTATTGTTTGGGCGGAATTGCAGGACCAGCTTTGCAAGGGATTCTTTCTGCCCATATTCCAGCCAATGAACAGGGAGAATTGCAAGGAGCATTGACCAGTCTTATGAGTGTAACTATGATCCTGGGTCCCGTGATGATGGCAGAGACATTTGCCTACTTCACCACAAAGAGCACGGTTTATCTTCCAGGTGCGCCTATGTGGCTCGGTGCCATTCTTACCTTGATCGCATTACTACTTGCCTACAGGTCATTACAGCACGAAGAACAATTAGGTTGATTGAGGCTTGCAAGCCTCTCCTAGGTTTTCGAATTCTAGGGTAACGTGAGTTACTCCCATTTCGTTCAATTTGGACTTGATGGAGTTTTTCATCCGATACCTTAGAGTCTCGAGTTTCGATTTGATCACTATATGGCCGGAATAAACATGAGATTCTCCATCTAACGACCAAAGACGGGAGTCGTGCACGTCTACAATCGACTGATCCAAGGTTTTAATCTGGTTTTCCACATCCGTAACACTTAGATTTTCAGGAACATATTGCAAAAATATCCTTCCTACCTGAATCAGATTGGGAATGGATCTGGATAGTATAAACAAGTTCAAACCGAGAGACAGAAGCGGGTCCAACCAAAACCAGTCCACAATTTTTAAAATCACTCCCATGATCAAAACCAAAGCCCAACCCAGAACATCTTCCAAAAGATGGAGTCTGACTGATTTTTCATTCCATCCACCGGTCGCATTTAACTTTAAAAAGCCGAATCCGTTGACCAAAAAACCCAAAACGGCGAGGCCCAAAACTCCGTTCACTTCCATCGGTTCTGGGTTCCATAATTTACCAAACGAAAAATAGCTCAGTACAATGGCGCTCAATGTTAAGATCAAAGAAGTCACAAATGCGGAAAGAATAGAGAATCTTTTATATCCGTAGGTTAGGTTTTTTGTCTTTCTTTTACCTGATTTTTTTTCCATGACATAAGCAAGACCCAAAGCAAGAGAATCGCCCAAGTCATGAAATCCGTCGGATAACACTGCCATACTGTTTGTGAGTAACCCGCCTACAATCTCAAGAATGGTAAATCCTGCGTTGAGTGCAAATGCCAATGCAATATTTTTCGCCCCCTCTCCTTTTCCATGATCATGATGGTTGTGAGAATGTCCCGAATGCGAATGATGATGAGAACCCATATAATACCTTCCTAATGAATGGTTCGAAAATAATTATCGATCGAGGCCATAAATTCTTTTAAGTCTGTTTTCAATTCAGGACTTTTGGTTTGGGCGAGGATGGAATGAGAAAAATGGTCTTCGATCATAAGTTTTGCTACTTTGGAAAGGGCGGCCTGTACTGCGGCTATCTGATGGATCACATCATTGCAAGGTTTACCCTCTTCCACCATTCTTTTCACGGACTTCAAATGTCCTTCCAACCGGGAAAGCCTGTCCTGGATTTTTTTAGAAGATTCTAATTTTTTGTCCATACTTATATCCCTATCCCCCCCTTGGGGATAGGCAAGTAAAAAATCAACTCTCGGACATAAAAAAGGACCCCGAAAGTTTTGGCTTTCGGGGTCCTTTGGTCAAATCTTAGTTTACGATTCTTTCTTTAGAAACGGTTGCACACGTTGATGCGCATTCCTTTTCCTTCAAAAAACTTGCGGGTAAACTCGGCAGCTACTTTCGGATCGTATCCTTTGCAGGAAAAGATATCGATATAAGCAGTGTTTGTATCATTTGCGAAGTGAGCGGAGATACAAGATGTTTCAATCAATTGAAACATGGAATAACCTGCCACTCTTTCGTCTTCTCCGAAATGAACTACGTGAGTTTCCCCAAATCGTTTCATGTCGATGAGCTCACAAAGTTCCACTACATATCTTTTGATAGCATCTGCATCACGGATCAAAGCACCGCTGCAATCAATTACATCAAGAGAAGTAAGTAGTCCCCAAGCACCTTCTTGGAACATCGGGAAAACTCTGAGATTGGAATCCTCATCAATCTGACGTTGGATGAAATTTGCGAAATTTCCATTGTATCTTTTACGAATGGATTCTGCAAAATCATCGGATTGTTTTAATACGGCACCATTTAACATATAGGAGTCGTAAGTGATTTCTTCACCAGCTTGGATGTCCCGAAGAGCAATCAATTCGATCTGCCCTTGGAATCCGCAATTTGGCTCGGAACTATGACGGATCAAATGCACTGCATCCGGACCGTCATCATGGATTGGATTTACGAGAAATAAATTCTCGGAAATGGGAAGTGCGAATACTTCTTGGCCTAGACTAGAAAGTGCAGAGCTTGGTACAACTTTTCCACCAAATACAGCGACAGTTTCGCCTTTTCTGATAGAAGCATTTGTTTGGACGATCGCCTTGCCTGCCTCATCTTCGAATACTTCCAGATCTTTGTGAAGATAGGAAAACCGATTCACAACATGGTTTCTTGATTTAAGTTTCACTGTGTGAAACCTCCAGTAGCAAATTTGTTAAATTTGAATTCACGCATCCGACGAGGTCGTAGGAAAAAACCCCTAGGTTGGAGGAAGCAGTGAAATCTTGCGCGTTAAAACGCAAATTAGCCCCAGAGAGACCGAGTGAATTGGCCTCCACGAAGGTGTCTGAACTCTTGGATGTTACGGGAGTAACGTCTGTAAAAGTTCCAGAGACGATCTGGTTAGTTTTTTGAGGAAGGGAGCAGAAGAACAATTTTCCATGGGCGAGTTGCCCTGGAGGTTCCTCTTCGACATTTACCTGGTCTTGCATTACGCTCCGACTGGTTTTACTCGGATTTGTTCAACGGGAAGGTTGAGCAGTCCGCGTTTCATCTCGACCACCGAAATAGATTTCGATGCAAACTTCTCTTTCATATACAAAAGAGCCTTGTTGTTGTCGATCAGATCACCACAGGTAAAAACATCGATAGCAGCGTATCCGTATTCGGGCCATGTATGGATGGTGAAATGTGATTCGCTAATCACAACACACCCACTAACGCCGTACGGGTTAAATTGGTGGAAAGTGGAGTTCACAACTGTTGCTCCTGAAACTTCTGCTGCTTCTAGCATAATAGTTTCAACGAGTTCATGGTTGTTGATCATTTCCGGATCGCACTCATAAAGTTCTGCTATTACGTGTTGTCCCAATGCTTTCATCGTTTCTTCGTCTAAAACCTCCTATGGTATAAATTACGAATGACCTTGACCATAAATTCAGCTTGGCGCAAGGGTAAAGAAAATTTTTTTGTTCTGCACAAAAAATAAATTAATTTTACCTATCATTATGACTATTCTCTCGGATAATCCCCAACAAAGTTGAAAAAAAATGAAACAATACTCTAAAATTTTTTATCTTGCAGGCTTCCTCTGTATGCCTCTCTTCATCTTACTTCTCGTTTACGGCTATGTAAAATTAAACCAAATGACAAGTGAGGAGATCTACTGGGGGCATAATCGCTCTTTTGCGTTCGCGCAAGGCTCCCGGGAGGGAAAATTAATCCTACTTTCCATTACAAAACATCGCTGTGACGCCTTACGAGGTTTGGAATGCGGAGAAGGAAAATTGGATTTGGCCGGATATGTACTTCTCAATATCAATCCTTCCCATTCTGAATTTCAAAATTTGATTTCAGATGACAGGTTTGCCGAATTGAAGTCAGGCGAACTTCCGAGATATTATATTCTCAATACAAGCGGAGAAATTCGATTTTCGTCCAAGGAATTGCCCAGTTTGGAAGATATAAGGAAGGTTCGGAAAGAATAAGATTTCAAAATTCTTTCTTTGGATTACACTAAAAAAGGAGGTTTTGTATGAAAACTTCATTCAAACTCTTTTTCCTTCTTTTAGGATTCTGTTTTGTTTCCTTATCCCATTGCAAAAC
>NZ_RQHV01000073.1 GCF_004771005.1 Leptospira ilyithenensis
TAGCGACCGATAATTATCTGGATAAACAAAAAGAAAAGATGACCGGTGCCAAAGATGCGATCAGTGGAATCCGGGCGGGCGAACAATCTATCATAAAAAAACATGTGACAAGCGTGGTTGCCAGTGCAACGGGTATACCGCCCGAGGTAGCAAGTAGTATCGTAGCGGATTATAAAGGTTCACGGGATGCAAAGAAAGCAAGAAACGCTGTAAATTCCAATCCATTTGCGAATGTTACCAGTCAAGTTGTAGGAGTAGTCGGTGGAATTGTCAAAACGGCGGCTGTAGCATTAGGTGCAAAAGATAGAGATATACAAAAAGCATTCGCAGACGGATCACGAATGGCAAATGCGGGAAGTTTGGACTATGGTACCGCAGATATGCAATCGGAAGCGTATATGAACCAAACGCTCGGGCTCCGGTCGTCTGCGCTTAGTTATTCGTCCGCAACCCCTACTCTAAAGAACAGAAAGGGATTTGTGGAGGAACTGGGAAAACGAATCGTAGTGGATGAGATTGTCAAGGCAACGGGATTTGACCGGGATATAGCAAATGCTAGTTTCCGTCAGCAATATGATGGAATAAAACAGAAAAAAGCGGATAAGAAAGCGCAAGCTGATGCCGCCAGGTCGACTGCGATTACAGCAGCGGTAACAGTATTGACATTGGGAGCAGCGACCGCAGTGACAGGTCCGTTGGCAGCTGTGAATAGTGCGCTCAGTGCAGTAGGTCAAGTATTTGGAGCAGTTGGTAATGCAGCGGTTCAACTGGGAT
>NZ_RQHV01000010.1 GCF_004771005.1 Leptospira ilyithenensis
CGGGCAAGGTTTTGATTCCAACGGAGACGGAGTCGTGGACAATCCCATCCTCAGCCAAATCGCAAATGATACGACTCCACCGACGTCCTCAATCCTTCCCGCAGGAGGGGCTTATCCTTCTGCAGTTAGTCTTACTATAAATTGTTCGGACAATATCGCGCCAAGTCAGATGGTTTATACCACCAACGGTTCCGCACCAACTTTCAACCCAATCAACGGAATCATAAGAAATCCGCCTAGTGCTCGTTTCACTGTAGGAGCCGAAGGGAATGGAACCTATTTTGTCCGTTATTTTTGCCGGGACTTGGCGGGGAATTTGGAAAACGCGCATTCGGAAACCTATGTGATCGACAGCAATGTTCCTAGTGTGACTGCAAGCCTCGCTTCCGTTTATGTGAGTAACAACGGAGGCGCGATCAATTCGTCTCAATTGACTTGGTCAAGCAGTGTGGGTGGAACTTATAGCGTTCGAAGCGGAGGGACAAATTGTACAGATGGAGTCGAGCTTTCTAATGGCAGTGCAACTGCCGGGACTCCGAACACTGCAACAAATTTTACTGCAAGCGCACTGTCAGTCGGAAATACTACGATCCGGGTCTGTGTCACAAATCCCAACAACGGTTTTACCGGTTCCTATGCACTTACCATCACAAGAGATGACACTCCTCCTACTGTCGGCGCAAATCCAACAAGCGGTAGTTATATCACATTCTTTTCCGTTTCACTGACTTGCAATGATGCAGGCGG
>NZ_RQHV01000055.1 GCF_004771005.1 Leptospira ilyithenensis
GAATCTCCGACCCGGACAGTTTGTCCCCTACAGAAAGGAATCGTATATTAGGAGAAATTAACTCTGCTGCTGAATATAAACAGCTAAGGGATTCAGGTAAAACAGACGCGGAAATCGCTGCGATGAGTCGTGATCAGAGAGAAGCAGAATTGGATCGGATCAATGGAGAGGTAAATCCTGAGACATTGGCGATTGCCGCACTGGCGAGTGTGGGGACATTCTTTGGGGGAGCACTCGCTTATATGGGATTAGGTGGGGGAACAGGCAACGGAGCTACTCCGCCTGTTCGGGGGCAAGTCGTTGAGGTTCCTGCTCGGAGAAGAGAGGATGGCGAGGATGATGCGGGATTGCCTGTACCGGATGGTGGTAATTCTCATCCTGCTGATGCTCCTGAGATGGGAGCTGATACTAGTCCAATTAAAAATACACCGGATACGCCTGAGCCAGTGAAGCCACCTTTTAATAGGAACGAAGCATTAAATACTCTGAATCATTTAACTCAAGCTCATATGGGAGATGAAAGTCAAAATTTGACTATCGATAGAACAACAAGAGAAGCAAAAATTAAAGATTTAACGGACTCATTTACTGGCTTAAAGGCTGATCTTAACGCTAAATTAAAAGACTCAAGTCTAACAACAGCGGAAAAGAACGCCATTAAGAAAGAAATAGCTTCTTTAGAGAAAACAAAAGCTAGTCTGGAAGC
>NZ_RQHV01000006.1 GCF_004771005.1 Leptospira ilyithenensis
GTATTGATATAGTATTCACCTGACAGCTTCGAAGAAGCAGTGGTCACACATCCTGTAAACGGAAAAATGATTTTTACCACAAAGTCATTTCCTAGGAGGGAAGACGCATGACCACCACCAATACCAACGTAAGCACCAAAGCAGCGAGAAGAAAGCTAAATTTGTTGGAACTAGCCAATGAGTTAAGCAATGTAAGCAAAGCCTGTAAGATCATGGGTTACTCCAGACAGCAGTTCTATGAGATCCGAAGAAACTACCAGACGTTTGGTTCGGAAGGATTAATCGATAGAGTTTCAGGAGCAACGAACCCACACCCCAATCGAGTTTCCGAAGAATTAGAAAAAGCGATACTTGAGTATAGTCTTACAAACCCTACTCATGGTTCCGTTCGAGTGGCTCAACAGTTAAATCTGAAAGGACATAGGGTCAGCTCAGGAGGAGTCAGAGGAGTATGGACTAGAACAAAACTTCTCACCAAACACCAAAGACTTTTGAGACTCGATCAGCATCTCAAAGAAAACCCGATAGAGCTGAATGAGAACCAAATCCGACTCTTGGAAAGATTTAACCCGGAATACCGGGATAGACACATTCAGGCTGATTTTACAGGGGATTTGGTCTCTATGGATACTTTCATGGTCGGGACTTTAAAAGGAATAGGAAGAGTCTATTTGCAAAC
>NZ_RQHV01000020.1 GCF_004771005.1 Leptospira ilyithenensis
TCTAGTTTAAAGCCGTTCGATTCCAGCCATTGTTTTCGAATATGAGCTGGTAGTTCCGCAGCTACTTTATCAGCCGCATTTTGTGCTTTTTTTACTGCCGCATTTGCATCGTCAACTAATTTCGCTTTATCTTTCATCAACGTATCTGAAGTAGCTTGATCTATTAAGCCAGCTTTGACTTGCTTTGCATAACCTTCCGCATAGTCTTGTAAACTTGCAATTGAATCATTCAGATTCTGAGTTGCTTTATTTAAAGTTTTCATCTCAGGAGTCTCGGATAGTTTCTTTTGAGCTTCTGATTGTATTTTTTTATACTCAGGACTATTCACATTTTTATATGTTTCTGACAACGTTCTTAAATTCGCCATTTGCTCACTCGTTGGTATCTTAACTTCGTATTTGATCTCTCCCTTAGTATACTCCGGACTTGTTGTGCGATCAACCAAAGGTGTATGTTCCTGACTTCTGATTTTCGCTTCCAGACTAGCTTTTGTTTTCTCTAAAGAAGCTATTTCTTTCTTAATGGCGTTCTTTTCCGCTGTTGTTA
>NZ_RQHV01000069.1 GCF_004771005.1 Leptospira ilyithenensis
GATACTTGCAACAAAACCGATGACTGCGTGTATAAAAAAGCCAACCAGGGAGGTTTGAATGATGCAGGCATCATGCTAAGTAATCTCGTGGGAAGAATGGAAACCGCACTGAACCAAACGAGTCTGGACACTACAAACATCCTGACTTCGATCTCAACCGAGGTAACAAATTTTCTCTCAGGCATCAGAAGCACCGCGGCAACTAACACCACTTCCTATTCCAATCGGGTAGATACCTATCAAACAGATCTGAACTTCAACCCCGGTATGAATATTCATACTACGGATGTTTCCGGTTTATACTCTTCCGTTTATTCGGGAGACTTTGGATCTGTGCCTGAGAGCCAAAGATATGTTGCCTGGGAAAGTAGTCCTGGCTCCCGTGATTTTGCAAACATCCCTGAGCCACTCAAATCAATGTTTTACGCCATCAAAAACAATCAGATGGAAAGCGTAAGAATTCAATTGCACTCCCTTATGGGAACTCCCGATCGTTGGGTCACAAGCGTAGTCGTTGCCAACCTATATACGGATAGTTA
>NZ_RQHV01000008.1 GCF_004771005.1 Leptospira ilyithenensis
GTGTATCTGTTGTTCCACCAGGAGCATCGCAGAGTAGCTACGTTCGGACGGGATAACCGCTGAAAGCATATAAGTGGGAAGCCCACCTGAAGATAAGATCGCACCTGTTGTAGTCCGGGCAGACGACCCGCTTGATAGGTCACAGGTGTAAGTTCAGTAATGGATTCAGCCAAGTGATACTAATCGCCAAGCTTGACCATATTACAATATACACGTTAATTAACGTGTATGTAGAAGAGATCGTCTCTCGTTTTTTTAATCACTGTCTGGTGGTCCGCACCGACGGACTTTTCGCTAGGCTTACGCTCCGCGAAAGTCCGAAACCTCGCTCCCTATGGGTCGCTCCGGTTGGCTTTCCCTAATTTGTATAAGATCAGGAAGGTTTAGAAGGAGGAAGAGGTGGTGATGATTAATAAATATGAAATACTTTGTCGTATAAAGTTGGGAAAGCCTTTGGTCGTAAGATCGGAGGCTTTTTTGTTTTAGGCGGATAAATGCT
>NZ_RQHV01000011.1 GCF_004771005.1 Leptospira ilyithenensis
TCCGTATGGTTGAATGTAATCTACAATATTTGTATCTTCGAGTAAGGCTACAGTTGTTCCTAATTTTAGCTTTCTTATTCCCTTACTATCTTTTGATGGTTTTTCTCTTACTATCACATCATCCTTCGTAATCGTATTATAACCGACTTCTAATTTAAAATATCCGCCATTCGAAGCAGGACCGGCTTCTATTTCGCTTTTCCTATTTCGGTAAGAAGTCTCTAATTGTTTTCGATCAATACACAAACCATCCTTTGCCTTCTCTGCATTCCCAACGGCAATGCTACTTTTTTCTTTTAATAAATTTTCCTTTGTATCATAAATGAAAATATCATCGCGCTTATAAGTTGGGTCATAAGAAAACCGAAAATATAATCTATTGGTCTGATTTTCGAATTCGAATTGATTCTCTGAAATTTGTTTTACTTTATATTTATGAACTTGCTCGCTCCCATAAGTTTTGAACCGAATCGAATCTTTGGAT
>NZ_RQHV01000036.1 GCF_004771005.1 Leptospira ilyithenensis
TGCTCGTTTTCCATAACAACAGATCACTAAATGCTATACCACGTACAAGAACTTTATGGGTAACGGGATGGTTATCCACCCGCCACCCATTGAGTTCCAATTATCACATCACCTTTCCCCTGTAAAGCGATGTCCGTGATCTAAACAATTTTATTCAAATACATTCGCCTTTTTGATTACTGTTATCCCTGCCTCAATTTTTTCGCGCGCCAGGGATACGGAGGGCTTGGTCGCATTGCGACCGGAGCGTTAGCGGAGCCCGCAGTAGCCCGCTCGACTTTTACAATGAAACGCACATGATCGTGTCAATTCGAGGCGCCAAGAGGACGTTTTGCGTATTACCTAAGATTCTAGAAAAGACTCTATCCCTTCTTTGCGGTGTATTTGGCAATTAGAAGCAGTGCGGGTGGTGCTAATAAAGTGTTCTATGGTTTTTATTGCTCCACACAAGCAAGCACATTGAAACTGCCGCAACTGCCTCCGCCGTTGGATTTTATATTGGTGCTGGATGCCTGGCCGGCCCCTCCCGTTCCTGTCCAAAGAGAGCAACTTCCTGTCCCGTGTTGCAGCCAATCTCCGCCCGTAGATAGTCCGGTCCAAACGGTGAGAGTACCGGTAGAGCTGATATCTGTGGTCTGAACCAAGAGTCCCAAACTGTCTGCAGCTCCGATTGTAACGGAATCTGCAGCACGAATATAAGTTGTGTTAGGTTTTAATACCCAATCCTTATGCTCTGCGAGACCGGATGTAGCACAATTGGAGGAAGTACAGGCAATCCGATTGGTTGCATCAACGATTAAGCTCTTATAGATTGCTGCGGAAGGAGTTGTCGGTTTATTTGTGTCCGTCTGGCATTTCGAATCTGCTCCGGAAATCCCCGACAAAGCGGCAGTATAAGTTGCAGCGGTTAAGAACATTTTACATGGACTACAAACCGGAGTAGCGGTAGCTTCGAGTGAGGCGTTACTTTCTCCGCTTGTATTTACCGCGGTTAGAATATAATAATAAGAAGTATTGTTTGTGATGTCCGAATGAGTATAAGGAGAAGTAATGTTTGCAATCCGAGTGCTGTTTGTTTTTGATACGCCCGTGGAAGTTCCGTAATAAAGTGCATAGGAAGTGGCGCCTGTTACTTCCTTCCACGACAAAGTATTTTGAGTGTTGCCTGCTTGTATGGCAGGCGCTTCCGGTGTGGGAACCAGAGACGATTTCGGGCATAGGATGGAGCTTTGACCCAATAGACATTTTAGCTCTTCCGTTGCAAAATAGGATTTATTTCCAAAATCCTGCGCATTATCAAATTCCAATTTTTGGCAAGTGGTGAAGAGAAGAATGAAACAAACTAAGATAAGTAATTTTTTACTTTCTGTCATCGTCTATCTGACGAAATAAATTTCTAAAATCAGATCGGGTCTTTTTTCGGTTTTTTACAAGAGGGAAATATCACCCTACACCGGACTCCTTTCACGATTACAATGTAGGGTGTAGGAATCATTTTTTACGGTTTAAGCTTGGTTGGACACTTCTTTTCCCGATCCGGAAAGACTCAGGATTTCATGGGAATTCCTTCTGCTGGTTTTACACAATTCTTCATTATGTAAAAAAGACTCACCATAACTCGGAATCATTTCTTTCAGTTTGGAAATCCATTCTTTAGATTTCATTTTTTCTACGAAACAATCGGAAAGAACTTCAAGCATAATGGAAACCGAAGTAGAAGCACCGGGTGATGCTCCAAGGAGTGCCGCCAAACTTCCATCAGATGCCGATACCACTTCCGTTCCGAATTCCAAAACACCGCCTTCTTCCTTGTCTTCTTTGATGATCTGTACTCTTTGTCCTGCAACTACCAGTTCCCAATCTTCCGATTTTACATCCGGGAAATATTCTTTCAATGCATGAATGCGGTCTTCGTGGGATTGCATCGCTTGTGAAATCAAATACTTTGTCAAAGGAAGGTTGTGCATTCCCGCAGACAACATCGGAAAAATATTATCAAACTCCAACGATTTCACCAGATCCAGATAAGATCCTTTCTTTAAAAACTTGGTACTGAAACCTGCATAAGGACCGAATAACAGCTCTTTTTTGCCGCCGATGATTCTTGTGTCCAAATGAGGAACGGACATAGGAGGGGAACCGACGGAAGCTTTGCCGTAAACTTTTGCAAAATGTGTTTCGATGACATCTCTGTTTTTACATCTTAACCATTGGCCGCTGACGGGAAATCCCCCGAAGCCGGCAGCTTCCGGGATATCCGATTTTTCAAGCAAAGGAAGAGAGCCCCCGCCCGCACCGATGAATACGAAGTTTGCTTCGTGGTGTTCTTTTTCATGGGTTAACAAATTGGTAGATGTTAGGTTCCAAAGTCCGTCCTTTTCTCTTTCCAGGTCTTTTACGTTTTCATAGTATTGAACATGAACCCCTTCCAAACTTGCCAGATAATTGAATATTCCCTTTGTTAAAGTTCCAAAGTCTACATCCGTCCCCAAATCCATCTTTGTGCCTGCAACCTGCACATTCGGATCTCTGTTTTTCATTACGAGAGGCATCCAAGTCGCCAATTCGTTTCGATCTTCCGAATACTCCAATCCTTCGAATAACGGCTCTTTTGCGAGTGCTTCGTATCGTTTCTTTAAAAAGGAAACGTTTTCTTCCCCCCAAACAAAGCTAAAGTGGGGAACATGGTGAATGAAACTCTCCGGAGATAAAACTTTTTTTTCTTTTACAAGATATGCCCAAAATTCTTTGGAAACTTCGTAAGAAGAAGCGATGTTCAACGCTTTTTTCACATTGATGGAACCGTCCGGCTCTTCCGTTGTATAATTCAATTCGCAAAATGCGGAATGTCCCGTTCCCGCATTATTCCATGCATTGGAACTTTCTCTTGCTGCGGCATCTAACCTTTCGAGTACGGTGATGGTCAAGCCAGGGTCGAGTTCTTTTAGTAGAACTCCTAAGGTAGCGCTCATGATCCCAGCACCGATTAAGATGACATCCGATTTTGTTTTGATTGTATGTTTATCTTTCATAGCGATGGTAAGAGGTTGGGAGACTGTTGTTATTTTTGCAATTTATTTCTAATCAAAAAGCAAGAAAAGCTTCGAAAATTCGGATGTATTCCTCTGGAAACCTTTCCTTTTGGGCGCCTCGGATCTGTTATGTGAATCCGGGATCAATCATTGCCCCGACCGGGCTCTTCAGAGACTACGCCTATCGGCTCCGGTCCTTCGGACGCCTTCGGCTCTCTTTCGATCCCTGGCGCAGGAAAACTTTACAAAAAAGATCCTCCGTCAAAATTTAGAATCGGTTTTCAGTTAGAACACTATCCGGAAAAATATTGACAAGACGAACGGTTAGTCTCAATTTCCGATTGGTAGAGCAAATGAAAACATTTCGATTTCTTAGGAAACGCGGAACATCCTGTTCCGACGAAAAAGCTTCGGCCATCCGTGGCCATTCGCAGCGACCCATAGGGAGCGAGAATGGTGAACTGGGCGGTAAGCGAATGCGGTAGCCCAGATTCTCTGACTTGCTTGCAAGTCCAACTAGTTGTTACATAAATCTTCAACCAACTGACTTTTGGAAACTCACGTCAATCTTTGAGATGGGCTTTAACCCACCGAAGGGAAACATCTCACTCACTTGAAAAACCCTTTTTGCCAAATCCATCCCCTCCAAAAAGGGAAATTTTTTTCTAAAAAACGAAAAAACTGCAATAAAAAATGATCGCCGCCATTCCATAATTTTTTGACTTCTCGCTTTAATGCGGCTTAGCTGACCAAATCGTAGGTCCCCCATGCAAACAGAAAACCCATCTGAACAAAGATTCACAAAGATGCGAGGCGCCCAACAAAAGATAGATAAAGTCTCTCCTCTCTTAAAAGCAAGAGAGATGTTTCTCGCGGTGGCGGAGGCAGGGATGCCGGAGCGGACCCGTCGTAACACGGAGGTTACGCGGGGACGAGCGTGGAACATCGAACGCTTGACAGAAAGACGAGACGGACTCATAAAATGGGGAGAACTGCGAAGGGATGCACAATCCATAGAATCAAAATCGGACATAGCCACCCTCAAGGCAGAGCTAAAAGCAACCAAGTCTTCCGTGATCGACTTTTCCACAGGAACGGAATCTGTGTTGAGTAGTTATGACGATAGTCTAACAAGACTTACTACAAAAGAATTTATATTCAACGAGCCTATTCAGAAACAAGCTGTCATCACTCAAAATACAAGTATGGGACTCGGAGAATTTTTCTCCAAGGACCGAAGTCTGTCGGAAGTGTCAAAAATATCTGTGTCGGATAAAGTTTCCACTATGGGAAGTTTCTCGTTAGGCGGTGTAGCTGCGGGGATAGGACTTGTCCAGACAGATCCTGTTATTTATAAAACAATCAGCCTGGTAGAATCTGCTGCGGGAGCTGTAGGAGGATTTGTATCTTCTCTTACAGGAAATACATCCGGTGGACAATCGTATTCTATTTTCAATGCGGCGAGCCTCGCAAAAACTATATTATTGGGCAAAATATCCAATATATTGGACAAAACAAATCTTGTTTTATAAAAACAATCCCTGCTCCACCGGATCGACCAGCGAAGCGAGCTTTGTCGCCTTAGGGAAGGCCGGGTCGTTTTACAAAAGAGAGGAATTGGAAAGGAAAAAATGCTAGGGCGCTCACGGGGAATAGGAATATTTTCGGATAGGACTTGGTAGCAAATTCTTTTGCAAACTGCTTAGAACCATTCTACTTGACTTGCCAAGGAAACTGGGTTTTTCAAACTGGGTTTGTTGGGAGGAACTTTATGGCACTTTCGATTCGACTTCCTTTGTTTCTTTCCCTCTTATTTTTCGGAGTGAACTTCGTGCTTTGTGCGTGGACTCACATGGAAAAACCAGAAGGACCATTTCGTTTGGGTGATTCTATCATCCGTTATGCGGAAGAGTTGGAAAAGTTTGATTCCAAACCTTCTTATACCAAACTAGCTCCACATCACAGCAATCTTCTCTAGATTGTCAGGGAGCCCGTTTGGTAGGTACTGCCGGGAATTGGTTTGAGTGCATGCTTATGCTCTTACCTGGCCCGGTGGCCAAGTTGAGCTTTCTTGAAAACGGATGTTTAAATCGATCCGTTATTTCGGTTTGAAGTCGACATTATCCCAATAATCCTTTCCATAATTAAAAAAGATCTCTTTGCCTTCGGGGATTGTCTTTAACACTTTGAATCTTGCAGTCTTCCAGCGAACGGAAGTTACTAGCTCTGCATTCGGTTTGCCCGAGTGATTGATAAATCGGGTGTAATTGGAAAGTTTTCCTTCTCCGTAAATCCACCAATCTTTGCAAATCCATAACAGATATTTGGAATCCACATATTTTGGAGATTCCGCATCATCGTCCGTTATTATTTTTCCTTGGTAATAACCTACAGTATCGCCTTTGTATAATGTCTGTTTTGTGAATAGCCCCATTCCGATTCCCGGAACCGAGGAAGGTTTTACTTCAAAGTCTTTTTCGGAATAAACAATCTGTTTTCTCTTTTTAGGTGCTTTGGCTTTCTTCTTTGCCTGAGTCTGTTTCTTTTTCATGCCTATAGGACATAACTCGGGATCATTTCCAGTTTGTAAAGCGAATGAGATTTAAGAATGCCATGTTATCCAGCCGATCTTCAAACATACAGAGGTTCTTTTATGTTGAAAAGAAAGGAACAATCCATTTCCCAAGAGAATGTAGTCAATCTGGCTTTGTATCGGGCGAAAAAAGCCTTGGAAAAAGACGGATTTGAAGTGGTAGAAAATCCGGAAGGCAAGATCACACTTGTCATTCGTCTTGCGAAATAAAACCCCTCTGTTACCTTGGAATTACATGACACATATTCGAATTGAAGGAAATCGTATTGGGAGCGGTCAAAAACATTGTGTGATTGTTTCCAAATTCAATGAATTTATTACCGAAAGTCTTTTGAAAGGGGCTTTGGATGCTTATCGCCAACATGGAATCGCCGAATCGGATGTAACAGTGATTTATGTTCCGGGCGCTTATGAACTTCCCGCTACTGTTTCTAAAGTAATCCAATCCAAAAAGTTTTCTTTTTCAGCAATCACTTGCCTCGGTGCTGTGATTCGGGGAGCTACCTCGCATTATGATCTGGTTGCGGGAGAAGCCGCCAAGGTGGGAAACCTCGCTATCGGCGCTCAGATTCCGGTAATCTTTGGAGTTTTGACAACGGAAACCATCGAACAAGCGGTAGAAAGAGCCGGAACCAAAGCAGGAAACAAAGGCTACGAAGCAGCAACCACTGCGATCGAGATGGCAAACTTGTTTCGTGAGTTAGGATGAGTTCCCGCCATACAGGACGTTCTTTGGCACTGATGTGCCTTTATCAAATTGACCTGGTCGGAGTCGAACCTTCCAAAGCGATGAAGTTCGACTGGTACGACAAAAAAACCTCCAAAGAAGAAAAGGACTACGCTATCTTTCTTGTGAAAGGAGTGGTGGAAAACCGGGAAGAGATCGATACTCTAATTAAGAAATATTCCGAAAATTGGGAATTATCGCGGATTTCCGTTGTGAACCGCTGTATCCTCCGTCTTTCCATTTTGAGTCTAAAAAAGGAACCATTCCTTGCGGCGCCGGTTGTGATCAATGAGGCAGTCGAGTTGACAAAAGAATTCGAAACGGACGAATCAGCGAATTTCATCAATGGTTTGTTAGACGCTTTTTACAAAAAAGAGATCTTGGCGAAAAATCCAGGGTAGGAAAACTAGAGGCAGATGGACCCGATCCAGAAGAACAGATTCCGAATGGAAGAGGACAGGAATTCTTCCCAACCCAGTTACTACAAGGAAGATCCGTATTTAAGGGATCTGGGAAGAGATTCTCGTAAGGATGAGTCTACTTACGGTTCCAATACGGAAACAAAGCAACCGGTTCTGTCTTTTTTCTTCTGGCTTACCATCATTTTACTGTTAGCTGTAGCTGCGACTTCTGCTGTTTATTATTTTTATTATTATAAAAAAACCGATCCAGAGGAACTTGCCAAGTCTCTTCGTGGACTTCCCCAGGACAAAAAATCTTTGGAACTTCTTTTGGACAAGTCCTACCTTCCTAAAGATTCCATCAACTCCGATCTTGCCAATTGCCTTAATTCGTATCATGACCGTTATGTGAACAAGGCGTTTCGTGTTTGCGAGGAATTTTTAAATACTCCCGGCAAAGACGAAGACAAGTCGGTAGCACTCACCGTTCTCGGTGTGATGTTTGACGAAGCGGGGCGTTACATCAGCTCCATCGAAAGATTGGAAAAAGCAATTCAATACGATCCTAAAAATTATTTTGCATACTACAACCTTGCCTTGGCATTCAAACATTCCGGCAAATTCGAAGAAGCAAGAAAGGCCGCAGCCAAAGCTAAAGAAATCGCTCCGAACGATGCACGGGTAGCGTTGCTCACTGGAAATCTTTATCAGGAGATAGGCGATCCGAAGGCTGCCATCGATGCTTATAAAGAAGGGCAATCTTTGGCACCGAATGATCCGGTTCTTTCTTATAATCTTGCCATCAGTTATTATAAACAGGGAAAATTACCCGAAGCGATTGAAGAGTTTCAAAAGGCTGCGCTCGCTTCCCCGAGCTCGAATGTGGCCGCACTTTCCTACGGACATTTGGGATCTATTTTTTATTCCAGAGAAGACTATGACCGGGCGGAATATTATTTCAGAGAAGCGGCAAGACTTCGTCCGGCGGACGCAAAAAATCATTACAATCTGGGTTTGATTTTTCTAAAGAGAAAAAATCCGGAAGAGGCGGCAAAGTTCTTTCAAAAAGCATTGGATGCAAATTCCAACGAACCTGAAATTTACCGCTATATTGCGGAAGCATTCACTTCCATGGGACAGTCTTCTCTTGCCATCCAAGCTTTAAAGAAAGCGATTTTACTCAAGCCGAACGATGTGGATTCCTTATTTGCCCTCTCCGAACTCTATTATAAGAAAGGCGAGTTGGTTGAGGCGGAAAATTTATTCCGCAGAATCATCCGAATGACACCTGGCGACAGTTATTCGGAGACGGCTTATGTGAATTTGGGAATCATTCTGGACGAAATGGAAAGGTTTACGGAATCCATTCAATCTTTCGAAGGTGCCATTGCACTCAACCCCAAAAATCAATCGGCACGTTACAATCTGGGGATTGCCTATTTGCATGCGGGTATGCCTACCAAAGCGATCGAGGAACTCCGAAAAGCGAGTGCTCTTGAGCCAAATCACCTGCCTTCCCGTTTGGCGATCGCGGACTATTATCTGGAGCAAAAATACTATAACGAAGCTATCGCTGAGTATGAGGAAGTTCTTTCCGAAAAAAAAGATCTTCATGAAGCAAGGATCAAACTTGCGGACGCATACATCCAAACCAGAAGTTATCCTTCTGCGGAAAAAAGCCTTGTTTATGTTTTGGAACATTCCAAAGATCCGAAAGAAATCAAACTCGCTCATAGAAAACTGGCCCTCACCTATGCTGAGGGCGGAAATGGAAGCCAATCCAGAAAAGCAAAAGAGGAAGCGTTTCGCGCTTCCCATATAGATCCGGAAGATATGGAATCGAGGCTCGTTCTTTCCAAGATTCTGATTGATTCCGGTTCCCTTATGGATCGGGAAAAAGCGGTAGACGAGCTAACAACCGTTGTTCGTTCCGATGTGTCTCCCTCCGTTGCAGCCAAAGCCCATAATTATTTGGGTGTATGTTATTTTAAAAACGGCGAGTTCAAAAGAGCTCTTCAGGAATTTCAAATGGCAATCGATCTCAATCCCGGTTTGACGGAAGCTTATGAAAATAAAAGAGCCGCTCGCGCAGGTTACGAGAAAGCTCTGGAATCAAAGAAGCGGACTTTCTTTTGAGTTTGTTTTCCTTTATACCTTACAAAAAATTTCCCGAGTATTACGATGTTTGTTCGAACACAGGAATATTAAAATTCAAAAAAGCAAGTTATAGAGAATATGGTGATTCCTATTTTATGGAAGAATACCAGGCCCAGTATAAAAAAACATATTATGAGGACGAAGCCAATTTGAGGGGCCTCGCAGTTCGCCGAATCGAAGTTTTGCGCTCTTTTTTTGAAAATAAACAGGCAGGGAAAAAACTTTTGGAAATAGGTTCTGCCGCCGGTTTTTTTTTGGACGAAGCGAGAAAGACGGGATTCTCCGTGCAAGGTTTGGAACTCTCCGAAAGAGAAGTTGAATATTCTAAAGTTACACTTGGTTTGGATGTGGAAAAAAAATCGGTTTTGGATATTCCACGGGAAAATTTTAAAAACAGTTTGGATGTGATTGCCGCCTTTTTTGTTTTGGAGCATATTTCGGATGTGGAATCAGTTTGGGAAAGGTTGGGGCATTGGACCAAATCCGGTGGGGTAATTTTCCTTGCGGTTCCTTCCTTTTTCGGACCTAGTTTTCAGACCAATCCAGAGGAATGGTTTCGTACCCACCCCGGAGATCACTTTTTTGACTATGATTTGCGCTCTTTGAAAAAACTCTTGTCAAGCCTCGGGTTCACGGTGAAATATGCTAGACCCATGTCGTACCACCCCAGCCGAGATCTAGGTCTTCTAGGAAGACTTCCTGTTTTGGGGTATAAATTCTACTCAGACCGATTCTGCTATGGCGACACGATTCAAGTTGCCGCAATTAAAAAATAATCTATGAAATTTACCGAACTCCCCTTACACGAACTCCTTCACAAAGCCTTAGAAAAAATCGGTTACATTGACCTAACACCCATCCAAGAAAAGTCGATTCCATTTGCAATGGAAGGCAAGGATGTGACCGGTCTTGCTCAGACCGGAACCGGAAAAACGATGGCCTTTTTGGTCCCCACCTTACATAGGTTACTCAGCGCCGAAGAAGAAGAAAAACTTCCTTATGCACTTGTGCTTGCTCCTACCCGCGAGCTTACCATTCAGATTGGTGAAGAGGCAAAAAAACTTTTGCAATTTACAGACTACGGTGTGGCAACGATCATCGGCGGAACGGATTACCGATCCCAGGAAGAAGCTCTCGGAAACAAAGCATGCATCATTGTTGCGACACCCGGACGACTCATTGACTTTGTCAAAAATCACGGTTTGTCTTTGGATGCGGTCAAAGTTGTGATCCTGGACGAAGCGGACAGAATGTTCGATATGGGTTTTGTTCAAGACCTGAAATACATCTTTCATAAATGCAAAAACAGAAAACAAAGTCTTCTTTTCAGCGCCACTCTGAGTTATGAAGTAGTAAGACTTGCCAGCAAATATCTGGAAGATCCGATCGAAGTTCATATCAATCCTGAAAAAGTAATCACGGAAAGAATCGATCAAAGCCTATTGCATCTGGGACGTGATGAAAAACTTCCTTATCTTGTGAATTCACTTCTTAATTCGTCTTACGAAGGTTTGGGGATTATATTCACGAATTATAAGATGAATATCCCGAGGATCGTATCCAGTCTTCGCAAATACGGAATCACAGCTACCGGTCTCTCATCCGAGTTGGATCAGAAAAAAAGAATTCGTCTGCTTCGTGATTTCAAAGCAGGAAAATACAAATACCTGATCGCAACGGATGTTGCTTCCCGAGGTATCGATATTGAAAACATAGATGTTGTTTATAATTACGATCTTCCCCAAGATGCTGAAAATTACGTGCACAGGATCGGTAGAACGGCGCGTGCGGGGAGAAAGGGTAGTTCCATCGGGCTTTGTTCCGAGACGGATTATACGGAATTGGAACGGATCGAAAAGTATCTGAATTCCAAACTCCCCGTGGGAGAAATCAACGAGGCGTATTTGGAATTTCCCGTCGGTGAATTTATACCTGCTTTTCCTGAGGAAATGATTCCCGGAGAGAGAAAAGGCGGGCCGCATGACAGAGACCGCAAAGGCGGACGCGGCGACAAACAAGGTAGAGGCGGAAGAGATCGCGATCGTAAAAAACCGGATCATTCGAGTCATCCTCCTGCAAAAATGTCGCATCATGAACACCATGACCATCCGGCAAGAACGGAGAAACCCGCAGGAAAGGATTCCGGAAAATTTTCAGGACAAAAAAGAAGAGATCATAAACAACAAGGGCAAGAACCGAAAGGCAAGCCGAAACATCATCAAAACCAAAATAACAAACAGTCTCACCAGCCGAAAGTGAAGAGAAATTTGTTTGATATCAATGATACGAAAAAATCCCAGCAAAAGAAGAAATCGATTTGGAAAAGAATTATCTCCCTTTTCAAAAAAGACTGATTGCTGTTTGTCTTTTTCTATTAATTCTTTTTGATTCCTCTTCCGTATTTTCCGAAACAGTAAAGCTGCCGTTATACGGCAATGGCGGCTTTGTTTCTTTGGTTGATCTAAACCCGCTTTTTCCCGAACTCAAATTCAGTTTCAAAGAATCCACCTTGGTCAGTCATATCCAATCCCCTCAAGGTAAAATTTCCTTTCGGATCGGTTCCAGTTTTTATACTCTGGATAATAAAATTAACAAAATTCCCAAACCCCCTTTGATCAAAAACGGAGATCTTTATTTTCCTATCGATATTGTTGAAGCAGTGTTTTTGAATCTCCTATCATATGACATGCGTTATAAGTTTATAGAGAAGGAACTGTTGATTGATATTCCAAAAGAACCTACTCCGAAAAGAAATATAAATGTAAAAGCGATTATCATAGATGCCGGACATGGCGGAAAAGACCCCGGCACATCCGACTCCGACGGCAATTTCGAAAAGAACGTAAGTCTTGCCGTTGCGCGGTATCTTTATCTCTATCTTAGAAAATACTATCCTGAGATTCGCCTTCTTATGACCCGCAAAACTGATCATTTTGTGGAATTGGAAGACCGTTCCAAACTTGCCAATACGATTTTGAAAGATACAAGGGATTCGATTTTTATTTCCCTTCATTGCAATGCTTCATTGAATGAAAAAGCAGACGGATTTGAGATCTATTACCTTTCCCAAAATCCCAGCACGGAACAGGCAAGAGAGACCGCTCTTTTGGAAAATAAATTCATCGCCCCTCATGTCCATAAGACAGTAGCAGCCATTCAATCTCAGATGTTGTCGAGTGTGACTCAAAGGAGATCCAAAAAACTTGCCGAATCCATTGAGTCAGATTATGATAAGGGAATGGATACATTGATTACTTCCAGGGGAGTGAAAAAGGCGGATTTTTCCGTCTTGCGGGGAAGCCTAATGCCTGCGGTATTGATAGAAATGGGGTATTTGACTAGTCCGGGAGAGAGTAAAATTCTCCAGGACAAGTCATATCAGAAAAAAATTGCACGTAGTATCATTAAAGGAATTCATAAGTATGCTTCATCCAAAGATTAAAGAATATTCTGAAATCGCAAAAGAGAAAGGATATGCTTGGGGTTCACAGTTTTACAGACTGGGAACAGGAATCGAAGTCACTACCAATCGGTTTTTGTTTTTATTTTTTTCCTGGTTCTCTCTGCTTTTATTTTTCACCTTCTTTATATTAGCTGAAAAAAATCCTTTCAATCTGCTTGTTCCTTTCAATGTATTTCAACTTCCCAATTACGACCATAGAAGCAATTTTAAAGTATTTATTTCCGACGGCGCCGATCTTCAGGCACCAATCACCCGTTTGGTTCTTGCAAATGAAAACAAATCCGAGTTTATCTACCAATTGATCGAAGAAGTAGGAGCTCCTCCTTATTTTTTACCGGAAAAAAACGAGGAAAACGCTGAGATCGTCTTTACTCCTAAAAAATTACTCCCTCTTCAATATTCTTTGACGAATATCTGGTTCAGGGAAAAGGAACAAACAATCATCTTGGATTGGAACGAAACAAGCCTCGAACAAGTTATGAATCAGTACCGATTGGCGAAAAGCGGGCAGGGTTCCGCTCTTGTGGATGATGAAGAACAAAACCAGACAGTGGATACGATTACCTATTATTCGGGTCCTGAGCTTGGACCGAAAGAAAGCGAAGAATCCGTTCGTGCGAAAAAACTGAAAGCACTTGCCGCTACATTCAAAGCAATCGACGCCACTATTTTAGCAAACTTTTCGGAATTCAAAACCATCCAACATAAGTTAAACGGAGTTTCCAAAGAGTTTCCCGGGCTTTTGGATTATAGTCTTTTGGAAGACAAAAAATCTTCGAATTAGTTTTCCGGATCAACCCACATTCCATTGGACTTGATGAGTTCAATGAGTTTGTCCGCGGCTTCCGCTTCGGCGACTCCTTTCATTACTATTTCTTTCCCTCTGTACAAGTGTACCTTGCCTACACCAGCGCCCACATAACCGAAGTCAGCATCAGCCATCTCACCAGGGCCATTCACGATACAGCCCATGACTGCGATCTTGACACCTTTCAGATGTCCGGTTTTGGCCTTGATCACTGCTGTAGTGGATTGTAAGTCAAACATGGTCCTTCCGCAGGAAGGACAGGAAATATATTCCGTTTTGGTAAGCCGAAGCCTCGTTGCCTGTAAAATATCGTAGGTGAGTTCTATGAGTGCGTTCGGATCCGGCTCTTCCAGGCGAATCCGAATCAGGTCTCCGATTCCATCCAGAAGAAGTCCTCCTAAGTGAATGGAGGAGTCGTAAAGTGCGGATTCTTTCGAGTCGTATTTGCTGCTGAGAGCAATCGGAAAATCGGAATCTTTCACTAAAAACGAAAATCTACGAACAGTTGTTAATTGGGAGTGAGGGGTTGAAAAAAATACATTTTGGATTTTTCTTTTACGGATCTCTTTTATTAAAAAATCAATTTTGGAAAAATCCTTTTCTTCGATCGGGAATTCAACCGATCTCCCGTCTTTGGCATAATTTCGTATAAAATCCAAAAATTCGCCGAATACATCGGATTCATTCCCAGGGCTATCATCAAATAGAAATGGATTTACCACCCATTTCTGCAAGGCAAAGATTTCTTCTACAAGTCCTTCGTATTGAAATGTCAGATCCTCCGTAAGTTGGAAAGATACCGGATTGGGAATCTTTCCAAGCTTTTTCAAAGAGGAGAGTGCTGTGAGAGCCATCTCATCCCGAATCTGAAAGAATACAATCTCGTTGAATTTGGAAGATCTGTTGCCTAAAAAATTTTGTTTTAAGATTTCTTCCGCTACAATCTGTCCTGTAAAGGAAAATTCAGTCTCCACCCGAACTGGATGTTTGTCACCTAACTCCAATTCTCCTGTCTTTGTCTCTCTGGAATAAAATCGGGAATATTCATAAGGATCTCTGAACTCGGTGAAGTAGGATTTTGATTTTTCTTTTTCGAAGACGGCTTCTTGTTCCTTTGCCCAAATCGAATTGTATTTTTTTGCGATTTCCTTTGCTGCTGGAATTTCTTCGATCGCTTCTTCGGTAAGAGAAACACGAATCGTATCTCCCAGCCCTTCTTCCAGAAGAGATCCGATTCCTATGGCGGATTTGATCCTTCCATCTTTCCCGTCACCTGCTTCCGTTACACCCAAGTGGAGCGGGTAGTCCATTCCCAATTCGTAAAATCGGGATACAAGCAACCGATAGGCGGACACCATGACCTGCGGATTGGATGCTTTCATGGAGACTACTATTTCTTTGTAGTTATTTCTTTCTGCGATTCGGATGAATTCCAGAGCGGATTCCACCATACCTTGGGGAGTGTCTCCGAAACGGTTCATAATTCTGTCCGATAGGGAACCATGGTTCGTTCCGATCCGCATCGCGACTCCCAATTCACGTGCGCGTAGTACAAGAGGAGTGAATACTTCTTCGATCCTTTCCAACTCTTCTTCGTATTCTCTGTCCGTGTATTCTATGATATCGAATTTTTTTTTGTCAGCAAAATTGCCCGGATTGATACGAACTTTCTCTACCCATTCCACACACTTCAAGGCGACTTGGGGTGTGAAATGGATGTCCGCTACAAGAGGAACTTTAAGTCCCAGTTCTTTCATTCTTTTTCGGATTTCCGGTAAATTGTCAGCGTCTGCTTGACTTGGAACTGTTAGGCGAACTAATTCGGAACCTGCTTTTTCGAGTGCGCCGATTTGGGAAATGCTGGCTTCCGTATCACGAGTGTTTGATGTAATCATGGATTGGATTCGGATCGGGTTTGTTCCCCCGATTCCTACTCCTCCCACCTTTACTTCCCGAGTAGTCCTTCGTTTGTAATAAAAAGGGGATTCGTTGTACTTCGGATTCATCGTTTCTTATTGTCTCATGATCTATTAAAATCTTTATTAAAATTCGCGCAAGTAGTTCTAATTTTCATTTTTGTCTTCAATTTCGAATCTGTAAGGGTCGAAAATCATCTTAGGGGTTAAGCCCCAAAAGAAAAGAGATGAGCGCGGAATTAAAAACAGGTTTACGTAGGAAATACAGAGTCCAGGTGACAGTGGCAATCTATAGAGAAGGCAGCTTGTCCTATAAGAGTGAAATTCTCTCTCCTGCCTTTTACTCCAAAAGAACGGAAGCCCGCGACCATATCCGCCAAGAGATTCGGGAAAGGCTTACGCATTCCCGGTTTTTCCGATCCTCGCGATTGGATTATGATTTGGTCCGTTATACTGAAGAAGCGACTTGTAATACATATCTTCGTTATACGATCCAAGACACGGAAATTTGACCCCGCAAGAAAAACTCCGTTCTTGGTTTTTATTAAACCAAAGAGACCTGCCTTTTCGCAAAAAGAAACAAGCCTATTCTATTTGGGTTTCCGAGGTCATGCTCCAACAAACCCGAGTGGCAGCGATGTTGCCTTTATATGAAAATTTTATGTCCAGGTTTCCGACAGTTGCGGATTTGGCCCGATCTTCGGAAGAAGAAGTTTTGAGTGCTTGGAAGGGACTAGGATACTATACCCGGGCCCGCAATTTAAGAAAAGCAGCCATTTATGTGGAACAAAATTTCAATGGAAGTTTTCCCAAAGACCTGAATGAAGTTTTAAAAGTTCCGGGAATCGGTCCGTACACCGCGCGGGCCATCCTTTCCATTGCCTACGATCTTAAACATGCCGTTTTGGATGGGAATGTGAAAAGGGTCCTCGCCCGACTTTTTATCTATGAAAAAAATATATTGGGGGCAGGAGCGGACAAAGATTTACAATCGTTAGCTGATAATTTTCTGTATGAAGATTTTCCAGGTGATCATAACCAGGCAATGATGGAGCTCGGTGCTACGATTTGCCTTCCTGAAAATCCGAAATGTCTTTTGTGTCCTTTGCAATCGGATTGTAAGGGACTTTCCGAAAATCTTTTGGATCGGATTCCTCTTCGAACCAAAGAAGATAAAAAGTTAAGTTTGATCGGTCATTTTATTTGGCTTGAGAAAGGAGAAGAAATTCTACTTATCAAAGAAAAGAAACCTCGTTTTCTAAAAGGTATGTATGTTTTGCCTTATTACTTTGAAGGCAAACTTCCTTCGGAAGAATACCGGTCTTCGGAACTCATACAGGATTTGGCAAATCGCAAATCTTTGATCAAACTTCCCCGTTCTTTTTCCCATACGATCACTCATCATAAATTTCAGTTTTGGATACACAAGGAAGTTCTTTCTGAAAAAGAATCTGACCAGTTAGTATCTGCTATGCGAGAGGAAATGGACTGTAAGTGGGTGAAAAAGGAAAATCTTGAAAATGAGTTTCCTTCCTCTTTGGCAAGTAAGGTAAAAAAAATCATTTTATCCGATTGAATGCTGCCCAATCGGATAAATTTTCAAAGACAGTATTTATTTTGACCAGGTGATTCGGTAGGTAGAATCCTCTAACTTTTCAATTTTATAGTTTTTGACCTGGCAAAGATCCATAATCCCCATAAAGACACCTTCTACGGTTTTATCGATAATGTCGGGATTGATTGCTTGTATGATAACTTCCCCTTCCACTGTTTTCAGGAACTTTCTGGGAATGATCCCGTCCCCGCGAACATTCTCTTTGTATCCCTCCGCTTCAAATTTTAGAAACTCAAGCGGATTTTCCAACAGATGCTTCGGTAGGCCGACCGTTGCATGAATCGTCGGATATATTTTCTGGCCCAGAGTCGTGTAGGCGCGGTCTTTGGAAATGGAGGCCTCTCTGTATTTTTCCACAACGGCACGGTAGATTTCCAGATCATACCAACCTTCGGGATCTAGTTCTTTGAATCCTTTCCCTGTTTTTTCTTTTATAATCTGGTCCGCTTCTTCTTGTTTTGTTTTGTACAAACCCATGAGAGAACAGGTCAAAAAAATAAATTTTCCCCGTAATTCTACCATTTCCTTTTGCTCCTTTTGCAAACAACGATCAATGAGGTTGGTCGTTGTTTGGCGTTTTGGACGAGATTTTTAATGTTCTTCTTACACAAGTAGTCAATAAATTTTCGGATTCATTAGGGAAAGGTTCTGTTTTGCCGTTTTTGTTTCGATTTGGTTTGTCCCGAACTCCGTATTTTTTTGATTGTGAAGATTCATAAAATCGAAAAGGATAAAGAACGGCGCGACTAACTATGAAGATGGAAAAATTCATTCCAAGCGACAGATTAAAACCGTACATTCAGCATTTTCTAATCATCGAAAGTGATTTTGGAATGCAAAATCTGATCCTGCCCAGTTTGTCCGTAGTATGTTCCTTTCAGATCCGAGGTTCGATCACCTATGTGGACGAAGGAGACGAAAAAACAATTCCGCTTTTGGGTATTGCGGGGCTTCGGAGTTTTCCAAGAGAAATTCGATATGCAAAAGAAGCATCGACGATTTTGGCAGTGTTTCGTGAAGGAGGGGGCAGCGGGTTTTTCAAACAACCGATGCACGAAATTTTCGGATTGAATCTACCTTTGGACCATTTGATCGATCAAAACAAAACCCGTGAGATCGAAGAAAAACTTTTTGAGAAAAAAACGAATGCCGAGAGAATCTCACTTATAGAAAATTTTTTGATATCTGAAATCAAAGAACAAAAACCGGATCCTTTGGTCTTTGACACCATTCGCAAAATTCAATTCGCAAAAGGAAATTTAAAAATCAAAGAAATTCTAAACGGATTTCCTGTTAGTTTGGATTCATTGGAAAAAAAATTCAAACGAATCGTAGGAACTACTCCGAAACAATTTTCTACGCTCGTCCGTATGAGAAATTTCATCGATCACTACTCTTCGGACATCAGTTTCACAGAGGCAGCTTACGAAGCAGGTTATTTCGATCAGGCCCATTTTATAAAAGATTTCAGAAACTTTACCGGCAGAACTCCAAAGGAATTTTTTAAATCCGCCACCTACTGGTAATTTCTGATTTTTTACAATTTTGAAATCGGGTATTGCTGTATTCTTGCTTTGTATAAGAGGTAAGAAATGCAAATGAAATGGACGCGAACGAATTCGGTTCGCATTTTTGTTTCGGGATGGGTGGTTTCGATTTTTGCGGTAGTCTTTGCAAATATAGCAGTCGAAGCATTTCCACACACCCGAGGGTTAGGCTTTTTTTCTGATTTGAGATACGCGCTGATTACACCTTTGTGTTTTCTATCGGCAATCCTATCCGCGTTTTTGTATGAAATTCTTGTTAGTCGGTATGAGAGAGCAAAGCGAATATTCGCAACGATTCTATTTATATTTGCGGGGATGATCTTACTCCTACTTTCACTCATAGGTCCACCGGGCCTCGCACTAGCTTCCGGTTTTGCAGTGATGATCGTAACTATTTTTATGGCCTTTCTTATCCCGAAGTTTGCGGAAAGAAAGGAGATTCCTTTATCGTTTCTTCGAATCGTCGGAATTGTACTCTTGAGTTTGATCGAAGTAGTTGCTTGGTTCGGTGCAGTTTCAAGTGAACGGATGAACCAACAGAATGTGCAAGCGGTCGGTTTTGAAATTCCTCGCGGCATGTTTGATGTGGATCATAAATACATCGATTTGCCAAGTGGTGCACGCATTCATTATGTGGACGAAGGAAAAGGTGAGACGATTTTATTTTTACACGGAAATCCTGCATGGTCTTTCCAATGGCGCGATTTGATTCTAGGTCTGCGAAATTCGTATCGTTGTGTAACACTTGATTATCCCGGCTTCGGATTTTCAGAAGGGTCTGCCGGATTTGGTTTCACACCAAGAGAACAAAGCCTCGTCGTAGAAGAATTCATAAACCAACTCGAACTTCGCAATATAACTTTGGTTATGCAAGATTGGGGCGGTCCCATCGGTCTTGGTTTTGCCGGACGTCACCCTGAGTTAGTGCGACAAGTCGTTTTGGGAAGTACTTGGGCATGGCAAACACCAACGGGCACTCCTCGCGGTCGTTTCTCGCAGATTGCAGGCGGACCGATCGGTGAGTTTGTACAAATGAACTTCAACGGATTTGCCCGCTTGGGAATCACGAACGGGATCGTCCGCAAACTTCCGCCGGAGGTTCTTGATACATACGTGCGTCCGTTTCGTCCGCTTAGTCGGCGCGGTATCGCCGCATTCTATCCGGGACAAATTACTTCCGCCACCGAATATTTCGCCGAGGTGGAAAACGGACTATCCAAACTAACAGACAAACAGGCGCTAATCTTTTGGGCGTTGCAAGATGCGGGATTTCCTCACGAGGATTTGATTCGATTCCAAAAAACGTTTTCAAAGAATAAGACGATAGAATTTCCGGATGCGAATCATTTCTTCTTTGAAGATACTGCGGAGGAAATGATTTCGGAGATAAGAGAATTTATGGAAGGAGGGAAGTGAAAAGGCGGAAAAAGTCAAAATCTAAAATCACTTTGGGCGTCATTGGCATCCACGATTTTGATTCTTTTAAAGACAGGTTCCGTTGGAAAATCAGCGAATAAGAGGCCTTGGATTTTTATTGGTGCAGAAAATTCGGCACTCAATTCTTCTGCACTGACCGAAAATTCGGCACCAAATTCGCTCTAGATTCTCCGTTTTATGGCGTTTTAAGGACAAAAAAGAACATTTTTGACATTGGCACGACTTTTGCTTTAGACGAATGAAACAAAGTTTTCACAAAGAGGGAAAAAATATGGAAAATCTATTGAAAATTAAAAAAGGAATTTGGGGGAGTTTGGTCCTGCTCCTGATTCTGGCAACTAGCCCGGCATTTGCCGTGAACTATGTAATTTACGTACATGGGAAAGGATCTGATTCCAGCGGGCTTGCGGATACGAACAATAGCCGATGGGGAAACTCGGATTCTTACGGGGCCGCTCACAAAAGACGTTCTACCGCTTGGGGTGCCAGCCGATTTGTAAATTATGATTCCACCCAAGATCCCCGCACTTCAGGGGCCACAAGAGCTCAGACCAAACTGGCAAGTGCAATCAGTTCTTATTGCACCGGATCAAACAAATGCGTCATTATCTGTCATAGTGCAGGATGTTATGCGACTGAATATTATCTTGCAACACAAGGAACTCCTGCCAATCTTTTATATGTAGTCGCGGGAGCAAGTGCTGCAGGAGGATCTTCAGTGGCAGACATAGGAACTACCGCTACTCTTATCAGTCCTCTTCTTCAACTGCTAGGTTGGGCCGTTGCCGGTGAACCGAATAACATGACAAAGGCGTTGAAAACGGGAACTGCAAGAAGTTTCAATCATAACACTTCAAAAGTTACTATCTACAGCTTGGCCGGTCATAAGTCCAGTCAACCTGCTGCGACTGCAATCAAAGGAGAAGACGACAAACTTGTTAACTTTTCAGGCGCTTGCGGATACACTCAACACGGATCAATGACAAATTGCAATGACGGAAGTAATGCAAAATACACTAAACATACTTCTTATTGCAATTCCCTAGGAGCTGTTCCTTGCAATACCAGCAAAGGGTCGGGCGCATACAATGCCGATCATAGCGGGATGCAACCTGTAGCAAGAGATGCTTTGGATCGATTGTTAGGTTATCTTTAGTATTCCGGGCTTTAATCTAATTTCAAAACAAGAATTCCGGCGTAATGAACCCGAGTTCAGGGCGAAAGAAAATTCTTTCGCCTTTTTTATATTATGAGGATTTTATGAAAAAGTATTTTTCGAAAAAAAGAATTTTGGCGGGAATCGGATCGATTTTCGGGCTTTGGTTATTGGTTTATTTTTTATTCTTTTTCAGTACAAAAGAAAAGGAACATCCTGCGGTGCAGATGGAAGAAGAAAGACTTTTTCAAGAAAAAGGGATACCCTCCGATTCTTCCAAATCGTTCTGGGATAGCACCGGTATTCCGAAACCGGACTTTATAGGAATGGAAAAACTCATCCAAAAATCCGAAGTGGCTACTCCGAGTGTGCTCTTTACGGAATACCAACTCTATTATCGTTATCCTCCCGAGTCACGCCCCCTAACAAAGAAAATGGTAGATCTCCTGGATCCATTCAAAGTCATGCAGGAAAAGACCCCCATTTTCAAGCCGGATACAGAAGGAGAAATTCAGGGATATTTTTCCTGGCATAGCAGTGCCTATATGGTTACTGAAGATAAACCAGCCATTGCTTGGTTGGAAGTTTTAGATGCAAAGACGGACGAAAGGGTTCGGCCGAGGATTCTATCTGCGGAAATTTATTCAGATTCGGTCTATGGCGAAAAATTAATAGGGACAGCCGATTATAACGATTCAGGATCGGCACCGGACAGGGAAAGTAACGATCATATTTATACTTTTTCCTGGAGGCCAAGAGGAGGGGAAAAACTTCATGGAGGAGAACTTTCCATGAAAGTCCGTTTCGATGCTCCCAGTATAAAATTAAAGGAAACGGAAGCTTCGTTTTCATTCAATTCCACTCCTACGATCCCTGCAAAGTTTACAGGCAACTACCATGAATACGTAGAGAATGGGTCTTTGTATATCGCAGCCGAGATTGATATATATAAAGCGGGACAATATATCATAGAAGGGAACCTCTTTGACAAAGAAACGGGAACTCCTTATCACTGGGTATATCTACGAAAATACTTGGAAAGGGGAACTTCCCAAAAAATCGCGCTCCCCTTCTTTGGGGCGATCTTCCATGATAGGGGATTTGAAGAAGGCCGATTTGTTTTGGGAAATTTGAGAGGGCATAGAATGAATCTTCCATACGATCCCCGCAAACTGAAAGAGATGTTGGCCAAAGGCCAGGAAATCCCGACCACAAGCGAACCGTTGCAAGAATGGATTCCTTTGCCTACAGAATCTTATACTACATTAAATAGTTACAATATCGTTCAATTTTCCCCCTTGGAATACCAAGGACAGGACAAAAAAGATCGTTTACGTGTGATCCAAGAATACGCTTCCGATTGGGAAAAGACTCGCGGAGCGGGCCCGGACACGAACATAGGCGACTAACACAGGAACTATGGAGCTAAACCAGGTAAGAATTTTAATCGGAATCACAATCCTTACAGGGTTAGCCATTTTATGTGTAATTACTCTGCTGAAACCCGATCTAGGTAAGGTCGGCCGAGCCTTTCTTGCTTTGGTGGTTTCTCTTTTCGCCTGGTATTTTTTACACACTCTTTCTTTTTATCTCAGTCGCTTTTGGTCTTCTCCTTCCTATACGGTGGGGTCACTCGCGGGAGTCGCTGTCATTTTAGTCGGAACGACACTGTATTCTTTTTGTGAATACTTTCCGGAAGGCACGGAAGATAAAAATACCCGTAAACGAATTTTGTTTATGGCTTTCGTCGCCATTTGTCTTGCGCCTTTGACCTTTTCCAAACTCTGGATCAGCAATCGGGGAGCCGGTGCCACTGTCGGTCCCTTCTTTTATATGACAAGCGGTTGGGTGGTTTTTGCTGCGATCGGTGGGGTCGTTCTGCAAATTCGGAAATTCCAAAAAACGAAAGATCCTCGCAAACGGAATAGAATCCTTCGGCTACTAACAGCCATTCTTGTTCATGTAACGATTACAGTCTTTTTTTCTGTCGTCTTACCGGCATTTGGTTCTTGGAACTATTTTTTTCTAGGGCCTGCTTCTGCGGTATCCGGCCTTGCCCTTGTCATCTATGCGATTCAATTTCATCCTTTGCTCAACCTGCGTGCTGCCGTTTTTCAAATCGGTCTTAGGCTCGTCTTAGGTCTTTTTGTCTGTACAGCTATTTATCTTTTTCTGACATACATTGTTTCGTTTCGGGACAGCGCGCGGTTTACTTGGGAACTTGCGGCCATTTTTTCTTTATTTTTTTTAGCAGGACTTGTATACGGAAGTTCTATCCATCGCAGGTTGGAAAACCGTTTTTTTCCCCGTGGTATAAGCATGGAAGAATTGATTGTAAACGTATTCTTGCGGCAAACCACCGGAGCTTATATTTCCCTGGAAGGATTATTAAGGGAAATGTTGGAACCTGTCGTACAGAGATTCGAATTGACCCGGATTTTTGCGGCAATTGCAAATCATGAGGATGGGTTGGTTTTCTATGAAGTAGGCGACAATCCGAATGAACTGAAAGAAATTGCATCGCGTCTTGTATTCAGTCGCCTGGGCCGTGAAAGAAGACTTCCGAAAGAACTCGTCGAAGAAGGAGATAGGCTGTTTTTATTGGATGAAGACGCATCGATTCCTTTTCGAAAGAAAACCAACTTTACCCGTAAATACGCGCGTTTGGTGCAACGGACTTTGGATTTTAGAACGAGAGTCGTTCAGTTGGGTTGCCGGGTGGTGATGCCGCTCGTATTACAAAACGAAGTATGCGGGTATTTGCTTTTGGGAGATAAATTATCCGGTAGACCTTACTTTGAAAATGAAATCGATTTATTGGAAAAATTACGTAATCCTTTTGCGGCACTTGTGCGCAATCATATATATTATGAGAGGATTCAGTTTTTGAAAAACAGGGCGGAAGCCGAACTGAGAGATTTGAAAAGTATAGGTTCGTCTAACAGGGAAATCATACACCAGACTATAGGAAATCGGATTTTGGTCTACCGCAGTAGCCTGATGGAGGAAACTCTGAATCATGCCAAAAGAATTGCCCCTCTTTCCCGACCGGTATTTATCAATGGAGAAACCGGTACCGGAAAGGAATTGATCGCTTTATTGATTCACGAACAAAGCAGGGCATCTGAAAATTTTGTACCGATCAATTGCGCCGCTCTTCCTCCTTCTCTTTGGGAAGATGAGATATTCGGTCACGTCAAAGGTGCTTTTACGGATGCAAAAACAAATCGTTCCGGAGCAGTCGAACGAGCCGGCAAAGGCAGCCTCTTTTTTGATGAAATCGGAGAGATGCCTCTCTCCATGCAGGCAAAAATGTTACGTCTCTTGCAGGAAAGACAATTCGCTCCGATCGGAGGAAGGGAGTCGGTCCGTGCGGAATGCCGCTTTATTTTTGCAACTAACAGAAATTTGGAGGAAGCTATCCGGCGAGGTGAATTTCGAGAGGACTTGTACTATCGGATCAATGTTTTTAGAATCGAGCTTGTACCTTTGCGTGACAGACAGGAAGATATAGAACCTCTCATCAAGTATATGTTAGCTGCTTTCTCTGCGGAAATGAACTCTCCGGTGGCATTCATAGCGCCGCAAGCAATGCGAGCCTTTCTGGATTATTCCTGGCCGGGAAATATCCGTGAATTGGAAAATATTCTGTTACGTGCTTTGAGTACGGCAAAGGGTCCCGGGTTGTCCTTGGAAGATGTTCCTGAAATCGCAAAGGAAACAACAAAGGTTCGTTCTACTCAAAGCTCGGCCTGGGAAAAGGAATTGTCTCCTTCCGGAGGAGGCAGTTTTCACGAAATCATGGATGCTTGCGCACTGCGAGTGATCCGCTCGGCTTTGGATCGTTCTGGAGGAAATAAAACGCAAGCTGCTAAACTACTCGGAATTAGGCGGTCCTCTTTGGAATACAGACTCAAAGAGCGAAAGTCGTAAATATATACTGTACCTCCCGGCCCGAGGGCAAAAAGGCGAACTTTATTTGAGAAATTTCGGGGTAATGCAAAGAAGGGTTGTTAGTTTGGTCGGGATATGTTAGTTGGAACTCATTGGGTGGCTTTGTGGTTCACCCCACCCAAATCAGGGCGGGGAAACCAAAATCCCATCTTATAAAGAAAGACTACCTCAGACAAAAACAAAAAATGGCAAGTCTCACCATCCTAACATAGATAAGGCCACTCTTCTCCTAAAAGCAAGTGAGATGTTTCCCTTCGGTGAGTAAAAGCCCATCTCAAAGATTGACGTGAGTTTCCAAAAGTCAGTTGGTTAAAGATTTATGTAACAACTAGTTGGACTTGCAAGCAAGTCAGTGAATCAGGGCTACCTGCATTCGCTTACCGCCCAGTTCACATTTTCGCGCGCGGGGGGCTCCTCCCTATGGGTCGTTTGCGAATGGCCAAGGATGGCCGAAGCGAGTGCACCACAAGGTTTACGCGCACAGGAGCCGGAAGCATCTCATTTGTAATTTTCTTTGAAAATCTGTTCAAAAACAGGAAAAATTCTGAACAATTTAGGGGGAAATTTTGCAATGGGAGAAGAGCCCTTTTATGCGCACCATCTACATCCGCAAAATGAGATTTGAAGAAGCTAAGTTGAAACTGGAAAGAGAAATCAACGATGCTTTTATGGAAGGGGAAAGTTATGTGGAAATCGTTCATGGGATCGGAGAAGGGATACTGAAAAGAATGGCGGTTGACTATGTGGAGTCCTGCGATTTTCTGAAATTACTGGATAGAGATCCGATGTTTCGGGGAAACCCGGGAGCCACTCAGGTAGAGATTTTGGCTCCTTCCAAAGAATACATCAATAGATTGAAAAAATGAAAAGTCTTTCCGATAAAATCCAAATTTTAGACGTTACTTTGCGTGACGGAGAACAAACCAACGGGGTTTCTTTTTCATGGCAGCAAAAACTGAATATCACAAAATTTTTGTTATGTGACCTCAAGGTGGATCGGGTTGAAATTGCAAGTGCAAGGGTTTCTCCCGGCGAATTCGAAGCGGTTAAGAAAATCGTAGAATGGGCAGAACTGGAAGGTCTTTCCGATAAAATTGAAATTTTAGGATTTGTAGATTTTGAAAAGACGCCCAATTGGATGCGGGATACAGGTGTTAAGGTTTTGAATCTTTTGACCAAAGGTTCCTTGAATCACCTAACCAATCAACTACGAAAATCTCCCGAGGAACATTATTCCGATATTTCCAAAACGATTGAGTTCGCATCCTCTTACGGTATCACTGTCAATGTTTATTTGGAAGATTGGTCGAACGGATATTTGCATTCGCGCGATTATGTTATCGATTATCTTAAGAACGTATCAAAATTCAAAATCGAAAAATTTTATCTGCCGGACACTCTAGGGGTCATGTCCCCCGACGAAGTGGGAAAAGCGATTAAGGAACTCGTCGGTTTATTTCCCCATCTTTGGTTTGAATTTCACGGGCACAACGATTATGACCTAGCAGTTGCTAATTGCCTTGCAGCAGTGCAGTCCGGTGCCAAAGGTTTGCATGTGGCTGTGAACGGACTTGGAGAGAGAGCGGGCAATTCTCCGTTGGAAGCAGTGATCACTTCTTTGCATGATAAGACGGAATTCCGGTCCAATGTCGTGGAAAAGGAAATTACGAACGCGTCCAGGCTTGTGGAAATTTTTTCAGGCAAACGGATTTCGGACAACCGCCCGATCGTGGGGGAAGACGTATTCACCCAAACCGCCGGGATCCATGCAGACGGAGACAAAAAAGGAAATTTATACGCCAATCTGATTATGCCGGAAAGATTCGGGCGAAGTCGTGTTTACGCACTAGGCAAGTTAGCCGGAAAAGCGAGCATCACTGAAAATCTGAAACAATTGGGAATGGTTTTGTCTCCCGAAGTGGAACAGAAAGTTTTATCCAGAGTGATCGAGCTAGGTGATCAGAACAAAACCGTTACAAAGGAAGATCTTCCTTATATCATCGCGGATATAACAGGCGAAAATAGAGAAGCCTCTTTTCAAATCGAAGCTTGCACCGTTACAAGCGGAATCGGGGTGAAACCGACCGCCGATTTGAAGGTAAAATTCAAAAATCAGATTTTTGAAGAAACTGGAACCGGGGACGGCGGTTACGATGCATTTATGAATGCTTTGGGAAAAATCCTTCAAAAATTGAATATCAGCATACCTCCGTTATACGATTATGAGGTTAGGATTCCTCCCGGCGGAAATACGAATGCACTCGTGGAAACCGTGATCACTTGGAAAAGCGAGACGGATCTGCAACCCACGAGAACCATCGGAATCGATTCCGATCAACAAGTGGCAGCGATCAAAGCGACCGAAAAACTGCTTCATATCATCTTAGGCTAAAACATCTATGATTCATTTACTCATCGTAGGTCTCGGCAATCCGGGAAAAAAATATGAACATAACCGACACAATATAGGTTTTATCATTTTGGATGAATATGCAAAGTCCAAAGGTGAATCCTGGAAAGAGAACAAAAAATACAACGAATCTCTGATCACCGGGGATAGTTACAGGCTTCATTTACTGAAACCACTGGAATTTATGAATTTATCAGGCAAAGCCGTGCAAACTTTTGCCCAACTGTATAAAATTCCCGCCGCAAATATCCTCGTTTTGCAAGATGAAGTCGATTTGCCTTTTGGAAAAATAAAAAACAAAATCGGCGGTGGAACCGCAGGTCATAACGGTCTAAAGGATATAGTTGAGAAAATCGGTTCGTCTGATTTTCATAGGTTGAGGTTTGGAGTGGGAAAACCAGAAAAAGGGCAAATGGAAGTTGCTGACTATGTTTTACAAAATTTTACGGAAGAGGAAAGAAAAGAGTTCGACGCACTTCTTTTGGAATCCACCAAAAAAATAGATGAATGGCTTAAAGCTGCGTTAAATAATCTCAAAAAAGGATCCGCAGCTTGAATCCAACCAAAAGCTCTCATTCGAAATCATCTCTCTCCACCAAACAAGAATTAAAGAAAATCCTGATCCAGACTGCAATCTCGATTGTCATCGTCGTGGGAATCGTATTTGCATTGGCTTACTTTTTTAGAAAACCCCTTCTGGGGCTCTCTGCCGTTTTTGTGGAACTGTTCGGTTTTTTCGGACTGTTTTTCGGAATGATACTTTCCGATAGTCTTCCTGCTTTTATACCTCCTGACGCCTTTTTGATGTTAGCCGTAACGGGAAATATGAGCGGACTCTTTACCATTTTTTGGATGGGTACCGGAAGTATCATAGGAGGTAGCCTTGCTTACCTCATAGGAAGGTATCTGATTCCCAGATTTCATTTGGGAAGGCAGATGGTTTTGCATTACGAAGACAGACTGCTTCCTTATGTAAGAAGATACGGTTTTTGGGCGGTGGTGCTGGCCGCACTGACTCCCATCCCTTATTCCTGGATGGCTTATACGGTGGGAACCTTCAAAATGAAATACAGATTGTTCCTTCTCGGGTCGTTTTTTCGTTTTGTACGTATGGCGGTTTATTTTTACGCAATGCTCGCCGGTTGGGTGAGCGGAGTATAGATTGTGGATTCGGGTCGATTGTTTCCGATTTCCAGAGAAGAAATCATTCTAGAAAAAGTACGTTTTTTTTATTTGCCGGATCGAACTGCGCAGTTTATTGCAAACATTCTGGATGGAAAAGTTTCCGAGCGGAGCCTGGTATGCTGCCATTCGGGATGCGATGTCTGCAATGACACCATATACAAATGTTATATGATGATAAAAAAGTCACTTGAAGAAAACAAATCGGGATGAAATTCTTTTCCTATGTCTTCTCTTTTTCCCGGTCCGGGCAAACAAGTTCCTTTAGCGCATAAAATCAGACCCGATACCTGGGAAAGATTTTTGGGACAAAAAAAGGTAGTAGGGCAGATTCGATCTCTTACCAAACCCACATCGATTTTGTTTTATGGACCACCTGGCACCGGCAAGACGACACTGGCGCATCTCATCGTAGACAAATGGAATTTGCCGAAACGATTTTTATCCGCAGTTACAAGCGGAGTGAAGGAACTCCGAGAGGTCATAGAAGAATCCAAAAAGATAGGAACCATTGCTCTTTTTTTGGATGAGATCCATCGTTTTTCTTCCTCTCAGCAGGACGCACTTCTTCCTTCCGTAGAACAAGGAGATTTGATTTTACTTGCTGCCACTACGGAAAATCCTTCCTTCCGAATCAACCGTGCACTGCTCTCCAGAATGCAGGTGTTTCGTCTACAGTCGTTAGATGAAGAAGATGAAAAGGGAATCATCGGATCCGCTTTGGAGATAGAAGGAGAAGGGCGGACCTTTACGGAAGAGTCGATGAAGGAAATTCTGAACGCAAGCGGAGGAGATGCTAGAAAGTTGTTAGGTATCCTGGAAGGATTGATTTCACAAACAAAACCGAAAGAAGAGATCGGGCTTGCCCAAGTGGAAAATTTTTTAGGAGCAAGGGTGATTCAATATGATAAAAACAAAGAAAGTCATTATGATGTGATCTCCGCCTTTATCAAATCCCTTCGCGGTTCGGATCCTGACGCCGCACTTTATTATCTGGCAATCATGCTTGAAGGTGGAGAAGACCCTCTCTTTATTGCAAGAAGACTTGTTGTATTTGCCAGTGAAGATGTGGGCAATGCTAGTGTACACGGACTTCCTTTGGCGATCGCCACTTGGCAGGCGGTGGAAAGAATAGGAATGCCGGAAGCACGGATTCCTCTAGGACAATGTGTTAGTTTTCTTGCCAGTGCTCCAAAGTCAAACGCAAGTTATCTGGGTGTCGACGCGGCTTTATCATTTGTCCGATCCAATAAGTCTACTTTTACCATACCCAATCATTTGAGAAACGCGCCTACTTTGACTCATAAAAAAGAAGGAGCAGGGCAGGGATACAAATACCCGCACGACTTTCCTTATCATTTTATAAAAGAAAAGTATTTCCCCGAGGAATTTTATCCGAGCCCGCCTAAGTTTTATTCTCCGACCAATCAGGGAATGGAAAAAAATCTAAAGGAACAGTTGAATAAATTATGGGGAGATGAAAAATAATACGCATTCCCGGGGTTCATGTTCCATTTTGTTCGTGAAGTGGGTCTTTCCGGCATCCACGTTATCTTTTCCGGATCATTTCATCTAAAGCTAATATTCGTTTTGCGCCTTCGATTTCAAGCTGTTCTATGATATGGCCGTCCACTACAGCAAGTGCTTCCCCCAGTCCTTTCGATTTTTCCAATGATTCTATGATTTGTTTTGCGCGCACCAACTCAGTTGTTTTCGGACGGAATGCTTCGTTCGCATAAAGAATTTGATTGGGATGAATCAATGTTTTTCCATCGAATCCCAAATTCCGTGCCTGTCTGCAGTGTAGTTCGAAAGTTTCCGAAGAAGAAAAATTTAAGAATGCTCCGTCAATCGCCGCTCGACCATGAGCCCTTGCCGCAAGAACAATTTGCGATAAAGAAAAGGTCAGACCTTGTCTTTCTATATTCGGATACAGTTTTAAACTTTGGGAAATTGAATTGTTTTCTGTTACAAGTGCTATGATTTGTTCTGATAAACCTAACATTGATTCCGCTTCCAATACGGCTTTTGCATTTTCGATCAATATGAGTAGCGGGACACCAGGAAGGGCTTCATTGATCTGGTCCAGGATCAATTCCACGTCCGCTTTGATTCGAACACCTGTAATCAAAACCGCATCCGGCTTTGCCGATTTCAGACTTTGTTTGTCTTCTTCGAACCAAGGAGAACCGGGTCTATTGATTCTGATGATTTTTTCCTTGGATCCGTATGAATGTTTTGTAAAAGATTGAATCACCATTTTTCGGGCATTTTCTTTTTCCATAGGGGGAACGGAATCCGCCCAATCGAAGATAAGAGAATCCACCGGCATCTGGGTGGCCTTTTCCAAATATCTTTCCTTCCATCCGGGTACGAATAACAAGGTTCTCCTCGGACGATAGAGGGATTCTTTCCATAATGTCTGTTTTGCGGCAAGAATTAAACCTTCCGGTAAAGTTTCATCCTCTTCTTTGATTTTGTTTTTCCAAAAATTAGGACCAGATTCATGAATCGAATTTCCATGTGTGTCTACGGCAACAAATACCGGCATATCATAAACTTCGAATTCATGGATTGCTTCCATTCCTAAATCTTCAAATGCAATTACTTTCGATTTGCGAATGGCTTGCGATACCAGATAGGCAGCTCCGCCTACGGCAATGAGATAAACCGATCCGTAATCTTTGATCGTTTGCACTGTTTCTTTGCTTCTTTCCGCTTTGCCGATCATACCCAAAAGTCCCGTATTTTTTAAGATTATTTCCGTGAATTTATCCATTCGGGTTGCAGTCGTAGGACCTGCCGGTCCCACCACTTCACTAGTGCCCGGTTTGGGATCAACCGGTCCTACGTAATAAATGAATTTTCCTTTGAGATCAACCGGAATTTCTTTTCCTTCTTTTAATAAATCAGTCATCCTTTTGTGGGCAGCGTCCCTTCCTGTTATTATTTTACCACGTAACAAAAGTCTGTCGCCTGATTTCCAACCTGAAATTTCTTCCTTGGTAATGTGATCTAAATCTACGATTGTTCCCAAGAATTCGTCCTCTTCTCCGACGATAGGCCATTCGTTCAAGGAAGGTGGGGAAAACTCCGGAATTTTTTCATCATTGAGAGCAAAGTGGATATGTCTTGTCGCAGCACAGTTAGGAATGATTGCAACCGGCAAGGAGGCGGCATGAGTGGGGTAGGTTTCGATTTTTACATCAAGCACGGTAGTGAGTCCACCTAATCCCTGTGCTCCGATACCGAGCTTGTTTATTTTTTCATGGAGTTCCAATCTTAATTTTTCAACCGGATTTTCTGCACCTTTTTCCATCAATTCCCGGATGTTAATCGGATCCATTAAGGATCGTTTTGCCATAAGAACTGCTTTCTCTGCCGTTCCTCCGATTCCTATTCCTATAACACCCGGAGGACACCAACCGGCCCCCATCTTGGGAATGGATTCCAAAACAAAGTCCACTATGTTATCACTTGGATTTAGTATGGCTAACTTCGCTTTGTTTTCCGAACCGCCTCCTTTTGCTGCGACCCAAAAATGAATTTCATTTCCTGTTACAAGTTCCGTATGAACGATCGCAGGAGTGTTGTCTTTGGTATTGTTTCTTGAACTTTCCGGATTAGCAACAACGGAGGCACGTAACGGGTTTTCAGGGAGTGTGTAAGCTCTTCTGACTCCTATGTCGATTAACTCCTGTAAGTTTTTTTCTCCTTCAATGATTAGATGAGATCCTAACTTTACAAAAACAACTATGATTCCCGTATCTTGACAGAGTGGACGGTTCCCGAATGCCGCCATCCTTGAATTTTTCAGAATTTGGGAAATTGCATTTTTTGCGGAAGGGGATTTTTCCTTTTGCCATGCACTGAACATCGCATCTATAAAATCTTTCGAATGATACGCAGAAATATATTGCAATGCTCTGAATATTGATTCTGAAATATTTTCTCCGGGAAGGATTCTGATTTTTGTCATTTGGTTATCCGCGAAAGCGATTCCGTAATTTCTTTCCTTAGAATTTTTCCGTTCTTGGTTCTAGGAAAATTTTTATAAAAATGAATCTTCTTCGGTGCCTTATACTCTGCGAGTCTTTCTTTGCCGAATCGAATGACTTCTTCTTCGGATAGATTTGTTTCGGGATGAAGGATCACGCAAAGAGAAACCAATGTTTTATCATTTCCTATATCTTCTCCGATGGCAACACAGTCTGCAATGTCCGGATGGGATTTCATTACTCTTTCTATCTCATAAGGTGAAACACGGTAACCGAATGTGTTGATGATATCATCCTTTCTTCCTATAAACCAAACATAACCGTCGTTATCTATTCTTGCATAATCTCCGGTAATGAAATATCCTTCTTTTCTGGATTTTTTATCTTCGTCAGGAAGATTCCAATAACGGAGAAATAAACCCGGATCCTTTTCGGATACTACGATGAGTCCCTCTTTTCCCGGTGGGACTTTTTTGCCTTCTGCATCGATTAAGTCTACCAAATGACCCGGTTGGATTTTTCCGGCTGACCCTGGTCTGATTCCATTTTTTTTATTTTGAGAGATATAATAGGAAAATTCCGACATCCCTAGTCCTTCATAGATGGGAACTTGAAACCTATCTTTCCACTTTTCCAGAACTTCATCTGACAGATGTTCGCCTGCTGACATGCAATAACGTAGGGTAGGTGTATTTTTTTTTGAAAGATCCGTTTTCTGAAGGATCTGTCTGTAAACCGTTGGCACTCCGATGAAAATCGTGCACTTATGCCTTGCGATGAGATCAATCCAAAGTTCAGGATGATTTTTGCCTTCATAAGCTATGACCGTATGACCTCTGTAAAGCGGATCCATTAATGCGGTTCCCAACACATAAGTCCAATTGAATTTACCTGAATGAAGGATTTTGTCGTGATCTTCAAAATCAAACCAAAACTCACTGGCTGGTTGTCTTCCGAGCAAAGCCCTATGTGCGTGCAATACTCCTTTCGGGTAACCAGTAGTTCCGGAAGTATAGACTAGGTAAGCGGGATCATCCGATTTGGTTTTAGTCGGAACGGGGAGAGTGACTTTCTTTGCAAGTTCTTCATCCAGATCGATGAATTTGAATCTGGAATTTGAATTCGGCAGCCCACCTTCTCCCGACAGATAAACGGTTTCTATTTCCGAGTCTTCCGTTAGTTCTTTTTCCAAATCAATCCACATTGATTTTTCCGTAACTAAAACTTTCGCGCCGGAATCTTTTGCAATATAGGATACTTCTTTGGATGTAAGAAGGGTAGAGGTTGGTGTTGCTATTGCTCCGGATTTTAATGTCCCGAAAAAGGCGGAAGGATACGTAATTGAATTGGAAAGACGTATGAGAACTCTTGTATCTCTATCATATCCATTTCGTATGAGAGAGAAATGAAATCTGGAAGAAAGAACTGAGAGTTCTTTGAAACTGCATTCTTCTCTTTCACCTGTTTCATTTTCTATAACTAAGGCGATTCTTGTCTCGATCTTCGTTCCCAGGTGTAAATCTGTAACAGCTGTTCCTATATTAAAAAATTCGGGAATCTTCCATTCGAATTGAGATCTATTCATTTTTTCATTTCCTATTAATTGAATCCGGCATAAGGCCAATTTTCTAAAATCACTCTATCGGGAAGTTTCTTTAGGACAAATAAAATAAAGTCTTCCTCTTTTTCGCTTAATTCTCCCAGTGCCTTGGCTCTTAAAATCGCTTGGAGCGCTTTTCCGAACATAGGAGGATCCAACATTTCTCCCTCGAACCGGACAGCTCCTCCGGTAAGAGCGTCGGCTTCCAAGGCGATTTGCAGAATTTTTATATTTCTCCGAATGGTGGAAGGTGAAGGAATGAATGCAACCCTGCATAGGTTGATATGGTTGGGATGAATCACTTGTTTGCCAGTAAGCCCGAGAGCAGTTTCCGTGGAAGCATGTGAAAAAACGATATGTGAAGCTTTGTCGCCGTTCAAATCCAACCATCGCCTAACGTCAGAAGGCTCAACTGCATTATCAGGAAGCCCTTCCTGGTTGATCAAAGGATCAACTCCACCGATCACTCCTCTGCCTGCTTGTCTCGCTTCAAATAACAGGTCATAAAGATAAGGCCTCAATTCTTCCAGCCAGTTTTCGGGCGTTATGTGAATCGCCATTGCTTTTGAAAAATCATGAATCCCGAAAACCAAATGTTTGACTGTTGAAAAATTCATCATTTCGGGAGCTAATTTCAAAGAACGGGGGTGTTCGATGATCGGCTGCACAGTCATTTTCGAATTTATCTCCACTAGATCGGAAGATAAGTCGCGAATCTCGGCAGTTCCGTATTGTTCGCCTGCTTTAGCCAAGGTGATTACATGAACGTAATTGCCTATTTCCTTCAGTAACTTCAGATCTTTCGAATATTCTTCCGTCAGAAAAGGATTGATTCTAATGGCGATTTGAATGTTTTTGTTTTCAAATCTGTAAATTTCCTTTCTCAATAATTCACGACTTAATGCTTTTCTGGAGCAGCCATCTTCCAAATCAAACAACAAAGTATGTGCTTTAGAATGTACGGCGAATCTTTCCAATCTTTCTGTGGCCGCTTCGATCGTTTCATAGTCCGAGTGTTTCGGAACGAATTTGATAGGAGGATAATACAATTGTATCCCAGGCCATCTTGTATCCAGGATCTTCCGATGAAACTGTGCCTTTTCATTTCCTTCATCAATTGTTATCATTTTCGATTCCGTCGTAGTTCGAATATTCATTGTTAATTGAAAGAGAATAAATCGACGAACCGATGGACTTCCATTTCTTCCAACTTTTTCTGATCGGACACGGCTTCCAGGATCAGTTTTTTTTGCTTTTCGGCAAATCTTCTACTTAGATTTTTTTTAAACTTTATTGCCAGAAGAGGAATCCCTTCTTTTCTTCTTCGTTTGTGTCCTATTGGATAGTCTACGTGGACTTCTTTGAATTTTGTTCCGTCGTTCCATTCGATTGTGATTGCGTTAGGGATTGACCGTTTGTCCGGATCATGATAATCTTTGGTAAAATTTTCGTCTTCGATGCAACTAATTTTATCTCTTAAGATGTCGATTCTAGGATCAACCGCAACCGCATCCTCGTAGTCTCCGGCGGTAAGTCTTCCATATAACAGTGGAATGGCAACCATATATTGGATGCAATGATCTCTATCCGCAGGATTGTTCAAAGGGCCTTTCTTATCTATAATTCGAATACAAGCTTCGTGAGTGCGAATGGTTATTTTTTTTATATCGTCTGTCGATCTACCTTCTTTTTTTAATTCTTCATGAAGTTCCATTGCTGCCTCCACCGCAGTCTGGCTGTGAAATTCTGCGGGGAAGGAAATTTTAAAAAGTACATTCTCCATCACATAAGATCCATAAGGTCTTTGAAATTTGAATTCGTTTCCTCCGAAAGATACGTCGTAAAAGCCCCATGTTTTGGCAGTTAAGACCGAAGGATAGCCCATCTCTCCTTTTTTTGCTATTAATGCCAGTTTTACGGCACGGGAAGTTGCATCTCCGGCAGCCCATGATTTCCTTGAACCTGTGTTTGGCGCATGTCTGTAAGTTCTGAGGGATTGACCATCAAGCCAAGCGAGTGAAATTGCATTTAGAATTTCTTCCCGGTTCAGTCCCAACATTTCGGAAACAACGGCAGTCGAGGCGACCTTTACAAGTAATACATGATCCAATCCTACTTTATTGAATGAATTTTCCAAAGCAAGGCAACCTTGTATTTCGTGTGCTTTGATCATAGCCGTTAACACATCTTTGACGACTAAAGGTTCCCTGCCTTCGCTCTGTGCATTTCTGGAAATCCAATCGGCAACAGCCAGAATACTTCCGAGATTGTCGGAAGGATGTCCCCATTCGGCTGCAAGCCATGTATCGTTAAAATCCAGCCAGCGTATCATTGTGCCGATGTTCCATGCAGCTTGCACAGGATCCAGTTGATAAGAAGTACCCGGAACTTTCGCACCGTTCGGTAGATTGGCGCCGGGAACAACGGGTCCTAATAATTTAGTGCAGGCCGGATACTCTAGTGCTTCCAATCCGCAGCCCAATGTATCAATCAGGCAGTTTTTTGCGGTTTCGTACGCCAAATCGGATTTGATTTTATAATTCATAACATAGTCGGCAATGTCGACTATCACTTGGTCGGTTTTTTGTTTAGTGTTGATTGTATGAGAACTCATTTTATTTTCCTGCTTTTTAATTTTATTTTTACCTACACTCTTTCTCTTAACGGAATAAATGTTAGATTGTCCGGTCCGATGTAGTTCGCACTCGGCCGAATGATTTTGTTATCAATTCTTTGCTCGATCACGTGTGCACTCCAACCTGCTGTCCTTGCTATAGCAAATAGAGGAGTGAACATGGCCGTAGGAATTCCCATCATGTGATAGCTGACCGCACTGAACCAATCCAAATTGGGAAACATTTTCTTTGCGTCCCACATAACGAATTCAATTCGATCTGCAATTTCAAACATTCTCATAGAGTTTGCATCATCAGATAATCTTTGAGCTACTTCCTTGATGACTTTGTTTCTTGGGTCGGCGATCGTATAAACAGGATGGCCGAATCCTATGATCACTTCTTTGTTTTCTACTCTCTTTCGAATGTCTTTCTCGGCATCATCCGGATTTTCATAACTTTTTTGGATTTCGAATGCGGCTTCGTTGGCCCCGCCGTGTTTTGGTCCTCGTAATGCACCGATTCCTCCGCAAATGGCGGAAAACAGATCGGACCCGGTTCCAGCCACTACTCTGCAAGCGAATGTGGAAGCGTTGAACTCGTGTTCTGCGTAAAGAATAAGGCTCGCGTGCATAGACTTTGTCCAAAGAGAGGAGGGTCTTTTTCCGTGAAGCAAGTGTAAAAAATGTCCTCCGATGGAATCTTCCTCGCTCTCCACGTCGATCGATCTTCCGTTATGTGAAAAATGATACCAGTAAAGCAGCATGGAACTGAGAGATGCTAGTAATCTGTCGGCGATATCTCGCGCCCCCGTATGGCTATGATCGTCCTTTTCCGGAGTGTTGCATCCCAAAACGGAAACACCCGATCGCATTACATCCATTGGGTGGGTGCTTGCCGGTAATTGTTTAAGAGCGATTTTAACCGCATGCGGCAATCCTCGGAGGGACTTTAATTTGCTTTTGTACGCATTTAGTTCCGTCAGATTCGGTAGCGTTCCATGCACAAGCAGATGGGCAATCTCTTCAAATTCGCATTGGTCGGCAACATCAAGAATGTCATAACCTCTGTAATGTAAGTCATTGCCTGATTTGCCAACTGTACAGAGTGAGGTATTTCCTGCTTCGATCCCGGAGAGTGCGACTGATTTTTTAGGTCTGTTTAAAATCATTTGAGAGTCCTTGTTTTTACGAATAATTCATCTAACTTTTGTTCGTACCAATAATACCCTATGGAATCATACAATTCCATTCTGGTCTGCATCTGATCGATTACATTTTTTTGCGTGCCGTCCTTCCGGATATTCACATACACATTTTCGGCGGCTTTGTTCATTGCACGGAATGCGGAAAGAGGATATAACACAAGTTTTACTCCTGAATCTTTCAGTTCATTAGTTGTAAAAAGGGGAGTAGATCCGAATTCGGTGATATTGGCAAGGATCGGAACTTTTACAGCACTGGAAAATTTTTCATACATTTCAAGGCTTGTGACTGCTTCTGGAAATATCATATCCGCGCCTGCTTCCACACAAGCAATGGCTCTTTTTATGGCTTTCTCTAATCCTTCGACAGCAATTGCATCTGTCCTTGCCATAATCACAAAACTCTCGTCGGTTCTTGCGTCGGTTGCCGCTTTGATTCTATCTGTCATTTCTTCAAGACTGACGATTTCTTTCCCCGGTCTGTGACCGCATCTTTTCGCGCCCGTTTGGTCTTCAATGTGCATAGCCGCGGCCCCGTATTTGATTAATGATTTGGTAGTTCTCGCAACATTGAATGCACTCGGACCGAATCCGGTATCTACGTCCACGAGCAAGGGAAGATCGCATACGTCTGTAATACGACGAATGTCCGTTAATACATCATCTAATCCGGTAATTCCCAAATCCGGGATTCCCAATGAACCTGCGGCAACTCCTCCTCCGGAAAGATAGATGGCACGAAACCCGGAGTGTTTTGCGAGTAAGGCATGATTTGCATTGATCGTTCCTACAACCTGAAGAGGATATTCTTCTTCTATTGCTTTGCGGAATTTTTCTCCGGGAGAAAGTGATGTTTGTTTAGTTGTCATTCATTCTCTCCTATTACAGTATAACTTTTGTTATTTTGCATATTCTTCCGTCTTCGTTCTCATAATTTCAGCGGCTTCCACCATGTTCCTTAAAGCTTCTTCTACTTCCGGCCAACCTCTTGTTTTCAAACCGCAGTCAGGGTTGACCCATAATTGCGGGTAAGGAAGAACCGATTTCGCTTTTTCCAAAAGATCGATCATCTCTTCTTTGCTCGGAACTCTCGGTGAATGGATATCATAGACACCAGGTCCTATTTCGTTTTTATAACCGGATTTTCCAAAGTCCCGAAATAATTCCATCTGTGACCTTGAAGTTTCGATAGAGAGAACATCCGCATCCATTGCCTCGATTGATTCCAATATTTCGCCGAACTCCGAATAACACATATGAGTATGAATCTGAGTTTCATCTTTTACGCCGCTCGTCGCCAAACGGAATGAATCAACCGCCCACTTCAAATATGTTTTCCATTCGCTCTTTCTAAGGGGAAGTCCTTCCCGAATGGCAGGTTCGTCTACTTGAATCATCTGAATTCCGGCAGATTCCAAATCGTTTACTTCATCACGAAGCGAGAGTGCAATTTGTTCGCAAGTAGCCTGTCTCGGTTGATCATTTCTTACGAAAGACCATTGCAGGATGGTAACAGGACCAGTTAACATTCCTTTGACGATTTTAGGGGTTAGTGATTGCGAGTATATGGCCCAATCGACAGTCATAGGTTCGGGACGGAAAATGTCTCCGAACAGGATGGGAGGTTTCACACAGCGGGAGCCGTAACTTTGTACCCATCCGTTTTCAGTAAAAGCGAATCCTTCCAGTTTTTCTCCGAAATACTCTACCATGTCCGTTCTTTCGAATTCCCCGTGAACCAAAACATCGAGACCGATTGATTCTTGTTTTGCGATACATTGTTTTGTTTCTTCTTTCAAAAACCGATTGTAATTTTCCAATGATAATTTTCCGCTTTTCCATGAGGCACGTGCCGATCTTACGTCATTTGTCTGCGGGAAAGAACCTATAGTTGTCGTTGGAAATGTCGGCAGTGAAAATCTTTTTTGTTGTAGGGTTTGTCGATTGATGAAAGTAGATTTTCTTTTTTTGTCTCCTTCCGAAATTTTCTCCAATCGTTCCCTGACTTTTTGGTTTTTTGTCCTGGGGGAATTTTTTCTCGTCTTCAGTGCTTTTTTATTCTCAAGCCACATATAACCAGATACCAGATAGGTTTGAGAAGGTACTTCCTTGCCGGAGGCTTCTGCAAGGGCTTTGATTTCGGATAATTTCTGTAATGCGAAAGACAGCCAGGATTTAAGTTCCGTATCAAGTTGATTCTCTCCGTTTAAATCTTCCGGAACATGTAATAGGGAAGATGAACTTCCTACGAATATTCTTTCACTTCCTATCGCTTCAACTGCTGTTCTTAAAATTTTATGAGTGGCTTCTAAATCGGTTCTCCAAATATTTCTTCCGTCAACTAGTCCTAAGGATAAAATATATTCAGGCGGCAGTGATGCCAAAACTGTTTCCAGTTGTTCGGGAGCCCTTACCAAATCTATATGCAATCCATCTAACTTTGAGGCGGTCGCAATCTTTAAATTTTCTTTTAAATCGCCAAAGTAGGTTGTAACGAGAATTTTCGGGCGTTCTGAAAATTTTGCAATTTCCGTCAGAGCGTTTTGGTAAGAGGATTGAATTCCTTTTTCCAACTCTAACACCAAACACGGCTCGTCCAATTGAATCCAACGAACTCCTTTTTTCTTTAAGAGCGAAAATAGTTCCTTGTAAAGAGGCAGTAGATCTTTCAAAAAATGAAGAGGTGATTTTTTTGAATTCAAGTCCATTTTAGAGAGAAGCAGAAAACTCACTGGCCCGAGAATCACCGGTCTTGTTTCAATTCCAAGTTCGTAAGCTTCTTCCCATTCCGAGATCAGTTTTTTCGGGTTTAGGGAAAACTTCGTCTCATCATTCAACTCAGGTACAATATAATGGTAGTTAGTATCGAACCATTTTGTCATTTCCAGCGCACTTGTATCAATTCCGGCGGATTTATTCTGTAATCCTCTGGCCATTGCAAAATAACGTGCGATCGGATTTGATATGGATCCGTATCTTTTCGGGGTTGCTCCCAGTAATACGATAGTATCCAAAACATGATCGTAATAGGAAAAGTCGTTGGAAGGAATATGATTCATTCCTGCTCTTTTCATTTCCAACCAATGTTGTTTTCTTATATTTTTACCGGTTTCATTCAGTTCTTCTTCTGAAATTTTTCCAGCCCAAAAGGATTCTAAGGATTTTTTGAGTTCCCTCGCTTTCCCGAATCTCGGATAACCTAAACAAGTTGCTAATACTGACATTATCATTCTCCTATTATGCTGATTTCGACCTAACCCGATCGAATAGAGGCGGAACTTTCGTTGGCTTGCCGGTTTTATCGAGTGCAACCAAAACAAATTTTCCTTTTGTTCCAAGTCGTCTTTCGCCCGTTAGGAAGTCTTCGCTGTAAAGTTCTACTCCTACTGTCATCGAAGTAGTTCCCGTTTTTGTGATCTTGGAAATGATTTCTATCAGTTGACCTTGTTTGATCGGGACTTGAAAGTCCGCCTTTTCGCTGTTAGCTACGACAACGGTATGCCTGGAGTAACGGGATGCCAGCATATAGGCTGACTTTACCATAAGAGAAAGCGCTGCTCCCGCAAATAGAGTTCCGTAATGATTGGTCCTTTCCGGAAATACCATTTCGACCAGTCTGTTTTCTTTGATGACCCCGGCCGGAATGACTTCCGTCGGATGAACTGATTTGTTCTTCACGATTCCTTCTCCTAAAGACAGCTACAACTAACTTAGTTATTGTTAGTTGATAGTTCGTAGGGGAAGAAGGTCAGCTTGGGCGTACGAAGCCGCAGGCTTTTACTGATAGAAGAATCGCAAAAGCACTGACCGACCTTTCGCCCCCACGGGCGACCACAAGAAAAGATAGAGGTGAGGATGGATCTAGAGTATGGCACTAAGGTAGGAAAACAAGGGTCCAATGCCAGCTTTTGATACCTTCCCACCTCCCTCGAGGATTCTAGGTCGTTCCGACGACGGATGTCTCTTCATCGTCGGGTGTTGGCAGGTCTTCGGGCTTGAGAGCATGTCAGCTATGCCGTTTGCCTAATTTTCACTGCTTCCCAGTTATCGTATAACCAGTGCAAGTTGTGAATTTCGTTCTCTCTTACCGCTGCGGGGCAGCCTCGGAATCTAACCGAGTTCCCTTTTAAGTGCTGATCTATGATCAGGACACCAACACAGATGGCACTATCCTTGGTACCTGGCATTTCAGTGTCAATTAAAAAATTAAACCCCGATATTATGCATAAAAGCTAATATGATCTGAATTGGACATAAATCTAAGAAATGTTTCCAACTTTTTTATTTTGTTTTATTTGAAATTTGCCTTTTTTTGCATATAGCACGGATAAGTTGGTTGGGTTGTTTGAAAATCGTGGTTTTTTCAATATCAGTCTTTCCGAATATTCAATTTCCCTGTCTATCTTTCCTTATTTTTGGTAGCTTGTCCGTATTCCCCGTTTGTGATTTTGAATTTCACCAAACTACGAAATACCTCCAGATTATGATGCCTAGTTCGTAAGATTCCTTTAAATTTGCAATGCAGTCTTAGTTTATACAAAGATTGAAAATTCTATCAATGGCTACGAAATTTAACCGGCTGAAAAGTATTTTCGTAGGTCAGGAACCTGTTTTTCTTTCAATCAGCCATTCATATAATGCCTGTTCAATGTCTCTTTTTTGAAATGGTTTGGGAAGGAAGGAGGACATTCCCGCTTTGAAACATTTTTCCCTATCTTCTTGAAAAGCGTCCGCAGAGACGGCAACGATGATCGGTTTCGGATTTATACTTATATCTTTTAAAATTTCTTCCGAGGCACCGATTCCGTCCAAGTTCGGCATATTGATATCCATAAAAATCAAATGAAACGCATTGGTCTTGGCTTTGTCAACTGCCTCACGACCGTCCCGTGCCAAGTCGTGGCGAACATTTAATTTTTTTAAAAATTTGGAAAACAAAAACAAATTGGTAGGATCGTCTTCGGCGATCAATATATTTGTGTTAGATGGTAGTTCGGAAAGATCCACGGAATCTTCCGAACGTAGAACTCTTGAAACCTGATTGGGAAGCAACCTTATCCTGAATTCAAACGAAGTTCCTATCGGATCGTTTCTTTTGGCTTCCAATTCTCCTCCCATTGCATCGGTGATTTTTTTGGAGATGGCAAGTCCGAGTCCCGTTCCTCCGTATTTGCGGGAGATGCTGGAATCCAGTTGTGTGAATCTTTGGAACAAAGAGTTCATTTTGTCTTCAGGAATTCCTATTCCCGTATCAGCCACTGATACTTTGTATTGAATCCAATTTCCGGTGTTTTCTTTTTCGGAAGAAATGCGGATTTTTATTTCTCCGGTTTCCGTAAATTTTACTGCATTTGAAATTATGTTGAATAACACTTGTTTAATTCTATTTTCGTCACCGTGCGCAAGATATATGAAATCCGGATCGAAAGTCACTTCGAATTTAACATTTTTTTTCTCCGCCTGGTATTTGAAGATTCCTTCCACGAGTTCGAGCAGAATTTTCCAGGAAAAATCCGTTTCTAATAATTCGATTTTTCCTGCTTCTAATTTCGAATAATCTAAAATATCGTTTAAGATGGTTAACAAAGATTGTCCGCTGTCTTGTAACATTTTAAGGTATTGTCCCTGATCTTTTGTCAGAGAGGTCATCTTGAGTAATTCGGCAATTCCCAAAATTCCGTTCATGGGAGTCCTGATTTCATGACTCATTGTCGCTAAAAATTGGGATTTGGCATTATTGGCGGTTTCTGCTATTTGTTTGGCGATCTCGTATTCTTCGGTACGAAGCCTGACTTGCAATTCAAGTTCGTATTTTTGATACTCTTTCAGGTTCATAAGTTCCGTATGAGTTTTGTTTTTTTCTTCCAGAATTTCGCCTAACCTTTCAACCAGGTTTTCTTTTTCCTGCAAAGTTTTTGTGATTTTTTTTGATAAGATGATTGCTTGGATGAATATAAACAGCAAAACGCCGAAATGGGAAATAAAGCCTGTATGAATGATGCCGAAATTAAACAGTAGGTCGTTTAACAGAGTAATGGCTGTTATGGAATAGGCAAAGAGCATCAAAGCCGCTCCTTCCCGTTTTCTAAGCAACGCTCTTATGAAGAAAGGAATATAAAGGATTAATACAAAGGCCAAAAAACCGAATAGATAAGCCGCAAAATGAGTGAAAACGGATACTGGCAAAAATAACGTGAATAGGAAAGAAGTGAATATAATCCTAAGGCCGTTCGTGAGTAATTTGGGTATGTCTTCGGGAAACAGAAGGTCATAGAGAGTGATCATCAAAATTCCGATCAAATATATCACTCCGAATAAGAAGCGGATATAAGAATCAAATTCAAAGTTGGGAAATAGATAATAAAATGTATGTGTTTCGAAATTTAACTGTCGAATTCCCATTACGATGCAGAAAAGACCGAATAACAGATATTCTTTGGATCGCAATCTCGATAGATAAATGATCAGATGATATAAGCCTATGATAATGATGGCGGAGCAACTTGCAATGTCCTTCATTACAAACTCAGTATGTTGTCTTGCGATTGACTCCCATTTTCCGAAATACAATGGTTCCCAAAATCCGTGATTCTCATGATTGAAATTGGAAACCCAAATCACGATCTCCGCTTCTTCAGGAAGATTCCCCAAATAGGCGACACCAGGTTTCAAATCCGGCTTCATTGTTTGGAAACTATCTCCTGTTCGTCCTATCTTGACCACAGAACGGGAGTTAATGAAAATTTCAAATGCGGACATGATCTCCGTCCAAAACAAACCGTAATTGATTTTACTGTCCCGGGGAAGGCGGAGTTTGAGCCGGTAGGTTGCTTTTCCGAAGATAGGTAGATTTTCTCCCTTTATTTTATAGAATTTCCAGAAAGAAGGAACAGGGAAATATCCCTGACATTTTTCTTTCCAAATGGATTCCTTCGATCCCGGAGGAATCAGTTCATCCCAACAAAATTCCCAGTCCCCTTTCAGGTTCACCAAACCTTGGTTTGGCTCCCATGCCGAAAGGTCGGTAGTTCCGTTAATTGCGTCGAGGTGGGAAGATGTGGCTATTTTGCAGGAAAAAAAAGACACGAAAAGGATAAGTAGTAAAAAGTAATTTTTTTTTAAGTAGGAAGGTGGAAATACCATAAAACTACCTTTAGGTGAATGAAGTGATGATCATCGGGATTCAAATAAAAAATTCGTATGTAAGAAAACATCTGCTCCTTTGTTTCAAGAGCAATCTATTTATTTTATATTCCGAAAAGCTAAATAAGTTTCCCCGTTGGTAAAGGGGTAAATCTGATTTTAGTTTGTTTTTTCCAAAAGCGAAATCACTCGTTTTTCCAGAACATACACTTGCTCTTTTTCAGAACCGCTCAAATGTTCCCAGATTCCGTGATTTTTCTTCCATTCTCTGACTTGAAGGCTTGCGATTTTTAAATCTTCCCTGTTCCCTTTTTTGATATAACATTCGCAGTTTTCCCGAATCAAGTGGGATATGCTGTCAAAATCATAACGACGGAGTTTGTATGTTTTATCCCAGATCTTTTTGGTGTATTCGTACTTTCCCTCAGAAGCAATGAGGAATGCAGCTTTGGAACTTATTTCCAAAATGCAATTTGCAGTGATCGTCCGTCCGCTGCAACGTCCAGTGCAATCAGTGGAGAACAGATAAGTGCACCGACCAGAGCTCCTCCTCCCAGGTAAACCAAAGTTTCTGTAACAGCTGTTCCGCTGGTGGCCGCAATGGAAGCAGCTTGGCCCGAGCGGGTTTGTACTGATTCTTTGGATTGTTCCAGAAATACGACTTCAGCCAGATCTTTCCTGGACTCTTCGCACATTCCCAAATAATGGTAATCTCTGATTTCGTCTTTGGACCCGAAACAATTGCATAGGGAAAATAGGAAGACTGACAGGTAAAAACGACAGAGCATAGGAAATCAAACTGTTTGATTGAAGTTGAAAAATCAACTGCAATCGGATTTTGTTTTTGAAAGAAACAAAACCTCTTGAGGACAAGGTGGATTTAATTGAGAGCGATTCTCAATTGGTTGACCTGTCGGTCATTTTGTACGGATTTCCTAAGACAAGTTGCAAATTTTCATGATTTCCTTCCTATAAAGAATCTAGCCTTGACAATAGGGCTATTGAATGAGATGATTCTATCAATGGGTTTAGCTCCAGATAGTTTCGCACCTATCCTTATCCAGCTTGCATTGGGAATCGGATTTTCCGCAGTCATCCTATCGCTTGCTTTCCTTCTCAATCCCAAAAAAAAGTCGAAACCTGCAGATACTTTCGAGTGCGGAGTGACTTATTACGGGGACGCACGCGGCCTTTTCAATATCAAATTTTATTTGGTCGCCGTCTTATTCATATTATTCGATATCGAGGCAGTATTTCTTTATCCTTGGGCCGTAAACCTTTTGAATTTCAAGAATGCCGGCCTAGGCGGATTCTTTCTGATTGAAATGTTTTTTTTCTTACTCATACTTGTAGTAGGTCTGTATTATATCTGGAAAAAGGGGGCATTGGAATGGGACTAACAGATGTTTTAAGCAAACCCGGTGAAATGTTCGGAGATATGTTCCAAGTTGCCACATTGGAAGATGTGGTTCAATGGGGACAAAGTTACTCCCTTTGGCCTTATCCTTTTGCTACCGCATGTTGCGGTATCGAATATATGGGTACGATGTGTGCGGATTATGATATGGCGCGTTTCGGCGCCGAACGTCCTTCCTTTTCTCCCAGACAAGCTGATATGATTTTGGTTTTGGGAACTATTACTTATAAAATGGCTCCCGTGCTTCGTCAGATTTACGATCAGTTGTCCGAACCGAAATTTGTGATCTCTGTGGGAGCTTGTGCTTCTTCCGGGGGAATGTTCGACACCTATGGAGTGTTACAGGGTGTGGATCGGATCCTTCCCGTAGATGTATATGTCCCGGGTTGTCCTCCCCGTCCGGAAGCGATTCTGGATGCGCTTGTGAAATTGCAGGAAAAAGTAAGGTCGCAAGGTTTGGAAGCGAGACGTCAGGAAATCATGAAAAAGATCCAAGAGATCAACGAAAAAAACAAACCTCTTGTTGTTGCATGAAAGAATCCATTCAGGCTTATTTAGAATCCGATTTTTCGAACTTCCTTCTAACCGGACGTGACATAAACACCAACCTTCCTTACTTTTGTATCAAACCGGAGGGAATTGTCCCCGTAGCAAAAGCGCTGAAGGAACATCCTGAATTTCGGTTTCAATTTTTAAATGACCTAACGGCTGTTGATTGGCTCGGAAAACGCGAAACACGATTTGAAATCGTATATTTGCTTCGTTCTCCCAAAAACAAACATTTTCGAATTCAACTTCGCGCTCCCGTGGAAGAAGGGGAATCCGTTCCTAGCTTAGTGGAAGTTTTTGTAGGTGCTAACTGGCCCGAGAGAGAAGTATTCGATTTGTTCGGAATTCCTTTTGCAAATCATCCCAGAATGGAAAGGATACTTATGCCTGATAATTTTATAGGACATCCTTTACGTAAGGATTATCCTTTGGAAGGTCCCGGACAGGATTATCTGATTGAAGATCTTCTTACCATTCATACGAACGAGGATATTAGCCAATAGGCGGAAATCTTATGGTAATGTACGAAAAAACCGCAGAATATTTCGGTCAGAAATACAAAGACCTTCCCGAAGGCCATTTGCTTGTCAACTTGGGTCCTTCTCATCCTGCCACCCACGGGATTTTACAAAACGTCATTCAGATTGACGGGGAAAGAGTGGTGGAAGCGGAGTCTGTCATCGGTTATGTGCACCGTTGTTTTGAAAAGCTGGGAGAAAGATACGATTACAACCAGTTTCTGGTTTGTACGGACAGGATGAATTATGTTTCCACTCCTTTGAACAACATAGGATGGATTCTCACTGTCGAAAAGATGATGCAGATCGATGTTCCCGAAAGAGTAACTTATGTAAGAATGATTATTTCCGAGCTATCCCGTTTGATGGATCATATCATCTGCAACGGAGTGATGGGGGTGGACTTGGGAGCTTTTTCCGGCTTCCTTCATTTGTTTCACCATAGGGAAAATATCTATCAGATTTTAGAAAAACTAACAGGTGCTCGCCTTACAACCACTTTTTGCCGAGTAGGGGGTATGGAAAGGGATATTTATCCCGATTTTCAAAAAGAAATCAAAATCGTTACCAAGGGCATCAAACCTGCATTAGACGAATTTGAAGAGCTTCTCATTCGAAATAAAATTTTCAACGAAAGAACTGCCGGGATCGGAGGGATTTCTGCAGAAGATGCGATTGCCTACGGATTTTCCGGACCCAATCTGCGTGCCGCAGGTGTACCTTGGGACGTTAGAAAAGACACTCCTTATATGTTGTATGATAAGGTGGATTTTGATGTTCCGGTGGGCGAAGACGGATCCGCATTGCACCGAACTTTGGTTCGGATGGAAGAGATGAGACAGTGCATTCGGATCATCGAACAATTAATAGACGGAATTCCAGAAGGTCCTTATCATGCGGATCTTCCTCATACATTTATTCCTCCCAAAGACAAAGTGTACAATAACATGGAAGAATTGATTTATCATTTCAAAATCATTATGCACGGAATCAAAGTTCCTCCCGGTGAATACTACCATGCCACGGAAGCCGCCAATGGAGAGTTAGGTTTTTATGTGGTCTCGGAAGGAGAAAAAACTCCTTGGAGAGTCCATGTTCGCAGGCCGTGTTTTTGGTATTATCAGGCATTCCCTCAAATGGTAAAAGGGGGATTACTTGCAGATACGATTGCAACTATGAGTTCTTTGAATGTAATTGCAGGGGAGCTTGATTGTTAATGGCATATCAATTTTCCCCCGAATCGGAAACCAGATTTCAAAAACTGATTCCTCAATTTCCCAACAAACGTTCTCTTATCCTGCCTTGTTTGTTTCTTTTGCAAAGAGATCAGGGGTTTGTGGATCATGACGGTATGCAATACATCGCCGATCGGATCGGCAATCCTGTTTCTCTCGCTCATGTGCATGGAGTTGCGACATTCTATACCATGTACAATAAAAAGCCGGTGGGCAAATTCCATGTTCAGATTTGTGCGAATATCTCTTGTTATCTTGCGGGATCCGACTCGATTACGGAAAAGGTTTGCAAAAAACTGAATTTGGACAAAGGCCAAACATCTAAGGACAAATTGTTCACTGTGGACGAAGTCCAATGTTTGGGTGCTTGCGGTTTTGGGCCCGTGGCACAGATTAACGACCGTTATTATGAAAATCTTACACCTGAAAAAATAGACCAAATATTGGAAGAGTTAGGACGGAAAGGTTAGTATGATCAGAAAACTATTAACAACACATATTGACCATCCGGAGTGCCATACTCTGAAACATTATCTTTCCGTGGGAGGATATGAATCTTCCAAGAAGGCTCTGAATTCACTTACCCCGGAACAGATTATAAATGATGTGAAAACATCCGGGCTCAGAGGAAGAGGCGGGGCAGGTTTTCCTACGGGAAACAAATGGAGTTTCATTCCGAAAACGGACAAACCCAAATATCTGATCTGCAATGCGGACGAAGGCGAACCCGGCACTTTCAAAGACAGACTGCTCATTGAAAAACTTCCTCATATGCTGATCGAAGGGATGGTCATCGCTGCAAAGGCAATCGACTGCCACCAAGGATATATTTATATCCGAGGTGAATTCAATAAAGGTATTGATGTTGTGGAAACAGCAGTGAACGAAGCTTATGCGGCAGGACTACTTGGGAAAAATATCCAAGGTTCGGGGCATGATTTCGAACTCGCCATTTATTCCGGTGCCGGTGCTTATATTTGCGGAGAAGAATCCGCGCTTATCAATTCCCTTGAGGGAAGGAGGGGTCATCCTAGACTCAAACCTCCTTTTCCTGCCGTATCGGGACTTTACTCTTGCCCTACTGTCGTGAACAACGTGGAAACATTTTGCAATGTTCCCCATATCATTCGGATGACGGGAGAAGAATACAAAAAGATCGGAACCGAAAAATCTCCCGGTACTCGCTTATTTGCTGTTAGTGGGCATGTCAAAAAACCGGGCATTTACGAAGTGGAAATGGGCACTCCCATGAAGGAGTTGATCTATGATATTTGCGGTGGGATGAAGAATGATAAAAATCTGAAAGCAGTGATTCCCGGTGGATCTTCCGCTCCCATTTTAACTGCTGAGGAAGCAATGACCGCGACTATGGATTACGAATCCATTGCCAGCCTCAAGTCTATGCTTGGATCCGGTGCTGTGATCATCATGTCGGAAGAAGCGGATCTGGTAGAGACGACTTACCGGTTGGCCGAATTCTATTCCCATGAATCTTGCGGACAATGTACTCCTTGCCGTGAAGGAACTCATTGGGTCAAAGATATATTGCACAAAATCAAAGTAGGGGAAGGGACGGAAAAGGATGTGGAATTGATTTATTCTCTCTCCCGTAATATGGAAGGCGGAACTACCATTTGCCCTCTTGCCGATGCTTGTGTGATGGCGGTCCGACCTACCATGCAAAAGTTCAAAGAAGAGTTTGCACGAAGACTACAACCGGTTGATAAACCGACCGAACCCAAAAAAGAAGTAGCCAATGTTGGCTAAAAAGGCAGTTTAGAAGCGATGGAATGGGGTTTTATCATTGCCTGGGCGATCAAAATTCTCGCCTTATTTGTAATTATTCTTACGGGTGTTGCCTATTATACACTCGCAGAACGTAAGTTCGCCGGATTTATCCAGGATAGACCCGGCCCGAATCGTGCAGGTCCGTTCGGACTATTTCAACCTCTGGCCGATGGAATCAAATTCATCAGCAAAGAAGAAATATTTCCCAAGAACGTATCCAAGGGTATGTATATACTGGCACCTACTATTTCCATGACTTGCGCGATCATGGCTTGGGCGGTGATGCCGTTCGGAGGCACCATTCCCGCTCCCGCTTGGCTCACTCAGCTGACTGGCGTTAGTGTGATTGACTTGCAAGTTGCAAATCCCGATTCGGGGGTTTTGTATATGTTGGCTGTCTCGTCTCTCGCCGTTTATGGAATCATGATCGCCGGTTGGGCAAGCAATAATAAATATTCTCTACTCGGCGGAATACGTTCCACCGCTCAGATGATCAGCTATGAACTTCCTATGGGGCTATCCATCATTGTGGTAGTGATCATGTCCGGGTCTCTTCGTCTAACGGAGATTAGTGACGCGCAGAAGGATGTTTGGAATTTTTTCACTCCTCCCGGATTCGTTGCTTTTTTCATTTATGTGACTGCCATGTTTGCCGAAACCAACAGGCTTCCTTTTGATTTGGCGGAAGCTGAATCCGAACTGGTTGTGGGTTTCCATACGGAATACGGGGCATTCAAATTCGCATTATTTTTTCTCGCCGAATATATGAATATGGTAACTATGTCCTGCCTTACCACCATACTTTTCTTTGGCGGATACAATGTTCCTTTCGGAATAGGTAAGGGAACGGACTGGGCCGTGTGGATCGGACTTCTCTTTTTTATCGGAAAGGTTTTGTTCTTTGCATTTCTCTTTATCTGGGTTCGTTGGACTTTACCGCGTTTTAGATACGACCAATTGATGCGGCTCGGTTGGAAAAAAATGATTCCTTGGGGATTGTTTGCAGTGATGTTTGCTTCCATTTATACTGTGTATTGGAAAGAATCCTGGGTGAAACTATTTCTATGATCGAAACATTCTCCATTGAACTGGCGTTTTTCTTTTTATTCGGAACCATTTGTATCGGAACTGCCATCAGCGTGGTGTTTCAAAAAAATCCTGTGGTATCCGCAGTTTCCCTCGTATTTATGTTTTTTTCCCTGGCAGGGATTTACGGGATTATGGGCGCCTTATTTATTGCCACCATGCAGGTATTAGTGTATGCAGGCGCAATTATGGTTCTAGTGGTATTTGTCCTTATGCTTCTTAGCCAAAGAGCGGAAAACTTATCCAAGTTTTTGGACAATCCTTTTCGCGTAGTAGCTCTATCTTTACTTGCTATCTTTTTCTTTTTTGGGCTTTATTCCGCGTTGAATACGGGAGTTCCTAACGCTTATCAATCGGGCAAAGGTTATAAAATCACGGAATCAACTTCCGTATATCAATATCCGATCCAAGGCACAAGTTCCGTTTCCGCCAATGGAAATGCGGCTACAGTAGGAGCTGCAACCTATCTGGAATATGTGCTTCCTTTTGAATTGATTTCGATCTTACTACTTGTTGCGGTGATCGGTGCAGTGATTCTAGCCAAAAAGAAGTTAGGTGAAGGCACCGATGCCAAGGATGCGACTTTATGAATCCGTTGATTTCCGGTATTCCCGTTCCTTTTTTTCTAGGACTTGCAGGGATTTTGTTTTCCATCGGAGTTTTGGGAGTGCTCATTCGCCGCAATGCAGTCGTGATTTTTATGTCGGTCGAATTGATACTCAATTCGGTAAACTTGGTATTTGTTACCTTTTCCAAATCCTTATCCAATATTTCAGGTGAGGTGGTTGTATTCTTTGTAATGGCAATTGCGGCGGCGGAAGCTGCTGTGGGACTAGCGCTTGTGATTGCAATCTTTCGTCAGAAAAAATCAGCCAATGTGGATGAACTCCAAGAGATGAAGTGGTAAACAGATGTTAGATTTATTCCCTTTAGTCGTTTTATTCCCTTTGCTTGGTTTTTTACACAATGCTTTGCTTCGCAATAAAGTTCCTCACAGATTTGCGGGGATCGTTGCAACGTTCGCCGTATTTTTATCCTTTTTGGTCACGCTTGTTTCTTTTTATCAGTTCCGTCCCATGGAAAGAACCGCTCCCCACCTAATTCATGTTTTTTCCTGGATACACGTGGGCAATTTTCAGGCGGATGTAGGGTATCAGGTAGATCAACTTTCTCTTTACATGACTTTGATCATTACCGGGATAGGGACTTTGATTCATCTTTATTCCATGGGTTACATGAAAGGTGATCATGGATACAACCGCTTTTTTGCTTACTTGAATTTATTTATTTTTTCCATGTTGAATTTGGTTTTATCTGACAATCTTGTTCTGACTTTTTTGGGATGGGAAGGAGTAGGGCTTTGTTCTTATCTGCTTATCGGGTTCGAATTTGAAAAAAGTTCGGCTGCCGCTGCAGGAATGAAAGCGTTCATTTTGAACCGGATCGGGGATGTGGGTTTTATCCTGGGCACGGGATTTCTTTTTTGGATTGTAGGTAGCGTTCGTTATGCGGACTTGCAAGCAACGATTCCCGGACTGCCCGGATTTGTGAATTATGCCAATCTCATAGCTTTGTTTTTCTTTATTGCCGCAATGGGGAAATCGGCACAAGTTCCTCTTTACGTCTGGCTTCCCGATGCGATGGCGGGTCCGACTCCAGTATCCGCTCTCATTCACGCGGCAACAATGGTGACTGCGGGAATTTTTCTCATCGCAAGATTGAATTTTGTATTTTTAATCGCGCCCGAGACTTCGTTTTTTATCGCATGCATCGGTGCTTTTACCGCCTTATTTGCTGCGACAATCGGTGTTTTACAAAATGATATCAAAAAGATTTTGGCTTATTCCACCGTATCCCAGTTAGGCTTTATGTTCCTTGCTATGGGTGTGGGAAGTTATGTGGCAGGACTTTTTCATTTGATGACTCATGCTTTTTTCAAGGCATTGTTATTTCTCGGAGCAGGTTCCGTGATTCATGCTCTCCATCATGAACAAAACATTCGTAAGATGGGCGGTCTTTTTTCCAAAATCAAAATCACCAGTTGGACTTTTCTTGTGGGAACCGTTGCCATTGCCGGTCTTCCTCCTTTTTCCGGATTCTTTTCCAAAGATTTGATTTTGGAAAAAGCATACGTATATCCGGTATACGGACCGATCCTCTGGACATTCGGAGTGGTTGCCGCGTTTTTTACCGCATTCTATATGTTCCGACTTGTATTTGTTGTGTTCTTTGGAAAAGACAATACGCAAGCTCATGGTAAAACCATTCATGAATCTCCCGGCACAATGACTTTTCCTCTTGTTGTTTTGGCAATAGGAGCGATCGTCACGGGTTTTTTACAAACTCCTCATTTCTTTTTAAACATTCACAAACTGGAATCCTATTTTGAACCGGTTCTGAAATACGGAAAGGAACTTGCTATTGTTAATCAAACGACCATTAAGGGAGCGGAACTCAGTCCGCAAGTCGAAATGGGTCTCGCTTTATTTTCAGTGTCCGTTGCTTTGGTTGGGATTATTTTTTCCTATCTCTTGTTTCAGTGGCAAAAATCGGAAATCTTGGAAGAACATACCGGTTTTAGAAAGATCCTTTTTCATAAATACTACATTGATGAAATTTATGATTTTATCATAGTGAAACCGTTTTTGTTTTTTTCCAATGGAATCGGTTATTTTTTCGATCGTGTTATCATAGATCGTTTTTTTGTTACCTTCGGGTTTAGTCTGGCTTGGTTTGGCGGTGCGCTCAGGCGTGTCCAAACCGGGCTTGTAGGTGACTATGCACTTTACATCGTGCTCGGTTCCTTTTGTATCATTCTATATCTTTTGGCGAAGGGAGTGTAAAACCGGATGCCTGATCAAATTCTTTCCATCATTATCGCCATTCCGATCATCGCTTCTCTTCTGATTGTGGTTCAAACCAGAATCGGGACTGTTCGGATTATATCCGCTATCTCTTCCGCATTCACTGCTCTTTTATCTTTCGTTTTGTTTTTTTTCTTTGATGCATCCAACAGCGGCCTCCAATTTGTACATTGGATTCCGGACTGGATCGTATCCGGAAGGTTGAGCATTGATTACCACGTCGGCCTTGACGGAGTAGCTCTCTTGTTATTTGCTCTGACAGCATTTTTGTTTTTTATTTCAAGTATTGCTTCCTGGTCGAACATCCCGATAAAGATCAAAGAATTTCATATCTGTTTGCTTGTATTGGAAAGCGCAGTACTCGGAGTATTTGCCGCAGGAAATCTGGTTTTATATTATGTATTTTGGGAATTGATGGTTCTTCCTATGGTCATGATGATCGGAATTTGGGGCGGGGAAAACAGAACCAAAGCCGCCATTAAGTATTTTCTATTCTCTATGGCAGGTTCCTTGTTTATGTTAGGCGGGATTCTTACCTTGTATTTCAAAACGGGCAAAACCTCCATTGAATCCCTATCTACGATGGATCTGACTATTTTTTCACAAAGCATGCAATGGTTTTTATTTTTCACATTTGCGATGGCTTTCTCCATTAAAATTCCGCTGTTTCCTTTTCATACATGGATGCCGGATGTTCATACCCAGGCACCTACTGTCGGTTCGGTGGACCTTGCGGGAGTTCTGCTTAAGATAGGTGCTTACGGATTTATACGTTTTTGCATTCCTTTTTTTCCTGGGATCAGTTTGGAGTCAAAAGACCTATTCCAGGCGCTCGCTGTGATAGGAATTATCTACGGGGCAATGGCAGCACTCGTCCAAACGGATATCAAGCGGATCATTGCCTATAGTTCCCTTTCCCATTTGGGTTATTGTATGCTCGGACTTTTTTCTTTTACGGAAGAGGGTGCCGTGGGCGGGATGTTGCAAATGATATCCCATGGGATATCCACGGGGATGCTTTTCCTGATGATCGGAATGATCTACGAAAGAGCACATACCCGCGATATATCCGAGTTTGGCGGACTTGCCAAACAAATGCCTATGTATTCCATTTTCTTTTTACTTGCGGTTCTGTCTTCCGTCGGGCTTCCGGGAACGAATGGATTCATAGGAGAATTTTTAATCCTTGTTGGAAGTTTAAAAGCCAATTATCTGTTTGGCGGGATTGCCGCAATCGGAGTTGTGCTTGGAGCATTGTATCTGCTTTGGTTTGTAAAACGGTTCTTATTCGGAACCAGTAAGACCATTCAGGCAAAACCTTATAAAGATCTTTCATTCAGAGAAGTCGCCATCCTTTCTCCTCTTGTGATTTTGATTTTTTGGATCGGAATCTATCCCGCTCCTTTTCTCGATATTTTAAAACCTTCCGCACGTGTTTATCTTAACTCCGCTTCGGTAAAAGCGATTCAAGAAAGAACAAATCCTGTCCGCGATTTTGCAAATCAACCGATTGGAAAAGTTTTTATAGACTATGTTGCATTAGGTGCTCCTCTTTTATCCTTCGAAGAAAGATTGGGGAAATATGTTTCCAAACATACGATTCTTCCTTTGAACGGAGTCGAAGCCAAACCGATAGAAACAGAAGAAAAATGGGAAGGAATGGAACAGAAAATTGAATCGGATTTTCCGATAGAATCTCTTCCGGAAGGGCAGAAATAATATGTCTTACATACCGAATATAAATGATCTTTTCGCAATTCTACCTGCGATCATTCTCTCGGGAACTGCGATCCTTTTACTTGTGGTTCAGTTTTTATTACCGAACAAAAATGAAATCGCTCCTTTGTGGGTTTTGACTTTTTTCGGATTATTGGCTTCTCTTTTTGCTTTGTGGTACAGCACGCAAAGCCCGGGTTACGGAAAATATTTTTTATCTCAAGTGTCTTTGAGTCCGATGACGGTTTGGTTGAACGCAATATATTTGATTGCGGGTATTGCCACACTACTAGTTGCTCCAAAGGCTTTGGAACAAGGCAAATCCCTTTTCCCTGAATTTTTCCCACTCCTGCTCTTTTGCATCACCGGGATGATGTTTTTTACATCAGGATATGATCTGATCGTTATCTTTGTAGGTTTGGAAATTTTATCTCTTTGCCTTTATATTCTGATCGGAATGGCAAGAAATTCCGTATTTGCATTGGAATCGGCGATGAAATACTTCCTGTTAGGTGCATTTAGCTCCGGGTTTATGCTGTTGGGTATTGCATTTTTGTTCGGTGGGTCGGGAACTACGAATGTAGACGGAGCTCTGCGTGGATTGTTTTTAAAAGGATTCGAGTCCAATTATTCCAAAATCGGATTCGGTTTGTTTTTAATCGGAATCTTTTTCAAGTCAGCACTGGTTCCGTTTCATTCCTGGACTCCCGATGTTTACGAAGGCGCACAAACACCTATCACCGGTTTTATGGCGTCGGCAGGAAAAGCTTCTGCCATGGGATTACTTATGGTCTTTTTCCAACATATCCCTGCCGGCGGAGACGGAGAAGTTTGGAAAATACTGGTTGGGATTATTTCTTTGTTATCCATGACCTGGGGAAACCTGATCGCTCTTCGTCAAACGAATGTAAAGCGGATCTTGGCTTACTCTTCCATTTCCCATGCGGGATATATTTGTGCAGGGATTGCCTGTGGTGCGAACCTCGAAGCGCTCTATTATCTTTTTTTATATGCCATTATGAACTTGGCTGCCTTTTCATTGATTACTTATTTGGAAGAGGGGAAACGAATCATCACATTGGATTCTCTTTCTCAATTGAGCGGAACTTTTCCTTGGACTGCATTCGGATTATCTCTTGTATTTTTGTCTTTTGCAGGGTTTCCCCCTTTGGCAGGTTTTTGGGCCAAATTGTTTTTGTTACAAAAAATTGCCGAGTCTGATTCCTTATTCAATCGGGTGTTGCTTTTCGGTGCGGTCGCCAATTCGGCAGTTGCTTTTTATTATTATATGAGAATTACAATTCACTCTTATATGAAAACAGAACTGGGAGTGATCGCAAGTGAACCGGATATCGCAAGACAACCTGGGATAGGAATCGTTGCTGTCATTTCGCTTTTGGTTGTATCTGTGGGATGGTTGTTTTTGCAACCTGGCCTTTTCTTGTAAGGTTCGTTATAACAGACAATATTTCGTAATAACGAAAAAATATTGTCTTCCTTCTTTCGTTTTCTTTTATGGACTAAATATAGAGTCGTTTTTCTTTACAGATCCCAGGGGGCTAATATGGCTACAATTCTACGTAAAACGGAAAAAATCCAAGATACGAAAGCAGTAAAAGAGTTCTTGAACAAGAACGGAATCGTTTATGAATCTTTCCCGGCGCCTTCCGCTTTGGATTCTATTTTAGGGCAAAAATCGCTGAATGATTCCGAAAAGGAAGAATTGCTGCGCGGTTTGGAATATCGTTTTGATGATCTGAAGAAACAATTCGGATACATTGCACGTGACCTCGTTGTTCTGCATAATGAAATCCCTGGCATTCAGGATGTCCTTGCAAAGTTTGATAAATTGCACATTCATACCGATGAAGAAGTCCGTTACATTGTAGATGGATCCGGAGTATTCGGGTTTATTGTGAATGGGGAAAAATTCGAAGTCCATGTGGCGAAAGGGGACTTTATCTCTATCCCGGAAAATACAAACCACTGGTTCACTCTGGACGACGCATTCCGTATTAAGGCAGTTCGTTACTTTAAAGATAACACCGGTTGGACACCAGTCTATGTGGATGAATCCAAGGTATTGGTTCATTCGTAATTCGCTTAGAAAGAGTCTGTAAGGGACATAATTTCTGCCGCGTGGGTAATAAAAACCCCCACCCTGTTGATCAGCTTCGCTGATGATTCTCCGAATACTTTTCGCTTCTATTGGCGCTCAAAGGGGTTGGGGGGTGTGGCTCGTGGGCTCGCACCCAAACCTCTATCACAATTCCCTTCTTTCGTCGAACATTAGTTCGGCTTTCCGGAAAATTCTTCTAAAAAGTTCGCCTTTTTGCTTTATTCGACTGCGGTGGCTTCGCCGAACCAATCTACTACAAACTGGATAGAAGACCTTCCCATAAAATAGTTTTCTTCCAGTTTTCCGATCAAATCCAATTTGTCAGTGTGCGAGACTGCTTTTTGGAATTCGTCTCCCTTGTTCCAGAGGATGAATTTCATAGAACCGGATCCCAGGATATTGAACCGAATGTGCTTTCCTCCGCTGAGAGGTGTTAGGTGAATGGGCTTGATCCCTTTGATTGCGATTTTTACGTCGGGATTTCCCTGGCCGAAAGGTTCCAAAGGTTTCCATTCTTTATAAAGTTTATCATTCAGCTCTTCCGGAATCACTGTGATATCCGTAGCAAGAATGTATTTGTCTATGGCTTCTTTTTCTTCGACTAACCAGAGTTTTGATTTTTCATACATCGCTTTTTCCAGGTCGGGTATTTTGTCCAGTTCTACTGAAAATCCTCCCGCCTCCGGATGGCCTCCGAAATGGATCAAATGTTCCGAGACCAGGTTCAAAAGTTCAATCACATTCTCTTTGCTATACGATCGAATGGATCCCCTTGCATCTCCGTTGTCCGGTGCAATGAATACTGCAGGTCTTTTGAAATCTTCCACCATTCTTGTCGCGACAATTCCACTGACTCCAGGTTCCATATCCGGTTCATAACAAAATACAATCGGATGCTCTGTTCGTTCCGTTTTCCTTTTGAAATAACGATCAGCCCGATCCAAATTCCTTTTGGTTCTATCTTTTCTTTCTTCATTGATACCGGAAAGTATTTTGGCCTTTTTGTCAGCCGAAGGAAGGTCTTCGGACAATAATAAATTTACCGCCTCTTCGGTTTTCCCCATTCTACCTGCAGAATTGAGAAGCGGGCCAATTGACCAACCCAAGTCTTTTGCAGTGATGTTTTTCGGGTTTAGGGACAATTGTCCCAGTAGCGATCTGATTCCATAACGTCTTTTGGGAAGTTTCGGATCCAGGAAAGTCAATAATGATTGTAAGGAGAGTTTTACAATCATTCGGTTTTCTCCTCCAAGAGGCATAAGGTCCGTAATGGTTCCTATTCCTGCCAAATCCACTTCTTCTTCCAGAGACTCGAAAAAATCCCGGATCTTCAAACATTGAGTGTAAAATAAAAATCTCTCGTCATCATCGGGTAACTCCCCTTTGGTGGAATGTCTTTCCGGAAAGGGAAATAGATTTTCTTTCGGTAGGGAAGGGATTTGCGATAAAGACGGAGAAGTGTGTTCGGAAACTCTGATTCCGTTCTGAAAATAGAATGTTTCTCCGTTTTCTTCTTTGAAATAAATCTTATCAAACTCATCGCTCAACCGAAATAGTATGGCTTGAATGATTTTGAATGCAAGCACAGCTGTACAGATTTTTTTCTCAGGGTAACGTGAGTCCAAACGTCTGGGATTCACTAAAAAGGTTTTTTCAGGAATTCTTTCGGGAATCTCGTGGTGGTCCAAGACGATCACTCTGGTTCCTTTTTTTGTCAATTGATCGATTTCATCCGCTTGGGAAGATCCGAAATCAAGTGTTATGAGTAGATCGGGAGCTACCTTATTTATTTTCTCCAACGCTTCGGCACATAAACCGTAAGGGTCGCTTTCCGAAGAATTCATAACGGAAATGGGAACTTCTTTAAAGTAAGGATGAGATTTAAAAAAAAAGGCAAGTGATGAGGTAGAGGAAACCCCGTCCGCATCACGATCTCCGTAAAGAACGATGTGTTTTTTATTTTTAGAATATTCTAAAATGATTTCAATCGATTCCCTTATATCCGGCAAAGAGAAAGGAGAATGAAGGTAAGCAAAGCTGGTATTTAGAAATTCGTGAGGGGGAATTTTTTTCAACTCTTCCCTGCCATCGACCAGATAACGAAGAAGAGGTTTTTTAGAAGAAACTTGAGCTCGGATTTCGGACAGACTTGGTCCGAACCGAACCTTTGCTACATTAAGCAATTGCCTATGATTTTGGATCCAGCTTCCACTTCCAGCCCGGGAGTCTTGATATCACCGACTACTTTGCCCGGTTTGCGAAGTTCTACTTTTTCTTTTGCATCCACGTTGCCTTTCAAACTTCCCAGCACAACCAGTGAACCTACTTCTACGTCCGCTTCCACATCACCGGTTTCATCTATAATCAGTCTTCCGGCAGAAGTGATCGTACCTTTGAACTGACCTTTGATCTTGAGGGTTTGATTGAAGGAGAGAGTGCCTCGAAAGCTGATGTCATCGTTGATGATGGTATCTATTGATTCGTCTTTCATAACTTAGGGATAGAGTGAACCGGTAGATGGATTTGGCAACTCGTTCGCATCATCTTCCCTAGGAATTAAAAAAAAAGTTCGCTTTTTTACCAATTTTCCAGTTGAACCGCATGGTAGACGGGAGATCATGGAGATGGGTGTTCCTTTTTGCGACTTAAAAAGATAGCAGATACTCTTTTTCTACTCATTCTCTCCATATTTATCAACTTCAATATTGTAGATGATCGCTTTGTTGCACCCCTGGAAGATTTAGCGACGGAATACCATTCCTTCGAATTGGAAGAAACAACCAGAGTCATTTCTCTTGCTCCTAAAAAACAAAATGCGCCGAATCTACTGCTTTTGAGTTCTTTTTCTGTTTGGGAAGCACCTTCCAGTTCCATTTCAATTTTCGTTTTTTCCGAAAATGAAATGATCCAGGAAACCTCTCTTATTTTTCACTTAATCAGTCTACCTCCGCCTACTTTGGCCTAGTTCTTGCTACACTGTAGGGTGGATAGCTCTGCCCGCAGAATATTTCAGTTTACTCATGCTTAAAGGGGCTACGGTTTCATGTTAGAAAAAATCATTCAATTTTCAATTCACAAAAGAGCGGCGGTTCTCGTAGTCACTGCAGTTCTTACCATTTTGGGATTGTACAACGCTCTGCATTTGTCGATTGATGCGATTCCCGACGTAACAAACGTTCAAGTATCAGCGGTTACTACTGTTCCCGGACTTTCTCCCTTGGAAGTAGAACAGTTTATCACGTATCCTGTGGAATTGGAATTCAACGGAATGCCAAGAGTAACCGAGATTCGTTCTATTTCCCGAACAGGTGTTAGTTCAGTAACCGTTATCTTTGAAGATGGAACCGATATCTATTTTGCCAGACAGTTGGTGAATGAAAGGTTGAAACAGGCGGAGAACTTCATTCCAAAATCATACGGACGTCCCGAATTGTCGCCTGTGGCAACGGGTCTCGGTGATATTTATGAAATTGCTTTGGTGTCAGAAACCCATACTCCGGAAGAACTCAGAACCATGATGGAATGGGAAGTCGCTCGCCAACTAAGGTCTGTTAAGGGAATCATCGATGTGAATGTAGTCGGGGGAGATGCAAAACAATTTCAAATTAAAATTGACCCCAAACGACTCCTTTCTATGAATCTGACTCTCTCTCATATTACCGAAGCTTTGGAAGGCGCCAATATCAACTTAGGCGGCGGGTACATCCAAAAAGGGGAAGAACAGTTTGTTATCCGGGGGGAAAGTCAATTTAAGTCCGTAGAGGATATCCGCCAACTGTCTGTTCGCACTTCCTCCGACGGGATTCCTTTGACTCTAGGTCAAATTGCAAAAGTGGAAACAGGTCCCGCACTTCGTTTCGGTCTTGCTACAAGGAATGGAAAGGGCGAAGTCGTAAGTGGAACAGCCATGATGTTACTCGGTAGCAACTCTTTGGAAGTTGTAAAAAGAGTAAAATTAAAAGTAGAAGAGATTAAAACCAAACTTCCCAAAGGGATGAGAATCGAAGTTTATTACGATCGTTCCGAGTTTATCGGAAGAACTCTGTCTACGGTATTTACCAACCTGGTAGAAGCTGCCATCATCGTACTTGTATGTTTGATTTTGACTTTGGGAACGGTAAAAGGTGCGATCGCTGTGGCGATGGCGATTCCTGTTTCTATGCTCATTGCTACGATTCTAATGAATATGTTCGGGATCGTAGGAAACTTGATGTCACTCGGTGCACTTGACTTTGGGTTACTTGTGGACGGATCCATTGTGATGTTGGAATCCACATTGCACGGGTTTATGATCCGAAAGACATTTTTAATCACGAAGACTTCCGCCCAAGATATGGAAGACGGGATCGAAGACGTTATTATGGAGTCCTGTATCAAGGTAGTACGGGCTTCCGCTTTCAGTGTGGGAATTATATTACTTGTTTATCTTCCTTTGATGACTCTGGAAGGGGTGGAAGGTCGAATGTTTCGTCCGATGGCGATTACCGTAGCATTTGCATTAGGCGCGGCCCTCCTTTATTCCATTACTACATTCCCTGCACTCATGACTTTGATTTATAAAAAACCAATCTTACATGAGTCGGCTTTCTGGGAAAAATTCCAAAATAAATATTCCGAAGTTCTGACCTACGGAATGAAATTCAAAAAACAATTTGCTTTGACCGGAGTCGGACTAGTCTTACTTTCCTTTGTTCTTGCAGGAACCTTGGGCTCTGAGTTTTTACCTAGGATTGACGAAGGAGAAATTGCGGTAGATATCAAGAGACTTCCTTCCACTGCGATCAATCATTCCCGGGACTTGAATCTTGAGCTGGAAAAGGTTTTGTTGAAATTTCCGGAAGTAGTATCGGTTGTTTCCAAACAAGGAAGAGGTGAATCGGCTGCCGAACCTATCGGATCGGAAGAAGGCGAATCCATGGTGAAACTGAAACCCAGGAAGGAATGGGTCACTGTGAAAGACAGGGAAGAGTTGATGGAACTGATGAAGGAAGAAATCTCCAATAATGTTCCTTCAACTTATATCAGTTTGTCGCAACCGATTGAAAATAGGGTAAACGCTTTATTATCCGGTTCCAAGGCAGATATTGTAATCAAGATTTACGGTGATGATCTCAAAACCTTAAAAACACTTGCTGATAATTACGCAGGCAAGATCAAAAGAATTCCCGGAGCGGCCGACCTTCGGGTTCAAAAGCTTTTGGGACTTCCTCTTTTGGAAATCAAAATGAATCGTTCCAATATGGCGCGCTACGGAGTCAGGGCCGAAGAAATTCTTACTACTATCGAGACTTTACGCGTAGGATTCAACGCCGGAAAAGTTTATGAAGGATACAAACGTTTTGATTTGATCGTCCGACTGGATGCAGATGTGAGAGACATTGATGTCATCGAGAATGTTCCCGTCATGACTCAGTTTGGCGGAACGGTTCCTTTGGGACAGGTAACGGATATCATTATGACGGAAGGTCCTGCCGCGCTTTACCACGAAGGATTGAAACGTAGAATCCTCGTGGAAGTAAACGTTCGCGGAAGGGATATGATCGGGTTTGTAAATGAAGTTCAGAAAGCGACCGATTCGATAGAAAACAACCTTCCCCAAGGTTATTATGTGGATTGGGGAGGACAGTTTGAAAACTTCACCCGCGCCAAGGCAAGACTAGGACTCGTTATCCCGATCGCGGGAGCTATCATTTTCGGAATGCTGTTTATCGCATTCGGAAGCGTTTATTATGCGTTAGGTGTTTTTATGCTTGTTCCTCTGTCTTTGTCTGGAGGGATTCTATCTCTTGCACTTCGAGGACTTCCTTTTTCCATTCCTGCGGCAGTAGGTTTTATCGCAGCTGCGGGTATCTCTGTATTGAACGGGGTGGTTTATGCCTCAGCTCTGAAGGATCAATTGAAAATAACCAAAGATCCGAGTAAAGCGGTTGTCCAAGCGGCAGTCTATACATTACGGGCAGTAGCTACAACCGAACTTGTGGCCATCATCGGATTTTTGCCGATGGCGATTGCATCCAGCGCGGGTGCGGAAGTGCAGAGACCTCTTGCTACAGTTGTAATGGGAGGAGTGCTTGTTGCGACCATACTTTCCCGATTCTTATTGCCGATCGTATTCGAGTTTTTGGTAAAATTGGCACAAAGACAGGAAAGAAGACAATCGGAAAGAGAGAAAAAGATGAATGAGTATTTTCTGGAAGAAATGAAAAAATACCAAATGGAGGAATCCGATCATGACGAATCTCACGGTCATCATGAACCGGAACCACCACAGACTAAAAAAAGGAAAGGTAAATGATGAAGCCAAATTATTACGTAGCGCATCCTTGGCATGGATTGGAATTGGGACCGAAAGCTCCCGATGAGTTGGATGTTTTTATCGAGCTGACTCCTCAAGATCCGGTCAAATATGAAATTGATAAAGCATCCGGATTCATTCGGGTGGATCGTCCTCAGAAATATAGCAACCGTTCACCGACACTCTATGGTTTTATTCCGCGTACTTATTCAGGAGATATGTCGGGAAAACATTGTTCCGAAGTGGTGGGAAGACCTGACATAAAAGGAGACGGAGATCCCGTCGATATTTGCGTGTTAAGTGCAAGTCCCATCAATCATGGAAATACGATCTTAACTGTAATACCCATCGGCGGACTTCGAATGATCGATAAAGGCGAAGCAGACGACAAAATCATCGCAGTTCTGAAAGGGGATGAAGTGTTCGGCCTTATGAAAGATATCGGCGACGCACCGAAGGCTCTTATCAACAAACTGCATCATTATTTTTTAACTTACAAACTCGATCCGAATTCCCCATCTACCGGAACGGTGGAAATCACCGAAGTTTATGATCGCGCGGAAGCCTTGAAAGTGATTCAGTTCGGAATAGAAGATTATATTAAAAAGTTTGTTACCGTATGAAAAAACATTTTAGTCGTTTGGTTTTTGTTAGTTGTGTTTTTCTTTCGGTAGATGTTTTACCGAAGGAAAATGAGGATCAAAAGCCAAAAAATACGGAGAATCCCATGTTTGCCGGAGAGGAATTTGGCAAAGATGATTTTCTTTCCCGCTGGAATTTGGAAGAGCTGGAAACATTTGCAGTCAGTAGCAATCCTTTGTATCTGAAAGAAAAACAAAATATAGGAATGGCTCGCGGGGATATCATTACTGCCAGCCTGTATTATAATCCTGTGGTCAACACCCAACAGCAGTTTATGGGTGCACGAGCAAGCGCAGGCACCGGTCTTCCCGAAACGTCCATTATCTACAATCAACCGTTTGACGTGAGCGGAGTGATCCCTCAGAGGGAAAAAGTCGCAAAACAGGAGTTCCTTGCTACAATTGCGAGCTTTAACGACTTTGATCGTATTTTCCGCCTGAGACTTAGGCAGAATTTCTGGACTTATCTTTATGTTACCGAGCAGATCAATTTTCAAAAGGAGTTTTTGGAAAACTACCAGGACTTACTGGATTTGACAAAACTAAGAGCTGAAAAAGGTGATATTTCCTTTTTGGAGTACGATAGACTCACTCTGGAAAGGATTCAGATCGATAGGGACTACCGGAACGCGCGTATTTTGCGGGCTCAAGTAGTTAAAAATTTAAGGATATTGATCGGAATTTCGGACACTCAAATCCCTTTGAAAGTAAAAGGAAGGCTTGAATTTTTTTCTACAAAAGAATTCGGGATAGATCTTTCCGATTTTGACATTGAGAACAGACCCGATTTAATTGCATTAAAGCTACGCCAACAAAGAGAACGTATGAACGTCGAGTTGAAAAAAAGAGAAGCGATTCCTACTCTAACTCTCGGTATGGAATATTTGAACAAGGGTAATGAGAATGTTACAGGTGTTTATGCAACGATTCCTTTGCCTATGTTTGACAGAAAACAAGGTGAGATTTTAAAGTTCGAAGAATCTCATAAAAAATTGGGTTTTGAAGTAGAAGCAAAACGAAATGAAATTACCTCTGAGATTTCCGCCGCAATCAAAGAATTGCAGGCCCGTGAGTCCCAACTTTTGGACTACAAAGCTTTCGATTTGGTCAATAAAAACAAAGAAGTCCAGGAAAAGTCCCGTTTAGCGTATATTAGGGGAGCTTCGAATTTGGTCACTTTTTTGGAAGCGGAAAAAACCTATTTGAATGTTTTACGCAGTTATTATGAAATTATATATTTATATTATAATGCTTTAGAAGCATTTCGTGCAGCGGTCGGAAAAATGGATATTTCGGATTATTAGGAAAAATATGGAACCTTTTTACAAAACAAAATCATTTCGTAATATCGGCATCGGAGTTTTGGTAGCGAGTCTTTCCTACTTCGGATATGTAAAGTTCATTGCAAATTCCAAAAAAACGGAAAGTTTGGCGGATGATAAATCCAAATTTAGAATTTCGGAAGAGATTCAAAAGAACCATCCCTTTTCCCTGATTTACTTGGAAGAAAAGGAAGTGGAAGAAGAACTTCAACTCCCCGGAACCGTGTCGTATGACATGAATAATGTGGCAAAGGTAGGTTCGCGGGTGAGCGGAAGGATCAATTCCGTACTTGTAAAAGAAGGGGATCAGGTAAAAAAAGGTTCTCCTCTTGCTTCCATTCAATCTGTGGAATTGGGAACTACCGAAGCGAATTATTTAAAAGCAAGGGCAAGGCTGGAGGCATTAAAAGTGCAAGCCGATCGAGCCAAAGAACTTTATGAAAGAAAAGTTACCTCTGCCAAAGAATATGAAATGTCTCTTATGGATTATAAATCCGTAAAGGCCGAAATGGAAACGGGTAGAAATGCCCTTGAAAATTTAGGTTTGAATGATTCCGAGATTACCAATTTGGAAGCCGGAAAATACAATTCCAAAAACCTTTTCATAAGAACACCTATTTCCGGTTCGGTGACAGTCCGTGAAGCAATCACCGGTCAAGCTGTCAATGCAAGGGACAATTTGTTCACTGTTGCCGATCTTTCCGTTTTGTGGATCAATTTGGAAGTTTTTGAAAAAGATTTGTATCTTATCAAAGTAGGGAACGAAGCAAAAGTACATCCCATCGGTTCCAGTGCGGATGCGTTAAAGGCGATTGTTTCTCATATTTCCGATGTGATCGACCCTGTGAAAAAAACGGCTGAGATTCGTTTGGAAGTTAGAAATTCCAAAGGAAGACTTCGTCCAGGACAAAGTGTAACTGCTGTCGTCAAAGGGATCGTAGGTGAAAACGCACAAAACAAGATCAAGGTGGTTCCTATTGAATCGGTTCATAAGATTGAAGGTGAAAATTTTGTATTCATTCGGAACTCTGACGGAAGCTTTTCTCCCAAAAAAGTAGCGCTTGGAAAGAGTTACGAAAACTGGGTTGAGATCACCACAGGTGTTTCGGATACGGATGCAATCGTAAAAGACGGCTCCTTCGTTTTAAAAAGCGAATATTTGAAATTATAATAATTAAGTTTATCTTTTGATTTCTGAATAGGGTGAAACAGGGAAATTATTTTAGAAATTCTACTGCTTCATCCAAGTTGTCAGCGAAAATAATTTTTCCTTGTCTATTGGATTCGAATATGAAGTCGCGAAGGCTATTGCTCGTAATATTATTAAAGTCGCCTAAAATGATAAGCCTCATCTTATGATTGACTAGTTTTTGCAACATTTCACCGGCCAATTTAGTTTTCAGATCATAGAAATGATCCGAAAAGCTGTCCTTTTTGAGTATAATTGTTTCTTCGGGTGAGTTTACTATTATATTTAAAAATTCATCAGTTGATTCGATTTTGTTATCAACTTCACAATTTGCAAAATCTCCCTTAATTGAATTTATAATTGAAAATTCCATTATTGAAACCTAATGACGTATAGATGATTTGTATAGCAATAAATATTTCCCGCATTGCACATAAGGAATCCCAGAGCGATGCGTTTCATTCTGGAGTTGCGAATTATTTAGCCTTCTTTCTTTTGTATATACTTTGATCTATCGCAACTGCGTTTAATAAATATTCCGTAAGTATGGATTCATTAATTTGATCGGGTGTAAAGTAGGTAATGCAGTAAACTTGTTTTCTGTTTTCTTTTTCTAAAACACCGTATTTATCATCAATCAGGTAACCGTTACAAAAACCGAATTGAACACCTGCTTTAGGTCCAGATTTAATCGAGGCAGGCCAGATAAAACAAATTCTGCTATTTGAAAAATAATATAAAACGGAATAGGAAATTTTCTCTTCAAGTAAATCGAAAGAAGCTACAACCTTTTTCAGCTTTTGAACAATCGATAATTCATTCTCTGTGAGAGAATTGTAGAAGTAATTTATTTTAGAATCAGATATCGGGTTATTCATATGTCAAAATGGGAATTGGTCAATTTTTTTGCTATAATATAATTGCATCAAAGAAATGAGCGATCACTAAATGCTAATAGAATAAGTTAAATTAAGAAAGTAAAAATTATTTGCATTTATATACTATGAAAGTTGCTAAATATATTTCCAATAAGGCCAGAGAGGAGTTGGATATAAAAAAATCGTAATTTGCAAAATACCAAGATCCCAAGTTATGATCCACATTAACACAAATCCAAAAACCAAATATCCAGAGCCAGACGATAAGGCGTAGTTAAACGTCAGTTTGATTTTAAAGAGCGAATATTTGAAATTGTAATCAGCTCCCTTTTGTAAACAAAGAGCTTTCGATTTTATAAATCAAAAGCTCTTTGTTATTTTTTCTCTAAAGAATCAAAAATGATAAGCCACTTCCAAACCTACCTGCGATCTTACGTCCTTGTTTTCCGGAAATGGCCCGAATCCTGGCTGGCTTCCGAGCAGAAAAGGTAACATATTGGCGCTACCGGAATTACTAAGGAGTGTAAGAAAGTTACCAGGTTCTTTTACTTTAGAATCGACCACTCTATGAGTTGTATGTGTAGTTTGATAGGTAAAGCGAATGCTTACCGATTCGGTTGCTTGGTAAGTATACCCGAAGCTGAGTCTGTTTCCGACTAACTCTGTTTTTACGTCTCCCGTGAGTTTTGTCGTGATAGGAAATCCGCTCTCACTTCCCGATGCGGAAGGAATAATAAAAAGGGACATTATTTCCGAAGTGTATTTTCCTCTGTTGGCAAAGCTTTTCAAATAATCCGCTCCCAAATCGATTTTATGTTTATCATTGATTGAAACCGTATAGGCAAGGCCCAATACTCCGTTCACAAAAGCTTCGTTATATGTTAATTTTTCGGTGGAAGTTATGGAAAAGAAATTTCCTCCCGCAGTCGAAGTGCCTGAAGAAGAGGAAAGTGTGGCCGAACTGTTTCCATAGGAATAAGGAGATGTGGATTTCACTTCATTTGCATAAATTTCAAATCCGGCCCTAGCTCCGAATCCTTTCAGGAATTGGTTTTGAGAATCATGAAGGAACTGAACGTTCTCTACCAATTCGATTCTGGCAGTTTGCAGTCGGTTGCTTGTATATTCGGAAACACCGGTAATCTCCGAAAGAATGGAAGTTGATCCGAAGCTAAGAGAAGACTTGCTGTAATCAATCGACTTTTGGTTTCCTGAAGACAAGCTGGCAAAGGAGAATCCGAGATTGGTTTGCAAAAGTCCGCTGTGTTTGAATAGGAAACCGAATTCTCCGCCTGTTCCCTTGAAGGTGCCGGTCTGAGGTATTCTATATGAAGTTGTGCCTCCTATATATCGATTCAGAAAGAGACTGTTTTCCATTTCGAGTGCGTTCTTTAAAGTGGCGGAATCTACGGTATTTTGAGATACCTTAACGTAGAATTTTTTATTGTTTTCTTGCGAGAGAAGTCCGCTTGCAAACGTTAGCCCTACAACTAACAGAGTAAATATTTTTTTCATTTGGTTACCTGGTTTTTTTATAATCTTCGGTGAAGGTGATAAACTAACAGAGTTTTGTCAATTTCATAAACTAATTTTTGTTATATAAAAAAGGGAAAAAATTTTAATTTCATACAATAAAAGTTCCCTTTTTTTTAGTTGACATAACGGATATTTCCTATTTGTCTGTTAAGTATGAAAGATCTTACGGAAAAACAAGAACAAGTACTTCAATACATTACAGATACTGTAAGGGAAAAGGGCTTTCCTCCTACCATCCGGGAGATCGGAGATCAGTTCGGAATCACTGCAAAGGGTGCTTACGATCATCTCAAAGCCGTTGAAAAAAAAGGATACATCCGCACTTCTAAAAACCAGAGTCGTGCCATCGAGTTATTGCGGGGGAATGCTGATGATACCCTTCTGGTTCGTGCCTCGGGGATTCCTCTTTTGGGTCAGGTTGCCGCAGGAAATCCCATTCTCGCGGAAGAAAACATAGAGGAATACATTGCCGTTCCGGATCATCTAGCTACCAAACCCGGCACCTTTGCTCTGAGGGTGAAAGGGGATTCCATGATTGAAGCCGGGATCAGTGACGGAGATATTGCCATCATTCAAAAAAAGGATTCCGCACGAAATGGAGAGATCGTGGTTGCCATGATCGAAAATGAAGCTACATTGAAAGTTTTCTATAAGGATGCGGATCATATTCGTTTGGAACCGCGCAACTCCCGTCTGAAAGCCATCCGTACAAAAAAAGCAACAATCATAGGCAAGTTGGTAGGTTTGTACCGAATTTACTGATTGACCCGATTCAGAGCGGTAAGGAAGGTTATGGGGTATGCACCTTCTTCCTTCAAAGCCGATTTTTCTCATCGGCTTGGCATTGTTTTCCTTCCTTAGCTATTGCGCTCCTAAAAAAGAAGCGGTCAGTCCTTATGATTTGAAAAGGGTTCTTGAGCGGGTCGCTCAAGCCAGAATTCAAACCGGTCTTACCGCAGACATTGACAAGCCCTCTCCTTCCGACCGGGAGTTATTTGAAGAGGCTTGTGACATCTACCGCCTTCCCATCGATAAAGCAAAACACGCTTTAAAGGAAAAAAACGAATCTCTTTACCTGTCCATTTACGGAAATGAATCATGACCCGAGGCAAAGAAAGAATCCTATGGGCAAGCATTACCTTTTTGCTTTTGGCAGCTTGGGTCTTTTCTCCTTTGGAAAAAGCAAAAGCCATTTCTTCCGAAGGAGAAACATATCTTCAAATTTTGCATGAAGTAATATCTTATATCGAAAACGACTTTGTTGATCCGATAGAAGAGAAAAAGATCTACACCGGAGCCATCCATGGCGCCTTGCAAAGCTTAGGTGATCCTCATTCCCGATTTTTGGATAAGGACGATTTTCAGGAATTGCAAAACGAAACCAAAGGAAGTTTCGGTGGAATCGGAGTCGAGGTGAGTTTTCAGGAAGGAGCTTTTGTCATTATTGCTCCTTTGGAGGGAACCCCTGCATGGAAGGCCGGACTTCTTCCTCATGACAGGATCACGGAGATCAACGGAAAGAGCACAAAAAATCTATCCCTCTCGGATTCCATAGCTATGATGCGGGGAGACGTAGGTTCTTCTCTCTCCATGAAAATAGAAAGAAAAGGTCTGAGAGACGCATTTACTGTCAGCTTAGTTCGTGAGTTGATTAAAATCCAATACATTCGTTCTGCGTTTCTACCTGAAACCAAAACAGGTTATATCAAACTCGCTCAGTTTATGGGCCGGGAAAATACGGAAAAAGAATTTACGAATAACATTCGTAAGCTTGTTGACTCGGGTGCAAAAAACATTATCATTGATTTGCGGATGAATCCGGGCGGACTACTTGATCTCGCTATTAGAATTGCGGATCTATTTTTGCCGGGCAACAAAGAAATCGTATCCGTTCGGGGAAGGGGAGGGGTTCTCATTCGTACCTTTCGATCTGAAAAATCCGAAACCAAATTCTTAGACGTACCCATTGCAGTCCTTGTGAACGGCGGTTCGGCAAGCGCTTCCGAGATTTTGGCCGGGGCTTTGCAGGATAACAAACGTGCCAAGATCGTTGGGACTCAGAGTTTCGGGAAAGGATCGGTTCAGTCTATTTTCCCACTCTCTCACGGAACAGGTGTCGCCGTCACCATTCAGAAATATTTTACTCCTTCCGGCAAGTCCATTCATGGAACAGGAATTACACCTGATCTTGTGGTTCAACCTATCACTGCTACTGATGAAGAAAAATTTGCTTTTGATAAGTTGCAAAAGAAAAATAAGCTTCGACCGTTTTTGAGTGAACATCCTGAGTTCAATGAAGATGTGGTTCGTGACTTTCAAAAATTGTTGGAATCGGAAAAATTACACATTGGAGATTCAGTCGTTCGACTCTATCTTTTTAGCGAACTTAAATCGACCTCTTCTTTTCAAAAACCGAATACGGAATTGGACTTACAGTTGAAAGAGGCTATTCAATTGGTTTCCAAAGAACAATAAGGTCTTGAATACGAATTCGAAAATCGGGATAGGAATAGAATCCAGTTGCGATGAAACTTCGATTGCCTTAGTTGAAGCTGGCAAAAAACTACTTTCTCTTAAAATCTACAGTCAGATAGAAAACCACGCACCTTACAGGGGTGTGGTGCCTGAATTGGCTTCCCGTTCCCATTTGGAAAAGATCAACCTTCTGCTTGAAGAGTGTTTGATCGAAGCGGATGTAGACTGGAAAGATATTGCATACATCGCGGTCACTACCCATCCGGGTCTTATGGGCTCTCTAATGATCGGTGCACAACTTGCCCGGTGTATTTCCCTGGTTCATTCCATCCCCATTGTTCCGGTCAACCATTTGGAAGCTCATCTTGCGGTTGTTAGCTTGGAAGAAGAGATTCCTTCTTTTCCTTGGCTCGGGGTTCTTCTCAGCGGAGGAAATTCTTCCATTTACCGTTATTCGGATTGGGGGAATTTGCAACTCATCGGGGATACTATGGACGATGCCCTGGGGGAAGCTTTCGATAAAGTCAGTGCTCTTTTGGACTTGCCTTATCCCGGAGGTCCTGTCGTTGAAAAAGAGGCTCGGAAATTTTTTGATAGAACGGATAAACCGAAAGGCTCCCTGTTTCCCAGATTATTAAAAGAAAGCACCTATGACAAAATTGAGTTTTCCTTCAGCGGTCTGAAAACTGCTGTTTTGTACCATGTGAGGGGGAAACCGAAAGAAGACTTGGATATTCCCAGAATCTGCCACGATTTTCAAAAAACCGCTTTTGAATTGGTAACTCGTAATATTTCAAAAGCGGTGAAAAATACCGGAATCGGAACTGTTGTTTGTGCCGGTGGGGTGCTAGCAAATTCGATTCTCCGGGAAGAATTAGAAATGGTTGCCAAAAGACAGGATTGGACTCTATTGTATCCTAGCAAAAAAATCTTATGTACGGACAACGGTGCCATGATCGCAAACCTTGGATTTTACCTTTGGCAGAAAGGTTTTACCGCGCCTCTAAATTTTAAAGTTAGCCCAAAGAGAAGTTTCTCTCAAACGATATGAAAAAAAAACTTACCTGGATACCAAACACTCTTACCCTCGGAAACCTTACACTCGGATTTGTATCCATGTTGGTTGCTTCCGAAATCGGACTTAGTACCACCCCTAGCCATGAATTATTCCAATTGGCAGGAGTATTCATCATCTTAGCTGCGTTATTCGACGGTTTTGACGGGATGGCGGCTAGAGCATTGGATTGTACATCGGAGCTTGGGGCCGACTTGGATAGTTTGGCCGACCTCACCACTTTCGGAATCGCTCCCGGATTTTTAACATACAAAATGTTTTTGGATGAATACAAGATCGATCTTTTCGGAAGGCCGGATATGTTTCCAGTGGGGATGTTGATTGCCGCATTATTTCCCATCTGTGCCGCATACAGACTCGCAAGATTCAATGTCGCACATGATCCCAAATCTTTCCACGGGCTTCCTTCTCCGGTGGCCGGAGTAGTGGTAGGAATTTTTCCTCTTGTATTTCGTGTGGAACAAGTTCCGAAACATATGGCAATTCTCTTCTTTATTTGCACTGCACTTCTAATGGTATCAACCATCCGTTATTCCAAACCACAGGTAGCAATGCGGGGAATCTTTACTTGGAAAAGAATGGCATTTGCTCTGGGCGGACTCGCACTACTGGTGTTAGCCGTCGGGATTTCGAAATGGCCTCATTTTCTATACGGAGCCGTCGGGTTCTATGTATTTTCAGGGATCGTTTCCTTTGTGATCCATACCATCCAAGAACTACGTGTTTAATTCGAATCTTATTATTGATTTAAAAAGATTCTCCATATTAAAACGTTTGATTTTTTGAAATAAGGAACGTAAAAAAAGAGCAATGAAAATCAAGTTTTGGGGAGTAAGGGGTTCAATTGGTTCACCGATTCGTCCTACGGGGGTAAAGCAGAAAATTGAAAAAATTTTATCTTTGGCAAGCCCTACCGATATCCAAAACGAACAAAGCATTCGCAAATTTTTGAATTCACTTAGTTTTTCCGCCTCATCAACGTACGGTGGCAACACTACATGTGTTGAAATCCGTGACAAAGACGATAACCTGATCATCATAGACGGTGGAACCGGACTTCGGGAGCTCGGAAATTCCATTATGCCGTCCGCATTCGGAAAAGGCGGAGGACATGCTCATTGGATTCTCACTCATACCCACTGGGATCATATCCAGGGGATTCCTTTTTTTGTTCCTCTTTTCCTTCCTGGAAATCATTTTGAATTTCATTCTTCCTTTGAAGATATCGAAGATCGGTTAAAGTATCAATTCGTATTCAGTCATTTTCCGGTTTCTTTCGATCACTATGCAGCAAACAAAACATTCCATTACGAAGAGGAAGGAAAGGAAGTTCAATTAGGTCCCCATATAACGGCATTCAGCAAGGCAGTCCGTCACCCGGGTGGGAGTTTTTCCTATCGGTTTACTGAAAACGGAAAGTCCATCATATTCGCATCCGATGCGGAGTTTAATCTGGATGAAATGGAAAATATAGACACCTATATAGATTATTTCAGAGATGCAGAGATACTTGTTTTCGATACTCAATACACATTTGAAGAGTCTTTGCAAAAGATCGATTGGGGTCATAGTTCCGCATCAATCGCAACGGACATTGCACTTCGTGCCAAAGTAAAAAAACTGATCATGTTTCACCACGACCCTTCTTATGATGATGACAAATTGGATTTGGTTTACTTGCGAGCATTGAAATACAAAGAGATGTTTGATCCTCATGGCAAACTGGAAATCATTATGGCTCATGAAAGTTTAGAATTGGAGATATGAAGTGGCAAAAAAAGAATATATCATAGGAATTGACGCAGGCACGACGGGAATTCGTACATTCTGTTTTAATGATAAAGGAAAAGTAATTGCTTCCGCTTACCAAGAGTTCAAACAACATTATCCTAAGCCGGGCTGGGTGGAACATGATCCGGAAGAAATCTGGGCTAAAACACAAAAACTCATCGGAGATGTGATCAAATCCGCCGATCTGAATCCGAAAGACGCGATTGCCATAGGAATTACCAACCAAAGAGAAACCTCGGTCGTCTGGGATCGTAAAACTGGAAAACCGATTTACAATGCGATCGTATGGCAATGCCGACGAACATCTGATATATGCAATAATCTGAAAAAACAAAGTCTTGAATCCAATTTCAGAAACAAAACCGGGTTAGTTCTTGATGCTTATTTTTCCGGAACCAAGATCCAATGGATTTTGGACAATGTTAAGGGAGCCCGTGCAAAAGCGGAAAGAGGGGACTTACAATTCGGAACGATCGACACTTGGTTACTTTACAAACTTACCAACCATAAAGAACATAAAACGGATCATACAAACGCATCCCGAACTTTATTATTCAATATCCAAACCAAGGAATGGGATGAAGAACTTTGTGAAATTTTAAGAGTTCCCAGTTCCATCCTACCGCAAACATTCAATTCCAAAAATCTTTTCGGTCACACTTCCGGTGTAAAATCCTTACCGGACGGTATTCCTATTTCTTCGTTAGTCGGCGACCAACAAGGAGCGCTCTTCGGTCAATTGTGTACGGAACCGGGAGAAGCAAAGAATACCTACGGAACAGGTTGCTTTTTTCTATTCAACGTGGGTGATGAATTCAGGATCTCCAACCAAGGTTTGATTACCACTTTGGCATTGGGCCCGGAAGGCAAAACTGTCTACTGTCTGGAAGGGTCGGTTTTCATCGGAGGGGCAGTCGTTCAGTTCTTACGGGACAATCTGGAATTTTTTGAATACTCCAAGGATTCTGAAAAACTTGTCAAAGCATTGAAAACAAAGGATGAAATCGTATTTGTCCCCGCGTTTGCAGGGCTTGGTGCGCCTCACTGGGACCAGGAAGCTAGAGGCGCCATCTTCGGGTTGTCCAGAGATACAACTCCCGCACAAATCACTCGCGCCGCTCTGAAAGCGATCGCACTTCAATCGTATGAACTTGCATCTGCCATGGAAAGAGAAACGGGCAAACCTCTTAAATTTTTAAGAGTGGATGGAGGAGCGACTGCCAACCAATGGCTGATGCAATTCCAGGCGGATATCTTGGGAACGCGCGTGATTCGTCCGCAAAACGTAGATACTACGGTCCTCGGTGCGGCCTACTTGGCCGGTCTGGAACGAGGGTTTTTCAAAAATGTTGCCGCTTTGAAAAAGCTGGAAACAAAAAACACACACTTCGAGCCTAAGATGAAAGAATCGGAAAGAAAAGAAGAAATCACCCGATGGAATGACGCAATCCATAGGGTAAAAACGAATTAACCATCTAACTTTCGTATCTTGTTGATGAAACAAAAGCCTCCGTGTGAGGCTTTTGTTTCAATCGATAGTTTTTCGGTTTTATATTTTTAACGGCTCTCATTTGCTCTTTTGAGTAAAAATGAATCTTGGATTCCGGTTAGTTTCTGCCCATCGATATCGCCGTTGGTAACTCCTGATATATAAATATTTTTTGTTTGTTTGTCTATGGCGATATCGCTGGCAACAGCGGCAGATCCGATCGATCCGAAAAGACGAGTCCATAACTTATTGCCATCCGGATCATATTTAACTACAAATCCAGATTGGGAACCAATTTGTGGTTGCCCATCCAGATCACCTTGTGTAAATCCAGTAACATAGATATTTCCTTTTGCCCCCACGTTGATTCGATAGGCTTGTGTTTCTTTGCCTTGCGTACCTAAAAGTTTAGTCCATAATTTACTACCGTTCGCATCATATTTGGTAACAAACAAATCTTTAGTTCCAGTTAGACTATTTCCGTCTAAATTTCCATCTGTAAATCCTGTTATATAGACATAGCCTTCAGGATTGGAAGAAATACCAAAGGCGCTTGTTGTCTTACCTGATGCACCTAATAGCCTAGTCCATATTTTGTTTCCGTTGGAATCGTATTTCGCTACAAATGAATCCAGGGTGCCTGTCAATGTTTGTCCGTCCAGATTGCCTCCTGTCTCTCCTGCAATGTAAAGATTTTCTTGGGAATCCATAGAGATGCTTTCGGATCTGGTCTGACTATTCGAAACACCTAAAAGTTTGGTCCATAATCTATTTCCGTTGGAATCATATTTCGTTATAAACAAATCGGCAATACCTGTCAATGTTTGTCCATCCAGATTGCCGTTTGTAACTCCTGTAATATAAATATTGTTTTTGGAGGTTATGATAATATCATTGGAAAAGGCCTGTCTACCTGATGCGCCTAAAAGCCTGGTCCATAACTTGTTTCCGTTAGAATCGTATTTGATTACGAATAAGTCCAGAACTCCCGTAAGCGTTTGCCCATCCAAACTACCTTCCGTTATTCCTGTTATATAAACGTTTCCTTGTGAATCCGAGGAAATAGCATAGCTACGTGTATTTTTACCAGTGACTCCTAAGAATTTAGTCCATAATTTATTTCCACCAACATCGTGTTTGGTTACGAAAATATTTTCGGTTTTGTTATCGGACGGTTGTCCTTCTAGGATACTGTTCGTATCACCTGTCGTATAAATATTTCCTTGTGGACCTACGGATACTCCCGTGCCCATAGTCTGCTTGGAAGAAGTTCCGAAAAGACGAGTCCATGGGTTGGGGTTGTCGTTGTTCATCATTAAGAATGCTAGTAAAGGTAATAGTTTCTTGTTTTTGTTATTTTTGGAAGAACATCCAAGACATAAAATGGAAATGGTAAAAGTTACTAAAAGCGTTTTTACGAAAAATTTCATTGGTTAATCTCCTGCGGAATCTCTTTATAAGCACTTAACGGATATGCTAACTGGTCCATACTTTGAGAAAACAGGAATGTGCATGTAATGAAAAGATCGCCACAACACAATTTTCTCAAAGCCCCTTCGAATTGATTGGTCTTCGGCTATTGGGAAAATTTATGCATTACCGATTTTTCGAGTTTCTGCCGTTCTCCGGATAATCAGCGGATCTCTTTTTACGGACACTTTGTTCCCATGTTGCCGATATGATACCGGATTTTCCGGTTCTTTTTTTTGTCCCGGAAAAAACTTTATACCAATCGATATCATTTCTATGGTTTTGTGGTTATGAGGTCAATGAAATAAATCAATTAATATAATTATTATATATTTATATTTGAATTTTATGATATATTTAATTTAATTGATGATTGTTTTTAAATGGTATTTTCATCGTTGGTATTTGTTTGTATTAACATTGAATTGTCTTATTGGAATGATCTCTGTATGGATACAAATGCCCTTTCGGTTTTAGAAAGAACTATATGTTTTATGTTTATCGATAAGAAGTAAAAAGTCCTGTAACGTGATTTTTTACAAAAAATATATTTTAAATTTTTTATTGGAAACAAATTGAAAATCCTACTCAGTCTTTTCCCTTCTTGACTGGACACGGCATCTAGACCAGAAATGTTTGCATGCAAATCTAAAGCTATAGTGGTTGAGCTGTGTACTGAGGATTATGGAACCTGGAGTTGATGGCGCGCTATAAACACCAAATCTATATTTGGTGCTACTTGTATTATTTATAGCATTATCGCTGTTATTTAGAATCTGGAAATCTGTAGGGCTTTACAGGGGTAAGTTCAAGCTCAAGCATTTGCCGAGTTTATTGGTAAGTGAAACAATAGCGCTAGCAAAGTCTGTTGTTTCTTTTTGCTATCTCTGGAGGAGTGTTTCAAGCATACATTGGAAACGGAAAGAAATAGACTTCCAATCAAAATCATTAATCGGCAAATGCAGAAGACCTCATTATGAGGTCTTCTTGAAAAAATATTTTTAAGATTTTTGATTCAAATCCGTTTTTTAACGGCTCTCATTTGCTATTTTGAGTAAAAATAAATCTTTGGTTCCGGTTAGTTTCTGCCCATCTATATCGCCGTTGGTATCTCCTGTTATATAAATATTTTTTGCTTGTCTGTCTATGGCGATATCTCTAGCCGCAGCAGCAGATCTAATTTCCGAAGAACTTCCTCCCAAAAGGCGAGTCCATAATTTAACACCGTTTGCATCATATTTGACTACGAAAGGATCTTGAGAACCCTTTCGTGGTTGCCCATCCAGATCACCTTGTGTAAATCCAGTAACATAGAGATATCCCTTTGACCCCACGTTGATTCGATAGGCTCGTGTTTCCTTGCCCGGTGCACCTAAAAGTTTGGTCCATAATTTACTGCCGTTCGCATCATATTTGGTAACAAACAAATCTTTAGTGCCGGTTAGACTATTTCCGTCTAAATTTCCATCTGTATATCCTGTTATATAGGCATCGCCTTCGGGATCGGAAAATATACCCAAAGCGATTGTTTCCTTACCTGATGTTCCTAAAAGCCTGGTCCATAATTTATTTCCGTTGGAATCGTATTTCACTGCAAACGAATCGATCCTCCCTGTTAATGTTTGGTTATCTAGATTACCATCTGTATGTCCTGCTATGTAGAGATTTTCCTGGGAATCCGTAGAAATGCTTTCGGAGAAAACAAATCTATTCGAAACACCTGAAAGTTTAGTCCATAACCTATTTCCGTTGGAATCGTATTTCGCTATAAACGAATCTATATTCCCTGTCAATGTTTGGTTGTCCAGATTGCCGTCTGTATCTCCTGTAATATAAACATTGTTTTGAGAAGTTATGATAATATCTCTGGAAAAGGCCTTTTTACCTGATGCGCCTAAAAGCCTGGTCCATAACTTATTTCCGTCGGAATCGTATTTGACTACGAATAAGTCCTGAACTCCGGTAAGTGTTTGCCCATCCAACTCACCTTCCGTTACTCCTGTTATATAAACATTTCCTTGTGAATCTGAGGAAATAGCATCACTATAAGTATTTTTGCCAGTGACTCCTAAAAATTTAGTCCATAATTTATTTCCGTTTGAATCGTGTTTAATTACGAAAAGATTTCCGGTTTTGTTATCGGATGGTTGTCCTTCTAGAATACTATCCGTATCACCTGTCGTATAAATATTTCCTTGTGGACCTACGGATACACCCCTGCCTGTAGTCTGCTTGGAAGGAGCTCCGAAAAGACGAGTCCATGGGCTGTCATTGTTCATCATTGATAATGCTAGAAAAGGCAATAGTTTACGGTCTTTGTTATCTTTGGAAGAACACCCAAGACATAAAAGAGAAATGGTAAAAGTTACTAAAAGCGTTTTTACGAAAAATTTCATTGATTAATCTCCTGTAGAATCTCTTTCTAAGCACTCAACGGATATGCTAACTTGTCTATACTTTGAGAAAATTTATGTGTTACCGATTTTTCGAGTTTCTGCTGATCTCCGGATAACCAGCGGATCTCTTTCTATGGACACTTTGTTCCCATGTTGCCGATTATAATGCAGGATTTTCCGGTTTTTTTTTGTCCCGGAAAAAACTTTATACCAATCGAAACTATTTCTATAATTTTATGTTTACGCGGTCAACGAAAATAATTTATATAGTTATAATATATTTATATTTTAATTTTAGAATATATTGAAATTATTTAAATATTGTTTGTTGGTGTAATATTCTATTCATGAATGGTGTTCGTTCATATTTTTTTCGAAACGTCCGATCCCATTTACCTTCGATATTTTTTATTGTAAGGGGATTTTTTGGGAACCTGGGACAAATACTCCTGAAAAAAATATGCTTATTTGTAATACTTAATGCTTATGATTTCGAAAGTAAAAATGCTGTTTTCGTATTTGATCTGTTTAATAGTCAAACCATTGTAATGTGAATTCAAATCCTCTCCTTTCTTTTGTAATTCCTCCTCCTACGATAGCGAGGCCAGTCGTAAAAAAAGGAATTTCGATAAGATGATAGGGAGGAAGTCTATGAAATTCGTAAGATTCGAAGTCTTTTCTGGACAAAAACCAATCGAACCGCAGGACATCGATCCATTCTTTGGTTTGAAAGAACAGTTTCGTTTTGCTGCATCCGTAAAATTCTATATAAGGATCGGATCTCCAAAACCTGAACTTATCCGCATTTTCAAAATTCGTTCGGACCGAATCCGGATTTTCCTCATCGGAAGAAACTTTGTATGTGAACATGTTTCCTTCTTCGAAGTATATATTTCTGGAAAATCTCCGATACACTTCCGTTTCCATTGTTTCAATCAGACCTTCTCCTTCTTTCGGCTCCAAGGCAGGTGAGTTTTGAATCATTTGGAATTTGTTTTTTGAAACTGATTTTTGCAAAACCTCTCGCACTGGTTTCGATAGTTTCGGTAATTCGAATTTGACGATCCTTTCATCAAAGGAAGAGATGAAGCTTTGTACAAACGGTCCGTGTATGAGAGGAATGATTTCTGCCGTAAACATACTGTTACTCAGAAATTTTGCGAATTCCGATTCATGAGTAAACAGATTGGATACGATTTTATATTCTTCTTCGGGAGTTCCGGAGTAAAGGATACGAACCAAACGAAACAGAAAGTTTTTACTTTTTTTATCGAAGTAAAGCATTTCTATTTTCTCATTTACTTCTTCTTCCGAAAAATTCGGATTCACTATATCGCGTAGAGAAAGATATTTATTTTGTCCGTATTTTGTTCGTTTGGTTTTTGTAAGGTGAATGCTTTCCTGATGAATCATTCCTCCGATTTGAATTTCACCTGTTTCGGGCTTTGGATGGTTGTAATCAAAAGTATCAATCGACACGGAAGGAAAACGAGTCCGATTCCAATGGAGAGAGTATAAAAATTTGGGAATTAAAATCGGTTCGCTATGAAGAGAGGGGAGTTCCGGTATTTTTGATTTTGGGAAGTTATAAAATGGTTCGGATAAGGATTGAATTCTTGCTACTGAGTTCGGTGTAGCAAAAAAGAAATGGTAGTTTTTTCCTTCTTTGTGGATCAAGAACTTGATTTTTTTAGTTTTTTCTGTATTTTGATTCTGAAATTTTCCCAATGATAATCGGCTTTCAATTCTTCGAACTCTTTCTCCACACCGAAACGTAAAAAATCAAAAATTTCAGTGTGATCCATCCCCACTATAATCGATAGATCCGTGATGACTCTTTCCAGTCTCCGTGCATCACGGTCACTCAGTGAAAAGGTCTTCATCAATTCTGTTTCGAATTCTGTTAATCGGATCAAAATCTTACCAAACTTAGAATGCTGCGACTAGTATCGTCTCTATCTCATTTTTTGGCAATTCTCTGGGAAGGCAATCCAGAAACGGGTAGGTCGCGGCAAGAGTTGCGATTCCCGGAAGGTCGATTTTTTTCACTTCATACTCTGATAATCTTTGGGGAATTCTGAGTTCCAGATAAATCTTTCTGATTCCTTCCACCGCTTTGATCGCAGCCTCAATGACCGAAATATTGGAAACGTCTTCGTCCAAAGCTCTCGCAATCATTACATATTTACCGGCGGAGGAGGTGAGGTTGTATTCCATCACATGGGGAAGTAAGATCGACATAGCTTGGAATATATCAAGATTGGTAACAGTTGTTACTGCAAGAGACAGTGCATAACATAACCCGAGAGAGCTCGTAGATTGGGCGATTCCCGCAAGCAAACTTGCTGCGTAGATTGAGTTTTTAGGACCCAGGTTGCGCGGTTCCCGGATGGCGGGTACAATGTTTTTGGAAATCAATTCGATGGCACGCAGTGCGGTAGAGGAGGTGATTTCGTTTGCGTATTTGGAAAGAATACTGTCTACTGCAGCAGATAGAATTGCGATTCCTGTTTTGGCGGTTTCCGTAGAGGACATACCCGCGCCGATTTTCGGATCGGATACGACTAGTTCGGGAAAAGCCCATTCGTGTGCGAAGTATTTTCTGTTTTTATCCTTATCATCCACAACAGAAAAGAAAGGAGAACATTCGTTTCCGAGAAGAGGTTTGGTAGGAACAACTATGACGGGAAGTCCTTTTCTTTTTAATTGTTTTTTGCCAACTAGCAGTTCTTCTGCGAACAGATTGTTTGTTGCCAAGAGCGCTGCCGCTTTACCTGCGTTAATTGATTCAAAGGAGCCATAAGCCACAACGCAATCCGCATTTGATATGCGAAGAAAATGTGCCGTAGAGTCCAAATCTTTAAAATGAACTTTATCTACTATATCATCGAAGATGATCACCCCTTCGGAGTGTTTTTCCAAACTGGTTTTGATGATGGATAATTCTTCAGCGTTCTCCAGTTCCTTTTGGGTGGCGATGAGAACAACCCTGGTACCAATGTTTTTAACAAAGGAACCTAGTTTATAACCGCAGTCGATTTCGAAGTGAATTTTTGTGGGAAATTGGAAGTTGATCCATTCCGGGAGGACTGGCATATGTCCTCCTACGTATAACTAAATGAAGGTGGTAGAATCCGCAAAGAGGACAAATTGAAAGGACCCCTCACCACCTGTCCTTTTTACAATTGTCCTAAAAATGTAGAAGCAATTTGGTCGGAAATTTTATCCAACATGTTGTTGGAAAGATTATCATAATCTCCGTTTTTTAAACGATCTTTAACTGCTTTTATTTTTTCCGTACGGTCTTCTTCGGGAGGAGCACTTACTATCTGTTTTGCGATTTGTTTTACTTCAGATTGTAATTTTGCCTCCGTTGCAAGTTTTTTAGCAGCATCGGAGATCGAAATTGTGTCTACTGGACCGTTAGATTCTGTTTTGGAAGTAGAAGCAGTCTTTTTCGGTTCATAACCGTAACCACCAACTCTCCCTATTTTATCTACGTTCATGCTATTTGTCCTCTTTCGATTCAAGTATCGGAGATTATAGAAAATCCCTTAAGCTTTTTTTTTCGTGAATTCAGGAGAAATACGAATTCACCCTTTGCCACAGGAGGATTTTCCAAAAGTTCCTTTGGATTGGCATAATAACGTATTTCCTCGAATGTCTTTGTCAATTCTCTTCCTACTAGGATTTCATTTTCGGGAAAAAGTTCCAAAAGCATAGGGTAGAGGCGGGGTAATTTATGAACCGATTCGTAAAATACAACCAGTCCTTCTATTTTTCCCGCTTCTTCCAGTTCCTTTCGTTTTTTGCCGGGCTTTTCTGATAAAAATCCCAAAAACAAGGTGGGGTTTACCTGAAATCCGGAAACGGAAAGTAGCGCAGTGAGTGCGGAAGCACCCGGAACCGGAACAACGGAAAAACCTTTCTCCCTTGCGATTCGGACCAAATGGGAACCGGGGTCGGATACTCCCGGTGTTCCTGCATCCGATACAAGTGCATAGGATTTGCCTTCTTTCAGGCCTTGCATCAAGGGGGCGTAAGGTGTTTCAGAAGAATCTTTATAAACAGGGTAAACTTTTGCGTTCACTCCCAACTTGGAAAATAATTTCCTGGTTTCGGAAAGAGATTCGCAATATACTGCTTCCACCGAATTCCAAACTTCAATTGCACGTGCGGTAACATCTCCCAGGTTTCCAATGGGGGTCGCCACTACATACAGAGCACCTTTTTCCATATTACGGGCCAATGAACTGACAACCTGGGGGTTTGGAACCTGACGGACAGGGACAACCCAATGTTTCTTTTCCTGACACCAAACAAGGATTGCAGGCACTCCCCAAAGGGCAGGCACTCGGGGTTCCGCAACCGGAAACAGCACAAGCAGCGTTTGTATTGCAGCCTGTATTGGCCGGACAAAGAGAAAGAGGGGGAACTCCTAGTGCTTGAGCTGCCATTTCATAGCCACCGGAACAATTGGAAACACTGGCAGAAGGGTTGGAAATCAAACCATTGGCAAGGAAGGAACGAAGTGTAAAATTATAAATCTGGCATTTTTGAAACGGATACACTCCGGGCGGAGGAATCTGATAACGGATTCTTTTGGTAATTATGTTTTTGGAATCCGTAGAGTTTTGAAACGGTAAATGGGGAAAACTGGGTTGTACCCCATCTTCCAACCATTCCCCTGAAATCGTTTGAATGATCGCAGGTGTGGCAGTGGTGATATAGAGATTGTAACCTTGGAATTGAGGCTCTCTGTTGGTTATATAATAACGAACTAAAAATTCCGGACGGGGGTTTGCATTAAAATTCAAGGCATCCAATTCGAAATTGTCGGTAATATTACTATTTACGGCGACTATTGCCAGGATTTGGGGAACGCTCGGTGGCACTAAGAAAATAAAAGGGGCAACTGGGGTATCCGTATTAGTTCCACAGCTAAAAAAGGAAAGAAAGGAAAAGCTGACTAGATATATTGGGTATGAGAGGGTGCGTCGCATGTAAAAAACGTTCCCTCCCACGATTTTAGGAATTCAATCTATGGGAATCCAAAAAAAAATACTCTATTCAGCTTTCGTAGCTCTCATTCTGTTCTTTGTCGCATTGCTTTTTACCTTTCGGGATGATGAAGCGGAAAAAGAGAAAAAAGACAAAAAATCCAAAGCACTTTCTTATTTGTTAGGAGGTGGTTCCAAAGGAAAAACAAACAATCCGCTAGGAGTCAGAGGAGAGGATGCGGAATCCATCTTCGACTCGGACTATTACAAAGCCGGCGGGATGAAATACGAAGAAGACTCTAAAATTGCAAATAATTCAGGTGATGGAGAGATCCCGATCAATCCTCAAACCGGCAAGCCGTATCCTCCCGAGGCAATGGAGACATTTGATGAACTCCGCGAACTTTTTCCTGATAACGATTTGATTCCGAAACGTCTGACTCCCGAACTCAAAGCGCAAGCAGAACAACACGGACAAAAACTGGCACAGGCCACAACATCCGTGTTCGGTGGAACTCCTTCCGCTTCCGACGTTCAGTTTTATTATTCGCATGTTAAAAAACAAGGGAACGACCGGATGGAGATCATCAATTATCTGATTGAGAGCCAAGGTGGAGAAGATCCCGAAATGGACAAAAAATTTCAGGAAATACTAACCAATATTAAATTCCAAAACGAACAAGTGGATAAGGAAATGGAATCAGCCTATAATAAAGCGGGTGTATCTCTTCCTTAAAGTTTAGAATTCACCGGATAGGATCGGATAACGAAGGCTTGTTTTCGGATCCAGTCCGTATTCATCCAAATGAAAAGAGGGAGGAAGCCTTTCTCTTTTCCACTGGGAAACTTTAAATAGTCGAACGAATCTTTCTATTTGGTTTGAAACTGTATCCTTGGAAAGAGAGTTGTCCTTTTCCAGGATTCTTTCCAGGCATTCCGCTTCGTCTAGCCCCACATAAACCAGAAGCCTTTCTATCTCTTGCAAAATCGGATAGGGCATCAAGTCCTTTTCATCTTCCTGCTCCGTAACAAGCGGTCTGAGCTCTGCAGTGGGTTTTGTTTGTCTTAAAATTCCTATGGATTCTTTAGGACTTATGTATGCATTATTTCCTTCTTGGATATCGTCCAAAAAGCAAAGCAGAAATTCCTTGCTCACTCCTGCAATCGGGCAAAGAGACCCGGAAGAATCTCCGTCCATGGTCGTATAACCGACGCTACCTTCGCTACGATTGCTTGTGGACAATAACAAATGTCCGTTCGTGTTGGCAAGTAACCAGATGAGAGGAGATCTGACTCTGGCTTGAATATTTTGAAGTGCGAGATCATCCGTTTCCCAATTCAATTTTTTGCCGATCTGGGATTCGATCAATTCGACTGCATTGGAAACGGAGGAATCAATCGAGATTTGATAGTGTTTGTTTCCTATTTCCCGGGAAAGAAGGGATGCGATCTTTTCCGTCAATGTGGAATTGTTTTCGGTCTTTTGGTAAAGTGTAACCAATAGATTTTCCTCATGGATCCCCAATTCCGAAAAAATGGAATTTCCCGATTCCTCTTTGGCAAGTTCCTTCATCGAATTTACGAGCAATGCGCATATCGCACTGTCCGCACCACCTGATAGAGATAAGGTGAATCCTTTTGTTTTGGACTTCCGCAGATAATCATAAAGTCCGAGCGAAACTGCACGGGTAAAATCATCGTAAACGGTAACAGGTGCCTTGTAATCGGATTCTTTTCGTTTTTCTTTTTCCCTCATATCCAATATAAAATTCGAAGTGCTGGAATCTTTGTTCAGCGAGGTCAAACGGAAGATTGGAATTTTTTTGTGATTTCCGTTCGGGTGAGAATTTCTGAATTCCTTGGCGCGAAGGGAACGAAGTTCGGAAAGAGAAGATCCGTAAGTTGTGATTTGATAAGTGGAAAAAAAGAGCCTCGGTCCTTCTTTGGAAACGTTTCCGTTTTCACAAAACAAACTGCCTCCTTCGTATATGGCTCTGCCGGATTCGTTTCCGCAAAGATTGGTAAAAACAGTCAGGTTTCTTTGGATTCTGCTTGTTTCCTGAAAGATTCTTTTTCGGATTTCTCTTTTTCCCATAGCAAAATGGGAAGCACCCGGAGAAAACAAAACATCGATTCCGTTTTCGGCATAATATTGAGAAGGACGGTTCAGATTCCAGGAGTCTTCGCAGATTTCGACTGCGGAGAGAATTCCGTTTTTTTCCAGGATAAAATGTCCGAAAGGAATCGATTTCTGATTCGCAAAACTATGATTTGGTGGAATAAAACTTTCGCTGATAAAACCGGAAGGAGAATGAAACCATCTTTTTTCATAATGGATTCCCGTGTTGGCAAGATTCATTTTAGGAACCAAACAAATTACTTCACCGGCATGAAGGACTGCGATGCAATTGTACAAATAAGAAGAATGAAAAACCGGTAAGCCGACCAAAATCGTTTTGTCTTTGGAATAGGGAAGGATTTCGAGAAGGGACGTCCAGGATCTTTTCCAAACCGATTCTTTGTAAAAAGCGTCTTCACATCCGTACCCGGAGATGGCAAGTTCCGGAAATAATACATAATCGGAATCGATTATCTCTTCGGACTCGAGACTGGACTTGATTGATTTTAGATTTCCTGAAAAATCGAGAGGAGTTGTATTGAGAGATACAGCTGCAATTTTAATTAGGGTCATTCGAAAAAACTCTACTGTAGATTTTTCCGGACGCCCCTTTGTTTTCCAGCACAAAGTTTCTGTTTTTTGCGCCCAATTCTTCCGCCAGATTCGGGTTTAAAATTAATTTTTTAAAAGCACTGATGTATTCTTCCTTATGATTGCAAGCGATGAGACCACCTAGCTTTTGCATAACGATTGCTTCGGGAGCATTTGAAATTTTCAGGCCCGTGACAAGAGAGAGTGCAAATGCGGCAGGTTCGATCGTATTATGCACTCTGTGGTGAAATGCTCCTCCCACATAAGCAAACTTGGCAAATTGATAAGCAAATGCCAAAATACCCAATTCGTCCACAAGCACGATCTTCGGATACTCCGAGCTTCGGTCCATGAGTTCGGAAAAAGTTTTTACAGTTGTAATCGATTCCAATTTCGATCGAAACGATTGCATTCGGTTCTCTTCCCATTTATGAGGAAAGATCCAGAATGTAGGAAGAGGGTGATTCTGTTCCGACCAATGGAAAAGAAAATCCGAAAAATAGGATTCACAGACGGGATAAGTAGAGCCTAGTAAAATCGGTTTTTGGTCCGCGATTTCCGTTTTGTATTTTTTCAGAAAGGTTTGGAATCTTTCCGGAGGGGTCCCGGATTCGATTCGGTGCAAGACCGATTCAAAACGGGTATCACCCAGTGTTTCTATCTTATGGTCGGGTGCTAATGTTTTGAACTCTTCTGCAATAATGGGATGGGAAGGATAAATTCCTTCCAGGTATTGGAAACTAGCTTTTGTTAAAGAATGAACGAATCCTTTTTTTCTCCCCGAACCGGAAGACAAAGAAGCGCATGCCAAATAGGACTTACAATTGTATTTATTGGCCGTCTTTAACAAATTAGGCCAAGTGTCCCAAGCCAGGATGATTAGTTTTTCGGGCCTAAATTTTTTGAATAGGGAATCATAGGCAAAAGGAAAATCCAAAGGCAAAATAAAACTGCGATCGAAGTTAGGATCTATTGTTTGTTTGTCGGTAACGCTATCGGAATAAACCGATTGGATGATAAAGAGACTCGGATTTTGTCTTTTGATTTCTCCCGCAAGTGCGCGTGCTTGATCGAGCTCTCCCACACTTGCAGCATGCAACCAAACGGTTTTCCTTTGAGGATCCTTATCCGAATTTAAAAGTTCAGTTAAACTTTTCTTTCTTTTGGCTAATAACATTCTTCCTTTCGGAAAAAGAAAAACGACGATCAGAAATGGGAGGTAAAGCAGAATGAGAATCAGATTATAAAGAAAATACGCCATTTAACGTTTGTTTCCCCAAGTATCTTGCACCTCAGATCCGGGGTAAACAAAAGTGGACTTATCCATTAAAAAACACAATTGATCGAAATACAAATGAAAGGCGCCTTGTTTTTGAGTGGGCTGAGACGTGAGTCGAAACGCTTTTACAGACACAGGCAAAGAAAAAGATTGGATGAGCCTTGCATTTTCTTTCGGAAGATTGATGGGAACCTCCAATCTTCTCCAACCGAAAAAATTCAAAATGCCCAAGGGCAAATAAATCTCTTTTGATTTTTTCTGAGTCACTACCAAATCCAAAGCCATATGATGGCCTTCGGAATACACCCAAATGATCGCCTGGATGGGAAGTCCCAGAGGAAGTAACAACTGTTCTTCGGGACGAATCGTCCAATGATCCCTTTTCGGATTTTCCACATAACTATGAATCAAGAAAGAATTTTGGGTTTGGACGTTCGGATAACCATTGTTTTTCAAAATTTCCTTTTCCTGGGGGAAAGCGGAGGAGTCGGGAAGATTTGCAGAAAACTCAGTGTGATTTAAAAAAGAATCGGATCTGTAAATACTCCAAGGTCTTTCTCCTTCGAAGTCTTCCGCAAGAAATAAGACATAGTTTTTTTCATTTTCGAGTGCTTTTTGCAGTCGTAAAACTCTACCTTCTTCATCTCTGTCCCAAGGTCTGGGTGCGCCACTCAAGTCCAGGCAAAAAAAGAGAAGAAGTAGAAAAAATATATTAACTTTTTTTATAAATAAAAACATTTCTAACTTTTCTAATCGGCAAAAAAGTGTAATCCTTTCTATAGTAACGGTAAAAAATAAGAAGGGTAAAGTCTTTTCTATGGCTAGACAGGATAATCTAAAAATCTTTACAACGGCGATCCTTGTTGTACTACTCCTTTCTTCTTTTATTTTCGGATTCATTTATCGTAATGAAATCTACCAGAAGATACAGATGATCGGTAAGGCCAATTCTTTGGAAAAAGAAGACCGCATCATTGAAAAACCTTGGGCTTCTCCCGTTTCTTCCGAAAAGGAAACTGCAAATGTAGATGATTCTTCCAACAAAGAAGACAAGTCCACAAAGACAAAGTTGCCCAATCTTCCCAGTCTTGAGGAGATGGATCCTACTTGGGAAAAACCAGGTTCCAAATCGGTTTCCGTAACAGGCAGCCAGGCTGAAAAAAAACAAACTCCCAAATCATCCGAAAAGGCCACGATAGACAAAGAAAAGGAAATGATAGGAGACAAATTTGCGGAAGAACCGCGTGATCTTCTCAAAGAAACCAAACCTCAGATCAGTTCTACTTCCAAAGAAAATAAAAACAAACAAACCGCTGTTTATCGACCTACCGCAAAGAAAAAACAATCTGTCCCCAGATATACATACACTGCAAAAAAAGTTTCCGACTCCAAACTCCAAGCGAAAAAGTCTTGGGCAAAACCGAACCGAATCAGTTCCGAAACCAAATCAAGACAATCTGTGAGTTTGGAAGCCAGATTCCGGGATATGGAATCCAAGTTTGTTTTGCAAAATCAAAAGAACGATATGCGTTTTACAGAGATTGAAAAAAGAATCGAAAAATTAGAAAAATCTCTCGGACCTTAATTCTTGTCTTCCTACGGAGAATCTTACAAAAATCTCATTTCCTCTCTTCAATCCCAATACCCGAAGAACCGATTTCAAATCCTTGCTGTTTCCAAAACAAAACCTTACGAGGTGATAAGAGAAGCGTATCTGGGGGGAATCCGTGTATTCGGAGAAAATTACATTCCGGAAGCCGTTGAAAAATTCACAAAGCTCAGAGAAGAGTTTCCCGAGGCAAACGAAGAGGTTCAATTGCACCATATAGGGCCTGTGCAATCCGGTACTTTACGCAAGTTATTTGGTCATTTTCAATTCACTCACGGGGTGGGATCTTTTTCCACTTTAAACGAATTATTGAAACGTGCTTTGAAAGAGAAAAAAACAATCCGATACTTTATACAATGCAATCTTACAAAGGAGTCTTCCAAAAACGGAATGGATACGGAAGAATTGATCTTGCGCAAGAAAGAGATGGTGAACCTTCAAAATGAATATTGCATTTGGGAAGGAATGATGGGGATGGGACCGTCAGACGGTGAATCGGAAGGAACGGGACTTGCCTTTCAAAAATTGAATGATTTGAGAAATGAATACTTCCCTGATAAAAAATTATCTATGGGGATGAGTGGGGATTACGATCTTGCACTGCAATACGGATCCGATTATTTGCGGATCGGTTCAAAAATATTTGGAGATAGGGTTTATGGAACAGACAAACAGGCATAATGTGGGAGTAGTGGGACTGGGCAAAATGGGCGGAGCGATCGCCCTGGGAATCCATGCCTCCGGGAAAGGATTCGTTTACGGTTATGATCCGTTTACAAAAACACAGATCCCGGGCATAGAATACAAGTCCGGGATTCCTTCTCTCGAAGAGATGGCTGACATCATCATACTCGCAGTCAAACCGAACGACATTGCATTGGTGGTAGGCGAATTCAAAAAACCAAAAACATTTTTGTCGATTGCTGCCGGGATTTCCGTTGCCACCATTCAAAGTGGCGCACCTAAAGGCTCGAAGGTGTCCAGGCTTATGCCCAATTTGCCTTTGGTGGTAGGACGTGGGGCGGTAGGATTTTTCGGAGAACCTAGTCTTGATTCTTTGGTTGTGGATCTCTTTTCTTCCCTTGGAACGGTCGTTAGGTTGGATAAGGAGTCATTACTGGATGCAGTGACAGGTCTTTCCGGATCGGGGCCGGCGTATGTAATGACTTTTCTCCATGCGCTTGCCGAAGGAGGATTGAAAGCCGGGCTATCGTATTCACAAAGTCTGGATTTGGCTTTGGAGACGATTGCGGGGAGTGTGGAATACTTTCGTAAGCTAAAAGAGTCAGATGCAAATCTTCATCCTATGGAAGTGCGCAATTGGGTCACTTCTCCCGGGGGAACCACGATTTACGGTTTGGATGCTTTGGAGAGAAAAGGGTTTACTACTTCTGTCCGTGATGCGGTCACGGAGGCTGCAAAGAGGAGTAAGGAGTTGGGAGGAAAGGAATAAAGGATGATAACGGTTGCGCGGACAGGATTCGAACCTGTGGCCTTTGGGTTATGAGCCCAACGAGCTACCAGCTGCTCCACCGCGCGGTGTAAATACCACATTCTATGATGCAGGTTTCCTGTCAAGATCGTTTATACTTTGTTCTAAGAAGTTTACACAATTTGTACAATTTTTAAACCAATCCCTAAAATCGTACTTTACATTGACCCTATTTTCATTGTTTTTAATAATTTAATCTCAGCTTGGGCGGTGTGCTTTGTCACTAAAAGAAAATACAGACATAGTATTCGAACATTACGAAAAAAAAATATACGATCAAAAACAGCTCCTTGAGATTTCCCGCGCGCTCAACTCTACGCTTGATTACAAGTATCTGATTGATGCGATCCTGAATATTTGCCTAGCTCAATTGCAGACGTTGCATGCTGCCATGTACCTGGAGCCGGAGATTGATTTAGGTCTTTTCCGATTGGAGCCTCAATCCACGAAGGGATTCGAGCTGACGGAAGCAGATCATAATTACGAAATCAAAATAGATACTCCTCTGATTCATTATTTCGAGGAAAAACCAAAAGCGATCACTATGGATCAGATTCTTTTGGTCGAGTCACTCAAAGATTCCAAAGATTTGAATTACTTGCGCCAGTTAGGTGCTGAAATTCTTGTTCCTTTGAATGCAAAAGGTAAGGTGAATGGTCTCCTCGTTCTCGGGGAAAAGATGACCACGGAAGAGTTTCTGGAAGATGAAAAGGAATTCATGACCACACTTGCCAATTTGGCCGGCATTGCCGTAGATAACGCTCGTTTGTATGAACTCGCTACCGTGGACATGATGACCGGTTTGAAAATTCATCATTACTTCCAAACCAAATTGAAAGAAGAGATGGAACGTTGCCGCAAAAAAGGAACCAAGCTAGCTCTTCTTTTTACGGACGTTGACAAGTTCAAAGTATTCAACGATACTTACGGTCACCAAGCGGGGGACGTAGTATTGATAGAAGTGGCAAGACAACTCATCAACGCAGGCCAACGCCATCACATTCCTGCCAGATATGGCGGAGAAGAATTTTGTCTGGTTATGCCCGGTGCAACCGAAGAAGAAGCATTTGCTAAGGGTGAGGAAATCCGCAAAAGTGTTGAGGCTATGGTTGTAAAAAACCCGAACGACGGTGCTGATCTGAAGGTGACTTTGTCCGTAGGAGTTTCGACTTTCCGCTCTACAGACCGAAACAACAAAGATCTGATCGAACGTGCGGACAAGGCTCTCTACCAAGCCAAACATTCCGGTAGAAACAGAACAATTTCCTTTAAAGAATAGAAAAAAAGCCGATGAGGAGAGTATGGCAGAAGCAGTTACCATTCTCTCCGATCTTTCCCGTCCTGGTCATTCCGGAGTCCTCGAATCTATCCGAGATAGAGCATTGGGGCTTAAGTCGTTCAACTTCCAACCTTATTCTTGTTTTATCGAGTATAAGTCCAAAGAAGAAAAAACAGGGATCGAATACAGAGATTGTATCGTAGATTATTCCCGTTGCCCCAATCAAAATTGTATCAAAAAACTGGTTTAAGATTTTTAATTCTACTTTCCTTTTGTTCGGCTTTTTTGCAATGCCAGGGGGAAACAACATCCATTCCTTCCTCTTCCTTCGTTAACAAAACGTCCATACTGAATGTGCTTCCAAAGGGGAAATTCAAAGTGGAAGATCTGGGAACTCATCTTTTGCTGCATGGGTTTTCCGACCCTGATACGAATAAATCTTATCCGTTGTTATGGGACACCGGATCTGACATTAGTTTTGTGAGAGAACATCTGGGTGCGGAAAGAGACACTCAATTTCGATTGAGATGGGAAGGAAAAGATTTCCCTTTCAAAAAAAGAAAGGGAATCCTTCCCGAAAGCCTGGAAGGACTTGTTGGAAACGACTTTTTTGATAATACATGTGTTTGGTGGGAAAACGGAGAATTGCAAGTATTTGATTCCTCGTCCAGTTTTTGTGAAAAACCTCAGGCTTTTCTAACTACCAGTTTGCGCACACTTTCCGTTCGGAAATGGAATCTCCATTATTATGCAAGTTTCAAGGGCAAAAAAGAAAAAACCTATATTGGAATTTTGGATACCGGTGCAAGTTTAAGCCTTCTTCCCTTTAAAGGAGAAGAGGGTCTGGAATCCCAAGGTAAAAAGAAGGTGTTTTTGCCCGGAAATCAAATTCAGGAAGCGGATCTTTTTTATTGGAAGGGACCTCTTTATTTGGGGACAAACCTGGGAATTTGGGAAGAATACTTTGACATTTATTTTTTAAGCGGAATTTCACTTGAGAATTTCCTTTTGTCAAGGGACAAGGACAGGGAAGAGGTTTGGGTCATCGGTTTGGATATTTTGCGCAGAAAACCCTTGTTCTGGGATTTCGCAAGAAATAGAATCGCCATCTTAAATCCCTCGTCCAATTAAAAGTGAACACAAAAGAAAAGATCATAGTTGCAATGAGTGGGGGGGTTGACAGTGCAGTTGCCGCTGGTCTGCTCATCGAACAAGGTTATGATGTAATTGGTGTTAATTTACGCACCTGGGAATACGAAGCTCCTGCCTGTGATGTTACAAAAAAATCCTGCTGTTCTCCCGAAGACATCCGGGACGCGAGAGATGTGGGACTTTCTCTCAATATTCCTTTTTACGTGATCAAAATGGAAAAGGTTTTCGGGGAAAGAGTGATCCAGAGATTTATAGATGATTATAAGGACGGCCGCACTCCCAACCCATGCGTCGAGTGCAATACATTCGTAAAGTTCGGCGCTTTGTTTGAAAAAGCGAAGGCACTCGGGATTTCCAAAATCGCTACCGGACATTATGCACGGACAGTGGAGATTAATGGGCGTTATGCCATCCGCAATGCGGTTGACATGAAAAAAAACCAAGCGTACTATTTGTACGGTTTATCACAAGAAAATATCAGCTCTACTATATTTCCTTTAGGGGAAATGGATAAATCGGAAGTCCGCGAAATTGCAAAACGTATGGGACTTCCCGTTGCGGAAAAACCGGAATCCCAAGAGATTTGTTTTATTCCTGAAAACGATTATAGAAGTTTTTTAAAAAAGCAAGGTGTTGATTTTACTCCCGGTTTTTTCCGTTTGGTGTCCGGTGAGATCATAGGCAAACACACAGGCAAAGAAAATTTTACAATCGGCCAAAGAAAAGGTTTGGGTGTGTCTTGGAAAAATCCCCTCTATGTGATCTCCATCGAAGACGATGGAACCGTAGTAGTCGGAGAAGATGAAGAGACATTTTGCGAGTCTTTCATACTGGAAGACATCACTTACCAAGGGATTTTTCCCATGGAGCCTGGAGAAACAGCCGAGATGAGAGTTCAAATCAGATACCGCCATACACCTGTTCACTGTAAAGTGACGAGCTTTGGTGACTCTTGGAAAGTCGAATTTATAGAAAAAGTAAAAAGCGTAACACCGGGGCAGTCTGCCACTTTTTATCCGTTAGATGACAATTATCTTTTGGGCGGCGGGATCATCCGAAAAGGAAGCATTCAACTCCAAAGAAAGCAACTTGTCATATCTGGTTCGGGGCAAACATAACTAGGAATTTTGTCATTTGAAATCAGTTACGGATAAATCCATTCTAATCATTGGTGGAGGACTATTACAAGTTCCCATCATTCAAACGGCAAAGACTATGAAATTGAAAACGATCGTTGCGGATATGAATCCCCAATCGATCGGATTTCAAATCGCCGATGAAAAAATCATCATGTCTACGAAAGATTTGGAAGGGATGGTTCGTGAGGCAAAAAGATACAGCCTTACCAAACAAATCCACGGAGTGATCACCGCGGGGACTGATGCAAGTATGACTGTTGCAGCGGTTGCTTCCGCATTGGGACTTCCTGGTATCCGGTTTGTAGATGCGGAAGCTGCAACAAACAAAGTAAAGATGAGACAACGTTTGAAAGAACACGGTCTCCCCATTCCCCGTTTTGCGCCTGTTTGGTCTTTGCAGGATGCAAAGGACGCGCTCGACTCCTTGACTTTCCCTTTGGTAATGAAACCTGCCGACAATATGGGTGCGCGCGGAGTGATTAAGGTAAATCATAAGGACGAAATTCCTCACGCATTCCGACATGCTAAAAAATTCTGCCCGACGGGGGAGTTGATTTTGGAAGAGTATATGGAAGGTCCCGAACTATCCGTAGATGCTCTTGCCTTCCAAGGTCAGATCCGGATGACAGGTATTGCCGATCGTATCATAGAAAGAGAACCTTTTTTTATCGAAGTAGGGCATAATATGCCTTCCGCATTGTCCAAAGAAACAATCTTGGAAGTGGAAAAGGTAATGTCCGGAGGAATGCGCGCTTTGGGAATTCATCTGGGAGCGGGCAAGGGAGATATCAAAGTCACAAAACAAGGTGTAATGATCGGAGAGATTGCAGCGCGGCTTTCCGGCGGGTTTATGTCCGCTTTCACCTATCCATTGTCAACCGGTGTTAATTTGAACCGCGCGGCGTTACTCATAGCACTTGGTGAAACCCCGGATAATTTGGAACCGGTTCTAACCCGCGTTTCCATCGAAAGATCCTTATTATCCAAACCGGGCAAACTCATCCAAATCACAGGTTTGGAAGAGGTTAAAAAAATCGACGGAGTCAATGAAGTTTTTTTACAATCAAAATCCGGAGACGTAATCAAAGAACCAACGAATAACATTGATAAATCGGGACATGTGATCATTACTGCGGACTCTCTTTTGGATGCCGAACTCATTTTTGAAAAAGTGAAAAAGACAATCGTATTTGAAGTGGATGAATTGTTTTCCATCAGTGAAAAGGAAATCAACGACTCAGCGAGACAAAGATTCGGAAAAGACATTTGTTGGGTTTGTAAAGTATGCGATGGGGTAAATTGTGCTTCAGGCATTCCGGGAATGGGCGGTGTAGGACGAATGGAAACATTCCAGGACAATTATACCGCATTACAAGAATTCCACATTGTTCCCAGATACATTCGCGATCATGTGATTCCTTCCATCTCTACTGATTTCCTAGGACTTCCACTAAAGATGCCTATTATGTCCGCACCTATGACAGGGGTTGGAACTAATATGAATTTTGTTATGACAGATGCGGACTATGCACAGGCTGTCACAAAATCATTTGCGCAAAACGGTTCCATTGCTTGGCTTGGAGATGGTGCCAGTCCCGAAAAATATAAAATCATGATAGATGCCATAACAAAATCCAATGGTAAAGGAATATTGATTTGTAAGCCGAGAGCGGATGAAGGTTTACTGATGGAAAGATTGCTTGAGGCGGAAGCTGCAGGTGTATTTGCAGTAGGTATGGATATTGATGCAGTTAATTTCAGAACGATGACTTCTAAAAATCTTTCGAGTATTTCCAGGTCAATGGAATCTCTCTCTAAAATCAGAGAAAAGATCAAGATACCTTTTGTATTGAAAGGCATTATGAGTTTAGAAGATGCTAAATTAGCAATAGATGGAAAATTTTCAGCAATCGTAGTATCCAATCATGGCGGTAGAGTTTTAGATGGTATGCCAGGGACAGCAAGAGTACTTCCTAAGATAGCAGAATATGCGAAAGGAAAAATTCCCATTCTTGCGGACGGTGGCATTCGAAGTGGAATGGATGTGTTTAAAATGTTAGCACTTGGTGCAGATTCAATACTTGTAGGAAGACCGGTTGCGATTTCGCTTGTGGGCGGTGATGAGGCGGGAATTCGTTTTTTACTCAACAAATATTCGGAAGAATTAACGCAAAGCATGAGCGTTAGCGGTGCATCCGATCTTTCGAAAATTACAAAATCAATGTTACTTCACAAGATGAATGGTTGATCTATGGATAAAGAAATAACCGACATTGACGGTGTTTTAAAAGTAATTACCGCACTTTTCGGCAAACTACCCGTATCCATTCAATACGAAGGGAAAGATATTCCGGTCAAGATCATTGCCTTAAAAAACAAAGCACTCATTATAAACACTCCTCTTATTTTTCCAAACAAGGATCGGAATTTATCCGTAGTTCACAACGGAAGCAAATTTGTCGCACAATTTTTGTTAGCTGGTGGAGACGGTCACGGAATCGAGATACTTACACCTAAGAAAATATCCATTGTTGCTGCCACAAGGGAAACTACAAGGGTCGAAGTTGCTCCTGCAAGCGGAAGTAATGCCACCTTAAAGGCAATTAACATCATAAATGTGATCGATGTTTCCAAAGCAATCGGCTTTGATGATAAAAAAGTCGATGCGGTACTACTTACCTATCGAACGAAATTGATGAAAGCATATCCGCAATCTTCTATTTACTTTGCAGGAAGAATGGACAACAGACTTCGCCTGATGCACCATTACGAAAAGTCCATATTTATTATGGACAGAAAGGATAAAAGTTCGGCTAGTCCTCAGTTTTTTCCTTTCGATGAATATCTAAGAATTTTTGAGTCCTCCAAGATCGATGATAAATACATCTCTGAAATTTGTATTCCTATCAGATACAAAGGTTATGTTCATCTCGGTTATGTGCAGGTTTTGAGTGAAAACATTTTGACGATGGAAGCTTTTCAGCAAGTTGAGATTTTTGCAAGTGCTGTAGCTCGGGATGTGATCAGCACCGGAGTTTTCCAAGAGTCGAGAGAAGTCTGTCAGGTTATGGATCTAAGTTCCGGTGGTATTAGTTTTCTCCATTCTCCGTCCAGATCATTTAGCAGAAGTATGACTATGAACGGAACAATCCTTTTTGATATTGTTTTCAATCAGGAGTCCAGAGCCACATTTAGAGGTATTATTAAAAACATTCGTAACCAAGAAACCAATTTTAGAGTGGGTTGTCAGTTTTATAATTTAAACCCCAAAGATATGGAAGCACTTGATGCATTCCTTAGCATTGGGAAACCCACTGAGCTGGAACCGGGACCCGATGCATCCGAAGAAGGGGCAGAGACGGGATTTTCAGAAGGTCATGATTCGGAAGAAACAAACAATCCTGAGGAAAATGTGGGCGAGTTTGGAAATTCTGAAGATCCTTTTGCCGGTGAACCGTTACCTGAATAGTGTCTTCAGATCCTCTTAAAAATTACAAAAGTTTTGTACCATCCAATTTTCATTCCTATCCGTTAATTGAATATTTAAAAGCACGGTTTCCCTATCATAACGAAGAAGATTGGATTTCTTTAGTAGAAAATCAGAATGTTCTAATCAATGGAAATTCATCGTCTCCCGATTTGATTTTGAAAACAGGAGATGAAATTTCCTATTCCCCCAAACCCGATTCCATACGGGAACCTGCGATTAACAGGGATTATCATGTTTTAGCGGAAAAGGAAAACTTTCTCGTGGTAAACAAACCTCCGAATATTCCGGTTCATCCTGCGGGTAGATACAGAACCAATACTCTTTTGAACCTTTTGGAACATGACAGAAAAACAAAGTTTTATCCCGTGCATAGATTGGATCGGGAAACCTCAGGCATTATTTTGTTTGCAAAAACGGCAGAGTTTCGGCTTGTTTTGCAAAAATTATTCGAAGAAAGGCTGATCCGGAAAGAATATCTAACGTTTGTTTACGGACGGTTTCCGGAGACTCTTGTATCGGAAGGGTACATGGGGAAAGATCCGAATTCGAGCATTCGCAAAAAACAATCTCTCCGAAAGGAAAGTTTGGGAGAAGATAAACTCACTTTTACCGAATTTTCCCTGTTATCCTATGATCCGAAAAAGAATATCTCCGTGTTGCTTGTTAAACCTCATACCGGAAGGATTCACCAAATACGTGCTACATTACTTGGCGAAGGTTTTCCCGTAGTGGGGGACAAACTTTACGGAAAAAGGGAAACCGCGTTTCTTGATTTTATCCAAATGGGAGAATCCGATCTTTTGAATGAGGAATTGGGGCATAACCGCCAATGTCTTCATGCATATTCATTGTCTTTCGTCGACCCGACTACGGGTGAAACAAATAATTTTCATTGTCCTCTTTCATTCGACTTATGTCGCTTAATTGCGAACATTCCGTCCGAATATGTCACGTAACATAAATTAAAAAACATCCCCGCTCTTTTAGTTTCTTTCCGATCTTGTTATAAAGATAGGAGGCTTTTGCAACGGATGGCAGGAGCAGAGAGATTAAAAAAAGAGTCGGATAAGTTTTTATTCGGAGAGTTTTGGACCGCAAAACAAAGACAAGGACATCCTATCCATCATACGGTTAGTTATAGAGCTTCCTTTAAACCTGAGTTACCTTCTTTCTTTATGAAGGAATTTTTGCATAAAAAGAAAAAGGTCGTCTATGACCCTTTTGGCGGTCGTGGCACTACTGCCGTTCAAGCGAACATAGAAGGGCATTTTGCAATTCATAACGATATCCATCCTTTATCTATTTTTTTGGCAAGTGCGAGACAAACTGTTCCGGGTTTCGATGTTTTGGTGAAAAAACTGGAATCATTGGATTTGAAAAAACACATTCCGGAAGAAGAGGGTGATGAAAGGTTACTTCCTTTTTTTCATCCGGAAACTTTGGTTGAAATCAAAAACTTGAAAAATTACATGAAAGATGATATTTCTCCTGAAATGCAATTTTTGGGACTCATCGCATTGTCCAGGTTACATGGTCATAGCACGGGATTTTTCTCCGTTTATACTTTCCCCCAACTTTCCATTCCGCCGGAAGCTCAGAGAAGAAATAATATAAAAAGGCAACAGACTCCGGAGTATCGCGATATCAAATCCAGAATCATTCAAAAGATGAGAAGGGATCTAGCTACTCCGATTCCTCCTTTCTATCATGAATTCTCCAAACAAAATCTATACACTTTGTCTTCTGCGAATAACGTTCCGTCGATTACTTCCGAATCCGTGGATCTGATCGTGACTTCTCCTCCTTTTTTGGATAAGGTGGATTATGAAGCGGATAATTGGTTAAGACATTGGTTTTTGGATATTCCTAAAAACTCGGAACGTAAGTTGAGTATTTTCAGTAATATCACGGATTGGAACAGGTTCATTCAGTCGACTTTGAAGGAATCGTCTCGTGTTCTAAAAAAAGGCGCGTATATGGTGATGGAAGTGGGCGAGGTAAAGAAGGGAAAAGAAATTCTCAATTTGGATGAGGATGTCGTGGATATGGCGAAGGGAACCGGGCTTGTTTGGACCAAAACATATATCCATACCCAAACTTTTACGAAGCTGTCCAATTGTTGGAATGTGTCCAATAATGAAAAAGGTACCAATTCCAATCGTTGTGTAGTTTTAAGAAAGGCCAACTGACGCCGGCGATTTCGATCTTAGAGAAAGAATTGACGATTGATTTTATTTTTTAGTCTAATAGGCAGAATGATCAGAATAATTTTAATCGTTTTTATTTTTTCGTTTCCTTTTTTGCAATGTGGAAATGCAAATAGTCAGACTGCAAAACAGGGAAGCCTCGTTCCTCTGCATCCGATTACAATCACCGCTGCAAAATTGAAAGATAATAAATTCGAACTGAGATTGGATCTTCCTCCCGATTATGGGTTTCAGATAGAAGCGCCGCACCGTCTATTTTTGTCAGGCACAAACGGACTGACTGTTACAAAAGCGGATTTGAAGTTAAACGGTCCCATTCACCCTAAGAAAGCAGAATACTTCGAATATGTGAAAGGACTGCCGTTCGAAGTTTCGGGAAAGGGTGATCTGGAAGTAAACGGAAAACTATTTTACTGCAATTTCAAAAAGAATATCTGCATCCCCGGAAAGATTTCGCAAAAGATACAGATTCTTTAGATAGCGGTCGTTATTCGAGCTGGGTTGTAACCAGTCGTTTCAGATCTTTTTTCTGGATTTGATATAGAAAAAAATACCTACCGCCGAGGGAAATGTTTTTATCCACCAATTTCCCTTCTTTTGAAATTTCACGTAATTCTTTTCTCCCTTTTTCCGAAAGATTGGGGGGAGAGTATGTCTTTAGTAAATTGAGTGCTTTGTGTTCGGCGATTGTATTTGCTTCCGATTTGCGTGCTTCCGAATCGGAAAGTACACTGGAAATGGCAACTTGGAATAAATTCTCGTTTAAGAATCCTTCTTTTGCTTTTGTAAATTCGATCACTTCAGGAGATTCAACTGCTTCTTCCTTGGTAATTGTCTCTTGATTGGTTTTGACTTCTTTTTGCGGCGTTTTGCAAGCATTAGCTGAAAGGAAAACAACAACTATAGATGCCAACGTAAGTGAAAGTGTTCGGGTTTGTTTCATTCTAAATCTCTCTCTCCAAGATTTTGGTATGCACCCAAAGGAACTGGGGTCTCCTCAACCTTTGCATATAGTTTTTCTTGGATGTTTCTAAATAGGAAAGCACATTTTGATCTATCCGAATAATCTTCTTTATAAAGATGAAGAGAGTCGAAGAACCATGCAAAGTTCTGAGTATACGGTTTTGTTCCCTGAGGAAGGGGTGCCGACAGAAGGGGAACAGTAGAGGCTTGGTTTTGATTCTGTGTTTGGTTAGTAAGAGCGGTATTTGTATTTCCAACGGCGAGTCCCGGAATCGGGCTTGCACTTGCCTGGGCATCTCTTTGCTCTTTGATCGTTCTCATTTGGCCGATGCGGGTGCTGGAAAAACTTTCTATACCTTCGCCAAATCTATATTTGTCCCTATGTGCTTGCAAAAGGTAAGGCATGGAAAGCTCTTCCCGTTTTAAGAACGCTTTCGTTTTGCATTCTTCTCTTTTTGTTTTTCTGGGTGCTTCCAACGAAGAATAGGGAATCTCAACTTTCATTTGAAAAAATTCCCTTGAAATAAAACCTATATCAGTCTCGTTTTGTAATGCCTTTTCCACAAGAAGTTTGTCCGCAGGTTGGAAGCCGGAACAAGAGAGGAAAAAGGATAAAATTAGAAGTTTACGATTCATTTTATAGTCTCAAAGATAGCAGTAGATGTTGAAAATACGATCCTTTTTCCTTTGCCTTTTTCTTATCGCAACTGGGACCAGTGCCCAGGAAAACTTCTTTCCCAGTTCTGAAAAGCAATTCCTTGAAAAAATCAGAAAGATCAAATTGGAAAACGGTCTTACGGCCATCCTCATGAAAAGAGGGACTTCCCCCACTTTGGCTCTTTATATCAAATTCAAAGTGGGTGCAGTGGATGAAACTCCGGAACAAGCGGGGATCGCCCATCTCCTGGAACATATGTTGTTCAAGGGAACGAAGAATGTGGGAACCAGCAATTTTTCCGAAGAAGAAAAATATCAAATTCAGATAGAAGTTTGGGGAACCAAACTGGACAATCTCGGTCTTTTGAAGCGGGATTATTTGGAAAGGGGAGAAGAAGTTCCCAAAGATCTGAATGACAGGATAACTACCCTTAGTCGAAGATTGAAGAATCTGATAGAATTGCAGGATTCCTTTATCATTAAAAACGAAGACTCGTATATTTACGAACAAAACGGCGAAGTAGGGTTCAATGCTTATACTTCTCAGGATGTAACCAATTACCAGATTCAATTACCTTCCAATCGTTTGGAGATTTGGGCAAAATTGGAATCGGACAGATTGAAAAATCCAATTTTAAGGGAATATTACACAGAAAGGGATGTTGTCATTGAAGAAAGAAGGATGCGCACGGAAGATAGCGGTGCGGGAGTTCTCAGGGAGAGGTTTTTTTCCGTAGCATTCGAAAGTCATCCTTATAGAAAACCTGTGATCGGTTATGCGACAGGGCTTCCTTTTTTGAAAATCGACGACACCAAAAAGTTTTTTTTGGAAAACTATACTCCCAATAGAATGGTGATTGCCATTGTAGGAGACCAGGACTTTGACTCCACGGAAAAGGTTTTAAGAAAATACTTTTCGGATCTGAAAAAAGGAAAGGAAAGGTCTCCTTACAAAGTATCCGAAAAACAATATTTAGGTGAAAAAAGATTTTCCGTTCTGCATCCTTCCAGTCCCCAAATTATGATGGGTTGGTTGAAACCTCCTTATCCCCATAAGGACAATGCTGCTTTCGATGTTTTGTCTAGTCTCCTCACGACCGGAGCCGGTTCCCGTTTGAACCAAAGGCTTGTACTGAAAGACAAGTCGGCAGTTTCCGTAGGTTCTGCGAACGGATATCCCGGAGAAAGATACTCCAATTTTTTTACTCTATTTATCAAACCTCAGTCGGAGTTTTCCCAAAAAACAATGGAAGATACGATCAGAGAGGAACTTGATCTGATTGAAAAGGAAGGAGTGTCTGAACAGGAATTGGAAAAAATCAAAAACCAAATGGTTTCAGAATTTCTAAAATCTATGGATGACAATGCAAATATAGCTGATTCTCTCAGTTACTATGAGCTGTTATACGGGAATTGGAATCAATTATTCCGTCAATACAATGCAATCCTCGCTGTTAAATCCGAAGACATAAAATATATAGTAAAGACCTACCTTTCCAAAAACCGGATTACCATCGGGATTTTGGAAGACATTAGGAAAAACGGAAATCAAAAATGAAAAATAAAATTATAATCGTCATTCTATTTTTAGCACCTACTCTTTTTGCGAGAGAGATGGGAGATTTTGTCAAAGATATAAAAATCGCACCGTTTTATTTTTCGATCCCAGCCTTTGTTTCCGAAAAACTAAGTGATGGAACTGAAATTTTGGCACTTCCGAATTCGGAATTTCCAATTATCTATTCCGAGTTACATATCTATCATGGCAAAAAAGATTTGGGAAAAAGACCTGTGGAAATCATCCGACTATTGGAAGATAGCTGGGAATTTTCCGGTTCGAAATCCTATCCGAAAGATACTCTTTTGCAAGAGTTCGAAAACTTAGGCGCCAACTTTTCCTTATCGATCGGTTATCATAAAACGGTAATCGGTTTTAGTTATTTGAAAAAAGATGAAGCGAGAGTTTTCGAATTGTTTCAATCTTTCTGGAAAGAATCCGTTTTGGATGATGAAGTGATTTCCACAATGAGGGGCAGAATTTCCGAAGAGATCAAAAGAAGAAATGATAATCCTTCCGCAGTGGGTGGAAGAAAGTCGCAGGAATTACTATTTTCGAATACGATACAGGGAACTTCTTCCACCATACAAGGATTAGGAGGAATCAAAAAAGAGGATTTGGTGGAATTCCAAAAGGAAATTCTATCGGAAAAGAAAAGAGTTTTGATTTTATCCGGTGACGTAAATGTATCTTCCTGGAAAAAAAATCTATCTTCCTTGGAAGTATACTCCTCCGCTCCGAAAGCCGGTTCGGAAGAGATCACAACGGAAAGTTTGAAACAGTCTTTAACAAACACTAAAAACAAAAACATTTTAGTGGATAAGGATGTTTCCCAATCCTTTGTGATTATGATGGGAGTTCTTCCCAAACACAATGATCCTGATTTTTACTCCATCCAGGTATTGAATTATATCATAGGCGGCGGCGGATTTAACTCGTATTTTATGAGAGAGATCAGAAACAACCGCGGGCTTGCTTATTCTGCGGGAAGTTCTGCGGATTTTCAGGACGAGTATGGTGTGATCAATTTTTTTGCCATGACCAAAACGGAATCGGTTCCGGAAGTCGTGAGTCTGATGAAGGAGTTGATCGATTCCAAATTCATAGATACGATCAAGGAAGAAGAGCTCCTCCGTGCGAAAGTAGCGATTACAAACCAGTTTGTCTTTCTGTTTGATGATTCCAAAAAAGTTTTGAATAATGATTTGAGATTCAAAGAACATCATATGCCTAAAGAGTATCTTGTGAATTTCAGAGAGAATATAGAAAAGGTCAGCCTCTTGGATATCCGAAGAGTGGGCAAATTGTATTTTAATCCTGAAAAACTGGCGACTGTGGTTGTCGGACCGAAATCTCTCAAACAAGGCTTAGGTGAAAAGTTTCAAGTCATTTCTCCTGAAGACAGAATACCTTAATGGCAATATCCTATTTCGAACATAAGGGCTGGAAATTTGACGGAGTTTCCGAAGGGGGAATTAGGACTTCCATCGCGTTTCCGGCACTTGACCTGATGTTCGATTTCGGTGCTGTCAATCCCGACAAGGTTCATATCAGCCAAATTCTTTTGACACACGCGCATCTGGATCACTCCGCAGGCATTCCCTATTATGTTTCCCAAAGAAGTCTTCGCGGTTTGTCCCAACCGAAAATTTACGTTCCGGTCGAATTGGAAGAAAATATGAGAAAGGTTTTGAAACTCTATTCCGAAATGGAAGACTTTGATTACGGATGTCATTTGGAAGGAGTGCCACATCATAAAAGAGTGGATTTGAAACCGGGATTTTTTTTTAAAGCACTTCCTTCCTTTCATAGAGTACCTTCACAAGGTTATACGGTCTTCGAATCCAAACGTAAATTGAAAAAAGAATTTGTAGGGCTCGGTCAAAATGAAATCCGTAATCTTCGTGAATCGGGGCAAGATCCTACGGAAGAGATTCAAGCTCCTATCGTTTCTTTTTCGGGAGATACGAAAATAGAATACCTTCTTGAAAATGAAGAAGTTCGCAAAAGCAGTATTCTATTTTTGGAATGTACATATTATTGTGAGAAGAGAGGAGTGGAAAGAGCGAGAGAATGGGGGCACACTCATTTGGATGAGATCGTTGCCCATGCGGATTCATTTCAAAATGAAGCGATCGTTCTTATCCATCCTTCCAAAAGATACAGTTATAGGGAATTGAACGAATGGTTTCGGAAAAAAATCCCGGATAGTTTGAGAGACCGTACTCATCTTTTTATTCCCACCAAACCTTCCGTATGAAACCAAGACCAAGTATTTTTCGAGATCACTTGGAGGATCATATGGAAGAAAACTATGTTTTGCGACCTCATTCTCTTTTTTATGAGATGGAGGATTATGCAAAGGAAAATTCCATTCCCATCGTATCTGCGGCAACGGGAAAAGTTCTATCCCATCTCTTAAGCCTTCTCAAACCGAAATCCGTTTGGGAGTTGGGAACGGGAATCGGTTATTCGACTTTGTGGATGGCTTACGGTTCCCCCGGATCTGAAATCATTACCATCGATCGCAACGGCTCCCAGGCATCTTTACTGGACGGTTATAAAGAAAAATGGAATGACCTTCGAAAAACAGAGATTAAACGAATTACTTCCTGGTGTATGGACTTTATGTATGAAAATATAGATTTATGGTCGGATGTGGATTTGTTTTTTATAGACTGTGATAAGGTGACTTATCCTCAAATTTGGGAATTACTTTCCACAAAAGCAAAACCGGGTGCAAAAATCATTTATGACAATGTGCTTTGGCACGGAAGGATTTTAGACTCTAAATTGCAAAAGCCATCCGACGTAGCGATCAAGAGTTTTTGGGAAAAGGTGAAAGATTCCAAATATCCTTTCACTCTCTATCCGGTAGGGGACGGGTTACTCTTTATTGAAAAACCATAAAAAATGCTTTTCATTGTCGGTTTGAATATTATGGTTTGTTGGAAATGAAACAGTTCTATCTTATATTTATCATTCTATTCATGATTAGCTCTCTACCTGCCCAAGAATCGGGCGGAGCGGACAAGGGGAGAGAACCTCATGACGAAATTGAAAAATTAGACCAAGGTTCTAATTTGGAAAAAAAACAATCCAAGGAGATTTCCGAATCTTCCCGCGAAAGAATTGTTAGTGGATTAAAACTGCTTACAATCATCACTGCCAATTTCGGAGAAGATGTTCCAGATTCCAAAAATACTTTGGAAAAGATCAGAAAAGATTATCAAGCTGCGCTTCGCTATTATTATAGACGAGCTTATATCTTATCCGGCAAAGGGATCGTTCAAGTGGACAGGGACCTGAGCGATATACTTTCCAAGTTTGCAAAATCATTTGATGCCAAAACACAAACCTTGCTCAATGAATGTGCCGATGCAATCAGCCAGCAGGAACAAAATCAATTGGTCGATGATTCCAAAGAATCCGGAAAACAATCTTCAACCGTATATATTGATATTACAAGCAGCCAGCAAAAATTAAAAATAGCATACTATCAATTGGCTTTGGCGACCGATATGGTGGAAGGCAAACGTTACTATCATTCCATAGTTCATTATCGTATTGCAAAGGATTACGGAATCAAAATTCTTACCGACTTGAAAGGAACGGAAGCTGACAAAAAAACGATCCAGGACAAATACGCGAAAGACTTAAGCGACAATCGGAATCTGATTTACGGTTCCGGATCTTCTGCGCAACCTAACTAAAACTAATTTAAAGGTGAGCCAAGGGGAATAACCTTGGCGGATCTCCGATTTGATTCGATTTATCTTTTTATTTTTCATTTCTTTCTCACTTTTTTCTTTTCCCACCTATCAGGTAGTTATTGATCCGGGACACGGCGGAATAGCAAAAGATCCTACTAGCGAACATGGTGACAAATATGATTCGATCACTATGGGTTATTTGGAAAAATACAAACAAGGTACGGAGTCAGGCAAGGTAACCGAAAGAGAAGTGGTGCTCGCACTTTCCAAAGAGGTGGAAGCTTTGCTTCGGCTTACAGAAACGGAGGAAGGTTGGGTCAAGTTTTCATCTTACCTCGGTCAGTTTTCCAAATCGAAAACATTTCCTAGAATTATAATCAAATCCGTTTTAACGAGAAAAACCAATTCCGACTCCGATCCTTCCTCTTCCGACCCCAATGCTCCTTACAGGCTTTATGATTTTCCTGACCCAAAAACAGGTGTTAGAAAGAAGGGAAGAATCTCATTTATCAACGACCAAAAACCCCATCTTGTACTTTCCCTTCATTTGAATCCTGCAGGCAGAGGACAAGTAGGAGGAATGGCAGCCGTTCTTACCCCTGGATATTCCACTTTTAATCTTCTGAAAGAAATTTCGGAAGGCAAAAAAAAGCCGAAAGAATTTCTGAACAAACCCTGGTCCGACTGGATGGTGTTCGCCGGCAATTGGTCCAAGCTGGAAAATGCGGTTGCGGATGCCTGGATTTATTTTCACGGATACTGGTCAGATCGTTCAGGGAAAAAAACGGAACTTGATAAATTCGAAGGATATCGCCAAAATATGGTTAGTTGGAAATATTCGGATGAAAAGGGATGGGAATCCAAAGCAAACGCAGGCGGAAAAGGCCCTTATTCCAAAACCCATTCCGGTTTCCGTGCTGAAGGTGCTTTTTTTGAAAGAGAAAAAGGCAAAAAAGAAACCTGGAGAAGGGAAGGCGGACGGGAAGGATTCGGCGGGGACAATTATTACGCAGCAAAGGAACTGATGCGTTTTGTGCAATACGGACTCCGGCTTCAATTGAAAGGGGAGAAGGGATACCCTGAAGTAGGCCCGATTCAGAATCCATATATTTCAACTTATAGTCTGCCAACTTATACAAATGCGATTTGTGCATTTATCGAAATCGGCTATATCAACCGAAAAAGAGATATAAAGTATCTGACCGAAAACAAAAAAGAAACTGCAATCTCCCTTGCGGTAGGCATTTACTCGTTATTTAACGGTATCGAAGTTCGGAAATTTAAAAATATGCCGATTTTTCCAAAGGGTAAAAAAGTAAATTGGAATAGATATGGAGATTATTTTGAAGAGGTGGCCGCACCTTGAAAGGGAAAAACATTTTGGATGATCCTATCTTTCCTGAACTGATTCTCGCTTATCAAAATTCCTTAAGATTCAGATATTCCAGTGAGTCTTTAAGCAAATACCCCAAATACAAAAATATAGATAGGGATTTGATCGATGGATTAGTAAAATTTTTTATACAGTTTTTATATCCTGAATTCGAAGACAGAAAAAAACTCGATGCCGCATTTAATTCGTTAGCTGGGTTTATCCATCATCCGACCAAACTTTGGGGTATTCTTGGAAATCTTGCCGCTTCCATTTTTCGGTTTGGAAAACATTTTCCGCAAGCTCTGAAAGCAGGGATCGCCGCCTTACATTCGTATATAACTGCGCATAGTTTCGAAGAAGTATTGTTAAAAGAAGCAAAGAGAGAATCAAGGCTTGATTATTTTCTGCACACTGAAGAAGGATTTAAAAAAATCTTAGGTAGAATTTCCCAAAGAGATGCGGATAGTTTTCGTAAAGACGTAGGAAAGCTACTTTCCCTCTTTGCAGATGAAATACTTGTAAATAAGATCATTCTGATTATGGAAGATGTGCTTCTTCGAATGGAGAAAAAATTCAACATCTATACCGAAGAAGATAGAAAAGGAATTCAATTGGGAATTTCGATTTTGGAAAACGGGAAAGATTTATTTGAAAGGTTGAATCGGGAAGAGATGCTTGCGATCGTACAAGCAATCGATGAAATAGAAAAGGATTATTTTATCGAAGCAAAGAGGAGTGCTGAAACGAACCCTTAAGTTCTGTGAGTGGTACCGATGGCCGGAATCGAACCGGCATGATGTTGCCATCGGTGGATTTTGAATCCACTGCGTCTACCAATTCCACCACATCGGCGGTTTAGCTTTAATCCTCTGCTTCGATATATTTACCTTTTCCGCGGGCCACTATTTTGCCGATCTCATTTTCAATTTCAGCACGGTTTTCGATGATTTTTTTGTTTTTCTTAACAAACCATCCTCGAAGGTGAAGTGGCTCATTTACCTTGGCAGGTTGTAAAAACCGAATAGTCAGTTCACCGGTGGATGTATCAAAATTCATTGCTTCATTGATTTTCAGCATGATTTCATCCAATATGGTGGAAATAATACCTGGGTGGATTTGATCCGGATGTCCCTGGTATTTGTCGGGGCAGGTGTAGTCACCGAAGGCAGTGAGAGTGTCTTCGTCGAATGTGATTTTGAGCTGCAACCCGTCTGCGTTGTCCGGACTCGAGGCAAAGCTTAGATTTTTTTTGGCAACGGATTTCATGCCACCATAACACGCAAGAAAAACTCTGGTGTCAAGCATAAAACGTGCCAAATCAAGCCTAGGCTGATTCAGCCGGTTTTAGGGGGAATCCTAGCCTTTCGTCAAAACGATACCGCTTTTTGTCGCTCGTATTCCGTTCGAATCCGTCTACTGGTTAGGAATGTTTTTTGTTTTATCTGAGGCTAAAGACAAGCTTTACTCAATAATGGGTTCCGAAACCTCGAAAATAATTAATAAGGCATTATCAAAATGATCACCACTCTTATGATGTTACTTGGACTTTCCGGCGCTGGTGCCGGATTGTACAATGTAATCAAAGAGCCTTCCCGGGGAAAAGAGAGAGAAAAGGAAGGTGAGGGAAGTAGTAGGCGGAGGAGAGAGCGAAAACGCGCACGCGAAGAAAGCGGAGAATACGATGAAGGAGACGGTTTGCCCGATGTTCCACCTCCGAAATGGGGAGGAAGAGGAAAGGAAGTTCCTTTCCGGACTCCGAAAGGCCCTCCGGATAGGGAACCAAAACTACCTGAGCCGGTAGAGAATGACCTGCCCGAATTAGGTGACGAGGGAGATAGCGCCGGTTATCCGTCTACCGTTCCTTCCAAGTCGGGCAGATCCAGAGACAAGAATAAAAAAAAGGAAACCAAGCCGCAAGCCTTGGAAGATATCCCCTTAGGTGAGTTTGGTGAAGACGATCCTATTCTTGCGGGAAATTTAAAACAAAGAAAGGATAAACCAGAACTTTCTTTTTCTGCCGATGATATCATTTCTAAAAACTCGAAGTACGCCTTTCATAGAAGACCGCTTCTGAATGCGGAAGCATTGGTTGAGTCGGATCATGTGGAAGAAGCGATTGAGATTTATACCCGAACCGGAGATAGAATCCCCGATCCGGAGATTAAAAGCAAGATCCAAAAGAATATCCGGGACTTGGAAGAATACATTGAGTTCGGAGGCGGTGAGCCGGTATTTGAACCGGAAAAGGGTCTCCCTACAGGCAAACCAGACGAATCAAAATCCAAAAAGGATTCCAAAAAAGAAAAGTCAGGTGATTCTAAAAATGCTGATTATCAGGATTTTGTTACCGCATTAAAACAAGTATCCGAGGTATTTGCTGAATCCATTGCAAAAGCAATTCAGTATGCGCAAAATCTTCCTCCTTCAGGATCAGGTCAGCCTTCCCAATCTCCGTCGTCACCCCCACAAACTCCCGTTAGTGATAATAATCCCAATGCAATAGATTCTGATAAATTCACGCCCCAAAAACCAGACAAGCCGGAAACAAGAACACCAGACATCGGAGGAGGTGGATATACTCTTCCTCCTCCGGGAGCTGTAGGTGCGGATTTTTTGCACCCGCTGGTGTACCAATTTTTAAAGGATGCACCTCCTCTTCCTGATTACTCTCATGTGGGAGAAAAAGAGACAAAAGGGAATTATGAAAATCTACTTAAGTCTTTAAACCAAGGACTGATGGCCCCTCCTTCCGTAGGAGGACCTATCGTTTTGCCACCTAATTTTAATGCGGCGGTCACACCACCTAGCACTCCGATGGAAGGCGCGAGTCCTGCAGCTTCGGGGATAGTAGGTCCTTTCTATCTACCCAATCCTGGACAGATTCAATCGGATTTTCAGAATCTATCCGAAGCACTATCAAAGGCTACCGAAGAAGTAGGAAATCTAGGCAGTATCGCCGGTGGTATGGAATCTGCGTTAGGTGCAAATTCCAAGTCTAAGGATTTGGCGGGACTTGATCTTCCGGATGATACTTTCTTTTCCAATGAATGGAAACAATTTAGAGATCTTCCTTTGGTGGATCGTAGATCCGGAAAGGAAAGAAGAGTCAATGAGGATAGAAGGGAAAAAGCGGGAAGAAAGGACCGTAGATCGGGCCTCGACCGAAGGCAGAGTGATAAGTTTAAGGAAAGAGAAGAATATTTAAAAGATAAGGCCGTACAGAAATTAGAATCCGATGTTAAGAAGGCGCAAAACCTTCCCAAATCTTCTTTGAATGATTTGCTTGCCCCTTATTTTCCAACACTTCCCCCAAGGCCGTACTTTCCTCCGGAACAACCCAGACCGGAACCAGCTGAAAAATTAGGTCTTCCTGACCCTCTTGCGAAAGAGACACCTAAGGAAGAGGAGTGGATCGGGGACGAATCGGAATGGTTTGAAGAAACCACAAAGGCACTTCGTAAGGAAGTGGATCTACCTGCTCCCGTTGATCCTTACGATCATTCAATTACGGCACCTAAGATCGGTTTACCGGATGCGATTGATCCTTCAAAATCAAAATCGGAAACCATTATAGAAACGGACGACCCCATCCAAGTGGAATTGATGGGCGGACCCACTCAAAAAGAAGAATTAAAAATCGGTCTTCCCGATCCTGATGAAGTTTATCGTGACCGGCCATTTAAAAAAGGAGAGGAGGCCGGTTCTTATGAAGAAGGTGAAGAACCTGAGCTGGATACAGAACCTCCTGATATCGAAATCGTAGATGGAAATCTGGATGAGATTCCCGAAGCGACGGATACTCCGGATGAGCTGGCGGAAAAAGTAGAGGAAGAGCCGGAAAAAATCATCCATGGGGTTTTGGAATTAAAACCTCCCGAAGCTGATGATGCGCCGTTTTTAACTCTTACTTATGATTTCGGAAAAATACCGCATGCTTTCCGTTTGTCGAAAAACTATTCGATTATGGAATATTCCTATTTTAAATACAAACCTATGCTGATGAAGGCACAAGAATTTGCCCGCCGAAAGATGTTAAAAAATGCTTTGAACTATTACCGTGTGATCAAATCGCAAAATATTCCTCCTGAGCTTCGTAAAATGATCAATCGCAACATAAGGGATATCACAGAGTTTATGGAAAAATTCCTGATGGCTAAGGGCGGTTAGAGATTTGTTTTCTCTTGACAGACTTTTTTTCTGTTTTAAATTGTATTTACCAAGAGGTATTTTCACCGATGAGACTGACCACCTAATCATAGGTAACCACTGCTTTAAAATCCTTTCTTAAATTTTAGATGTTTGCCTATGTTTTTGTTCTTTGCAACAAAGGGGCACGCATGTTATCTCATCTATCCATTCACAACCTATCCTTTCGGTTTCCGGGCTCGTCCTATTATCTGATAAAAGAGGCAAATCTTCATTTTCGAAATAATTGGACCGGGATCGTCGGTCGAAACGGTTCAGGAAAAACTACTCTCGCCAAACTGATTACAGGTGAACTGAAACCCGATCAAGGGGAAATCATCGGCAATGTTGGTGCGGAATACTTTCCCCAGGAGCCGATTTTAAAATCGGAGAGTTTGGAAGAATTTTTATACGATGATTCCAATGAATCCGGGTTTTGGAAAAGTATGCTTGGGATCGAATATGATTTTCTGAATCGAATCGATCATTTGAGTTATGGAGAAAGGAAAAGAGTTCTTTTGGCGATCGCAGTTTTTTCCAATCCAGGAATTTTGATTTTGGATGAACCGACCAATCACTTGGACGAAGAAAGTAAGGATCTATTTTTAACCGCGATGTCGGAATACAAAGGAATAGGAATTCTCATCAGTCATGATCGGGAATTACTCGACTTATGCGAGTCTTGTGTTTTTGTAAATCCTCCTATTGCAATGCAAAGAGCTGGGAATTATACGGAAGCTTGTATTGAAAAAGAAAAGGAAGAAGAAGAAGTCTCGCGCAATTTGGAACAGATTCGCAAAGCCAAAAAGAAATTGGATCAGGAACTGAAAAGAAGGAACGAAGAGGCACTTACCGCCGACAGGAAGAAGTCCAAAAAGGGGCTTTCTCTTCATGACCATGACGGAAGGGCTCGGATTAACCTAGCCCGCTTTACCGGAAAAGACGGTCATGCGGGAAAATTAAAATCCCAGTTGGAAAGTAGAATAGGGCAAATGGAAAAAAAAGAGTCCTCTTTAAGGTCCGAGCTTTCCAAAAAAGATACGTTAGGCGCTAGCTGGAAAACCGGATTTTCCAAACGGGACTTTCTTTTTCAAAAGGAAGAATCGGAATTGGACTTCGGGTATTTAAAACTCAAGTTGGGAAAATTGTCGCTTTTTCCCGAATCAAAAATCTCTTTAAACGGTTCCAACGGTTCCGGGAAATCCAGTTTTTTAAAATGGTTTGCCTTGGAACTAAATCTAACAAACGATAAAGTATTTTATCTTCCTCAGGAATTTACGAAAGAGGATAAAAACAATTTGAAGATTTTCTTCGAGGAGATGGATTCGGAAAAAAAAGGAGAGGTGCTTTCTACCATCCATCGTTTTGGTTCCGATCCGACCCGAATTTTAGAATCGAACGATTTTAGTCCTGGAGAGTGGAAAAAACTTTCGTTCGCAGTAGCGTTAGGTAACCGGCCCGAACTATTGATTTTGGACGAACCGACCAATCATTTGGATCTTGCCTCGATCGAAGTATTGGAGTCCATTCTACAGTCGGCCCCGTCCGCAATTTTACTTGTGAGTCACGACATCCGGTTTTTGGAAAGGCTTTCCTTTTCGGAATGGAAAATTCAAAATGGAAAATTATCAGCCGATGCCAATACAACATTTTACAAGTCTTTCCTTGCATGATATCAGTTCGCTTTTATCTGACAACCTATGGGAGGAGAGAAAAAAATATCCTCTCAAAGCTCCGACAGTAGTCATTCCCAACCTAAACATGCGTAGGTGGTTGGATTTGAATCTGGCAAAGATAGGTGGACTGTCAACCTTAGTAAGGTATCAATTTTTAGAAAGATTTTTTGAAGAATATTATCTCGGTCGTGCCGGAAAAGAATATGATCCTTTGGTTCGGACATTCCCCGGACCGGAAAAGATTCAAAAAAAGATTTTGTCTTATCTGATTCAAAACAAAGAAAAAAAAGAATTCGGTTTTCTATCATCTTATCTCACAAACATTCCCCGAGTATTTTCCCTCAGCTCCAAACTTGCATTGCTTTTTCGGGATTACGAATTGAATCGTTCCGGTTGGATCGAAGATTGGGCGAAAGAAAACCGAATAGAGATTCCTTCCGTATCAAAAAAAAAATCGGAACTCCCGAATGATAATGATTACCTGCGAATGGAAAAAAGGGTCTATCAGGATATATTTTTAGATCCTTCTCTTTCAGAAGAGAACTTACAATCTTCCATTCATTTTTTTCTAAAGGAAGCGAAAAAGAAAAAAGAAAATTTTGTAAATGAGTTTTCTTCCGTTCATTTGTTTTGTCTTTCCAATCTTGCTGATACATATTTGGGGATTTTGGAATCCATCTCCGAGGCGGACGATTTTCCGGTTTATATCTATCAATTTCATAATGGACTTTCACATATTCCAAAGGATAGTCTGATTCCTGTTACCTGGTCGAGGCCGCAGGTTCAAACATATTCCCGCATTCGGAATATGCGCAAAACATCCCAAAAGGATATTTCTCCGAAACAAACATACCCGGAAGGACTAGGTGCTCTGAGAAAATTATTGTCCGGACAATTGAAGGAACCGTACACTTCGTCCGAATATTCTTCGACAAAGGATTTTTCAGTGCGTTTTTGGAATGCACCTTCCGTCTTTCGGGAAATGGAAGCGGTTGCCAATGATATTTTATACCAACTAAACCAAAACCCCGAGCTATCGTATGTGGATTTTGCGATACTATTAACGGATATCAAAACATACCGGCCTACAGTAGAATGGGTGTTTGATGGAGGATTGCTCATCCAAAGTTCGGAAACCGCCGAACCAATCCGAAAAAAAATTCCGTATTCGCTGACGGATATCAAAGCAAGCGATTCTTCTTATCTTTACCAAGGCTGTATGGTTTTTTGGGATCTGTGTTCCGGCGTTGGGATTACAAAGGATACTTTTTTGTCCTTACTTCACAATCCTTTGTTTCTTTCCAAATCGAATATTGACAACGAAACTCTATTGCGATTGGAAGAACTGATTGAGCTAACTGGCGTTCAATACGAAGAAAAAGGAAGAGAAGAGGAAGGATTTCAAATCTCTTCCGGATTAAGAAGGATTCGGTTGTCTTCTGTTTTGGATTCGGATTCATCCTGGGATAATTACGGAGAGATGCTTCTGTCAATGGAATCGGAAGAAGATCCGGTCGTCCTGACTGAAATTTGGGAACTTGTTTTTCAAACAAGAAACAGACTCCGATTGATTTTGGAAAAACGAAATTGGGGAAGAGAAGAGTTTTTGGCAGTCCGGGAAATACTTGAATCCTTATTCGATCTTTCCCCGGATTCCGGGGAAGTAAATCTGTTTCATTCCTTTTTGGAATCCCTTTCGGAATGGGAAGGGTTGGAAAAATTATCGGAAACGGACGGCATTCAATTTCTTCGTTTTGTCACAGAACAGGCGTTTGATAAAATTCCCTACCGTAAAGGAGATTATCTGACGGGCGGGGTGACGATCTCGCTTTTGCAACCGATGAGACCGATTCCCTTCAAACATGTTTACATACTGGGCCTTGGAGAAGGAAAGTTTCCGGGTTCGAAAGATCTTTCTCCTTTGAATTTAAGAAAAGATGTTCCCGAAGATTGGGATATCAATCGTAAGGAAGTAGGCGAGTCTTTGTTTTGGGAATCCTTACATTCCGCAGATGAATCAATTACTCTAAGTTATGTGGGAAAAAATATCCAAGAGGATAAATTGTTCGAACCTTGTTCAAGTCTTTACGAGCTGATGTTCGGTTTGGGAGTTGAAGCTGCGACAGAGATCCCTTTGCATTCTTACAGCAAACTTTATACTCATAAGGAAGAGGAGTTGAAAAGGGGACTTCTCAGTTTTGATTTTTCAAAACACTGGCTTTCTATGGATAGGAAAGATCATTCTCTGCTTTCCCGTTTTCAAGACCCGGCTTCTTTGGAGATTATCTCCAAAACGAATCCTCACAGGCTGATTCATTTGAAAGAAATTTCCCAATTTTTGGAAGACCCCCTTTCCGCATATCTCAGCAAAAGAATGGGAATGTATTTGAATGAAGAGGAAACCGATCGGGAAGCCGGAGAACTATTCACCATACAAGAGCTTGGCGAATCGGTGATCTTGAAATCCGTTTATGAATATATGATTCCCGATTTGGTCGGAAACGGAGATTGGCCATGGGATGAGAGTCGTTTGAAGGAATTACTTTCCGCCGAAATAAAAAAAGAGAAGGCGAAGGCAAAATTCCCCCAATCCGTATACGCTGAAGTTAAAGAAGGAGAATTGTTGCGATTTCTTTTGATCACAAACGAGATATTTAAAACATGGAACCCGGAATTTGCTGGAGGAACGTACCATCGTTTTTTTAGCTTAGGTGATACGGGGCTTTCGGAGTCGGTATGTAAAAAGATTCCTTCTTTGAAAATCGGCGCGGAGGAAATTGTAGGGGAGTGGGAACATGTAATCGAAAAAAACGGAATCCATTTTTGGATTCTGCCGAAACTTTTGGAGAAGAACCCGGAAGTGGATTGGAACGGTTATAGCGACTACTGGAAAAAAATGAGTTTTCCTTTTTTGAGTTCTTTGGCTGTTCTTGCTTCGGAATTGTCCGATTTTAGAATCTATTCTTTCCGCTCTAGGCCCAAGGGAGATACGAAGAAAAAAGGAGACGATAGTTTTTTACTTCGTTATAAAACAAAAGAACCGAAAGAAAATCTTTCTTATCTTTCCAAACTCATTTCACTTTATCAAAAAGAAGAACCATATTTTTTTCCAAGATATGCATTTTTAGAATATTATATAAATGTGGAGAAAGCCGCGGGCAAAAATTCCAATCTGCCCAGCCTAACAGAAATTTACGGAGACGAGCTTTCCTGGAAAAGATATTTGAACGAAGAAGTCGAAACGATTCAATCCGGTTTGGATTCTATCGTTCGTTTGTATCCTGATTTGCATTCGATGATTTTGGAATCTTCCCTTGGTTTTGCCGAAGATTTTTATCAACCGTTCTTGGACTGGAGGATTCATTTATGAGCCTTCGTCCGTTTCCATTGCAACATAGTTTTATCGAAGCCTCCGCAGGAAGTGGCAAAACGTATACGATTATGGAGATTGTTTCCGATCTGATTCAATTCCATCATATTCCGCTTTCCAAGATTCTCATTCTTACTTATACGGAGAAAGCTGCCGGGGAACTCAAGGAAAGACTTAGAAAAAAGCTGGTTGAAGAGAAATTAACAAATGAACTTCGGGAATTGGACTCGACAACCATCTCCACAATTCACGGATTTTGCAATATGGTATTGGGAGAATATCCGATTGAAACCGAAACATTCGATCATTTTAAAATTACTGATGTTAAATCAAGAGCAAAACTTTTGTTATATGATATTCAGCATAATCTTTGGGCCGGCTATGTAGAAAAAGAAAAACTAAGTGATTTGCTTTCCGGGTCGGAGTTTTTCAAGTCTACGGATAAGATCCTTTTTTCAGTGGAAAAATTGCTCAGCGGAAAACCTTATCCTTATAAGATGGAGGAATGGAATTCCGAAAATTTCAGACAGAATACCGCGATATTGATTTCTGAAAAACTTAAGGAAGAATTTAAAACAGGTGAGTGGATGAGTTATGATCAGATGGTCCTGAAACTAAGAGATTCTCTCCAGACAAATCCTCATTTGAAAGAAGCACTCGGAGAAAGATACCAAGTGGGAATCATTGATGAGTTTCAGGATACGGATGCGGGACAATATGAAATTTTTTCTTCTTTGTTTTTGGAAAAAGAAAACCGGGCTTTGTATCTGATCGGAGATCCCAAACAATCCATCTACGGATTTAGGGGAATCGATTTGGGAACTTATCTCGGAGCCAAACGGGAGTTAATTAGTAATGGTGCCGGATCGTTTCATCTGGAATATAATTTTCGTTCCGTCCCAGAACTGATTTTGGCCTATAATAAAATCATCGGATATTTTTTCCCCATTGAAGAAATTGAAGAGAAGGTGGATTATATCCCGGTCCTCGTTCCGGAAGAAAGTTCTCTGAAGACAAAAAAAGTGTCTCAGGATTCGGAAGATTCGATTCATATTTTAAGACTATCCGAAAACAAACTCAGTATCGGTGAAGCAAGGGATTTATGGATTGATTGCGTTGCTTGTGAAATCGACAGGATATTAAATTCGGAAAAAGAACTTTCTTATATTGAAAATGATAAAGAAAAAAAGATCGGCCCCAAGGATATTGCGGTTCTTGTGGATTCGAGAAAAAACGGAATCTTGGTCGGACAGGCTTTGAAGGAGAGGGGGATTCCATTCACTCTTTACAAACAACAAGGGATCTATCAATCGGAAGAGTCGATTCAGATTCAAAATATTTTGGAATGTCTGCTTGATCCGAATAAACCTTCATCATACAGAAAAATACTTTTAAGCGATATTTTCAAAATCCATCCGAAATATCTGGCGGCATTCGACGAACATTCGATAGATTCTTATGAAAAAACCATGTTGAATCGTTGGAAGGTGCTTGCTACGGAAAGAAAGTTTGCTGAACTATTCCGTTCCATCGAAGAAGATAGTCGGATTTTACTCAACGAAGAAGAAACCGATATCATTTGGGAAAGAAAAAGAACCAATTACAGACAGATTTTCCGAAAGTTGCTTCAGTTCCAAATTGCAAAACAAGTCGGTCTGGAAGAAGTTTTGAAAGAGCTGGTTCGCCTCGGGCAAGAAAAAACGAACGAAGAGGAACTGCCGTTATACGAAAAAGAAACCGAAAAAGATGCAGTTCAGATTCTGACGTTGCACGCATCCAAAGGTTTGGAGTGGCCGATTGTTTTTTTATTTCATTTGAAGGGATATTTGAATTCATATCATAATTCCAATTATAGTTATTCGATCGGTGAAAACGGAAAGAGGATACACCAATTGGACCTTTGGAATGCGGATAATAAAACCTATCTTAGCCAATTGATTAGGGAAGACAAACGGTTGTTCTATGTAGGGATGACCCGACCAAAGTATCGGCTGTATCTGCCTTATTTTGAAACTGCTTCAAATTCTCCGTATAAGAATTTTGTTCATACGGCATTGACACAAAGCATAGGAACGAAAGGGATCGGGTTTCGGGACTACGTTCCTTCTGCGAAACGGAAAAAAGTTTCCCAAAGTTTTTTTTCCAAGGAAGAATCGGGGTCTCCTCTCTATTTCCAAGAATCAAATCATAGAAAAACAATCGAAATCAACAGTTATTCTTCTCTGCGTGCCAAAGAAGAAAAGGAAAAAGTTTTTTTATTCAATGATGCCGAGTCGAAAAAAAAATCGGACGATGAGAAGAAAACGATAAAGGAGATTGCGGATCTTTTGCCTTCTTCAGCTAATACAGGTTCGTATTTGCATTCTCTTCTGGAAACATCCGATTTCTCCTGGTTTATGGTTCCAAGTCCCGATGATTTGTATAAAAATGAAAAGCTAAGAAACAAAATAGATTATCATTTGGATCGGTTTGGTTTGGTTTCGGACAAACCTGTGTATGAAAGAAGAACTATGGAAATTTTATGGAATTCCTTGAATGCAGAGATAGGAAGGACCGGTTTTCGATTGGGAGAATTGTCAAAGTCGGATCGGGTTTCCGAAATGGATTTTCATTTGTATTTGGATCACCCCAAGTTCAACTCTCTTCCCGAAGGCCCCGGCAATTTTTTAAAAGGTTCCATTGATCTTGTATTTTCCTTTCAGGATAAGTTTTATCTGGCGGATTATAAGTCAAATTTGCTTTCGGATTATTCTTCCTCTCATTTGGAAGATGTGATCTCCGACCCGGAAAGCCGATATGACCTGCAAAGGGATATTTATGCTTTGGTTTTAACGGAGTATTTGAAAAGTTTATACGGTGAAAAATACGCTTTATCGAAATTAGGCGGTGTGTATTATTTTTTTCTCCGGGGAATGAAAGTCGGAAACGCGGATGGAATTTATTTCGACGGAGATTGGAGCGAGGAAAGATTGGCAAACATTCAATCGGAAATCCAAAGGCTGACAAGGGAGGTGCGTCTTTCGTGAAAACCTTTGTATCAAAATTGAAAGAAGATTTGCAGAACTTGAAACATAGCTCCGGTTCGGCGGAAGGACAGGAACCATCGTTATTCGGATCTGCGGATTTTGAAGCCATTCTGACCGAATTATGGCTTTCGGAAGAAGAAGGAAATCTATGTGTTCCTGTAAAAAAAGAATGGGAAGATATTTTAAAATCCAAACCGGAAGGTTTGATACTCGAAAGCAAAGGCAAAGAAAAGTTACTTTATTTTGAAAAAACATTTAAAACCAAAAAGGCTTTGGAAGAAAAATTAAAAGAAAGGATCGCCGCAAGCACTAAATTAAAGTTAGATGAAGGACGGATCGTTTCCTTTTTGGAAAAATCGGAAGGCAAGGCAGGCGCGATTCGTTTGAAAGAGGGTCAGAAGGATGCTATCTTTGCAACGATTCGCAGTTCGTTTCAAATCATCAGCGGAGGTCCTGGAACAGGCAAAACCACGGTTGTTGCGTATTTACTTGCAATCTTAAAAGAATTGGGACTCTTGCCTGCGACGGAACGAATTGCTTTGGTTGCTCCGACGGGAAGAGCAGCACAAAGACTTACCGAATCCATTCGGGAAAATCTGAATAAAATCGATTCAGCGAAAGACGACTTGTTGCGAGGACAGACAATTCACAGTCTCCTTGCCTACAAACATTACTTAGGCGGGTTTTATTACAACAAAGACCGTTATTTGCCGCATGAACTGATCATTGTGGATGAAGTTTCCATGGTGGATTTAAATTTGATGCGCGCTCTTTTGGAGGCGTTGCCCGGCCAGAAACAAAAACCGATCCGACTCATTTTGATCGGAGATCCCAATCAATTGCCTTCGGTAGACAAAGGTGCTGTTCTTGGTGATTTTTTGTCCGTATTGGAAGAGAAGGGAAAATTCGTTTCCAAACTAACAGAGAGTAATCGGCAGAAGCTTGGCAAAAACGGAAGGATATCAAAAATCACGGAACTTGCCGATTTCATTTTGAAAAACGAATCATTTGATTCCAAAAAACCAGTCTCCGTTGAAAAAGATTTGGAGAAGACGGATGAGATCGGTGAATCTGTTTCTTATTCCAGCGAAGTAGTTTGGTTTCAAAATAAAAACGGTTCTGACAATGGTTCCAGAGACGAAATCCTTCTTCAAGTTTGGAAACAATATTTGTTTCCTCAGGTAAAACGAATTTCGGAATGGAAAATAGAAAATCATACCGAGATCAAAGAAAAATCTTTATACGATCGGTTTTCTCTGGAGTTGAAAAAATTCCGTTGTTTGACAACATTCCGTTCCGGATATTGGGGTGTGGACGGAATTCAGGAAAAACTTTCCTTTCTTGCCCAATTGGAGTTGAAGTCGCAGACAAAAAATGTCCCCGGTTTTATTTATAAAAAACATCTCGCAGAACGGTTGTACTACTCCGGTTTGCCGATTCTTGTGACCGAAAATGATCGGAATAGAAAACTATTCAACGGAGATATCGGACTTGTTTTGAAATTAGGAGAAGAACTAAGGGCAGTATTCCCGATTGATAATGAATTGTATCATTTTGCATTGGACACTCTTCCCAAACATGAGGCGGCTTACGTACTTACCGTTCATAAAAGCCAAGGTTCCGAATATGAAACGGTTTTTTTCTATTTGCCGGACAAGTTGAAGATGGACTCCAATGAAAAGGCAAATCGGCTTTTGAATCGGCAGATTCTTTATACAGGTTTAACGCGTGCTAAAGAACAGGTGATACTTGCAGGCAGTACCTCTTCTTGGGACTTCGGAATAGGAAATTCAACACGAAGGTTGACAGGATTTCAGATATAGATTTCTTTTTGTGGTTTTAAATAATTGTATTTTTACTCATGATGATTACGACAAACTAAACTTAAAAAAATTAGCAAAGAATTTCACTTTAGATAAACAATTAACGCAATATACTAATAATAGATATGAAGACAAAAATAAACAAATCAGGAATCGAACGAGTAAAAAAGATAAGAAATGATGCTGAGCACAAATCGGCATTAGGTGAGGTTTTAATGCTGATGACCCAAAAAAAGCAGTAGAAGAAAAATTAAGATATGGGGCTTTACTCGAAGCGGTTAAGGAATACGAAACATCTAAACTAGGAAAAGATGAAATTAATTTAGTAGATTTAATTCATTTCAAAATGAATCAAAAAAATATATCTCAAAATCAATTAGCGATTTTGCTCGATGATCCTCCATTAGTTTCTAGAATTTTAAGAGGCAAAGCTGAGATTTCTAAAAAGGCTGCGATCTTACTCAACAAATATCTTGATATCGAATTTGAAGTGCTCTTTCAAAAAGAGATTGAAGAAGTAGCGAAAAGGGAATTTTCGGGACGAGAGAAGTCGAAAGATTTTTTAGGTAAAGGAAGAAAGAAAAAAGAGTTAATTACTCATTAAAAAATAAAAAACATCTGATGAACTGTATCTCCTTGTTTCTTGTGGCAAGGATAGAAGCGGAAATCCTTCGCTAGGCAAGCGAAGATTGGAGCGGATAGCCTGGTCGGGCTTAAAAATAAGTTTTTATTCAATCCCTTCGAGCCACCCAGGAGCTTTGGTCCAACGCCTATTTGCTTTTTTCCTAAAAAACATCTGGACAAAACTAGGTCTAAATTTAGAATAATTCTAAGGAGTGAATCAATCATGCCACAAGTAACCTCTCACGCGCCAGATTTTAAGGCGACTGCCGTCATTGGCCAAACATTTAAAGAAATCAAACTATCCGACTATAAAGGAAAATGGGTCGTCCTTTTCTTTTATCCATTGGATTTCACATTTGTATGCCCAACGGAAATCATCGAATACGATGCAAAATTGGAGGATTTCAAAAAAATCGGCGCAGAAATTCTAGGAGTTTCCATTGACAGTGAGTTTTCTCACTTAGCTTGGAAAAACACACCTAAGAAAGAAGGCGGGATCGGAGACATAAAATACCCTCTGATTGCTGATAAAACAAAGGAAATCTCTAAAAACTTCGGAGTTTTGATTGAATCCGGTCCGGATGCGGGTGTTGCTCTTCGCGGAACATTTCTCATCGATCCGAACGGGATCATTCGCCAGGCAACTGTGAATGATCTACCGGTGGGAAGAAATATCGACGAAGCACTTCGCCTCATCAAAGCATTCCAATTTGTTGAAAAACACGGCGAAGTTTGTCCTGCAAACTGGGACGAAGGCAAAAAGACAATGAAAGCGGATCCTAAGGGTTCCAAGGACTATTTTGCTTCCGTAAATTAAAATTTCCTTCTACTCCAAATCAGACAGTATTCCAGTCTGGTTTGGAGACCGATTTTAGTCTATTATATAGAGACATAGACAATGAACACTACAGCTGAAATCCCAAAAGAAAATTCCGATTTTTATCCGGCTGACGGATTCCCCAAGGGACTCACTCGAAAAGTAGTAGAGTCGATATCCCATATCAAAAACGAGCCTTCCTGGCTAACAGAGTTTAGGCTAAAAGCATTTTCCATCTACGAAGAAAAGCCTATGCCGGATTGGGGATTCATTCCTAGGTTCAATATCAATATCGATGACTACGTTCATTATGTAGGAACCAACCAGAAAAAGAAAAAATCCTGGGACGAAGTGGATCCTGAAATTTTACGCAGTTTTGAAAAACTGGGAATCCCCGAACACGAAAGAAAATACCTTGCTGGTATGGAAACGATGAACGATTCCGAAACGATATATGCCAATGTGAAAAAAGAGCTGACCGATCTTGGAATCCTTTTTTGCGACATTGATACCGCCATCAAGGAATACCCTGAGATCGTCCGTCAGTATCTGGGCACTGTGGTAACGATCGGAGACAATAAATTTTCCGCCCTCAACTCATGCGTGTTTAGTGGTGGCTCGTTTGCATATATTCCCAAAGGCGTAAAAACTCCTATGCCTCTTCAGGCTTATTTCAAAGTCACTGCTGCGAGTTCCGGCCAATACGAAAGAACCCTTCTTATTGCTGATGAGGATTCTCATTTGGAATACAGCGAAGGTTGCACATCCGTCCAAGACAAAGGAACCAACTTTCATACTGCAGTCGTTGAGCTTGTTGCCAAAAAAAATGCCAAGATATTTTATACCACCATCCAAAACTGGAAGAAAAATATGTACAACTGGACCGTAAAACGCGGAATATGCGAAGAAGCGGCTCATATCACTTGGACGGACTGCAATATCGGCGCCAACACAATCAAATACCCAGGCATCATTTTGAAAGGCGATCATTCCACAGGTGACGTACTTTCCCTTGCTTTTGCAGGTGGGGGACAAGTCCAGGACACAGGAGCGCGAATCATCCATGTAGGAAAAAATACCCGTTCCAATATATTGGCAAAAGGTGTGGCCTTGGACGGAGGGATCAATTCCTATAGAGGACTTGTTAAATTCGAACCTTCCAGCAAAGGATCTTACAGCCATATCAAATGCGACGGGCTTATGATGGACAACCGTTCTCAGTCCCATGCTTATCCTTATAATGATGTTTCCGGAGAGGAAGGGACTTTGAATTACGAAGCGACCGTTTCCAAAATAGATGAAGACCAATTGTTCTATCTCCAGTCCAGAGGGCTCAGCGAAGACGATTCCAAATTGCTTATCATTAACGGGTTTTGCGAAGGAGTAACAAAACACTTGGATGTGGAATATTCCGTGGAAATGACAAAACTCATCCGAATGATTTTGGAAGACGGAAAAGTAATTTCCGAAACTCCCGCCCCCAGCTTTGCGGCAAAGGCTTAAAAGTTTTTAAAGCCTGAAATACATATGAAAGAAGAAAAGTTTATACTGAAAGGGAAACGTCTGGAAGAAATCCAGGACTTTTGCAAATCCATCGGAGTGGAAGCGTTTCGCGCCAAACAATTGTATACTGGGATTTACAAAAACCGTTATACGTCCATTTCCCAATTTACTACTTTTTCCAAAGAACTCATCGCCAAAATATCTGAAAATGCGGAATTCCCGGAAATCCAACTGGGACGTCAGTTGATTTCGAAAGACGGAACCAGAAAATTTACATTCGAAGTAGAACCCGGAAAAGAAATCGAAACCGTTTGGATTCCTACGGCTGACGAAGAACGTAAAACCATTTGTATTTCTTCTCAAGTGGGATGCACTCTCAACTGCGCATTTTGTGCTACGGGACTTCTCGAATACAAAGGGAATTTACATGCTTGGCAAATTCTGGATCAAATCATCCAAGTTGAAAAGATAGTAGGCGATCGGGCAACTAACATCGTTTTTATGGGAATGGGCGAGCCCATGCATAATTATTTTTCAGTAATGAAGGCGGCGCATATACTCCACGATAAGGATGCTTTCGGGTTGGGTGCCAAACGGATTACGATTTCCACGGCAGGAGTAGTTACAGGGATTACCAGGTTTATCGAAAACAAAGAACCTTTCAATTTCGCCATTTCACTCAATCATCCCAATCCGAACACGCGCCATACCATTATGGATGTGAATGTAAAACATCCTTTGGAAAAACTTCTTGCGGTGGCTCGCAAATTCACCCAAGATTTGGATCGGATGATTACGTTTGAATATGTATTGATTCCTGATGTCAATATGGGGCGGGAAAATGCAGACCGACTTGTGAAGATTGCAAGATCCGTAAACAAATGCAAAATCAACGTGATTCCTTTGAATACCGATTTTACCCAATGGAGAAGACCCACGGAAGATGAAGTGGGGGAATTTGTTTCTTACCTGAGAGCAAAAGCGGGTGTACCTATCTTGAACAGACAGAGTCCCGGTAGAGATATCAACGGTGCCTGCGGTATGCTTGCTTTAAAAGGCACTAGAAAGGAAGTTGAAGTTTAATAATTTAATATTCTAATGCAAATGGAAAAAGTATCCTGTAGTTCTTATCTTGACCGCATAGTCAATAATTCTAGTTTGATACAGTTGAGGAGAGCTGAGTCATGAAGAAGAGATTGGCTGCGATTATTCCCAAAGATTTTGTTTGGAAGTTCCCTTCCCAGTTCAAACTTATCTTTGTTTATGTTTTGTTCTTTTTTGTCATTTTAACTCTCTACCGATTTACATTTCTCTGGGTATATTTTTACCGCCTGGAAGATGTAAAAACATCGGAGATGTTGCATGCCGTGCTCTTGGGAGTTCGTTTCGACCTGGCAACGATCTCAATGGTTCTTGGACTATTTGCAGTTTTATCGGCCGTTCCTTTTTTAAATAGATATTCCCCCTACCGTTTCTTTTGGGGTTATACTCCTATTATACTCAGTTTATGGATGATCTCTCATTTGGTTGCGGATATCATTTATTATGAGAATGCAAACAAACATATCGGTTACGAAGGTTTTGTTTTTCTCGGCAAAGATTTGGGAGTTTTGCTCAAGTCCGCATTTGAACAAAATCCGTATCTCTCAATCGGCACTTTATTCTTTTTGGCTGTTTTTCTGCCGGTCTCCACTTGGATTTTTAAAAAATTCAATCCTTACCGGTATGCCGAACTTTCTTGGAAACAAGAGCTCATTCAATTTGTTTTGATACTTGCCGTTGTGATCATAGGCATCAGGGGAGGGCTTCAGACTTCTCCTATACGAGCTACCAATGCGATTGTTTCCGGAAATACATTTGCAAATAACCTGGCGCTCAACGGTGTTTTCACATCGGTGATGGATTTAAAAAGCCAATCCATTCCAGGTTTTCTCAGAATGGATTCCAAAGAATACATTGAAGTGGTGAGAAAAGAAATCTCTTATGAAGGCGCTGAATTCATTAGCGATCGTTATCCTCTTCTTCGTCTGCAAAAGGAAACAAACAAAGGAACTCCCCCCAACGTTGTGTTGATTTTATTGGAAAACTGGACGGGCAAATTCATCCGACCGATCTCCGACGGTTTGGTTGACGGAAAGGAAGTAGCACCTAATTTCAATCAGTTGGTAAGGAAGGGCAGGTTTTTCAATCATTTTATGGCCTCCGGAGGAAGGACTACAAACGGAATGATGTCCATCCTGACGGGAATACCCGACAGACCCGGACTCACTGTAGTTCGAACCCATCAGGTACTTGGAAATTTTTCCGGCCTCGGAAGTATTTTCGGGAAGATGGGCTATAATACTTTTTTTGTCACCGGTGGGGATTTGAATTTCGACAATAAAAATACTCTGATGCCTCATTGGGGTTTCAAAGATGTCAACGGCGAAAAGGAAATCGTCAAACTAAATCGATTCAAATTGGGAAGTTGGGGATATGACGATGAAGACGTTCTAACTATACTTCATGAAAAGATATCATCTTCCAAAAAACCTTTCTTGGGTGTGGCATTGACTTTGACCACGCATTACCCTTACAGAACTCCTCATGAATCTTTTAATATTTTCAATTCGGATACGAGAGACTCTGATTTTTTAAATGTGTATCATTATGCGGATTATGCGGTGGATCGGTTTATGAAAAAAGCGGAAGCGTCTCCGTATTTTTCCAATACCGTTTTTGTGTTCGTTGCGGATCATACCCATCACAGATATCTGGATTATTACGACGATAGAAGAGTTCCTTTTTTGATTTATGCACCAGGTAGAGTGAAGCCAGGTATAGACGAATCCATCGGATCCCAATTGGATGTGATTCCAACTATCCTTGGTTTGGTGGGAAAGGAGACGTATTTCTCGGCAATGGGTAGAAATCTGCTTGCGAAAGACCGTTCTAAATCCGCTTATTATGCTTACGGGAATTTATTCGGTTGGATACAGGAAAATATTTTTTACGCGCGATTTTTCGACGGAAAAGAAGATTTTGCCTACGATACCAATCCTCCCCGTGAGAAAAAAGATATTTGTAAAATCAATCACTTGCCATGCGATGATTTGGGAATCAAAGCAAGAGCTTTCTTGAATTTGAGTTACGACCTTTTAAATCAAAATTTGATTTTTCCCACAGACAAAGAATTGGATAAAGTCATTCATAAAGAGATGTCTGCCGTAGAATAGAGATCGGAACATAGATTGCAGTCTTTTAGGAGAATGCGGTACTCTTTCCTTTTTGCTTCGCTAAGTTTCGGCCAGAGATTTTCAGTTTCGTTTCCATCATTCGTATACTCAAACAACTCTTCCGTAGGAGAAGTTTTGTTCAATCTCAACATATAGTGCAAGTTTTTGTATATGAAGCTGAGTCCCACACGGTAAAGCGATGTTTCGTTATTATTTGCGATAAAGATTTTTCTATCGGTAGGAATCTTGGTCAAAAGGGATCTTCCTTCGAGTTTTGCCTGATAGGGAGCTATATCCTTTCTTTCTCTTATGCCTAGAAAGTCGATGATAGTGGGAATGATATCTATATTTTCAACATTCCTATCTTGATTGATTTTTAAAATTTGATCTCGTGTTTGCGACCTGAGTGATTTGGGAATATAGAAAAACATAGGAATGGATACGGTTTCAATATGATTGCTCTCCACGTGCCCGATGTATCCGTGTTCGAATATTGTTTCTCCGTGATCGGATGTAAAGATAACAAGAGTGTTCTCTTTTAAATTTTCCTTTTCTAAAAATTCAAACACATCTTCCAGAAGTGAGTCCAGATATCTTACGGAATTGTCATACGGTGCAAGTATGTCCTTGCCAACGGGCAAAAACTCATATTCTTTCGGGATAAAGTAGGGAAAATGATTTGTATTGAAATGCAAAACTCCCGCAAAGGAATTGCCTTCCTTTTTCAACAGAGACACATGTCTTTTGAATTCCTTTACTGTTTTTCTGTCATCAATTCCAATATCGTTGAACGTAGAGTTTCCGCTGGTTTCTTTATTCCAAAGATAATCTATCCCTGCGTTTTTAAAAAAACCTTCAAAGTTGTTCCAACGAAAGCTATGGCTGGAGATAAAAAATGTGGATAGATTCACAGCTTTACCATACTCCCAAAACAAAGGAGAACTGTGAGTCAAAGAGACAGGTTGTTCCGGAGAAATTCCGGATAATATGCTCGGAACGGAAATCAATGTGGAACTGGAGTTGGAAAAACTGTTTTTAAATAGGATTTTATCACCTTTGCTAGCGGATGAAAAACAACGACTTAAATAGGGGGTAGTATCTCTGTTATATCCGTACAAACTCATACTTTTTCTACGTAAGCTTTCCGCTACGATCAATAGTACGTTCACCTTTGTTTTGTTAGCTAAAGTTTCAAGTTTAGGTTTGTTTCTGGATTGTAATCCTGCAGAACCAAGTCTATCACCGGTAAGTAGATTGTATACATTCCGATTTATGAATACTACCGAATTTGTATCTGCTACAAAAATCTGGTCATTGAATCGTGAATTATTATGAAAAAATAAATTAAGTAAGATAACGGATAAAGTGACTGCTGGGTAGGTCCATTTGAAAAAACGAAATTTTTCCCGGCGGGTAGTAGAACGTAAGGAATAATAAAAAACAAAAAATACGATCACAAAAAAAAGAATGGAAACGAAGGAAAGCCCCGCACGGAACAAGGTCCAGCTATTATAGGGCTCCTGGAAGATGAAAGAAAAAACGAAAAAATTGGGCATGATCCCAGAGTATTGGAAATAACCGTAAGATCCGATTAGAGCAATTGTATAGAAAGCGGAAATGATAATTACCAAAAATTCATATATGGGTTTGATTCTATATAGGTTGAGTAAACTAATAAGAAAAAAGCCATATAGAAGTAGGGAAAAAAGGATAGAAGCAAAATAAAAAAGTAACTGGTTAAGTTCAAGTCCCTTAACAATTTCGAATCTGAAACCTAAATCAGTAGCCAATATTGTAATTGGGATTAGAAGTGATAAAACCCATTTTTTTATATTATTATGGACTGATTTCATAAATTTCCCCTTATGGACTATGTTCAAATTTCAATGAAATTTTGGGGCACGAATTGGACAAGCTCAAATAGGAACTTGACCAATCAGTCAGTCATAATTATTTCTTAGGAGTATTTAGGATTAAAATGAGAAAATTAGGTTTATTTATAATTTTATTGCATCTGGGATTCTTTACGTCTTGCCAGGATGTGATTGAGAAAAAATGCATCGCAGCCTGTGATCAGTTTGTATCCTGCACGCAGAAAGTGATGAAGATTGAGCTTGCGCCTGAAGCGATCAAAACAGGCCACACGTCCTGTCTGAACGGATGCACGACTTATAATAGTGAGATTTTGCAATGTTTCGAGCAAGAACCTACCTCCTGCCAGGGTTTCGGAGAATGCGTGATTCAAATAGGAACACTTGAGTAAAGATGACCACTACAGAAAGACTATTTTTTAGAATTTTAATCTTAATCGCATCCATCCCGATTTTATGTACTCTCCCTTTGGACGTAATCGATATCGATTCTTCCCAGTATGCGGAAATTGCACGTGAAATGAATTTGTCGGGAGAGTTTTTTACCATCATTGACAACGGTAGAAAATATCTGGACAAACCTATTTTTACCTTTTGGACGATTGCCACATCGTATTCGTTATTTGGTATAAACAACATCACATTCAGGCTGCCTGCATTATTTCTCAGTCTATTATCAGTATATTCCATTTTTCGCATTTCCATGCTGGTTTGGGGAAAAGAAAGACAGGCATACCTGTCTTCACTTGCTTATTTGCTTGCCCCCGGCTTTTTTGCGATGGTGGTCGATCCTAAAATTGATGTTTATCTGACTGCCTACTTAGCGTTCACTTATCATTTTTATTATTTGGGAAGAAAGAAAGACACTCGTTATTATTATCTGATGTACCTTATGATGTCTATGGGATTTGTCACAAAAGGCCCCATCAGTGTCGTGATCCCTGCATTGTCCATCGGAGGCGACATTCTTTTCCGTAGGGATTGGAAATTGCTTTGGGAGATGAGACCTATTACAGGGATATTTGTTTTGGCTTCTCTTCCGTTATTCTGGTGCTTTCATCTCTACAGGGAGTACAATTCGTACGGTCCCACTTTCTTTTTATGGATTCAATCCTTCGGGCGATTTTACAAAGATATGTATGATGTGAAGTTTGATCCGTTTTACTTTTACAAAAGTTTCGCTTGGGCGTTCTTTAGCGGGGTTATTCCTCTATTTTTGTATGTAGTGTTTCGGTCTTATAAATACTTTAAATCGGTCGGCTGGAAAGAGATACTTAGAAAGATCAAAGACAATGAATACAAAGGGGAAGATTTCGTGATTCCCTTCTGGCTCTTTTTGTTTTTATTTTTAATATCCTTTTCCCGTTTTCCTCTGCCTCAGTACATCTATTGGATCTTACCGGCGGGAGCGCTTTATTTCGGTAAAATTTCGGAAGAGAGTTTATTCACTTCTTCCGCGAAACGAATCCGCCCTTCCTTTCTGATCGCGGGGATCGTTTATCTGGTCTCTTACCTTTTACTCCCTTTGTTTGTGAATGAAGTAGGGGTTCTGTATTATGTTTTTGCATTTGTGGGAATTGCATTTATCTTGATCTCCGCACAAATTTTACCTTTGGAAATTCTTGTGACCACTACGGGTGCTTCTCTCTTTTTGGGAGCAATCAGTTTGGTATATTATCCGCTTCTTACAAGTTACCAGCCTTCCCATCTTTTCGGTAAGGAAATTCAAAAACTGGAACCGGAAGAGCCGATTTTGTATACCTATCGCATTTCCCATTCCAAAAGATCTTATGCGTTCTATTCCAACCGATTGTTCCGTAATATCTATGATTCAGGAAAGATTGAAAAAGCTTGGGAAGGAAGGGAAAAACGTTTGGTTGTAGTTCCCACCGAGTTCTTGAGCGCGCTCCAGGAAACAGCCGGGAAAAGGTATACGATTGAGCCCATTTTGGAGAAAGAATCTTACAAAGTGGCCACTCCCACGGTCGCTTTCCTGAAAAAAGAATCGAGGCACCTCGTTACCAAGAAAATTTCTCTGATTTGGCTTAAAAAGGCTCAGGGAAAACAGCAAAATTCACGAAACATAAACTAGGCTAAATTGTGTAAGTCTGGTTTTTAGGGCCCTTTGGTGTAAATCAGGGCCTTTTTTTTTGCTCCAATCCCTTCTTCGTTTATATCCAAAATGACATACTCTCCACGTCCATTGATTCATAAGAACACTAACGAACTTTATTTTGTCATAAATGACCATTTTGGATATTTGAATTAATCACTTGCTTATGTATAATGAGAATTTGCACTCGTTACATGAGATTTTTTTCGTCTCATACCCGTACTGAATGTATCCTATAAAAAAATCTAAACTATGAAAAGTCTGAAACATATACTCGGCATTTATACCTTCCTATCAATTGTCTTTTTGGCCTTAATCGTCTCAGGCCTGATTCTGTATCTTTCCTGGAGTATGCTTGTAAAAGTGTATATGGGAGAAATGAGAAATGCGGGCAAGAGTGCCGGCTCGGAACTCGCCTCCTATTACCAATCCCAATTGCGTATAGCGGGAATGTTGGCAAAACAAAATGAAGTATTGGACGGCCTTAAGACTTTAAACGGAACAGCCGTTACAAAACAATTCGTAGAAATCGTAAATGATTCCAAAGGAGAATATGAAAATATCTTCTTATCCCTCCCCGAATACAACGCTCGAGTGTTCGCCGCAGGAATTCCCAGGTCGATCGGCTTTCAGTTGAAAAAGGAACAGACAGGAGTGAACATAGATCAGGCATTGAAAGGAGAAATATCCGTAGGTTTTGTACATGAGTCACCTATCACAGGATTGCCTGTCAGTTTGATTTCCGTTCCTGTCAAAAAAGGAAACCAAGTTGTGGGAGTTCTTTGGATTGCTCTGAACTTGGAAGAAGTTTCCAAAAGAATGGTGGAAGGAGTGCATGTTGGAATTTCCGGTTATGTTTCCGCAATGACTCTGGAAGGAATGGTATTCGCCCATCCTCAAAAATCGCAGATCTTAAAATTGGATTTAAAGAAAGTTCCATTCGGCCAAGAGATGCTTGCGGCAAAGTCCGGTGAATTTATCCATTATGAATTTCAAGGATCGGATCGTATGATGTTGATTCATCGTTTGGAGGAATGGCGGACCATCATAGGTGTAATACTTCCCAAATCGGAAATCAAAAGCGAATTTGCGAAAGTTGCAATTTATGCAGCCATTGTGGCATCTTTGTGCACAGTGATTGTGATCTTCGGAATTTTTATTTTACTGAACAAAAGACTGAAGCCCTTGGAAGAATCCGGAAAAGTTTTGGAAAAAATGGCAGCAGGGGATTTGACTGAAGATTTAAAGCCTGCTTACAATGATGAAATCGGAAGGATGAGTATGTCACTCAACCGTTTTATCAAAAGTATCCGCATTTCCATCCGGGAGATACAAACGGTTTCGGAGGAAATCGCTTCTTCTTCGGAAGAGTTAAATCTTTCTTCCTATTCTTTTTCCGAGATGGCGCAAAGCACTGCTTCTTCTTCCGAAGAAATTTCCGCAACCACGGAAGAAGTTTTGTCCAGCATGGAAAGCACTGCCGCTTCTTCGGTGAAACAGCACACCAACATACAAGAGTTTCACGAAAAAATCATGGAGCTGTCACAAGGTGCGAAACAGATCGGGAAAGATACAGAATCCGCACTTTCCAACACGGAAAACATCACCAAACAAGCAAAGTTGGGCGGTGAGTCTTTGAATCAAATGAGAGACATGATCGCTCTTATCCTCGAGTCTTCCACGGAGATGAGAGAAGTGATAGGAATCATTGATGAGATCTCGGAACAGACAAGTCTACTTGCATTGAATGCAGCGATTGAAGCTGCTAGAGCGGGGGAAGCAGGACGTGGGTTTGCCGTCGTAGCAGAAGAGATTTCAAAACTTTCCGACAAGACTGCCCATTCCATTCAATCCATTGAAGACATGATCGGAAAAAACAGTCAGGATTTGGAAGCGGGTGCGAAAGGGATTCGGTCTTCCGTGGATTTACTCAACCATATTATAAAAGAGATCGGCCAGGTAGAGACAGTGATGAAGCGGCTTTATGATGCTACTCAGTCCCAATTGAGTTACAACCGGGAGGTTGATGAGAGATCGGAAGAGGTGGGAAGAGAGTCTGACTTCCTTCGAAACTCCATGGAAGAACAAAAAAAGGCAATGCAACAGATCTCTTTATCCGTGACAGGGATCAATAATGAGACAACGCACATAGCTTCCGGTTCGGAACAGGTGGCATCTTCTTCTAAGAACCTGTCTCATACGGCGGAAACCCTTCGGGTTGTAACCCAAAGATTCAAAATTCCCGTAGAATGAATCCGATTTGAGGCAATATTTTTAGTAGTTTTACTTAATTTTCAAAGTTTATAATATAGTAATTTTCTAAACTCAATTGAACGAAAATATCTACTTGAGAATAAGAATCAATTACGATCAATCATAAAGATTTTTAGTTATGTCTCCTTATTAGTTTTTTCTGCTCAGAAAACCCATACATACTTGCTTTTTTTCTTATTTTACCTTTCCTTGTCAGAAGACAGTGTAAACGGGCTCAGGATTTCTTCGAATGAACATAAAAATACTCAAGATCTCTGTGCCGATCGTAGCAATTGCCGCGGTCGCATATTTGATTTTTTCACCAAGCCGTTATGTGGGTTACTCTCCGGATCAACCCATCCCTTTTAACCACAAAATTCATGCGGGCGACAACAAGATAGATTGTAAGTATTGCCATATTGGTGTAGAGACATCTGCCCATGCGACAATACCACCTAGCTCCACTTGTATGAATTGTCACGGTGGTGCATACGGAAACGTTGCTGGTAAACAAGAACATGTTAAATGGTTAAATCAACAATTTGACAACAAAACACCCGTTCCCTGGGTTCGCATTCATGACCAACCAGATTTTGTTTTTTTCAATCACTCGCGTCACGTGCAAAGGGGAGTGGATTGTTCCACTTGCCACGGAAACGTAGCCGAGATGGTAAAGGTCAAACAAACCAAATCGTTAAACATGGGTTTCTGCGTGGATTGCCACAGAGAAAACAATGCACCAAACGATTGTTCTACTTGTCACAGGTAATCCGGAGGACTTAAGAGAATATATATGATGAAAGATGATACTTTCCAAAAAGAGAAAAAAGCCCACTGGCAGTCTTACGAACTCCGCGGATCCAAAGAAGAATCGCAGCTTCGTAAACAAGAATTTTACACATCTCCGGATCCTTTGATCGCAAGAATCAAAAAAGGCGATTTCGATCGCAAAACTTTCCTTAAGTTTATGGGAGCTTCCGTTGTGATGACAACGGTAGGTTGTATCCCTAAACCGCAAGAAAAGATTCTACCTTACGTAAATCTTACTTTCAAAAACGAAAATGACGAAATCGAACAGTACGATTTCTTAAAACATGGCAAGTCCTATCATTACGCTTCCGTTTGCGGAGAGTGTGGTGCGGGATGCGGGATTTTAGTAAAGGCCCGAGACGGACGTCCTTTGAAATTGGAAGGAAATCCGAACCACCCTGTTTCCCAAGGTGCACTTTGTGCATCCGGGCAAGCAGCGATCTTCGATCTTTATGATTCCGACAGAGCAAAAGAGCCTGTTCAAATCATCGAAGGGAAAGCAAAAGCATCCGACTGGTTTGTAATTGACAAGGATGTAAAAGAAACACTTTCCGCTAATAAAGGCAAGACGGTAATCGTAACAAAACCTCTTCCATCTTCCTCTTCTCAGGAAATAGTAAACGATTTCCTCCGGTCGGTTGGTGGCGGAAAACATTATGAAATTCTACTTGGAACTTCGGAAGATGCGATTACAATCGCACAGGAAAAGTCCTACGGAAAAGCTGTTCTTCCGAACTACCATTTCGACAAAGCAAAAGTGATCTTATCAATTGATTGTGATTTTCTTGGGGAATGGCTTTCTTCCGTAGAATTCCAAAAAGACTTCGCAAAAAGAAGAGACCTCGTTAAACAAAAATCCAAGGATTTCAACAAGTTCATCGCTGCGGAAACTCATCCTACGATGACGGGAACCAATGCAGATCAAAGAGTTCCATTAAAGCCCGGTGATCAAAGAAAGTTTGCTTTAGCAGTTGCTAAAGCACTTTCCGATTTAGGTGTGGGTGGAATCTCAGGTGTTGCAGGTCTCGATCTGGCCAAGACTGCATCCGAGCTTGGAATCCCGAAAGAATTAATTATAAAAACCGCGACTGCACTTGCAAGTGCCAAGGGGGAATCCTTGGTTGTTGCCGGCGGATCCAGCGCGGAAACTGCCGATGCTGTTGATTTACAAATTGCAGTGAACATGCTCAATAGCGCACTTGGTAACGACGGTAAGACGATCGATTCCACAAGTGTTCGTAAAAACGGGCGCACTGACTATTATGCAAACCTTTCCACTCTTGCAAAAGATTTGAAAGACGGTAAAGTAGGTGTGGTTTTCCTCTACGGATTCAACCCGGTTTATACTGCTCCGAACGGAGAAGAGTGGAAAAACCTACTTCACCAAGCGGCACAAATCGTAACACTCAGCGACCGTGTGGATGAAACGGCACTTGCTTCCAATTGGTTGGCTCCCGTTTCCCACTTCCTTGAGTCTTGGGGAGATGCCGAACCTTTCTCAGGAATCGCAACGATCCAACAACCTACCATTCGCCCTCTGTTCAGTTCAAGGTCTTTTGAAGATTCTTTGATCGCTTGGGCCGGCGGAAGTTTACTCGGTGTTTCTTCTTATTACGATTACCTCAAAACAAAGTATTCTAAAAAAACAAACTGGGAAGAATTGCTTCGCAGCGGAATCTACAATACTGCGGGAAATCGCAAAGCCGACAAAGGTGCTCGTGGGTTTAGAGGAACAATTGCTCCACTCACGGCTTCCAAGTCCGGTCTGACACTTTCGTTATACACGAGTTCTGCGGTAAAAGACGGGGCTCGTGCCAACAACTCCCAACTGCAAGAACTTCCTGATCCGGTTTCCAAAGTCACTTGGGACAATTATGTTGCCATCAGTCCTCAATTTTCACGTTCTTCGGGTATCAAACTGAATGACGTAGTGAAAGTGACCGTAGGTGACAAGTCCTTCGAATTGCCTGCACTCGTTCAACCTGGTCTTCACCCGGAAGCAGTGGGGATCGCAATCGGTTACGGACGCACTGCAGTAGGCGAAATCGGAAATGGTGTAGGTAAAAATGCAAGTGTTCTTGCACCTATCACCAAAGACGGAATCGTTTACTCAGGACTTTCGGTATCCGTTGAACCTACCGGCAAAAAATACAAACTCGCTACCACTCAGGACCACCATATGATGTCTCCCGGTGTGATGATGGGAGTTGAGTGGAAAGAAAGACCTCTTATCATTTCCGCTAAAATCCAGGATTATGATAAGAACCCGTCAGCTAATATCCCTGAGCCGGAGATTCCAAAAATCTTAATTGATGGAAAGTTGGTTCGTGCTCAAGGGGCAAATGCTCCTGCCGACCAACCGGGAAGCCAATTCCAATACCCAGGATACAAATGGGGAATGGCAGTGGATCTTACTTCCTGTACAGGATGCGGTTCTTGCGTAGTTGCATGTAGCATTGAAAACAACGTTCCTATGGTAGGAAGAGATGAAGTCAGAATGGGTCGCGAGATGCATTGGCTTCGTATTGACCGTTATTATATCGGTGACCCGGAAATACCTGAGTCCATCGAAATTGCTCACCAACCTTTGATGTGCCAACATTGTGACAACGCTCCTTGTGAGACTGTTTGTCCTGTGGCTGCAACAATTCATAGTTCGGAAGGAGTCAACGACATGGTTTACAACCGTTGTGTGGGAACTCGTTACTGCTCTAACAACTGTCCGTATAAGGTTCGTCGTTTCAATTGGTTGGAACACTGGAATGAACACAATCTTCTGGGAGAAAGTACTTACACTTTCAAAGCAACTCCTCCGCGTAACCTAGGTTTGAACCCGGAACTTACGGTTCGTTCTCGTGGTGTTATGGAAAAATGTAACTTCTGCTCTTCACGTGTAGCAGAAGCCAAAATCCAAGCCAAAAACGAAGGGCGAACTCTCCGAGACGGGGAGGCATCCTGCGCCTGTGAGCAGTCTTGTCCATCGGATTCCATTGTTTTCGGTAACGTAAACGATCCGGAATCAAGAGTCGCGAAATTATTAAAAGACCCAAGATCTTATAAACTCTTGGAGTATTTGAACATTGGACCTGCGGTCAGCTACCTGACTCGAGTTCGTAACAACGTTTAGGGAGCACGAGCGTTTATGTCAATAGCACAAGCAGTTCGAGATAAATTGGACATCCCCGACCTGGTGACAGGCGGGAAAAGTATCAAAGATGTAACATCTGATATCGCCAAACCAAGTGAAGATTTCCCCACAAAACTGTGGTGGAATACTTTCTCTTTGGTAGCAACGATCACACTCATCGACGTTGCCATCATCGGTTATTTATTTTATGAAGGTCTTTACCTGCTCGGGATCAACAACCCGGTTGGTTGGGGATTTTTTGTAGTAAACTTCGTATTCTGGATTGGTATCGGTCACGCAGGAACTTTGATTTCTGCGGTATTATTCCTTTTCCGCCAAGGTTGGAGAACAGGGATCAACAGAGCTGCGGAAGCGATGACGATTTTTGCCGTTCTTGTTGCCGCATCCAACTTGATTCTTCACGTAGGTCGTCCTTGGGTAGGATTCTGGCTTTTCCCTTATCCGAATGAAAGAGGACCTCTTTGGGTGAACTTCCGGTCTCCTCTGATTTGGGATACATTTGCAGTTTCGACTTACCTTTCCATCTCAGTGGTGTTCTGGTACATCGGACTCATTCCCGACCTTGCTTCTCTCAGAGATAGAGCAACTGAAACCTGGAGAAAGGCTCTTTATAATGTTCTTTCTTTCGGTTGGGTAGGTTCGGCTCGCGCTTGGTCTCATATGGAAATCGTATGTATGGTACTTGCGGCACTTTCCACTCCTCTCGTTCTCTCGGTTCACACAATCGTATCTTTTGACTTCGCAGTTTCCATTTTGCCTGGTTGGCATACTACCATCTTCCCACCGTACTTTGTTGCCGGTGCGATCTTTTCCGGTTTTGCCATGGTGGTAACTCTCATGGTAATCGCTCGGGAAGTGTTCAATCTTAAGAACTACATCACCGGAAAACACTTGGACAACATGAACAAAATCATGATGGTTACCGGTCTGATCGTAGGTCTTGCTTACGGAACAGAGTTTTTCATCGCTTGGTATTCCGGTAACGAATACGAAGGATTTGCTTTCTGGAACAGAGCGTTCGGTCCTTACGGTTGGGCATACTTCATTATGATTTCCTGTAACGTTCTCAGTCCGCAAGTGTTCTGGTTCAGAAAACTCCGTTACAATATCCCTGTGATGTTTATCGCATCTCTTGTAGTAAACGTGGGGATGTGGTTTGAAAGATTCGTGATCATGATGACACTCAACCGCGACTTTTTACCGTCCAGTTGGGCAATGTATACTCCGACTCTTTTCGACTATGCAATGTTAATCGGAACTTTCGGTATCTTCTTCACATTATTTCTGATGTGGTGCCGAATCATGCCGGTGATTGCGATTGCGGAAGTAAAAACGGTTATGCCTGCAAAAGAAGGAGCACATCACTAATATGTATCTTCCTAAACTAGAACAATTTCATAAATATAAAGAGATGGACGAAGGGGTTTTCGGCCTCTTCGACACTCCCGATGCGATCATTCATGCAGCGGAAAAAACCAAGGAAAAAAACTACGAAGGTTTTGATTGCCTGCTTCCTTATCCTGTTCACGGAATAGACGAAGCTATGGGAACACCTAGATCAGGACTTCCTTGGATCACTTTTTTTGCGGGGATTTTCGGATGCACGATCGGTATTTTATTTCAATACCTAACGCACGCACACGACTGGCCTTTGAATATCGCCGGTAAGTCTTTGAATGCATGGTTTGCCTATGTTCCCATCATTTTCGAATTAACCGTTTTCGCAGCAGGTATCTACACCGTTGTGGCACTCTTTTTTCTTTCGGGTCTTCCTAAGGCAAATAGAAGAATTCTTCATAAAGACATCACTTCTCATAAATTTGCACTTTGGATTCCGAAACATGCAAAGGGTTATAATGAATCGGAAGTTGTGTCCTTTATCAAAGGGCTCGGCGGCACGGAAGTGACTGTTGTAAAATCGGAGAACAAATAGATGAAAAATATCATTGTACGTTTGTTATTCGCATTAGCACTTCTTTCTTTAGCGAACTGCGAATACAAGACACCAGTTTGGGAATATTTTCCCAATATGTATGATTCTCCTGCAAGAGAATCCCAAGAAGCGGATTCGTTTTCCAGAAACGGAGCGGCATCCCGTATTCCTCCCAAAGGCGCGATTCCTGTAGGATATTTCCCTTATCCTTATACTGCTGTCGCAACTCCGGACAATCTTACGAACCCCGACAAAGGATTGAAAAACCCGATCGCAAAAGCGAATTTAGGTGATTTGATGTTAGGTGAAAAGAGATACCAAACCTACTGTTCTCCTTGCCACGGGGTTCGAGGGGCAGGTAACGGAAACGTAGTTGGTCCTTATCCAAGGTTTGCTCAATCTCCTCCTCCTGTAACTTCGGATAAAATTCGTTCCTGGTCTGACGGACAAATTTATCATATCATCACTATGGGTCGTGGTCTTATGGGAAGTTATGCTTTCCAAATCGAACCGGAAGATCGTTGGAAACTCATTGCTTACATTCGTAAATTGCAAGAGTTCGAAGCCAAGAATCAAAAGCTGAGCCAGGCAAACTAGGGGAAACGATGAGCGCACACAAAACAGCTAAACTAGACGAAAAACTTTTACAATTCAAGCTCCCTGCCAATTTGCGAAACGCTTTGATCGCAATGATTGGAATCGGGGTAGTGAGTCTACTTGTATCCTTTCTTGGTTATGGTCATGAAACATCCCGTCATATGGATGAAGCAGGTCATTTTCACCATACTAACCTGGGTTATCACGCACTTCTCGTAGCAATTTATTTTGTTGCAGGACTTGCTATTACCGGGATCTTCTTTACGGCGATCCAACATCTAACAGGATCTCAATGGTCTGTGACGGTAAGACGTCTTTTCGAAACTTACGGATTATTCGTACCGGTCTTGGGAGTTCTTCTCATCGGTGTTCTTTTCGGAATGCATGATCTGTATGAATGGGCGGATGCTACGGTTCGTGAAAAAGACCATTTGATTCATCACAAAAGCGGATATTTGAATCCGACTGCGTTTATCATTCGGATTGTTCTTTTTCTAATCGTATGGACAGTGTTTGCTTATATCTTTCATAGCAAATCTGTCGGACAAGATAAAGACAAAGAAGTCGGAACTACAAAGACACTTGCCAAGTTTTCCGGCGGGTTCATTATTTTCTTTGCACTTTCCTGGTGTTTGTTTGCATTTGATCTTCTCATGTCCCTTTCTCCTCACTGGTTTTCCACTATGTTCGGGGTTTATACATTTGCAGGTGCTTTCCAAACCAGTCTTGCTTCCTACTTGCTGGTAATTGCGATTTTGAAAAAGAACGGCTTCTATGGAGGAGCTGTGAATGAAAACCATTACCATGATATTGCAAAATTTCTACTTGGTATGACTACTTTCTGGGCTTATGTAGGATTTTCTCAATTTATGCTGATCTGGTATGCAAACATCCCGGAAGAAACTTTTTTCTATGAGATGAGACTCACTGGCGGATGGGGATATAGTACTCTTTTACTTCCTTTTGTAAAATTTGTAATTCCATTCTTACTACTTTTGAACCGTCCTAACAAACGTGATTTGGATTTTCTATGGAAGATGGCGATCTGGATTTTCGCAGTTCAATTTTTTGAATTATTCTGGTTGGTTTTCCCTGCCAGTTTTGAAAAATTCTCATTCGTTCACTTCGGATTGGCTCTGGGAGCAACCATCGGAACGATCGGACTTTTCGGACTTTTTGTCTTTAAAAAATTGGAAAAACACAGTTTGATTCCGGTCGGCGATCCAAGGTTAGACGAATGTCTACACCACAATCAATAGGTAAATGAATATGAAAAAGACAATCCTAATTAGTATTCTCGGTTTAGCAGCTTTTGTAAATTGTTCTCATAATGCGCAGGTCGCTTGGCATAAGCTTTGCGATGCAAAAACAAATAAAGCAACACTGGATTTTACGGTTCCGTTGTATGCGGAAGCGGATGATAAATCCAATGTGGTTGAATTTGTTCCAGTAGGAACCGTTGTAAAAGTTTTTGAAAACAGAAACCATAACGTATGGGCCCCAAGATACTTTATCCGTGTGCAAACTGCAAAAAACGACGGTTATATGAGCCCGAAATGTTTCATAGTGAACCAGGATCCGGAGCAAAGCGTATGGCGTTATTCTAAAAACCTTGTGAAAGATTACAAATTTTTCTACGACCCGAGCGATAAAGAACATTATCCGAAAGGTTATGAGTATGGAACTTTGAAAGATCTTCCGAAGGATAAAATTCCTTTGGCGGAACTTACTAAAGGTTTGGAAGAAGCCGAATACGTGAATAAAAACATTCTGAAACAAAACTAAACGAATCATTCAAAATTCCGTTTTTAGAAAAGCCCGAGGTTTCCCTTGGGCTTTTTATTTAGGAAGGAAGATTTGAAACTCAGTTCCGTTTTTGGAAGTGAGAAAACGAATTTCTCCTTCGTGTTTTTCTATTACTCTTTTGACGATATCGAGCCCGAGCCCGCTTCCTTCTCCGGGTGCCTTTGTTGTGAAAAATGGCTCGAAGATGCGGGGTTGTATTTCAAGCGGAATCCCGAACCCGGTATCTTTTATGGAAACAGTAATATAGTTTTCCATATTTTTGATTTTAATCGTCAAGGTTCCTTTGTAATTCATCGCCTGGATCGCGTTGAAGATGAGATTTGTCCAAGCTTGCATCAAGTCATCCGCATAACATGGAATATCCGGACAATCTTCGAATTCTTTAATGACTTCTATTCCTTTTTTCAATTGGTTTTGATGGATTGTTAATACTGTTTCCAGGTTTTTTACAATATTTGTAAGTGTTTTCATTCCTGAAATATCAATGTGAGAAAAGTTTTTTAAAGCATATACGATCTTTGCAATGCGACCTATGGACTCCCGAATGGAATTCAAATGTTGAAAAGACCGTATATGATACATTCCAAAGGTAAAAATCTCGTAAAAATCCTGATACTTCGTAAATGATTTGATTTGATCCAGACTGTCCTGAATGCCCATATCAACAATTTCATCGGCGATATAAGAAGGATTTTTTACATTTAAGAGATTCAATTCTTCCGTTAGGTTTTTTTTGAGCTTACGCGCTTCCATCCCATGCCGCATATTATCCAGACGAGATGAAACTTGAATCCATTCCTTCACTTCTTCCAATATATTTTCCGGTGAAGCTTTGAATAATTGAATGAAGTGATGTAAATTGGACTGAAGATTTTCCAAGCTATCTTGGATGAGCTCGCTAGAGGCTTTCATCGCTCCGATAGGATTGTTGATTTCATGTGCAATACCCGCAATCAATTGTCCAAGAGATGCCATCTTTTCGGAGAGTATCAATTTGTTTTGAGTCTTTTTCAAAGTATCGATTGCAAATTCGAGTTCTGCTTTCTGATCTTGGATCAAACGGTTCCTCTCTTCAATGTCTTGTATCGCGCGCCTAAGTGTTTCCGCTTCCTTCAGTGAAGAAAGATCCAATACGGAAAGTAGAAATCTTTCCTGTTTTCCTATAATAAAAAGCCTGCCTGAAACGAGCAGGGGAATCCTTTTGCCGTTTATTGTAATTCCTTCGACCGAAATAGGAACTACGGAATCATCAAGATTTACAGTAAGATCTTTGATGAGTGACGGTCTGGAAAACAATTTATCTAGGGAGTATCCCAATATTTCGTGTTTTTCAAACTCAAATAACGTATGTAATGCTGGGTTTGTGTCTAAAATTTTCCCGTCGGAAGGATCAATGATTAGCACAGGTTCGTTTGTCAGTTGATAAAAAGTTCGAAATCTCTCTTCGCTCGATTTAAGTTCTTCTTCATAAAGACGTTTTTCGTTAACATCTTCCATGACTCCGAACATATGAGTGATTTTCCCGAAATCATTCTTTAGAAAAGTTCCTCTGTCTTCCAGATAGATATAGCTTCCGTCTTTTCTGCGGAAACGGTAAATATCGTTGTATATTCCGGATCCGATTTTTGCCGATTCATAAAGTAATTTGGAATTTTCTCTTTCATCCGGGTGAATCGAATTGAACCATTCTGTCAGATTGAAAACTTTAAATTCTTCCTCCGAATACCCTGTAACTTTCGTTATGGCACCTGCCCAGATTATATTTTCAGTGGTCATATCGACTTCATATAACATTTGACCGGTTTGTTCTGCAACGATTCTGAATCTTTCTTCGCTCCTTCTTATTTCTTCTTCGGCTAATCTTTTGGCAGTCACGTCTTCCAAAACTCCGAACATTCTGGTAGAATGAAAATGATCTCCTTTTACATAGACACCTCTTTCATTAATGTCGATATAATTTCCGGCTTTGGTTTTAAATCTATATGTGTCTTTAAAGGAGATCTCGTTTTGAATGGAAGATTCAAGATTTTTCTGAACCCGAAAAAGATCATCAGGGTGGATTAATTTTTCCCAGCCGGAGATATCCGGATCGAATTCCATTTTTGTATAACCTAATACTTCTTTAATGGCACCTTCCCAGTATATCTTTCCTGACGGGATATCATATTCATAAACGATGAGACCTGTTTGTTCCGCTATAGTTTTGAAACGAAAATCGTTTTCTTTTAGATAGATTTCCTGTTGTTTAAGTTTCGTTACATCCTGTGCGATTCCCAAAATTTCTTCCACTTTCCCTGTTGTTTTGTTTAATCTGAAAACGGTCTCCCAAGTATGCAGCCAAAGATATTCGCCTGTTTTTTTTCTTAAACGGAATTCCAATTCTTTCGAATGTATATTTGGATTGTTTAATATGATTTGCAAATGTTCTCTTAAATTGTCCGTATCTTCCGGATGGATATGGGAATTAAGCAAGTCGGTCGAATTGAAGGAAGAAAATTCAGTTTCCTGATAGCCGAGTAGGTTTTCAAAATTATTATTAAAATAAGTATAGGAGCTTTCTTCTAAATTTAAAATATATAAAATGCCCGGAAGGGTTTCGGTAATCCTGGTAATCAAATCTTTGTTTTTTATGATTTGTTTTTCCAATTCCAAAACTTTTCTTTTATCCTTAATCAGCCCTCTTACATGCAAACTACCGTCAAAATAAGGAAGAGCAATAGTATGGATCTCGCAAGGAATGGCCTCACCGAATTTATCCTTATGTGTCCAATCAAAGATGCAGGCACCTGTTTTGATCGTTTCCATAATATAGAACATGGCAGCTTCTTTTGAGTGTTGGCCATCCGGTTGGTATTCGGGACTAAGGCTATAAGGTGTCATTCCGAGTAATTCATTTTTATTATATCGGAAAAAATCACATGCGCTCGGATTTGCTTCTACAAAGAAACCACTGATTGGGTCAAATACAACGATCGCGTCCGTATCAAGCTCGAACATCTTGCGATATCGCTCTTCCGAAATCTGAAATAGTTTACTATTACTAATTTCTTTTTCTAGGGCTGCGATTCGATCCAGAGCTTCTTCAAATGTCTTTGGCTTCGGATGATCCATTTATCAGCCTTCAGTTTTAATAAAAAATTTACTTTGACAATCTAAAATTTTGAAATGATATAGTTTCACATTATGGGTCAAAAACGTACTATTGCCACTTCTGCCTCGGAAGAAAGACTCGAAAAACTTTTAGAAGAAAGACTGAAATCAGGTGCGAATCAAACCATTATAGACAATCGGATTTGGGATCTTTTTGGTGAAACTTGGTGTGTAATGTTTACGGATCTGTCTGGTTTTTCCCGTGGAGTTGCCCAATTCGGGATTATTCATTTTTTGCAAACAATCTATGAATCTCAAAGGATTCTAATTCCAGTATTGGATGAATACGATGGGATTTTATTGAAAGACGAGGGTGATAGCTTTTTGGTTTTATTTCGAAATACGAATAAGGCAATTCAGTGTGCCATCCAGATGCAGAAAACCGTAAAAAAGTATAACGAAGGTAAGCTGGCTGAGGAACAGATTCTGTTATGCGTTGGTTTGGGATACGGAAAGATTTTGAAGATCGGAGATACTGATGTTTTCGGATCTGAAGTGAATGCGGCTTCCAAGTTGGGAGAGGACACAGCAAAAGCTTGGGATATTTTAGTAACCAGTTCCGTAAAAGAAAATGCTGAGACTGTTGTTGATTTCGATTTTGAAGAGATAGAAGATGTTCCACCCGGTGCCGACGGAGCCTTTCGCCTTATGTATTCATTAGATGATTCAAAGTGGGTTGTTTTATGAATTCTTCACATAATGAAACCATGGCATTGTTCGGGATTTATCTTTTACTTCCGTATGTTACTTTTTTCGTTTTTTTACTTTCATACTTTGTTCTATTTTTAATTATAAAACTTTCCAAATACGACTTACGGTTTTTCTTTTTTCCTTCTTTTTGCTTTGCTCTTCCTTTTTCGGTAGTTGTCGGTTCTTTCTGTTTTTATCTAAGTATTGCATTACACTTGCAAACTGCAATTGTCTTTTGGATGATTTTATTTTTTTGCCCTCTGATCGGAATTTTAATTTCAAAAAGAATTTTTATTACAAAAATATCCGAGTAAAACTGTGTTGCTTTATTTTATACTTTTTCATCCCGTTCTTACTTTGGCCGTCTTTCCTTTTTATTGGTTGGTTCATTTTATTTTAGCTACAAAGTATAAGTTGAAGTATGATTTTCTGCTTTTTTATTTTGCTGGCTTTACGTTTACCATTTTAGGCATGCCCCTGACATTTTTTTTTCTATCATTTCCTTTTGTTTGGTTGCAATGGTTGTTTGTAGTCATATCTTATCTGCTGCTTTTGGTTGCGGGAGCGTTTGCTTCGATTATCTATATCAGCAGAATCAGTATAAAAATTCAAAAATAGTTCTATGTTCCCCTATGATTTGAACCGTTTCAAATAATCTTGAGTATACTTTATCCGAACTTAAAGTGACACTGTCTCCTACCAGGATGAGAGTTGATTTAGCTCTTGTTAGCCCCACATTAAGTCTTCGGTAGTCTTTTAAAAAGCCTATTTCTCCCTCTTCGTTCGTCCTGACAAAGGATAGAATGATTGTGTCAGCTTCCCTTCCTTGAAAAGAATCAATGGTTTGAACCAAAGGAAGGTTTGCCATATTCGTGAATTCCTTGTTTATTTTCTCTTTGATCAAATCAATCTGCGCACGATAAGGGGAAAGAATCGCAATGGAGGATTTGTTGATATCATTTTTTAGAAGTTCCAGAATCAAATCCGCTTCCGTTGTATTGTATGTGGATTCGTCTTCTTCTCCGGTTTCTTCCGATGCATCCGAGCCTGCTGTATCAATCCAAAAAATATTTTTGTCAGAGCCTAAGACGGATTTGATATTTGAACTCTCCGAAGGAGAGAGGGTATCACTTGTGATCACCTTGGAATCATAAAATTCCCGGTTGGAAAAGGTCAAAATATCATTATGCATCCGGTATTGTGTTTCTAAAAATACGGTTCTTGTCCCGTCATCCCCTTCAATCCCTTTTTCCAGAAATGATTTTGTTTGAGAAGTATCTGCATCCAGGAAAGTCGGAGGAAGCTGTTTCGGATCACCTGCGAAGATGATTGTCTCTCCCATAAGGATTGCCATATAACAGGCGCTTTCCCAAGCCTGTGTAGATTCGTCTACAACTACTATGTCGAACTTTTTACCTTCCTCAAAAAAATTCCAAGCACCTAGAAACGTCGATACTACCAGATCGGCGTTTGCGATGATTCTTTCTTTCACTCTTTTTTGGGAGCTGCCGATCAATTTAATAAGTTCTTTTGCTTCTTTCTGGAGTTGTTTCCTTTCTTCTCTTTCTTCCGCACCAAAATTTCTTTTCCAGGCGAACGCTTTCTTTTTCAGGTTTTGCCATTCTTTCCGCCAAATGTTGATTTGTTTTTGTTCTTCGGATTCTTCAAGAGCGGTATCCAATAAATAATCATGGACGGACTCTTTGATTTTTGCGGAATTTCCCAAACGCAGTGGCCTTAGCCCCATACTTGCGGTTTTTTCTACCAGATAATCAGTCGCAAAATTGGTGGGAGCAAGAGCTAGAATCGATTTTCCTTGCGCTTTCCACTTTTGAATGGATTCTGCTAGAACCGTCGTTTTACCAGTGCCAGGTGGTCCGTATAAAAAACAGTAATCGTTGATATCCAATAATTTTTCAGAATAAGAAATTATGTTTTTAAGTTTGGGCGGGCTCGGCTTTTCATTTTTATGAAAGCCTAAAATCCAAGAGAGTAGGTCACGCGCTCGTTTGTCTTTTTTTTGGATTAGCGTGTCAATTGCTTCCAAGTAAGCATCGTAGGTTGACTCGGAATACCAAGGGGAAAGAGTGAATGAGTTTTCTTCGGGAACTTCTATTTCACCTTTGTATTGTAATACGATATATTTTTCCTTTACTTGGTAAACTTGTACGACAAGTGAAAAATCCTCTTTTTCCAGTAGAGCGGGAACACCTTGTCTCAACCAGGATTTATGTGTGATCGTGCCCGAAACAGACAAGGAAATTCTCCATATATCGCCTGTTATATATAAGTGGTCTTCAACGGATAACCCTTTGATGTTGTTTTTGAGATTTGATTTTTCTTCTTGAAATAAATTTCGCTCTAATTCTCTTTCTAAAATAACCGAACTTTTTATGATTTGAAGTGCTTCGTCCAGACTCTTTGGAATTGTATTATTCATCTTCCCATTCTATATTTTCTAAAGTTGTAAAAAAACCATTTCTGAGTAACGGAGCAAAGTCAATGAAATCATGGGCTTTCAAAGATAAAGAATCTTCGTAAGAGTAGGCTTGAATCAGATTCTGTGCCGCCTCATCGATTAATCCAAGTCTGCATTGAGCTCGTGCCAATATCAAGAGGATGTCCGGATCTATCTCTCCTCTGTATTCCAGAAAGTAATGAATGCTTTTCAGCGCATTATCGGGGTCTTCCAACTCAAGGTAACACAGAGAGAGTACATCGTAGTGAAGAAAGTCTTCTGCTCTCGACATCTTCAATGATTTTTTTAAACAAGCGAGCGATGAGTTAAAATCTCCTCTGGAAAAATAGAGAGAGCCTAGTTCCGCCCAGATATCCTTTCTGTCGATCCCTCTTGCCCGGGTTAGTTCATCCTGGGAAAGAGCGAGCTTCAGAATTTCAATAGCTTCTTCGGATCTTTCCGTATCTTTTAAGAGAGAGGCAAGGATCAGGTAATTTTCCAAGTAAGTGGGAAATTCTTCTATTCCCTTTGCGAGTAGGTTTTTTGCCGCTTTATAACGCTTTGTCTTAATTAGATATTTAGAATATACGACAGTACTTAATGGAGCCTTGGGGAACGAGGCAAGGATTTCCTGGAATAGGGAGTCGGTTTCTTTGGGATTGCCGACAGAATGCAAACACCAGGCTTTTTTCGCTTTAATTTTAATCAGGGAGGCTTGGCTCTGGGTATGTTGCTCGCTCTGAGTGTATAAATTGAAAGCCTTGGTGAATTCTTTCTCTTCCTCCCTTTCTTTTGCCTCCCGAATCAGTGTAAAAAAATAATTCATTTTTTCTAGAAATGACTCAAGGTTTTCGGGATACTGTCGAACTTAAGACTGGGGAGTATAGAACCCAAATAGGAGGGGGATATATGATCAACAATGCAATTAGCCTCCAGAGTGTTACGAATTTACCGAAAGAGATTTTTAAACAGAATAGCGAATTGTCCGAAAAACTGATGAAAATGGCCGTTGAAGAGAAAATAACAGCGCAAGTTTCTCCCCAAAGGCTCCTAGACATTTACTGTTAATCGTTCAACCTTCTTGTTTCAAGATTGAATGTAGGTCTTTTCCTTTCTCGGAAGCCTTGGATAGCGGAACGAAAGTCTTTGGAATCCAACATGCTGGAATTCCATACCGCAACGTAATTCAAAGTGTCGGGTAGGGATTTACCTACTCCATAGTTTAAGACTTGTTTTACGCCACGAATTACCAGAGTAGGGTTTTCTGCAATTTCATGCGCAGTATTTTTTCCTTCTTTGAGTAACGAATCGAAATCGGGAAGGACTTTTGTAACAAGGCCCATTCTCAGTGCTTCCAAAGCATCAATGTCTTTGCCCGTCAGTGCAAGCTCTCTGGTATTTCCCTGTCCAATTATGTCAGGCAGTCTTTGAAGAGATCCCATATCGGCAACGATTCCCACTTTTGCTTCCCGTAAGGAAAAAGCCGCATCTGATGACGCATAACGAATATCAGTTGCAGAGATCAGATCCAAACCTCCTCCTATACAATGTTTTTGAATAATGGAAACCGAAGGTTTGGGAGAATCATAAACCGCATTGATCCCTTTCTGCATGGTTAAAATCAGGTGATACAACTTTTCACGATTGTCACCTAACTCTCCTTGTACGACAGAACTGAATTCTGTAAAAAAATTGTCCAAATCAAGTCCCGTGGAAAAGGATTTTCCTTTTCCGGCGATCATGAAACAATGTACGGACGGATCCCGATTGATCCCATCAATGACTGTAGGCAGGTCTCTCCAGAAAGACCAATCCATTGCGTTTCTTTTTTCAGGTTTGTTTAAGTAAACAATTGCAACATTTCTTTCTTGTTCGATTTCGAAAAATGGATAGGAAGTCATGCGGGTTGTGCCTCTTTTTGCCAGAGTTTTCCTCGAACCATCATTATCACACCTGCAATTATCAATGCAAGAGATATATATTGAGATTGGGAGAATCCATGCCAATAGTATCCTGTCAGAAAGGTAGGATTGCCACTTGCGTCGGGAATATTTACCATATTAGGCGGGTCGATAAACGGGAAAACCGCTTTGTTTACTCGTAAAAATTCGATAGAGAGTCGGGCAATTCCATGGATGATTAGAAACTGAGCTCCGATGCTTAATTTCTTAAAATTTTGGTAACGGGCCCAATATTGGAAATAAGCAAAATATACGAATGCCATAATTGATTCCATGACCGGAGTATTCCAGACGGGAACACCGGAAGGGTGGGCGCCATGGAAATTAAAAACGAAAAAAGGAATGTTCGCGTCCGTTGCAAATCCGTAACATCCGTCTCCGCTGATAAAACATCCCAATCTGCCGATCGCATAGCCGATGCTAACGGACGGGATGACCGCATCCAGATATGCTGCAGTATCCAGTTTGAAGTATTTGAAATAAAGTATGATGAAGGTCATTCCGAAAAGTAAGCCTCCGAAAAATACCAATCCCCCTCCGCTAAACAAGGAAGACCAAAGTCCGGGCTGGCCCGGAAATCCATTCCAATGAGTGAGAGGATAAATAAATCTGCCTTCGTATCCGGGAACATTTACAAAAATCTGGTCCCAAATTTCAAAAATAAAAAACACTTTTGCACCGATTAAAGTGCCTAAAATTCCAAGAAATATCAACCAATCGGAATGGCTTGGGTCTAGTTTTTTTCTAGCTAATTCTTTCGGTAAAGCATAAGAACCGACAAGAAATGCCAACATCATCAGAAGGCTAAAAGTGGAAAGTCCTTCCCATCCGAATGGGTTAGGTATTGGAATTCGATCAATCATAGGAATAAGCTAGAAAGGATAGGGGAGAGTGAAAAGGAGAATTTAAAAGAAAGGGATTCAAACTTTCTTTTAAATTAGATCTGAAAAGGGGGAAATTCAAACTTTTTCGAACCAGACGGATTAGTTTTGTAACTATATAGCTTTATATGGCTAAAAAACCAACTCATCTCAGTCATCCGATCTGTATCAACGTTTACAACAATGTTTCAAAAATGGATCGATATACTTCTATCGGTGCAATGTTCCTAGTGCCTGCTCATCTTCAAATGAAATTGGAATCTTTGGTCCGAAATCGAACCTTTGCACAGGCATTTCGTTCGCTTTTGCGAAATTATGCGGAGTCTACAGTGCATTGTCGCGGGGTAAGGGTTACTTCGGTGAATCGAGCTTATCAGTCGGAAGGTTTGAAATTGAAAAGAATCGGGGTAAAGGTTAGGGAGGTGGATTTAATTGAATTTGGTGTGATAGCGACTTATCTTGGCGTTTCGAAATGTTGGTTGTTTTCATATATGCTGGAGATGGATGAGATTGGGTGGGGGGAGGTTTTGGGAGAGATGGGGATGGTTAGACCTCTAGCCCTCCTCCCCCGGCTCAAACTCACCCTCACTACAAAACCTTCCTGGCCAGGCAGTTTCTTTCGAGTTCGTCTGATTTACAGATTATAATCCTGGTTTTCTTTAGTATTTATCCTAGGACGATTTAATTTATGTTAGTTGCTCTCGTGACATTATATGATTGATCCTCAAGATCGCACCTATCCGATCAATCACAAGACCTATCATCGGATCTTGCTATCTTAAAATAGAATTTAGTTTGACTCTGGTTCACATTTCCATAACAAGAAACAATTCCCATGCTGAAACTACGCTTTCTCATTTTCTTTTTACTCTACTTATTTTCCTCTTTTGCTATTTCCGCCATAGAGCCAATCAATTTGTCTGAACTATGTTCGGAAAAAAGTTGCGAAGGCCGAATTTGGAATATCAAAAATGACTTCCACAAGAACTATCTAAAGTCTGATTTTACTCCAGGAATGGATGGATCCAAGGATTGGAAAGAGGTCAGAACGTTTCCTATTTGGCTAAACCAATTTTATCCTTCTTCGGAATCCACTGCAAATTATACACTTCTTACCCTGTTTGATGTGCCAAATGAATATTTCGAAAACGAAACTCAAATGGGGATTAGGATGGGGGAAATCGGTGAAGTTTTCACAATTTATATCAATGGTTGGAAAATTACCTCTGACGGGATTTTCGAAAAAGGACAAATTCTTTTTCATAGAACCATCCGTGGCCAAGTATATCATCTTCCTAAAAAATTTCTGAAACCAAAAGACAACCTTCTCGTATTGCATGTAGTAGGCGATCCCAGGTATGACCACACAGGGCTCTATCTAACGAGAGGTTATGAAATCGGATATTACGACGATTTGAAATATAAAACCCAAGATCGAACTTCTCTCGGATTGATTGCAGTTTATATCGCCATAGGTTTATATCATTTTTTTCTATTTCTCAAAAGAAGAAAGGAATTGCATAATTTGTTTTTTTGCGGATTTGCAATTGGCGCAGGGATTTATTTTTTTACAAGAACCAATGAGATCTTTGAACTGGGCTTGGATTCAGAAATCACCCAAAAAACAGAACTTATTATTCTCTATCTTTTCGTTTCCTGTTATTATCTATTTTTTTCCTATCTTTACTTTAGTTCTGTAAACCGTTACTTAAAAACCTTATTCTATTTCAACGTAAGTTTAGCTTTCATCAGTATTTTTCCTCCTTTATATATTTGTGAATATATACTTCGCTTATGGCAGCTTTCAGCAGTCTTTTTCGTTTTGCCTGCTGTAGTGTATTTGCTTTACAAGGGAGTGAAAACAAACGCAAGTTATTCGAAAAATCTTCTATTCGGGTCGATTGTATTGATTCTGACAGCAATGTTCGATATTCTCGATTCGGTTGTTTTTAATACAGGGATTGCCATCTCAAAGTATTCCTTCTTTATTTACATGTTGGGAATTGCCACTGTCCTTGCGGATAAATTCACCGAATTGCACAGACAAACGGAAATTTTGAATGCGACGCTCGAACAAAAAGTAGTCGAACGAACCAAAGAGCTTTCCAAAAGTCTGGATAGCATCCAAGAATTGAAAGCACAACAGGACGGAGACTATTTTCTTACTTCGCTTCTTCTCCGCCCGTTAGGTTCTAATCTTTCGAAAAACCAAGACGTTAAAATCGAATTCCTCATTCAACAGAAAAAGAAATTTCAATTCAAACAATGGAATTCCGAGATAGGAGGGGACCTTTGCGTTACCCATTCGGTGATTTTAAAAAATAAAAATTATACCGTCTTTGTAAATGCAGACGCTATGGGAAAATCCATCCAGGGAGCGGGTGGGGTTCTTGTACTCGGTTCCGTCTTTGCAGCCATAGTGGAACGAACCAAGATGTCCACGCTTACTTCCAATGTTTATCCGGAAAGGTGGCTTAAAAATTCATTTTTAGAATTACAAAAAGTTTTTGAAACATTCGACGGAAGCATGCTCGTATCACTTGTTCTTGGTTTGGTGGACGATTCCACCGGGACTGTTTATTATATTAATGCGGAACATCCGAGCCTGGTACTATACAGAGACGGAATCGCTGAATTTTTAGACCAGGAAATGCAGCTTCGTAAACTGGGGATTCGGATTACCGAAGGAAATCTAAGTGTTCGTATCTTTGCAATGAAACCGGGAGATATTTTGATTTCGGGCTCTGACGGAAGAGACGATCTGCTTATCGGAACGGAAGGGGAAAACAAAAGGATCATCAACGAAGATGAAACCAAGTTTTTACAATTTGTGGAAAAAGGGGATGGTAATCTTAACAATATAGCCGAGCACATTCAAAAATTCGGAGATCTCACGGACGATCTTTCTCTTCTTCGGATCGAGTATTGTCCCGAACACTCAATTTCACTGGACCTTCGTCCTATGTGGAAAGACGCGGTGGCGTTGCATAAAAAGAAACTCTTCAAAGAATCCCTTCAAGTTTGTGAGGAAATCGGCAAGTATTTCCCGGAAGAAACCAGGGCATTGTTTCTTGCTTCGTTAAACAAGTATCATATGGGAGATTGGAATGATTCTGCAGATATGGCGGAAAGAGTTCGTTTGAGAGAGCCTGACAATCTAAAGGTACTTCTCAATTTAACTTTCATCCATATCAAACTCAAAAACTGGAATCGAGCTAACGTGATCCTGGGAGAAGCTAGAAAATTATCACCGGACCATAAACGGATCCGCCAACTGGATCGCTTCTTGGAAAAACAAGGAAAACCGATCGCTCCCACCGAACATTGGACCTAGCGACAGTTAACTAATCAGTCCAGGTTGATAAATTCTTCCGGGTCCAGAGGCGCATCCAGACCGATACGCACTTCATAATGAATGTGCGCCCCGGTTGCCTTTCCCGTTTGACCGACTAACGCGATTTTGTCTCCGCGTTTCACTCTGTCTCCGGGCGATACCAAAACTTGAGAGCAGTGACCGTAGAGAGTAAAGAATCCATTCTCGTGATTGATCCGTACGGAACGTCCCAAGCCTCCTGCAGCAGCGTCCACATCTCCGATCACTCCCGGGCCCGTCGCATAAATCGGGGTTCCCTCGCCGGCAGCAAAATCAATCCCCGAATGGTATTCTCCCACAGGTAAAATTCCAAACGGATCGCTTCTGTATCCGAATGTGGAAGTCACAACTCCTACCCCCGGTTTTAAGGGTCTTCCCCTTGGCATCGAATAAAAAATACTTTCTCTCATGGAAAGGTAATCGATTGCATTTTGGAAATTAGGAACCAAATTTCCTAAACGAACACCAAACTCTTCGTAGGTGGTGACCACTTCTTTATAAAGATTCAAATTGGAATCCAATTGGGTTTCATCTTTTTCAAATTCTACTTTCAAAAGATAATCCTGGGTGATCATTTCTTTTTCAGGAATCTGATCCCAAGCTAACAGGTTTAAATCTTCTGTCGCGCCTTCCAGATCCTGGACCGATTCCGTCAAATCTTGGGAAAGCAGGTCATAAAATAGAAAAGAAGTAAGTTGGGTTTCCGTTCGTTTTTCCAAAGAGAGGTTTGGTTGGTAGATAAAAGAAAAATAAACTAAAAAAACTAGGGAAAGTCCTATAAGGGCTGAGGAGAGTGCGGAGAGAAAAACGAGCATCCCCAGAGAAATTTCCACCTGAAAGAGTGCTTTTTCGTTATTAGGGATCAGTACAAAACTGACTTTTCGTTTTCCCTTGTCCAAAAGCTTCAAAATACGCTTTTTCCACCTCAATTGGGATATGAGGAGCCTTTCGTAAGTGGTTGTTGAGTAAGTTTCTTCCAATGTCGGTTAAACTGCCAATTTTTAACTTGCCCGAGCCATTTTTTGGGGGAAAGTGGACGAATCGAATATGTTTAAATTTCTCACATCTCTTTTCCGAAAGAAAGCCGACTCTGTCGATTCCTTTTTGATGTATCCCGAGGGAAAGAGATACTACCGAGAGACACATTCCATCCGCCGTACAAACATTGATGAAGATGCCATAAAAATTATCAACCGTCTGAACAAATTTCGCTATAAGGCGTATTTGGTAGGTGGAGGAGTGCGTGATCTCCTCATGGGTAAACGCCCAAAAGATTTTGATATTGTGACTAGTGCCACACCCAACCAAATCAAAAGAGTGTTCAATAATTGCCGGATCATTGGCAAAAGATTTAAAATTGTACACATCATTTTTAAGGGTAAGATCATTGAAGTTTCCACTTTCCGTTCCCTACCCGAACATAGATTGGAAAAACACAAGGCTGAAAACGATTACTTAATCAAAAGAGACAATTCCTTCGGGACCGCAAAGGAAGACGCCGCTAGACGCGACTTTACCATCAATTCATTGTTCTACGACCCAAAAAACGATTCCATACTGGATTACGTCGGCGGGTTTGATGACATCCAAAAAAAAATCGTCCGAGTGATCGGCGATCCTGACATTTCTTTCAAAGAAGATCCGGTCAGAATGCTCAGAGCTGTAAAGTTCTCCGTATTACTCGGGTTAGATATTGAAAAGAAGACAAAACTTGCTATTAAAAAGAACCGCCTGGAAATGGAGAAATCCTCTTCTGCAAGGCTTCTTGAAGAATACAATAAGATGTTCCGTACTTGGAAAACTTCCCAAATCTTCGAAGGCTTAGCTGAAAATTTTCTCTTTGAAGTTCTATTCAAAGAGCTAGTGGATAAACTGAAAAAAAACGATCCGGAATGGAGAGAACATTTTCTCGAAACTCCTCTCGGAAAACGTTTGGTCATCACTGATCAGTTGTTATCTGCTAGAGAAGAGATGACTCCTGCCATCTTCTACTCGTTGATTTTTTATGATCTGGTCAGTGACATCTTTTCTTCCGACGAAGGACATCTTGCCCATAATATCAAAGACGCACTTCAACCGGTGTTTGAGAGAATGGGAATTCCCAAACGGGAACAGGACAATCTGGTGAAGGTGTTTATCAGCCAACCTAGATTTCTCGTGACAGACGATGAAAGGGAAAGGCAAAATACTTTCTTTAAAAAGAAAGACTACTTCTACGACGCATTTATGGTGTACAAGATTGTCGCTCTTTCCGAAAACAACGAAGCCGCAGTTCAATCCGCTTTCTTTTGGGAGATCTCTTTACGCCAAAGACCGAAACCTGATTCCCATCAGTTTGGCCAACAAAACCGTAAAAAAGAAAAGAAACGCCCGCCTCGCAAAAAAATGAGAGGAGGACGAGGACCTCATCCGGGAAGAAACCCGAACGGGGACCAAGGTTCGGATTCCGAGTCCAGGGGAAATCAAAACCAACCCGATTCTGATTCCCCTAGAGACCAAAATCCGCGTCGCCCTGAGAAACCGAGTGACGATGAAGACAATTAGTATCTAATCAGACAAACAACTGTTTGTTTGAAATCAAACAAATCCTCTCTCTGGTATCAAACAGAGGGGGATTTTGTTTCAAAACAAAATCAAAATTTCGAAATAATCCTTTCTCCTATCTCTAGCTTTTGAAATGTAAAAAACCTAATTTTTTAGGAACATAGACTGAACCGCCAAGCAGATAGGTAACTTCTATTTTGCGAGAAGCGGAAAACCTCCCTATTTTGGAGATGGAAACTCCTTCGATTTTCGAAGGCAATTCGGCAGGAGACAGAAACAAAAGTTCCAATTCTTCTCCGGAAGACAATGCACCGTCCCATCCCAGTTCCTTTCGAATGAGCGGGGCAACAGGTAAATTTTCCATATGAATTTCCAATTTCCCCCGGGAAGCAAGAGACAATCTAAGACTGTCTTGGATGAGTCCGTCAGTGATATCCATGCAAGCGTGGATTGCATATTTTTGCAAATGAGGAACTAATTCTATTTTGGATTTGGGACTAAGGTGCTTGCGCAAGGAAGTTTTGTACCGGGTTAGATCTCTAACTTTTCCCTTGCTCAGTATGTTCAGTCCTAATTGAGAATCGCCCAGGGAACCTGTCAGATAAAGATAATCTCCGTCTTTTCCTCCGGTTCGAAACCAAGGTCGGGAGGTTTTGCCGAATACTGTCAAAGTCAAATGTGTGGTTTTGGAATAAAAAGTGTCTCCTCCGACCAAATCCATTTTGTATTTTTTCAATCGTTTCAAAAGCGCTTTGCTGAATTCTTTCACCCAAACGGCCTCTTTCGAATGTTTGGACAAACCCAGATTCAAAAAACATAAATTGGGCAGTCCGCCTGAAGCGGCGATGTCGGAAACATTGACTTCAATTAGTTTTTCTGCGATTTGAGCGGGCGAAGACCACTGGTGTAGGAAATGGGTTCCTTCCACCAAAGAATCTGTGGTGACAAGGGTATCGGGTGCCAGAAAATAACAATCATCTTCGGGGAAATCCTGTTTCGGAAATAGGGTGTGAATGATCTCGGATTCTTTCAAGGGTAAGTCCCAATAAATTTGTTTGACCCGCCGTGAAAACCGAAAATCCTGACAGAAAAGAGGAAAATCTCGTACCTATGGAACTATTGTCTAAAATCCACAAGACACCTTCTTTGAAAAAAGAAGAAATATTAAAACAGTGGTTTGTTGTGGACGCTACTGATAAAACACTTGGACGCCTTGCTAGCCAAGTTGCCACTCGTTTGAGAGGCAAACACAAACCCACATTTACTCCCAATCAAGATTGCGGAGACAATATCATTATCATCAATGCTTCTAAAGTAGCAGTGACTGGTCGTAAATCCGAACAAAAAATTTACTACCATCACTCTCGTTACCCGGGCGGTATGACTGCGATTGCTTTTCATAAATTGATTCAAGAAAATCCCGAAAGAATCATCACTGAAGCGGTAAAAGGTATGCTTCCTAAATCAAAGTTAGGCGATCAAATGCTTCGCAATTGCAGAGTGTTTGCAGGCGCAGAGCACAACCTGAGCGCACAAAAGCCTCTTAAACTGGAGTTAAAATAATCTATGGCAGCTAAACCAATTTGGGCAGTCGGTCGTCGTAAAACATCTGTTGCACGAGCAAGAATTTCCGCAGGTTCCGGTAAAATTACCGTAAATCAAAAAGATGTAACGGAATACATCAAAAACGGAGAACATTTGGTTCGTCGTGCACTTGAGCCTCTATTTACATTGGATGCTCGTGACAAATATGATATTCTTTTGAACGTATCCGGTGGTGGAGTTGTAGGACAAGTAGGTGCGATTCGTCACGCTGTGGCTCGTGCCCTTGTTGCTTTCAACGAAGCTTTCAAACCCGCTTTGAAAAAAGAAGGATTTCTTACACGTGACAATCGTATGGTGGAGCGTAAAAAATACGGTCTACGCAAAGCGAGAAGAGGAACTCAATTCTCTAAACGTTAAGATTTTTTCTTTCCTCTTTTTTCTGAAAGCCTCCGCGAAACCGGAGGCTTTTTTGTTTTTAACGGTTGTTATAAAAGTTTGAAATCTAGAATTAGATGCAATGAACCTAATTCTTTTTTACTTGGCTTTCGGGATCGGAACTCTTGCGGGGAGTTCTTTTCTATATACATTGGTAATCTTTAGCCAAAGTTTTCCTTCCTTTCACGGGTTTTCAGGCATCGTTTTCTTTTTTCTATTTTTGCCGTTTCCTTTGATATTTTTGGGAACAGGATATTTACTTGATCGTTATTCTAAAAAATGGGTTCTATTTTCTTTCCAGGCATTGCATGTTCTGGCAGCATTCCTGGTTTTTTATTTTGCAGATTGGCTGACTCAGAATCCCATCTTTCTTCTTCCCGTTGCCTTCTTGAACGGAATTGCGATGACTACGGTTCTACCGGGAAGGATGGCAATTCTTCGGGATATTGCACCTCATCATCGTTTGGTGTTCCATACGATCGCGGGCAACCTGGTATTGATTCTATTTTTCGGAATCAATCCGCTTATCATAGGTTCTTTGAAAGAGAGTTTTAGTTTTTCGGAACTCTTCGGGCTTTTGGGGAGCATGAATATTTTCAGTATGTTTTTACTGATTTTTGTTCGGATCACGGAAGTGACTCATAAGATAGAAGGGATTCGTTTTAATTTTTCCGAGGTAAAGGACTTTCTTTTGAATGATATCGTTTCCAGGCAAGTGATGTATGTTGCGATCCTCACCATGCTTGCGCTTGGACCTATCCAGGTGTTACTTCCTCTATATGTAAGAGATGTTTTGGGTTTGGGAGAATTTTCCCGAGGGAAAGTATTGGCACCTTTGGGGATCGGGTTATTTTTCGGAGGAGTCCTCAGTATGATCCTTCACAAAAGAGAGAACAAAGGTAAGATATTACTTTCTCTTTTGATTTTTTCCTCGGTTCTATTTATAGGATTTTTTCCATTTCAAAAAGCATGGATCACTTCTTTTTCTTTATTTTTGTTCGGGATTGCGGGTGGAGTACTTTCCAGTCTATTGCCTGCCATTTTGCAAAAACGGGCGGAAGATCGGGTGCGGGGGAGACTTCTTTCCCTCTATACAGTTTGTTTTCAGTTTACCCCTGCGGTATCGGGATTGGTCTCTGCCATTTTGGGAGATGCTTTCGGAATTTTAGAGGCATTCTCCTATTTGGGCGGTTTTTTCCTCTTCGCTAGCATACTTTCTTTTTTTGTTTATTCTGAATTAAGAGAGGCTTAAATCTCGAATCTACTTGCGAAATCCGCCAAAAACAAAATCTCTGTAAGAGTATGAAGTTTAAGTCGGTACAAGAGATCGGTGATCTATATCTAAATTATTTTAAGTCGAAGGGCCATGTTGTGGTACCTTCTTCGAGCCTAATCCCTGCGGGGGATCCGACGCTTCTGTTTACGACTGCCGGTATGGTTCAATTCAAACCTTTGTTCACAGGTGCCGTGGAACTCCCTTATTCCAAAGCTTGTTCCTGTCAGAAATGTGTTCGTACAACCGATTTGGAAGTTGTGGGAAAAACAGAAAGGCACTGTACTTTTTTTGAAATGTTGGGAAACTTTTCCTTTGGAGATTATTTCAAAAAGGAAGCCATCGAATACGCGTTAGATTTTTCTTTGAACCATCTGGAAATTCCCAAAGATAAAATTTGGGTTACTATTTATCTGGACGATGACGAAGCCAAACAAATTTGGATGAACACAGGCATCCCGGAAGAAAGAATCGTTCGTTTGGGCAAAAAAGACAATTTCTGGGGACCTGCGGGAGATAGCGGAGCATGTGGGCCTTGTTCGGAACTTTATCTGGACCGCGGACCGGAAAAAGGAGGACCCGATTGTGGTACCTCCGGCACTTGCAAACCGGGATGCGACTGCGATCGTTATTTGGAATATTGGAATTTAGTATTCAATCAATTCAATCAAACTGTTTCGGGAGAACTGCTTCCGTTGAAACAAACCGGAATTGATACCGGGTCCGGACTCGAACGGGTTGCGATGTTACTTCAAGAAGTTGATTCCGTTTACGACACAGATGAATTAAAAAACATTATAACAACGATAGAATCCCTTTCCGGCAAAACATACGACCAGTCTACGAAGGTAAATTTCAGGGTCATTACTGACCATTCCCGTTCCGTATTTTTCTCCATCGGGGATCGTATTTACCCGGACCGCACTGGTCGAGGTTATGTGATCCGGCGTTTGATCCGACGCGCTTCTCTATTTGCACGCACTCTGGGAATTACTGAACCTTTTATTTACAAGCTTGTGGATACTCTTACAGGGATTTATTCCAAGAGATACCCTGAACTCAAAGAAAGGGCAAAAGAAATTCAATCCGTCATTCGTAAGGAAGAAGAACTTTTTCTCAACACATTGGAAGTGGGCTTGGAAGAATTGGAACATCTTTTGAACCAGATGAAATCAAAAAACGAAACAGAAGTTAGGGGAGTCGATAGTTTCCGACTTTATTCTACTTATGGTTTCCCGAGAGAGATGACTAGGGAGCTGGTTTTGGAAAGGGGTTTTAGTTTCAATGATTCCGAGTTCGATGCGGAACTGGACAAAGATAGGGATCTATCACGTGCTAGCTGGAAAGGCAAAAAAACCGCATATCTCACGGGGATTACCGATACTTCCAAATTAAAAACGGAATTTACCGGATACACTCAATTAAACGGAACAGCAAAGGTCCAATTTCTGTTTAAAGACGGAAAACAAGTAAACTCACTGAAAGCGGGAGAAGAAGGTGTTATCCTCGTGGACAAATCTCCTTTTTACGCAGAGGGGGGAGGGCAATTGGGAGATTGGGGTTATATCAAAATAGAATCTTCCCAATTTCAAGTGCAAGATACCCAAAAGGAAAATGACTCCCACCTTCACCTGGGACTTGTTTTGCGAGGTGAAATCAAACTGGGCGATACTGTGGACTTGGAAGTGGATTCCAAGCGAAGACAGAGCCTAGCCAATCACCATTCCGGAACTCATTTGTTAAACGGTGCACTTCGTAGGGTGCTCGGATCTCATGTATACCAAAAAGGATCAGTCGTATCCCCCGACTATTTGCGATTTGATTTTTCCCATCCTGCTTCCTTAACAGACGAAGAAATCAGAAAGATAGAAGCGGATGTCAACGGGGCCGTCGCACGCGGGATTACCGTAGAAACGGAAGTCCTCCCGATTGAACAGGCCAAAACTTCCGGCGCCTTATCTATGTTTGATGAAAAATACGGAAACCTCGTTCGGGTAGTGGGAATGGGCGATGTGTCTAAAGAATTTTGCGGTGGGACACATGTTTCCAACACAAAGGAAATCACATACTTTGCAGTATTAAAAGAATCGAGCCCCGGTGCGGGAAATCGAAGGATCGAAGCCATTTGCGGGGATCCTGTTGTAGATTACTTTCAGTCAGCATTCCAGGTTTTGGCGGAAAAGATCCAAAACTATAATTTGAGCGCCAAAGACGTGTATGGTGATCTGAAGACTCACGGAATTCTGGATAAAATCCCCGCTCCGGAAGAAGTCCAATCTCTGTTCGAAACAAAAAAAACTTCGGCAGTGGAATATTTGAGAGAGATCAAAAGAAAATTGGAAGATAGTCTATCAGAAAAACTTTCCGGTCTGCACAAAGATAAAAAGAAAAAGGAAGCACTTTCCTTTTCTTTGAATCCGGAACTTGTGGAAGATCTATTGTCCAAAGTGATTAAAATCGGGGACATAGTGATCGCAAAACACAGTTTTGATGCTGTGGATGCCAAATCTTTAAAAGACCTTGCGGATTCTTTGAAATCCAGAGAGGCAAATATACTTTGCCTGTTTGCATCCAAAGAAGGAGAGACTTCCACTTTGGTTTATATGTGCAATAAGGTGCTTGTGGATAAGGGAGTTCATTGCGGAAACCTTCTGAAGAACTCGTTGGAAATCCTGGGCGGAAAGGGCGGAGGCAGACCGGATATGGCGCAAGGCGGAGGGAAAAATCCCGATCAAATCGACCTTGCTCTTGAAGCTGCTATGAAAGAAATTCAAAATAAATTCGGAGCATAACCCATGGCACAAGACCCATCATTTGATATCGTATCCAAAGTAGAAAGACCGGAATTACAAAATGCGATTTCTCAGGCAATGACGGATATTTCCACCAGATTTGATTTTAAAGGTTCCAATTCCGAGATCAAATTGCAGGACGAACATATGGTACTTACTTCAGAAAATGAAATCAAACTAAAACAGGTCATCGACGTATTGACTACCAAGATGGCGAAGAGGGGAATCAGTCTCCGAGCGTTTGATTTCGAATCCAAAGTGGAACCTGCAACCGGACAAACTGTCCGTCAAAAAGTAAAGATCCAAAACGGTTTGGACAAAGAACAAACCAAGCAGATCACAAATTTGATCAAGGATGCAAAACTGAAAGTGCAGGTCACGATTCAAGGAGACTCCGTCCGGGTTGTTGGCAAAAAAAAGGATGACTTGCAAGCAGTGATGCAAGCTGTCCGAAATGCGGATTTTAAGTTTGATGCGAACTTCCAGAACTTTAAGGGCTAAGTTAGATATCTAACTCCCTTACTAAGTTTTGCGAAATCCCGCTTTTGCTTTAATGCAGATGAATGATCTTTCGGAAATAATGACTCCAGATATGATAGGAAAGTCCTATCGAAAAACAAGTGATTGCCGGAAGCCAGATCATTATGATTCCGTATTCCTGGAAAAAATAGGCTCCGAAAAAACTTCCCAATAGAAATCCCAGGATTTGGAAAAAATTCATATAAATTCTCCAGGCCTCTACCTCCACTCCTCTCACTTTGTTTCCTAAATAACTTCCGAAGTCAGTCATAATTCCTGTTAGATGGGTGGTGCGGATAATGCTTCCTCTGTATGTCATTACAATCGCATTTTGAAGTCCGCAAGCGAAAGAAAAAGCATAGGCTCCGATTTCAATTTCATTGATATAAAGAAAGGCCCCGAAAATCAAAATAAAAGACTCGATGATAAGAAGCACACCGTAACTGTTTTGTTTCCTGAATTTGACAGATCCGATAAATACGCCCGAGGCAAATGCCCCCAATAAAAAAGTAAATATCAGTAAACCAAGATGGTAGGAAAATACACCTTTGGAAAGTTCGATCGCGAGCGAACTGGCGCTTCCCGTGACATGAGCTACGGAAGATCCGTGGATTCCCAAAATGGCGATAGAATTGATTAGTCCTGCAGTAGTCACGAGTAGGATAGCGTTTCCTATAAAAATATATGTATCTGTTTTTGATGTGTTTTTAATTTTTTCCAATGTTCTTCCTTTGTTTTTTTTAGACTTTCCCGGTCGGGTAGGTGGCTTTTTTTCCCTGCTATGTCTCGAAACATCCGATAGTTTGGATATGGACAACAAAGAGAAAGCCATACCCAAATGGAATGCCATTCGCCAGGATTTTACTCCTTATATTCTGGTTTTTCTTGGTGTTTTTTTACTTTTATCCCTTTTTTCTTTTACGGAAACGGAGGATGGAACTGGTGCCAACTGGTTTGGCAGAATTGGCTATTATGTTTCTTTCACTCTATTTTATCTTCTAGGAAAATCATCCTTTTTACTCGCCGGATTTTCCCTTATCCTCGGAGTGATTTCTTTTAAAAATCCCGAGTTTGATCGTTTGGGAAAGGCACTGTTTTTTCCTTTGTTTATCATCGGTTCTTCCGTTGCTTTGAACGTTCTGGAAACACCTCTTGGTCAGTTAGGTGACGGTGGTGGAGTGTTCGGTCAGTTTTTTTCCTGGGTTTTGAATTATCTGTTCGGAGAAACCGGGCGCATCATTGTAGTTTTCTTTTTGTTTTTATATTCCGCAGTGATCTGGTTGGAAGATTCCACTTGGAATTTCACTTTAGGCAAATTGCAATCTTTTGCAAATGTTATGTATAAAGGATTCGGTGGAACCCGCGACCTTAGCCATTGGAAACTTCCCAGTTTTCTAAACGGGACTATTGTCCCCGAAGCTTTCCCGGCCAAACCTATTTTCGGGGAAGACATTCATTCGAAAAAATGGTTCGAAAGAAAATTGGAATCTGAAATAGACACTGTTTCCGGGAAACAGGAATCTATGATTTGGGAAGACGAAGAACCGGCGGAATTTCCTTTTCCCAAAGAAACAAAGAAAGCCGAAACCCAAAAATTGATTTATAAAAATACTTCCTTGTATGAGGGATTTTTTGAAGAATCCGGAGACAGTTTTCGATTTCACAAAACATCTGTCAGTTTGCAAAAGAAATTACGTACGGAGAGTTTTCTTCCCGATGCATTCAAAATCAAAGTCAGCGATTTCCGAGGTTTGGCAGTTCCTGAAATCATAGAAGAAGTCGTTGCCCTTCCTTTGTATCCGTTTTCGCAAAAGTCGGAAACAAATATTGTTTCCGAGACACTTGAATCCAAGTTTCCCGAACTAAGTTCCGGCTCTTCCTTACACAAACCGATTTCCAAATTCAGCTTTGATGATATTGACCTTTATCCGGGCCGCCAAACAAAGGAATCCGTTTTGGAATTGGATACGAAAGATTTGGAAGAGGGCGTAGAACCTTTGAACGAAGTAGAGGATGATGTCTTATCTCTACCGATTAGTGTCCAGGAAGAAGAAGAATGGGAAGAAGAGTTTCCAACGGTAGAATCCGAGATAGATGATTCTGTCGATTACGATGAAGTGGAAGCTTCCGAAGATGAGGAAGAGGATGAAATTCCTTCCAATGTTTACGCTTTGGAAAAACCGAAGGCAAAGCCTAAGAAGGAAGAGAAAAAAGAATTCGCAATGGGTTCCATGGTTCCCATTATCAAATTGAAAAAGGGATCTTATTATATTTCTCCGAAGCTACTAGCTGATCATAAACAATCTCCTTCTTTTACGGCAAAATTCGATTCCGAATTGGAAACGGTAGGTCGTAAGATAGAAGAGATCATCGGTTATTACGGGATTGAGTCCAAAGTGATTGCCCGGGAACGAGGGCCGATCATTACCCGCTACGAACTTACCATTCCTCACGGAATCAAACTCAGTCGGATCACTTCTCTCTCCGATGAATTGAAACTTCATTTGGCAGTGAAAAATATACGCATCGTAGCACCTATCCCCGGTAAGTCGTCGATCGGAATTGAAGTTCCCAATATCCATAGGGAAGATGTGTTTTTATCCGAGATTTTAAAAGAATCCATCCTTCAAAACAAAACCAAGGATCTTACCATTGCCATCGGCAAGGATATTTCCGGTAAAACTGTGATCATCGATCTTGCAAAACTTCCTCACTTGCTTGTGGCAGGAACTACAGGATCGGGTAAATCGGTAAGTTTGAACTCGATGATTACCAGTTTGATTTGTACACGTTCTCCCGAAGAAGTTCGTTTTATCATGATCGATCCTAAGATGGTGGAGATGACTCTTTACGAGGACATTCCTCATCTACTAATGCCTGTTATTACTGATCCCAAAAAGGCGACGAAGGCATTGTCCTGGGCGATCCAGGAAATGGAGTCCCGCTATCAAATGGTATCTCAATTGAAGAGTAGGGATTTCAAAAGTTATAATGACAAAGTGGAAGAATTCGCCCATAAAAAAGGTTATCAAAAATTTCCTTATATAGTGATCTTTATCGATGAGCTTGCGGATTTGATGATGGTTTCCGGGAAAGATCTGGAAGACCAGATCACCCGGATTTCCCAAAAATCAAGAGCGGTCGGGATTCACCTGGTCATGGCCACCCAAAGACCGTCTGTGGATGTGATCACCGGACTCATCAAAGCCAACTGTCCTGCGAGAGTAGCATTCCATGTGGCACAAAAAACGGATTCCCGGACAATTTTAGATACGAACGGTGCCGAATCCCTTCTCGGAAAAGGGGATTTTTTATATCGTTCTCCCACTTCCGCCGACCTAACCCGAATCCAGGCGCCTTACATCGAAGAGAAGGAAATCGAAGCCATTGTGGAAGAAGCAAAAAAACAAGGTGCTCCGGCTTATGTAGAAATGAACTGGGATGAGGAAGGAAATACCGAATCAGGCTCGGAAGAGGATGAAGAGCTATTTGATGAGGCTTGGAATATTGTAGTTTCCGAGAAAAAAGCGAGTGCTAGTTACCTCCAGAGAAGAATGAGGATCGGCTATAATAAAGCGGCGAGACTTATGGAGCTTATGGAAATGCGTGGCTATGTTTCGCCGCAAATTGGCTCAAAACCCAGAGAAATCCTTCGTTCAGCGTAAATCATCGACAAGTGAGGCTTTCTTGAAAAACTGGGAAACTATGAAAGTTCGTATCGGCCTTGTCTTTGTGTGCCTACTCGTTTGGTTTCCTATTTTTCCCCAAACAGGACCTGCGCATAATTGGCATTCCCCTTCGGAAGTAGTCAAAAAAATCAAAAAGAAATTTTCCGAAATCAATTCCTATTCCGCTGATTTCCAGATCAAGAGCGTAGAGAATAAAAAAGAAAAAACAATGCGGGGAAAGTCTCTTTATAAGAGACCGGGAAAGATCCGCTACAATTTCAACGAACCGGAAGGGGATGAAATCGTATCGGACGGCAAAACTCTATATATCTTTATCAAGAGGTTAGGTGCCGTCGGCAAACAGGACTTAAGTTTAGATAAGAAAAATTCCTCAGGCGCACTTTTTACAACCAACAGCGCCGACGGATTGTCCCGTTTGTTCCGCAAATACCATTATAAATTCGACGCTATCGAACAACCTAGAATCGTCTTTGAAAAAGACCCTACCAAATACTTTGTTTTGGAATTGGACCAAAGGGAAAAGATCGGCGGATTTGAAAAAATGAAGTTGTTTGTGGATTCGGAGTCCTATCTGATCAAAAGAGCGGTTGCAACAGACGGACGCGGCAAAGAAACTACAATTGCATTTTCTAATATTAATTTTGAAGAAGAGATTCAGGATGGAGTGTTTAATTTTCACATGAGTGGAAATGCAAAGATAGTAAACAATCCATTGGTTTCTGAGAACTAATCCCTGTTAAGAGGAAAAACGTTTTGAATACGAAAAGAGTAGGCCAGATCATAAAAGAAGCCAGAGAAGAAAAAAAACTCTCTGTAAAAGATGTAGCTAAAGATACGAATATCGCAGCGAAATACATCATTGCCCTGGAAACGGAAGATTATTCCCAGTTTCCTGCGGAAACATTCGCACTTGGATTCCTAAAAAATTACGCCAGTTATTTGAAATTGGACACTGCGATGTTATTGAATTTATATCGCGGGGAACAAATAGAAGAATCACAAGCACCTCTGGAAGAACTCACCCGACCTACGACTTCCAGTTTTACTTTGGATCGCAACAAACTTATCACGATCGTTTCCGTAGCCTTGTTTGTTATCTCGGCTTATATCATCTACTTAAGCTTTCAAGAATCGGGCAGTTCCATTGCTGACGAAGAAACAACTACTTCTTCTTCGGAATCCACCCCCGTTTCTTCTGCGGAAATTCCTTCGGGAATCAATTTTGTATCTCAAAGTGTTCCTGAAAACGCGAGTGTTCCTTTTATCCTAACAGAGGATAGGGGAGTATCTTTCAGCGTAAACAATCAACAATGCAAGATGTTCATTAAGGGAGTACAAGGCGGCAAAGCCATCATCGGATTCAATATTTTTCCTGAAAAGAACGTGTATAGTTTTCAATCCGCAGAAGGAGAAGAAACCGTTCTTTCTTATAAAATAGCGGAACTTTCCGCTCTTCGTCGCGATATCAGAGTTGTTACACAAGCGGTCACTGAAAAATCAGCAAAGGTCCTTGTGACTCTCAAAGAAGAAAGGGAAGGAGTCGCTTCCAAACCGGTAGGGGATGTTCCCATCCAAGTGACATTATTTTTCTCTAAGCCTAGTTATGTGGAATTCGTAATCGACGGTCAAATGGGAGAAAGGGGACTGGTTTCTGCTGGCGAAGTGAAACATCTGGAAGCAAGAGACCGACTTGAAATGAAAGTAGGCGACGGCGGTGCCGTAGAGATGGTTCAAAATGGAAAAGAAAGATCCGTTCTCGGCAAACCGGGCAAACTAGTGAAAAAGATATTTATACGTAAACAAAATCCTTATGATTCCACTCAGTCCATCATTGGGGAGTTAGGCGAATAGAATGCCGAAAATCAAGGAAAAGGAAGAGATTCTCCCTAAGTCGTTTTATATTACGACTCTGGGATGTCCGAAAAACACCGTAGACTCCATGAGCATGCACCAGTCTCTTTTGAAAGAGGGACTGCTTCCTGCAAACGATCCTGAGGCGAGTGATTTTCACCTGATCAATACTTGTACTTTTATCCAAGACGCAACGAAGGAAACCATTCAAACGATACTTGATTCCATCGATTTGAAAAAAAAAAATAAACAAAAACTGGTAGTAGTCGGATGTTTTGCCGAACGTGCAGGCAAAGAAATCTCCGACGATTTGCCGGAAGTGGATCTTCATTTCGGAACAGGTAAATACGATCAAGCCGGAGATATTCTTAAAAAGACCTTCCCGCTTGATTTCAAAGAGATCAAAGAATTCAATGAAGATATTCTGGAAAGACTCACTCTTTCCAATTCCATTGAAAATTATTCCAAACCGTATTCTTATGTAAAAATTTCCGACGGATGCAATCGTGGTTGCCATTTTTGCATCATTCCGAATCTGCGAGGCAAGTTCCGGGATTCTTCCGAAGAATCAGTGTTAAGCGACACGCGTCGGGCAGTTGCTGCCGGAGCCAAGGAAATTGCACTTGTTTCCCAAGACACAGTATTCTATGGAAAAGATACGGACAAGCTACTCCAATTGATCGAGTCCGTTTCCGAAGTGGAAGGACTTCAGATTTTAAGATTGTTATACCTCTATCCAGATAAAAAAATGGAAAGACTTTTGGATCTTTACGGCAAAATCGATAAGATCGCACCTTACCTGGAATCTCCCCTTCAGCATGTATCCAAATCCGTTTTGAAATCCATGAACCGGACCGGAGAATATTCCTATTTCAAATCTTTGTTTGAAAAAGCAAGATCGGTGAAACCCGGACTTGAGATCCGCACTTCTTTTATCTTGGGTTTTCCGGGAGAAACTACGGCTGACGTGGATGAAATCATCCGATTCATTCAAGATGTAAAACCGGAGAAAGTAAATTTATTTCCTTATTCTCCCCAGGAAGGAACCAAAGGTTTCGATTTGGAAGGCAAACTCAAAGACAAAGAAATTTCCAAACGGGTGAATTTGGTCAGAGATGTTTATCTGGAAGTTTTAAAAGACACTCATCAGTCCAGGATTGGCAAAATTTATCCGGCGATTGTCGATGAAGTTACGGAAGAGGGAGCAATTGTTCGCAGATTTCAAGATGCACCTGAGATTGACGAAGTTGTTTTTGTAGAAGATCGAAATTTACGAGTCGGCCAAATCGGAAATGTGAAAGTAGAATCCTTTTTCGAATTGGATATGGCAGGTTCTTGGATAGCTTGATGGAAGACTGGAAAACAATAGCAAATATACCGAATTTACTTACCGTACTCAGAGTCCTCGCGCTTCCTTTTTTTATTTTTGCGCTCTTTCAAAAGGAAATCAATTATCAGATTTTCGCTTTTGTTCTGTTTGCATTGGCATCTATCACTGATTTGGTGGACGGGTACTTGGCGCGCAAATGGAATCAGCAAACCGAGTTTGGAAAATTTTTAGATCCGCTTGCTGACAAGTTTTTGGTGATCGGTTGTTTCGTTACGTTTTTATTCATCCATGAACCGATTGAAGTCTGGATGGTTGTACTGATCATCGGCCGGGATATGCTGATTACTTTTTTGCGTTATATTGCAGTGCGTTCAGGATCTTCTTTGCGAACCACAATGATGGGAAAAGTAAAAACCGCATTTCAAATGGGAGCGATTCTGATCATTCTAGTTATCTTTATGCTGATCTCCGGCAAAAGAAGAGCGATGATCAATGATATGTATTCGTTAGGCAGAACTGCCGGACTTAGCACTTTTGAAATCGCTTCTGCCAATGCGCACGGATTCGTGGATCTTATCAGTTCTGAAAAAGAAAAAGAAAGCTCCGAGATTTTCACATCCATCGCCTCTTTCGTTCCTTACTTCGGAATGTTATTCACTACGATCATTACTGTGATTTCAGGGCTTCGTTATATTTTTACCAATTACAAGTTGCTTGGTTTTTCCAATTTGAGAAGGGTTTTTTATGACAGAATTAAATCTTAGGGAAATTTTAAACAAAACCATTTCGAAAGCTCATTTAACAAAAGAAGAATCAAAATTCTTCCTGAATGAAGTAATGAATGGCAAAGTTTCCGAGATTTTACTCGCTTCCTTTCTCACCGCATTGAAACAAAAAGGAGAAACCTTAGAAGAGTTAGTCGGTTTTGTTTCCGCAATGCGGGAAAATGCGGAAAAACCTTCCTCAGAGTTCGATTTTGATTTTATAGATACTTGTGGAACGGGGGGAGACGGGAGAGGATCTTTCAATATCTCCACTCTTTCCGCATTCACTTTGGCAACTCTCGGCGCCAAGGTAGCAAAACATGGAAACAGATCCGTTTCTTCTCTTTCCGGTTCCTCCGATATTTTGCAGTCCGTAGGATACAATTTCGAAAAACCGAAAGAAGAGTTGGAGGCGGAATTCGCCCGGACCGGCTTTGTATTTTTATTTGCCCCTGCTTGGCATCCTTCCATGAAGTATGCGGGTCCTGTGAGAAAAGAGCTAGGCTTTCGCACTTTTTTCAATCTGATTGGGCCTCTTTCCAACCCGTTCCGGCCTGCATTCCAGGTTGTCGGGGTCTATGACAAAGCTTTACTTACCGTTGTCTCGGGGATTCTTAAGGAACTGGGGAGCAAACGATCCATTGTCTGCCACTCAGAAGACGGACTGGACGAATTTTCCATTTTTGCGCCGACCGATTATTGTTATTTTGACGGGGAAACCATCCAAAGTTTGCGTTTTGACCCAAAATCCCTTCCTTTGAAAAAACAGATTGAACCGGGGGAAGTCTTTGCTAATTCTAAAGAAGATTCCTTTCGCCTTTTTTCGGAAGTTTTATCAGGAAAGGAAACTTCAGGAACCGATATGGTGGCTTTGAATGCCGGAGCAGGACTTTTTGTTTTGAACCGAGTAGGAAGTATAGAAGAAGGTTTCGGGCTCGCCAAGCAGTCGATTTTAGAGAAAAAAGTTCTCAAATTCACTCAGGAAACATTGAATTTAACCTTAGCTGTTTCATCTTTGGACAAATAGATAATTATGTATACAATCCAATTACTCGCATCCTCATTTTTCTTCTTCGCGCAAGACGCAGGAGCAGATAGTACAAAGTCTTCTTTTCAAACACTTCTGATCATTCCGATCATGTTAGTTGCCATGTATTTTCTTGTGATTCTTCCCAATAAAAAGGAAGATAAAAAAAGAAAAGAAATGATCGCAAATTTGCAAAAAGGCGACACAGTAGTGACCAATAGCGGACTCCACGGAAAGATCGTGGAGTTCAAAGACAATAATGAAACAGTTGTTATTAGCATCAGCGCAAATACGAATGTTACATTTGAAACTTCCGCAATTCAAAAAAAGAAATAGTTAATGAAAAACTCCTTTGTCACAATCTTGCTAACATTTGCTATCGCATGGCAGATTATGGCACAGGACTCTCTAGATTTTTTGGATAAGGTAAACGACAAACCGAAGTCGGCTACTACCGTAAAACAGAAAGAAGAAGCGACCACCACTGTTACCAAAAAGGTTACAGACAAGGCTGTCGCTACTACCCCTACCAAGAAAAAAAGATCGAAGAAAAAAAATAGCAAAGCGGCTTCTCTAGCCACTGAAACAAATGCAAATTTAAATTCCAATCCTGTCCAAACCAATTCCACTCAGACAGCGGTAGTTCCTGTAAACCCGGAACCGAAAAATGTTTCCGAGCCTGCCCAGAAAGTAGAGGAAGAGGTTTCCGTATCAGGTCTCTGGATTGATCCGAAGATTTATGTGGAACCGGACGGACTCCCCGGTTTTGGCGGGGATGCTACCTTAGTCCGTTCTCCAAGCTCCAATGACAAATCATTGGGCAATTCCGGGTCGACAACTGTAAACAAACCATTGTTTAGTTTCTCCGAATTTTTTGATAAATACAAAAAAGCAATGTTGATTCTTGGTTTTATCATTCTATTTGCATTCTATAGATTGCGAATGGCAAGACCTAGCTCAAGTTCCAACAACCGCCCGTATAGAAGATAATTTTACTTTAGGAGCATATCGTTTGCGATCGTTTAGTTTACTATTAATCCCGGCTTTAATTTTAGCTGTTTCTTTTACCATTCTGTATCCGAATTTTGCAGACAGAACGTTAAACCTTTCTGTACAACCCGAAGTTTATAATTTGGATGAAGAAACCAAACAAAAAGTCGTTTCCGGTTTCTTTGAAAGATGGGAAAAAGATTATAATGCAAATGGAAAATGGCTGATAGAGCCGAACACCGGTTTGCCTTCCAAAGAAACTCCTATTTACAAAGTAAAAGGAAGATTCATTACTTCCGCAAAGATCAATCAGATCTCTCAGGAAAATCAGAAATTGATTTTAGAGTCCAAAAACAAATTGGAACCTACCATGATCGAAGAATTGATCCGGGGAGGAAAGTCGCTTTCCATTAAACTCGGGTTAGACTTGCAAGGTGGTATGCGGGTTGTTTTGAAAGGAGACTTTGAGGATTATAGCGCAAAACTCCGTGATATTTACGCGAAAGAAATTTCAGAATTAAAAATAACGATCTCGGATGTTGTCAAATCCGCAGAGGATAAGAAAAAAGCAACTTCCAGATTGGAAGAAATAGAATCCAATTTCGAACTCTCACCTATGCGCAAGTTAGTTGAGCTAGAGAAAGCGAAGATGATTATCGACAATCGTCTCACCAGCCAAAATTTAACCGAACCTCAAGTTCGGATTCAAAAAGAGCAAGATGCGATTGAAGTGTCTCTTCCCGGTGTAACAAACTCCGCTGCCATATTGGAAATACTTCAAAATACGGAAACCGTAGAATACCGAATTGAAGAACCGAATCCTTTTGTTTTCCGATCAAAAATCGAAGAAAGCGAAAGAAGATTTATGGATCTGAACCAACGGGAAGAAACCGATATTTTTAAATTCCAAGAGATTGTTAAAAACAAATTGGGCAAAAAAGTCCAAGACTCGTTTCTCGAATCCCTGGAAAAAAAATACAATATCCCTCCTGAATATAAAATTTTCGCATATTGGGCTCGCGGGTCTGCTGCAAAATCGGCACTTTTGCCCAGAAGTTTTTCCGTTTTGGAAAGAAAGATTGCTCTTTCCGGAAACGATATGACCAATGCGCAACCTGCCTTTAATTCGAATAGTTACGGTTGGATGGTGAGTTTTACCCTCACTCCCAATGGTGCGGAAAAGTTTTTTGATCTGACTTCAGAAAATCGCGGACGGAATTTAGCAATTGTTTGGGGAGATAAGGTAGTATCCAACCCTGTTATCAATGATCCGATTGCAGGGGGACGTGCCGAAATCTCCGGCTCTTTCACACAAGAAGAAGCAATTCGTCTTGCCAATGTGATTTCGGAAGGAGCATTGCCGATCCCGCTTTCGGTTCTTGAAATGAGATTCATCGGACCGACTCTCGGAATAGAGTCGATTGAAGTGGGGATTCGTGCGGTCATCATCGGTTTCATTCTGGTGATGTTATACATGATCATCTATTATCGATTAGGTGGATTTGTTGCCGATATATCACTACTTGCAAACGTAATCATTCTCGCTGCCCTTTTATCCTTAATGGATTTTACTCTTACTTTACCAGGTTTTGCGGGCTTGATCTTAACGATGGGTATGGCGGTTGATGCAAACGTACTTATTTACGAAAGGATTCGGGAAGAAATCGAATCAGGCAATGCATTGCCGATCGCAGTCACTGCCGGTTTTCAGAACGCGTTCTGGACCATCATGGACGCAAACATTACCACTCTCATCGCAGGTATTCTGATGATCCGTTTGGGCAATGGTCCGATCAAAGGTTTTGCTATTACATTATGTTGGGGAATTATAACTACATTGTTTACTTCATTGTTTTTATCCAGATTGTTTGTTGAACTTTTGGTGAACCGAGTAGGAGTTCGCCATTTAAACCTAAGACCTTTCTTTTTTGGAAAGAAGGCGGTATCAAATGTTTAAGTTTGATTTTATCAAATACAAAGCGATTTCGATTACTTTATCTACGATTCTGATCATTGCAGGATTTGCTGTCACCTTTGGAAAATATGACGGGTTTGCACATTCTCTTGATTTTGACGGAGGACTTCGTTCCGTGATTGAACTCCCCATAGGGAAAGGTCGCTCGGATTTGGAATCGTTTTTTAAAAAGACAGAGATTGAAGCTGTGATCATCCTTTTGGAAAAAGATAAAAATATCTACCAAATGGATATTGGTTTGGGATCCACTCCTCAAATCGACCAGTTGTACAACCAAATCCCTGAGAATGAAAGAGAGCTAAAAACTTCTTCAATTGATAAATTTGTAACTATTTTGCAAAGAGAGTTCCAGGTCCCTAAAGAAAAAATTCTATCGGCTGACCAAGTGGGTGCTGTAGTCGGGAGCGAGTTGACTTCGACTGGGATTACACTTTTGGGAACCACTCTTTTGATTATTCTGTTATACTTGAGTTATAGGTCTCAGTTCAAGTTTGCATTGGCTTCGGCACTTGCACTCATTCACGATATACTCTTTACTTTGGCGATGATCGGGTTTTTCCAAATGAAACCGAGTGTTCCTATGATTGCCGCATTACTTACGTTACTTGGTTATTCCATCAATGACAAGATCGTAGTATTCGATAGGATCAGAGAAAATTCGCATGGCAAAGACAATCTGGCGCTTTCGAATGTAATTAATATTTCCATCGGACAAACTCTCGGAAGAACGATCAATACATCCCTAACAACGCTGATTTCCGTCGTTGCTATCATCATCGGTGGCGCGGTCGAATTGTATGATTTTGCTTTCATTCTGATTTTCGGTGTGGTCGTCGGAACATATTCTTCGATTTTTATTGCTGCTCCTATTTCGGAAATTTACGATCAGTTTAGAAGGAAACGTAAGTTAGCGTAAACGTGGGTGTTTTCGGAACTTCCCCCATCTGATAAAAAAAGAATTTTAAATGAATTGAGAAGACTTTCCTTTTCGGCGATGGGATTGTCTTCTCCCAATCCGCCTGTTGCGGCCTTGATCTTAGATGATTCGGGTCGCATTCTTGCTTCCGGGCACACTCAAATTTCAGGCGGTTTTCATGCAGAAAGAGCCGCTTATACAAATTGGAAAGAAACTCTTTCGAGGGAATCTCTAGAGCAAAAAAATATATCCCATTCGCTCGTTGTCAGTTTGGAGCCTTGTACCCATTTCGGCAAAACTCCGCCTTGCAGAGATTTGATTCTCAGTGAAAAACCGAAGGAACTGGTAATCGGATTTAAAGATCCTAATCCTCTTGTTGCTTCCGGAGACTGGGGCAGGTACAAAGAGCAAGGAATTGTAACGAGACTTGCTCCCGAAGTCGCAAAATATTCTTTTCCATATCTCTTCGGTTTTTTTACCAGAATGAAAAAGGAAAAACCATGGATTTGGATCAAATCGGCTGTCACAAAACAAGGGTTTTATGCATCTGAGGCTGAGGAAAGAGTTCAAATTACAAGCGAGTCTTCAGATTATTATTTGCAGATGCTTCGGGGAAAGTTCGATGCAATTGTGGTCGGACCGAAAACGGTCAGTACCGACGAACCGTCGCTTAATTTTCGTTTAACGGAAGAATCTTTTCGGAAAAGGGGAGATGTTACAAAACTTTTTGTTTCGGATAATGAAAAATTCTTTTTTTCTCCGGGAAAGGAGTTTTTGGAAAATCTGTTAACGGAAACAAACGAAAAAGAAAGATATGATTTTCATATTGGTCAAATTCAATCATTTCAACCATACCGTATATTCATGTTAGGTGAAAGTCAGGTTTTATCGAAAACATTTGTTGAAAAACAATCGGATCTAAATTTACAAATGGGAAAAAGGGGCTGCATCTTTTATCGGATCCTTGCAAAAAATTCGAAGAAATCGGATATGAAATCAAAAGAAGATTCAAAACTTCTGGAACTTTCCGATTTTCCTATCGACAGTTTCTATTCTGATGAAGGCGGACTATTTCTTCAATCTCTTGCAAAAAGAGAAATCGGAACAACCATTTTGGAAGTCGGGTCTTTTTTATATGAATTTGTAAAGGATCATTTGGAAGAAGAGGATTGTATTTTGACAGTAGAGGGAAATTCGAATGTTACTATTTCCGATGGGAAAAAATTTGCAGGATTTTCCGAGGGGGAGTTGGTTTCCGGGTTCCAAGTGGGTGAAGATCGTTGGAATTTGCACTGTTTGTCCAAGCGGGTTTAATAAGCTTTGAAGGTATGAGTTTCACAAACGGCAAAAAGGCGAAATTTTGTTCGTTTTTTTTGGTAGTTTGGAAAAAGAATTTGTGAGAAAATAGGAGAAATATGGTAGAGGAAAGCCATTGGGTGGCTTTGTGGTTAACCCCACCCCTTCTTCACGCCAATAGAAGCGAAGAAGTATTCGAAGAATCATCAGCAAAGCTGATCTCGGGCGGGGATTTTAGTACCATCACCCAATCCATCCCTTGACGAATTTCCTCCTCTCTTTAATCTGGAAGTAAGATGTTTACAGGGATCATTGAAACCAAAGGCAAAATAGTAAAGGCGAGTCCTATCAATTCGGGGATTGAATTTCAAATCCAAACTGAGTGGGACAAACCTGACCTTTCCGTCGGAGACTCCGTTGCTATCAACGGCGCTTGCATGACTGTTACTACGTTTCAAGAGAAGGGGAATATTTTTTCATTCTACACTTCTTATAAATCCCTGGAACTGACCAACTTATCCAAGTTACATGTCGGAGGATCGGTGAATCTGGAAAGAGCCATGTCGGCAGGACAAAGATTTGGTGGTCATATGGTTCAGGGTCATGTGGACGGAGTAGGAAAGATTCATAGCCGAAAGACAATCGAGTCCGATTCTGTTGAAGAGTTTTGGGTGGAATGTCCCGAGTCCTTAATCAGATACTTGGTAAAAAAGGGAAGCATTACCGTAGACGGAGTAAGCCTCACAATCGTTGAAGTTGAGAACCGATTGTTTCAATTGATTTTGATTCCGGAAACACTTCGCAAAACAAACGCTATGTCTTGGGAGGTCGGAAAAATCGTAAACTTGGAGGTGGATGTTCTTGCAAAGTATATTGAAAATTTTATGGAATTAAGATTTTCGAAGTAAGTCGTTTATGTCCGCGTCATCGTCTCCTTCCCCATACTTAGTTTGAAAATCACCCAAACTTAAGATTTCAAAAAACATATCTAATTTTGCTAATTTAAATACGTTCTGAATCATCGGTTTCATTCCAATCAGGATGAGTTTGCCTTTTTTGTTTTTCAGATTGTTCAGACTCTTGATAAGAGAACCGATACCGGAGGAATCAATATAATCAAGTCGGCTCATCTCTATCGCAACTATGCTAGGATTCGCTTCGGTTACCTTGGAAAAAATGGATTCAAATTCTTCGGTGGACTCGATATCAAATTTCCCTGAAATTTCTATCGTCTTCACCTTGCCGGATGTGTTTAACTTGAGCTCCATTGGCCCTCCTCAATTTGACAATCTTACGCTAAAACTGACATAAAAATCAATGAATTTCTTCTAGTTTCTACTTTTAATCGGAGGGCTTGGGTAAGTCTTAGTAAATAGAGGGCAAAAATATGATTCGGCCTATTGAAGAAGCAATCGAAGAAATCCGCCAAGGAAAAATGATCATCCTAGTCGATTCGGAAGATCGGGAAAACGAAGGTGACCTGGTCGTTGCTTCTGAATTTGCAACCAAAGAACAAATCAATTTTATGGCAACCTACGGCCGTGGCCTTATCTGTGTGCCAATGGAAGCGGAAAGATTGCGTCGTTTGGGCTTGGGGAAGATGGTCGATGATCATACCCTGGGAGACAAACACGGAACAGCATTTACCGTATCTGTGGATGCAAAACACGGAACTACTACAGGGATTTCCGCAGGAGATCGCGCCAAAACCGTAGAAGTTTTGTTAGATGAAAAAACGGAATCCTCCGATCTGGTCCGCCCGGGCCATCTATTTCCATTGCAGGCAGTCTCCGGAGGAGTCTTAAGAAGAGCGGGTCATACCGAAGCTGCTGTCGACCTATCCAAATTGGCAGGTCTGTATCCGAGCGGGGTGATCTGTGAAATCATGAATGATGACGGAACCATGGCCCGTCTTCCCGATTTGGAAAAATTCGCCGCTACTCATAAACTGAATATATATACAATCGAAGATCTGATTCGCTACCGCCGTAACCAGGAAAAGTTGATTCGAATGGAAGTGGAGGCAAACCTGCCGACGGAATACGGAGAATTTAAGATCCGTGCCTATTCAACCGAAATCGACGATAAAATTCACGTAGCTCTCATCAAGGGAGACATTGATTCGGAAACTCCGATACTTGTCAGAGTACATAGCGAGTGTTTGACGGGAGATATTTTCTCCTCTCAAAGGTGTGATTGCGGACCTCAATTGCATAGCGCACTTCGAATGATCGAAAAAGAAGGAAAAGGTATTTTGCTTTATATGCGCCAAGAGGGGCGAGGGATCGGAATCATCAATAAACTGAAAGCATATTCTTTGCAGGAAGGCGGTTTGGATACTGTCGAGGCAAACGCACAACTGGGTTTTGCTCCCGATTTACGCGATTACGGAATCGGTGCACAGATCTTACGGGATATCGGAGTGCAAAAAATGCGACTCATTACAAATAACCCACGTAAGATTGTAGGTTTGGAAGGATACAGTTTGCAAGTAGTCGAACGGATTCCGATTGAAATTGTTCCTGAGGCAAATAACGCGCATTATCTGGCGACAAAGAAATTGAAACTAGGGCACCTTCTCAACCTACACGGTTGAATTTTAAGGGGCGAGTCGGTCTTTTTGCCAACCTTCGCCCGTTAAGGTAAATTGGATTCGATCGTGTAGTCGCCCCTTTCTTCCCTGCCAGAATTCGATTCTATGGGGGGCGAGTCCGTAACCTCCCCATTCTTCCGGCGTAGGAACATCCTTACCTTCCAGTTCTTTTTCGTAACGTTCCAATTCCTTTTCCAGATAATTTCGATCGGGAACAACCGAGCTTTGTTTGGAAACGATTGCTCCTAATTGTGAGACTCTCGGACGTTTGGAAAAATAATCGATCGATTCTTTTCGGCTTACTTTTGTTATACTACCTTCGATTCGAACTTGTCTTTCCAGGTTTGCCCAAAAAAAAGTAAGTGCGGCTTTGGGATTTTCTTCCAGTTCTTTTCCTTTGCGGGAATCGTAATTGGTAAAAAATAAAAACTTATTTTCAGAGATGCCTTTCAGGAGCACGATTCTCCCCGATGGTTGGCCGTCTTTGCTCACTGTGGAGAGATGCATAACATTCGGTTCTTCCACATTTTCTTCTTCCGCAATGGAAAACCATTTTTGAAAAAATAAAATAGGATCGTTTCCCGTTTCTTCTTCACTTAATGTAAATTTTTCATAGGACTTGCGCATATCTTCCATGTGTTCATTCGGTTTCATCGACTGTAATTCCTTCTATTCCTAAATGAAAAAATAATATTTTGGATAAATATGTAAAGAAGAGTCCTATCGAAAAATAGACTCCCATCGGGATGGCTTTGCCCCGAAGAGACTCTCCTTTTTTACGGGAGAGTAAAGTAACAATCGTAGCAATCAAATAAGATGAGTTTAAAAACATCATCCACCAAGGATGACCGGATAAAAACGCGAAAACAGGTGCAAACAATACATCTCCAAATCCGATTCCCTTCCGGTAAACCAGATAGAGGGTGAGATAAAATCCTGCAAATCCCAGAAACACATATAAATCGGTGAACACGGGCCATTCTTCCGATAAAAAATAATTGCAAACAAGACCGAATGCCAGAATAAAAAAAAGATTCTCATAATCTAACGAGAAATAGTTGGCATCCGTATAGATACTGATCATTAAATGCCCCAGTAAAAACGGAAAAAAAACGGCAAATCCAAGAGAACCTGTCATTTGAAAAAAGATGACTACAACGATTCCAAAAAACAATTCGGATACCGGATAGATCCAGGAAAGTTTCGAATGACAGGATTTGCATTTTCCTTTTGTAAGAAAGAAACCTAAAATAGGAATGAGGTAGAGTGAGGAAACCGGAGTTTTACAATGGGGACAATGGCTTGGAATGATAAAAAGTTTTTTTAGTCTCTCGAGTCTCGTTCCTTGTTTTCTTTCTTTGCCGTAAAAATAAAGCAAAACCCTCTCGGCAGTAGTGATGTAAAAACTACCGAGAGCCGCGCCATAAACAAATTGAAGGATCGCAAAAACAATGTTAGTTTGGAGATCCATTTTACGGACTAGTTCGCAAGTTCTTTGGAAAGTTCTTGTAAAGCGGTCATCCCTCGTTTTAGGTTGTCCCATTCCGTAGCAAAAGAAAGGCGGACATGATCTTTGTTTTCGCAAAAGATAAAACCGGGAACAAGGATCAATTTCTTAGAGGTGATCGCAAGTTTTGTAAACTCTTCATCTTGGATCGGAACTTTTAGAAAATAGTAAAAAGCTCCTCCCGATTTTTCCAACGGATAAAAATCCTTAAGGCTTTCGTATACAAAATCCCTCTTTTCCCTATAGTCTTGGATATAGGAACTCATATCCGTTTTTAAAGCTTCGATCCCCGCCCATTGAGTGACGGAAGGTGCGCATACCACAGTGTATTGTTGCAATGTAGTCAGTGCTTTTATGACCTCCTCGGGGGCGAGGATGGTGGCAAGTCTGAGCCCGGTCATATTGTATGTTTTTGAAAATCCGGTCAGAGTGATCGTTTTATCATAATCTTTTCCGATCGAATAAAACTTTTTATCATAATCGAATAATTCGTAGATTTCATCCGAGATAAGATAAGCTCCGGTTTCTTCGGCTAAGTTTGCAAGCGCGGTCAATTGTTCTTTTGATAAAACTTTTCCTGTAGGATTGGACGGATTGGAAAAAATAATCAGTTTGATCTTTTTCTTTCGGAATGAATTCAGATCGTCAGTGCCGAAAGATTCTTTTACTGTCAGAACTTTTGCTCCGTAAAATTTCAGCATGGAAGGATACATTAAAAAATAAGGAGAAATCACCAAACATTCGTCATCTGGGTTGACGAGTGCGTTAAAAAGTAAAAACAGAGCGGAGGAAATTCCGGAAGTTACCAATATCCGATCGGGAGTAGCATATTTAATCCCGTTTTCCGAGAGAAATTTTCGGGCCATTGCTTCTTTCAATTCGGGAATCCCGCCGGTAAGGGTGTATGCCGTTTTGCCTTCGCGGGCGGCCTCAGCCATTGCATCGATAATGTTAGGCGGACAAGGGAAGTGAGGTTGTCCTATAGATAAGTTGATTGGGTTTTCTATGGTTCGGGCCAGCTCAAAAGCTTTTCTAATGGGCGAAGAGTCGATTCCATACATTCTAGATGCAAATTCCATACTATTTAAGTGAAAAATTCGGTGCCTTTCGGTCAATAGAATTTGGTTTACAGGGAGTTAAAACATCGAAATCGTGAAGCATATATGGAATTTGTTTCGATCGCATCTGTCAAAGTTCCCGTTTTACCGAATAAAACTTCGTTTCCCGTTTTTCCTTCTAGTTTAGTAGAAACAGATTCGGTTCAGTCTACCTTACAAAAGATCCTATACCCTATGTTGGAAGGGATTCCCGTTCTTCTCGTGGGAGACGCCGGGGTAGGGAAAAATGCTCTTATCTATTATATCAATTCCAGACGCAACCAACCAACTTTACGTTTCAGTTTCAACGAAGACACTCTTCCGGAAGATCTGATCGGCTCCTACCGAATCCTCCTGGATGGAAAAGGGTTTACCTGGTCGAACGGTCCTTTGACCAATGCTCTCGATTCCGGGCTAAGTTTTGTCGCTGATGAGATGAATCTTTGTGCTCCCAATATCATCAAACGGTTTTCTTCCGTTTATGAATCCAATTATTTGGATTTGCTCGAGGGAAGCGGAGAAAGGATTAAATCCAAAACAGGATTTTGGTTTATAGGAACTCAGAATCCGAGTGAAGGATTTGAAGGAAGAAAGCCTCTTCCTTTCGATATCACCAAACACTTCGCAGTTGTTTATGTGGATCCTTATTCTCCGGACGAGATGTTCTATATTTTGAAAAAACTTTATCCGGCTCTCGGAGAAGAAGTTCTGCAAAAAATCATCCGTGTCACGATCGAATCGGAAAATAGAATCAAACGGGGTGATATAGGAAAAGGGGATTTGGAAAAGTACCATTTCAACCTGCGAACCTTGCAAAAATACTGCAACCGACTTATGGCTTTCGGAAAAGAAGATAGAACTGTTGCCTTACGAGAGGCCCTCTATCTATTCCAAGAACTTTTTCGAAAAAACGAAGATCGTAGTTTACAAACGGAACTCATCGAATCCGAGTTTGGTGGCAAAATCAAATCCCGTTCGACAAAAGGATATGTTCAAAACGGAACCATATTCTGGAACGACAAAGAGATCAAAACCTGGGAAGAGAAAAAAACCATTTCGATTCTTTCCAAGTATCCGACCCCGGAACCCATCCTTGGATTTTTGGACCAGGTATTAACAGCCATTCAATGCAAGGAAAATATCCTGATAGAATTCAGAGAAGACCAGGATCCTCAGGAATTTTTACCTTTATTTACGGAACTCACAGGGATCGATATCGAATCGGTTATGTTGTCCAAAGGGATGCATACTTCCGATGTGGTGGGAGCACTCAAACCTACGAGAGACGGAAAGATCGAATCTGTAGATTGGGTGGACGGACCGCTCACTCGTGCGATTCGAAATGGAAAAATTATTCTTATTTCGGGACTTGAGTCTGCCGGAGCGGAACTTGTGGAAAAGATGAATATGTTAACGGACGATGCACGTTCTTTGACTCTTCCTCCCGAATCGGGAGAATCCATTCCGATCCAATTGAAGGAAACTTCCATAGTATTCGGGCTTAAAACTTACCGTCATTCCAAATCAGTTTCCACGATTTCCCGCGCATTCAGAAACCGTTTTACGCCTGTTATCTTTCCTGAATTGGAAGATGCAAAAGTTTTGGAAGAATTATTGAGCTTTTATCTTCCGGAAGGTGTATTGCCCAGAGCTTTAGCAAGTTTTCATACCAAGGCAAAGGAACTCGCAGAAAAACGTACGATCGGGTCAGCCAATTTACAACCATATCGGTTCGGGATTTCCAATTTGCTCAAATGGAAAAATCATATCTATCGCTATAATGAAAAAGATGTAAGGTCCGTCGCCTACCGAGGGGGAACGATCGCCTATACCAATCAAATCTCCGATCCTAAAGAGAGAAAAGAATTGGAGAGACTACTCGATGGTTATCTTTCCGGTGTGGAAGTCGTATCAGAACTCTTCGATGAAATCGAAGAGAAAAAAAAAACTTTTACAGTAGAGTCGAATCTAGATAAAAAAAAATGGTGGGATCCTGAGCTTCATGAAAGGGATCCACTTACCGGCGAAGCAAAAAAACTCAATTCGGGAAATGAACTGAAACGGGGGATTGAAATCAATACCCCTGAGACTGGTGGTCAGACCAAAGAAGGTGCTGATGCCTGGTATGGTTCTGAAACCCAAGGCAATAACGGACAAGGTGAGCCTGCTGGCGGCGGCGGCGGTTGGGGATACCGCACGGAAGAACTTTATAAACAATTCTTAAAGAAAAGAAGACTACTTTGGGATTATTCCATGATCATGGGTCTGGATGAATTCAAAAAAGTATTCGGCAAAGAATTGGAAGAGGTGGAGCTCAACTTAGAACAGTTGTTTGATCCTGAAATCGACATCCATCGTATGTATCGCAACGAAGGTTCGAGAGTAGATGCCCGCAAATACATTTCCTACAAAAGCGGTAAGGGAGATACGAAGATCTTTGATAAGACTACGATTGAAAAGAATGATGAAAAACTGAAAGGCGTAGAAGTTACCTTTCTTGTATCGAAGTGCAGAAGGATTTTCAATTTCGAGTATTCTGTTGCAATGCTTTCCGCGCTGCTTGTCAGCTTACATATATTAAATGAACATGATATTGCAACCAGTGTGAACACATTCTGCGATATCAAAAATTCCAAAGATACAATCGATATCTTTAATTCCAAAACTGCGGACGAAGATTATACTCCGGAGAAAGAACAGGAACTGTTCAATAGTTTCTGCAAAAATTGGCATGGAGATTCCATTCCGGAATACCAACTTCTTTCCAATTGCGAGAGGTTCTTTTCTCCCGATGCTCAAACCAAGATCGTTGTGATTTTGTCCGATTTTCGCGGGCAAAGGGCAAAAATGGATATTTCCGATGAAATCGGCTCTTTTGAGACCAGAAAACTGAAAGAAGCTGTACTAAAAAACCAGGAAAAAAATTATGTATTTTTAGGGGTAGGACTTGGTTCCAGATACATTGCTGAACATGTATTTTCTGACTCATTGCAAATAACAGGGGATAATTTTTTCTCCATGGCAAATTTGATTGGGGCGGAAATTGCCAGACTCATCCAAATCCATCATTCTCTAAGAACCTAAACCAATATGGGCAAAACCAGTAAGGACGATAAACCAAGAGCAACGGATCCTCTCGTCAACAAAAAGGCGAAGTTCAATTTTGAGTTAATCGAATTCTATGAAGCTGGTATTGTTTTAACCGGATCCGAAGTTAAATCCTTACGTAGCAAAAAAGGAAACCTGACCGACTGTTTTGCAAAAATTAGAAACGGAGAAGTTTTTTTAGAAAACTTTCAAATCCCTCCTTACAAGGACGGAGGTTATGCGAATCACCCTGAGATTCGCCCTCGCAAACTTCTATTGAAAGCAAAAGAGATCACTAAGATCGAACGTGCAACCAAAGAGAAGGGACTGGTTCTGATAGCAACTAGATGTTATTTTAAAGACAACCGTTTGGTGAAAGTAGAAGTTGCTACCGCCAAACCGAAAAAACTTTTCGACAAGAGAGAGGACATCCAAAAGAAGGAAGCCAAAATCGAAATCGAAAGAGCTATGAAGGATAAATTACGCAGATGAAAGGCCTCCCCATCGTCTCCATTGTCGGACGACAAAATGTGGGTAAATCCACTTTATTTAACGCGATTCTGCGTGCACAATCCGCGATTACGGAAAATACTCCCGGCGTAACCCGTGACGTATTACAGAAATTAGTCGAAAAAGACGATTTCAAAATTCCGTTTTATCTATGCGATACCCCGGGTCTTGACATTGAAAACCTGGATGAAATCAATACTGAAATTTTAGAGATTGCCTTTGAACATTTGAGAAGGTCGGATCTGATCATTCATGTAATGGATCACAAAGACCTCAGACCGTATGATCATAAATTGGTCGCCTTATTGAAAAAAGACGAAACTCTTTCTCAGATTCCGGTTCTATCTCTTGTCAACAAAGTGGATACCGATCAGGACGAATATGATCTGGAACCTTTTTACCAACTGGGCATCAATGAAATCGTTCCTATTTCCGCGATCGGGAGGAGGAATTTTTCCCTTCTCTACGATAAGATCAATTTTCTATTACCGGTAAATAAAAAGAAACCGGATGATCCTTATTGTAGAATTGCAATTATAGGAAAACCAAACTCAGGTAAGTCGAGTCTTCTGAACACGCTGCTCGGTTTCAAACGCGCGGTAGTCAGTGAAGTTCCCGGTACGACTAGAGATTCCGTTCATAGTCAGTTTATGTTTCAGGAAAAAAAGTTGGAGATCATTGATACGGCGGGGATTCGAAGAAAATCGAAAGGCGGGGAGAGTTTGGAATTTTATTCTTACAAACGCACGTTATTCGCTTTGGGAGAAGCGGACGTAGTCATACTTCTTATCGATGCCTTAAAAGGTTTCGGCGAATTTGACAAAAAGATCTTTAGTGAAATCCAGGAAATGGGAAAACCCATGATCCTTGCTGTGAACAAATGGGATGCTGTGGCGGACAAAGAAAGCAATTCCTGGAAAAACTACCAGGAAAGACTTTTCTTTCGTATGTCGATTCTCAAAGAGCGTCCTGTGCTTTCTCTTTCTGCCACAGAGAAGCTTCGCACTCATAAGCTATTGGAAACCTGTGTTGAGCTCTATGAAAAGTCCCAGAAAAAGCTCACAACACGTGCTCTAAATAACTGGCTAAGCAAATGGAGTGGAAAAAATAAGGTAGGAAAGGCATCCAATCGACCTCCGAAGGTGTTTTACGCCACTCAGATCTCGCAGATACCTTTTAAAATTTTGTTTTTTGTGAATGATTCGAAACTCTTTCCGTCGAATATTTTATCGTTCTTCCGAAAGAATATAGTAAGTGAGTTTGGTTTGGAGGGACTATCCGTCGAACTGGAACTCAGAAACAGAAGCGATTCCAAGGATAAGGACAAAGAAGGTAAAGAATGATCTTTCTTCTCGCAATACTCGCAAGTTACCTGCTCGGAGGGATTCCGGTGGGTTTTTTGATCGCAAAAAAAGTGAAAGGAATCGACCTCCGGGAACATGGAAGTAAAAACATAGGAGCTACCAATGTGGGCCGGGTGATCGGCTGGAAATACGGTAGTGTTGCATTGGTTCTGGATGCTCTGAAAGGTGCCATCCCGGTTTTACTCGCAGATTATATTCCTTCCCCTTATTCACTTGCTACCTCTGAAATTTTATTGGGGTGTGTTGCCATACTTGGCCATACATTCACCCCTTACTTGGGTTTTAAAGGAGGCAAAGGTGTAGCTACTGCCTTGGGTGTTTATCTTACACTTGTTCCGGTTGTTACATTATGTGCGGTTGTTATTTTCTTTATCGTTTATAAAATCAGCGGGTTTGTTTCTTTGGGATCGATCCTCGGAACTCTTTCCATGCCGATTTGGTATTGGGCAATGAACAGATTTCTACCAAACATCGGTTATTCTCCGATCATATTATTTGTTCTTATCGGAACTTTTTTTCTGATTTGTTTTTCTCATCGGGAAAACATCAAACGCATATTACTCGGCAAGGAACTCAAAGCTGTAAGCCATGCAACATGAGAAAGAAGCTACTCTTTCTCATAAAGAGAAGTTATTCCTAATCAATAAATTCATAGAAGAGCACCCGGAAGCGGAAATTCAAGATTTCTACAAGTGGTTGTATTTCGGTGAATTCGGAGTAGAGGAATACAATACATTACTTGCCGGCAAAAAACAAATTCCGGAATTGCATGTCATTCTTTCCGAGATCAAGGAAGAATCAGTCCTTGAAAAAAAAGTAACACATGTTTGGGAACCGTTCGGTTTGTCCGCACGTTTTGTCAAAGTATTCGTAAGCCCTTATTATTTGAATGATTGCCCGATCAAAAGATTGGTGAACTTGATCGAAAGATCTCCCGCATTTCGCGGAGCACGTATGACTTTCAAATTGGATTGGAATCTTTTAAAGGAAACTGTGATCGAAATCCGACAAGATTTAACCAGAAGGGATTTTATCAATTTCGAAGAAAGAATCAATTTTCATCAATTGCCAGAGTTATCATTTACGGAAGCATTCCAAAAACAAAATCCATTCTATTATAGAGTGGTATCTCAAAAACTATTCTTTGATTATTTCCCCGAGTACGTGGATGAAACAGTCTTTCATCCTTTTGTGGACAATAGTTCGCTCATAGGATAGAGACTTCTTTTGAGATACTTTAGTTCCTTTCTTAAAGATTGGGTCAGCAGATTGTTTTTGCGAGCGAGTGTTAGGTCTCCATGGCGAAGCAAATAGATCTCCGTTTTTCTTACCATCCTTCTCAAATACAATTGGTTTTGCACCCAGATCCAAAGAGGACTTGTCAATAGATCGAATTCTTCCTTGTTTTCAGTTTCAATGACGATGAGTTCTTTTTCAATGAATGTTAAGTCGTCACTGATTTGGCGGAATAGTTCTTTCCCCTTTTTGCCGAGCTTTGCATCGGTTTTGTTTTTTTGTCCGAGAAGAGATACAAGCCAAGGTTCTTTTTTTCTCCAGGGATAGCCGTGATCTTTTTTTGTGAGTAAATCCTGGATGCCTCTTTCCGGTTCCAGGTTTTGAAATCCCTCGATGAGTGCTCCATCCGCATTTAAGTTGATCAATTTCAAATCGACAGACCGCGCCGATTCTTCAAACCAATGACGGTAAAGCTCCAAAACATAATCGGTCAGAACCGTTTTTCCGTTACAAGAAGGAACTTCCTTTGTTTCCCGTTTGCGAATGATTACTTCATTGATCCGTTCCAGGCTTTGTCGCCTTGTAACTAGCGTTAACCATTTTTCATTATGATGAGTTCCTGTGGAATGGATTTCCCTTCCTGAGTAAGCAAGATCCTGGCCTACAAAGTAGATTTCGGAAAATCCCATATATCTGAGCATATCGAAGGCTGTTGTGGCAACACTTCCCCCCGATTGAATGTCTCCCACTTCCTCGAAGACAGAGTCTGCGAGTTCTCCTCCGGCTGTTACCTCCCGAATCAAAGTTCCTTCCGCATCCACTTGGAATTTTGCGGTAACTGAATGAATTACGGAACGAAACATAGGTTCCTTCAGCAGAGTGGGGGAACTGACAAGATCGGCAAAGAGAGGAATCGGTTCCAAATTTTCTCCCATAAAATGAAAGAATGAATTTGTCTGTGCATCGAGTGTGACCACGCCATCGGGAATGATCCCGTCTTTCAGTAAAACTTTCAAAGAAGTGTCACAGGAAAGTACAAATACTTTATCTCTGATTTTGTGAATCCATTCCAGATTTTTTCTAAGAGATGGGCCAGCTGATACAAGTAATGCGGAGAGTCCTTGAAAATTATCTTTTAAGGAGGAAATTTTAAATCGTTCCGGTGAAGTTTTTGCTACTTGCAAAAGATTCCAGATGGAATTTTTCACCCATAGTCTTTCGAACTCGAATTTGGTCAGTAGATCACTCATTTTTGCAGAAAACACGGACTGAATTCTGTTTTCGATTTCTGAGTAAAATACAAGTTCCCGTTGCATATCCGATTGGTTTCGGATGATTTTCAGTCCGCTGACTCTATCGATAGGCAACGACTCCAGATAGTTCATTCCTAACGGTAAAAAAGTTTCTCCGGAAAATATATGTCTGCCGGGAATTTTTAATGTATCTTTCAATACACGATCCCACATAACTTCGATTAGCGAAGGGTCGTCTCCTATTATAACGAAAATCTGACCTGGTCTCAAGGCAGAATTGATTCTTTGAATCAGGTGGAGATTTCCGAGTCCCATAAGCAAGACCACGTCCGTAGATTTTAAGTTATGCGATTCAAGCAGTCTTTCCGCTTGTTTGTCAGGGAAAAATTTGGAAGAGAGGGCTTCTCCATTATATGAGACATAATATTGTCCTTCTTCCTTCGCGGGAATTATGTCCCATAAGCCTGCTGTTGGCCAGTTTTGGAAATAATTTCGAAGATAAGGCTTTCGATTAAAAATTTCACTGGAAACTTGATCCGTAATTTGGGACATAATACTATCTAAAGTTTTTTCTTATGTCTCCCAACCTCTGTCAACCGGGAAACGAAGGAAAGCACGAGCAAAACATGCATCTAAAAAGCCTTAATATTGTTGGATTCAAAACTTTCGCAGACGAAACGGAAATCGCATTCGACCCGGGCTTCACCGCCGTAGTAGGTCCCAATGGTTCCGGTAAGTCGAATATTGTCGATTCTGTAAAGTGGGTATTTGGCGAAAAAAGCGCCAAAGGTCTGCGCGGTGAAAAAATGGACGATGTTATCTTTCACGGAACAGAAAGTAGGCGAGCGGCGGGATTTTCCGAAGTTTCCATTCTATTTGATAATCATGATAATTATTTCTCAATCGATTTTCCTTCCGTAAAGATTACACGAAGACTTTACCCTGACGGGGAAAACGAATACTATCTCAATGATGTACGTTCGGCGAGAAAGGATATCGAAAAAACTCTTTTGGATACGGGGATCGGCAAGTCCAGTTACTCCATTTTGGAGCAAGGCAGGGTGGATCAAATCCTAAACTCCAAGCCGGAGGAAAGAAGAGCTATCTTTGAAGAAGCCGCAGGAGTCTCTCGATTCAAGTTGGATCGTAAGGAAGCCACCAAAAAACTGGATGATACCAATCAGAATCTATTACGCATCCAGGACATTATGAACTCCATGATCAAAGAAATGGAGACCAAGGAAAAACAATCAGAAAAAGCGGAAGCATATTTCAAACTAAAGGCTGAGTTAGACGAATCGGATAAAAACCTACGTTATTTGAAATTGAGAGATTTCAAAAAGCGAATGAAAAAATCCGACGAAGATTTGCTGGATATTCGGGATAAAAACAAAAACCTTCTCTCTCAGATCCAAGATGAGACTTCACTTATTTCCGAAAAAGAAAAGTTCAAAGAAGCAAAAGAAAGAGAAATTGCGGATATTGATAAAAAATTATTCGATCATCTTTCCCGAACCCAAATTCAAAAAGAAAAAATTTCAAAAAACAAAACTTTCATCGCTGAATATGACATTCGCCTTTCTGATATTAGTCGGGTTTTGGACGAAGAAAACCAGTCTGCAGTGAAACTGGAAGTGGAAAAAAAACAGATTGAGTCGGAAACGGAACATCTGAAAGAAATCCAAACTCATCTTTCCAAAGAGATTCAGAACCAGGAAGTCATTCGCAAGGATTTGGAAGACAAAATCAAATCGGAAGAGGAATCCATTCTCACCAAAGAAACTAAAATCCAAGAGAATGAAAAAAGACATATATCACTTCGCGAAAAGCAAAAACTGATCATCCAGGAACTCATCCAGGAGTTGGAAAATAAGAAAAAGGAATCTCAAGGAAACGAGGAAAAAAGAAACGAAGACAAAGCGGTTCTTTTGGCCAATTTGGAATCCTACCAAATGTATTTGGAGACTTCTTATTCCTATTTAAACCAAGGGAATTTGGAAGATCTGTCTACGGAACTCCGAAAGATCGATTTGAGCTCTTATAAAGAGCAGTTGAATGTATTTCTACAGAAAGAAGATAGTTTCAGAAATCTGCTTTTCGATAAGGACGGGGTTTTATCAAAGAAGGAAGTCGTTGATCAGGACATCGAAGATTTGCTTTTGGAAAATGAAAACTTAACAAGAAGCATACGGGAAAGTCAGGCATTGATTTTAAGTCTGAGAAATCATTGGGAAACAGCCCGTAATCTGATTGTAGATTTGGATAAAAAAGTTCTGGAAACTCAATCCAGGATAGACAACCAAACCAGACAAACTGTCGAATTGAATGATCGAATCGCCGAGATTTTTAAAAGAATCGCAAGTTCAAAAGAACAGGAAACAGGCATTCGGGAAAAACGGGAAAAGCTGGAAAAAGAAGTAATTTCTCTTGAGAAAGAGATCGAAGATTCCTATCAGGAATTTCTTTCTATGAGCAAGATGTTGGAATCTGAAAAAGAATCCTTACAGAAATTACTCGAAGAAATTCAAAATCTGAAAAGCAATATTTCCAAAAACCAGGAAGTTTTCCAGACTCTACTCCCTCTATTATCCGAAAAAGAAAGAACATCATCCGCATTGAAAGTGCAGATTGATTCGTTGATTGAGGAATTGTACAACGATTATTCGCTCACAGATTCCGAATTGGAGATGGAGAAGGGTGGGGCCACTCTGGAACAGAAGGAAGAAGAGCGTAGACTTCGTTCGGCAAAATCCGAAATCCAATTGCTTGGTTCCATCAATCCTCTGGCGATAGAAGAATACCGTACGATCAAAGAAGTCTATGAACATAATTTAAAACAAAAAGAAGATATAGAAAGTTCCAAAAAGGACATTGAAGATGTATTGAAACGAATCAATACGGAATCCGAAAAATTATTTCAGGAAACTTTTGAAAAGATCAAAGCCAATTTTCAGGAAACTTTCTCCACACTTTTCAACGGAGGAAGAGCGACTCTCGAACTGACCGAAAAAGAAGACAGCCTGAATTCCGGTGTGGAAATTATGGCGGAGCCTCCGGGCAAACATGTGCAAAATTTACGATTATTATCCGGGGGTGAAAAATCCCTTACCGCCATAGCATTGTTATTTGCAATCTATATGGTAAAGCCGAGTCCATTCTGCTTTTTGGATGAGATTGATGCGGCATTGGATGAAGCGAATAAACTCAGGTTTTGCCAGATCCTTGACAGGTTCAAAGACAAAACTCAGTTCATTGTTGTATCCCATGCTCAGTCTACGATTTCGCGTGCAAATGCGATCTTCGGAGTTACGAACGAAGAACCGGGGATTTCGAAAATCGTATCTCTACGACTGGACGAAGCGAAGGTATTCTCCAAACAACTTTCTAAAACCGGAACTGATTGAGGCTAAAGGGAAAGGAAAAAAGTAAGAAAAGAAAAGGCGGTTATTTACCGCCTAGCTCCTTCATAATGCAAGAACTGAAAGTTTTGCAGGAATCTCCTGCGGCGAGGCAAGCTGCAATTTTGTTGTAGTATTTTGGTTTGTTGCAATTGAAATCACAACCTTTTTTAAGCATTTGTTTTTGGTCTTCTGTCGCTTGCGGATTTACTTGCACGGAACAGGTGTAAAAACGATCACAGGCTTCCTTACATTTTGGAAAGTCTGCTGCCATTAGATTGGATGTGATAAGAAGGAGTGAAACCCCTGCTAGTAGAAGAATTGTCTTTTTCATGCGAAAGTCTTCCTTTACGATCTGGTAGCGAAGACGGGAGTCGAACCCGTGACCTCAGGGTTATGAATCCTGTGCTCTAACCATCTGAGCTACCTCGCCCTATACCTTAGATCGTTTTATAGAGCCAAATCATTAGCTCTTTTGTCATTTTTTATGCGATAAGTGACTGGTAAAGGAAAAATCAAAATCTAAGATTCTCAAATCTTTTTTGGAAACTAGGGAACTTTGAAGGAACTAGGTGGGTAAAGGGAAGAGGATACAAAAAAACCCCCGCATTTTCAGCGAGGGTTCTATTCTTAGCAAGAATAAGTTGTTAGGAATTCGTATGGGTGAGGGCGACCTTCCCATGGCCAAATTTCAGTTTCAAACTTATAGTGTTGGTATGTTTGAATGAAATTTTCACTCATTACATCGCCTTGTTTGAAAACATCTTTGCTCGCAAGCATCTCTTCTATAGCTTCTCTCAGAGTGTGAGGCATTTGTTTGATACCTTTCTCTCTGATTTCATCCAAAGAGAGTTCGAATAAATCTTCTTCTCTCGGTTGGCCCGGATCCAATTTCTCTTTAATTCCGGTAAGACCAGCCATAAGCATGGATGTGAACGCCAAGTATGGGTTAGCTGTTGAGTCAGGGAAACGGAATTCCACGCGAATTGCTTTTTCTCCGGACACGAAAGGAATGCGGCAGGATGCCGATCTGTTTTGTGCGGAATAAGCAAGGATAGAAGGAGCTTCAAATCCCGGAATCAATCGCTTATAAGAGTTAGTGGATGCATTTGTAAACGCAGCACAAGCTCTAGCGTATTTTAAAACTCCAGCAACATAATTCAATGCCAAGTCGGAAAGACCTTGGTATTTGTCTCCGGCGAAAAGATTTTTTCCACCTTTCCAAAGGGATTGGTGAACGTGCATACCGTTACCATTATCACCAAACAGAGGCTTTGGCATAAAAGTTGCGGTTTTTCCGTGCTTATGAGCAACCATCTTTACGACGTATTTTAGCTTTTGTACGTTGTCCGCAGCTTCTATCAATGTTCCGAATTTAACACCGATCTCACCTTGAGCTTGCGCTACTTCGTGGTGGACTACGAATGTTTCCATTCCGATGGCTTCGAGTGTTCTTACAAACTCTGCACGAAGATCCACTTGGGAGTCGATCGGTGCAACCGGGAAATAACCGCCTTTTGTTCCGGGTCTGTGACCTGAGTTGAAGTTGATTTTTCCTGCGTTTGGTGCGCCTGGAATTTCAGAATGAGAGTTCCAAATACCTTCGTTGGAATCCAATTCGTAGGATTGACAGTTGATTTCATCACGAACTTTCAAGCTGTCAAAAACGAAAAATTCGTTTTCAGGACCAAAATAAGCAGTATCTGCGATTCCCGTTGTTTTCATGTATTCCAATGCTTTCTTTGCAATGGAACGCGGGCATTTTTCGTAGTATTGTTTTTTGTAAATGTCCCAAACATCACAGAACATAACAAGTGTTTTGTCAGCTGTAAATGGGTCAAGGAATGACGTTGCAATTTCAGGGTGGAGTTGCATATCGGAAGCGTTGATTGGCTGCCATCTAGCAATCGAAGATCCGTCAAATGGGATCCCTTTGAATGTGTTTTCATCCACTGAATTCACATAATAAGAAACATGGTGCCATATTCCTTTAATATCAGTGAATCGGAAATCGTAGAATACGACTCCGTTTTTCTTGGCGAACTCAACCACTTCCTTTCCGGAAGTAAATTTTGGGGTTGCGAACTGCATCTTTTTCTCCTTCGTTCAGAGGTTCGTTTCTGATTCTAATCTGGTTGTCCAATATACTGCAATATCTATACCACGTCAATTCGATGGAAATTTAAGGAAATCGCACCGTTTTTAAGCAGACTGCATTCTATTGATGTGTACCGAAAATGGGCAATATGTCTTAAATATGGCCAATCCGTAAACAGGAAGCGCTTATTTTCATAAGAGAATCGGAATCTAGTTTTACAATCTCGGTTTATTTCTGCAATGAAATCAAATAGTGGGGAATGAAAAAAAAGAAGTCCTTTCTTAAATCGAGAATTCTTAACTGTTGTTAGCATTAAGTAATATGGATTTTTTTGTCATTTTTACCTGGAGGAAATTCAAAATTTTCTCTAAAATTCGTGCTTTAAAAATGAGTATCTTGTATTTGTCAAAATGACATATTTTTTTCGTTTATCCTAAATTGGCTATCTATAAGTATTGGAGCATTGATGGAAAGTAACGGACAGTATGTGCGTACAAGTCGTCTTGAAAGTTTTATTAAATTTTCTTCTGATCCCATCTGGTGTTATGAAGTCGACATTCCTATGCCGACAAATCTTCCCGTCTTAGAACAAGCAAAGTATCTATTCGAACATTCGATTGTAAAGGAATGCAATCTAGCCACGGCTAAAATCTACGGATTTACCAAGCCGGATGATATGATCGGAAAATACATAAAAGATTTGATTCCTCTTCAGGATTTTTCGCCGATCGTTCGGTTTGTCGAATCAGGTTACGAATTTTCCAACGAAGAATATTTGGAAGTTTTATCTGAAAATCGCAAAAGAAATTTTATCATCAATGTTCATAGTGAATTGTTAGACGGTAAATTCGTCCGGTGTTGGGGCCAACAAAAAGAGATTACATTGATGAAGGCTACGGAAGAGAAATTGAACGCTTTGCTTCGTCTTTCCGAAATCCTGAATGAAATTTCAAGAGTCTTTGTGTTCAGTAAGGCTGAGTTTATTACCGACGCAGTTCAATTTGCTTTGGAAAAAATCGGTGAATATACTTCAGCGGATCGTGCTTTTATCATGGAGATATCGCAAGACAGACAATCTATGTCTTTCACACACGAGTGGTTAAACGAGGGAGTCGAGTCAGCAGTTTTAGTAGGCCAGGATTTGCCTATCTCTTCTATGAATCCGGAGAATTTGGCGATTCTGATGAACGACGGAATTTTATTTATGCCTGATTCCAGGGAGCTGCCGGAAGGTTCTTGGGTGAGGGGCATGATGGAAAAAACAGGAGTTAGGTCCTCTCTCTCTATCGGACTTAGGGATGAAGGAAATCTGATGGGAATCATGGGTGTGGTTAGAGTTCATAAAAAATACGAATGGCCGAAAGAATCTCATAATCTGCTTTCTCTTGCGGCGGATTTGATTTCCCAAGGGATGTTAAGGGCACGCAGCGAACTTGTGTTACATGCCAAAGAAAGAAAACTTCAGAATTTTTATTCTGAAATCACCGAAGACCTGATGCTCGCCCGGTTGACTCAGGAATCATGGATTGCAAAGGATTTTCCCAATTATAATAACGTTAGATTTTTCAGTAATTTTTTTCCTTACGGAGAAATCGGGGGCGATATCATACTCTATGATTCTCCTTCTCCCGATTATATTGATATTTTATTCGGAGATATTTCGGGGCATGGGATTTCTTCCGCTTTGGTTTCGGGTATCGTAGCCATGGGTTTTAAAAAACATTCCGATTCCAGACTCTCTCCAAAGGATCTTCTGAAGGCATTGAATACCGAACTTGAGCCGGTGATGGGCAAACATCATATTAGTTGTTGTTTGGTGAGGATTTACCATGAAACCAGAGAAGTCGTTTTTTGTTTTGCGGGGCATCCTCCTTTGCTTATTTGGAATACGCAAAAGAAAGAAAAGATACAATCTCTTATCCATGAAAATTATCCGCTTCTTTTGATAGAAGAATGGGAAGGGATTGAAATAAAATATCAATTTCAGCCTAAGGACCGTTTGTTTCTTTATTCGGACGGAATTTATGAGGTTGAAAATAAGGATAGAGACGGTGTTTTGGGCTTGGAAAAATTTCTAGTTATGGTGGATGAATTGAAGGATTTCAATACTGATGGAGAAGACTTTTTGACTTCCGTCGTAACCAATGCGGTGATACGTGAAGACAGAACCATCCGGGATGATATCGCTCTCTTATTGATTGAGTTTACTTAAGTCAGGAATTTTAAATTATTCTACATCAGCGAGATCTAATACCGGTTTGTCTGCTTGCGGATAACGCGCAAGATACTCTCCCACGATCTTTTGTTTTCCTTCCAGCTTTGCTAAATGATTTTCGATGATATAACCGAAGTCCAATTTGCCTTTTACGATTTCATATCTTTCCGTTTCAATCGTTCCCAAATCCAAATCCGAAGGGACTTCATTCGCTTTGTCGGCATATTCTTTTGCCTTTTCCCAATAAGGGATGGCTTCTTTGTAAAATCCTTCCGCGATCTGAAATGAATTTTTCAATTCATGGGCAAAGTCCAGGTTATAAAAATAAACATGTCTTTTGTCGAACTTGGAAGCGATTCTCATATAAGACCGCATGATCCCCAAGTTGATTTGCATAAACATAAGGTTTCTATACTTATAATATTCCGCTTCCGTTTTTGTTTCGCATAATGCATGTTTTGGGTGACGAAATCTTTTTGTCATAGCGATTTTCAGAAAATAAATGTTTTTCCGAAGTTCGTTTTCGTTATAATGCTGTTTGAGATTGTATAATTCGTAATAATCTTCCAGATACTTCGGATCCCATTTATGCAGTTTGTACGGAACCCAATCCGAAAACTTGGTGTAAGGACCGTTTTTTTCGTATTCATAATTATAATCTATATCCGTTTCCCAGGCAAAAAGAGAAGGGGAAAGTAGGAACAAGATCAGAATGAATTTGGAAAAAATGGATTTCACCTTATCATTGTCGGAAGAATTCGAATTTCCCAAAATAGAAAGGACCGGTCAGCCCTTCTGGAAAACCGTAAAATTGCTAAAAAATCTTTTTTGTAAAGGATCAATTCAGCGGGGAGAGGGGCGCTATCCATTGGTAACCGACTCCTCTTACATTTCGGATGGAAGATTCCCCCAAGGCTTCCCGAAGTCGTACGATCGCATTGTCTATGGTTCTTTGTGTGGGAAATGCGTCTTCTCCTACAATCTGATCCAGGATTTCGTTTCGACTCCAAACATGATTCGGTTCCGAGATAAGAAGTTCCAAAAGGGCGCAGTCTCTTTTGGAAAGAGGGATAAGTTCTCCGCCAGGGGATTTGACGGCAAAGGAATCCAGATGGATTTCCAAACTGCCGGATCTCCATTTTTTACCAAATGGTTTTTGGCTGATTTGGATCACTCTTTCCAGTCGGATGAGTAGTTCTTTTAAATGAAATGGTTTAGGGATAAATTCCACAGCACCCAATTCAAATCCTTTCAATCTTTCCTGGGCGCCTGCCTGTGCTGTAAGAAATAAAAAGGGTGTGTCTTTGGATTCCTTTTTGATGAATTCCGCAACATGAAATCCATTTTCATCGGGAAGCCTGAGATCCAGAATGACGAGGTTCGGTTTTTTTTCTAAGAATACAATTTTGGAATCGGCGGCGGTTTTGGACCAAAAGACTTTATAACCTTCTTTGACCAAACGTTCCCGTAAAGTTTCTCCCAGGCTTTCATCATCTTCTACAATCATTACGGAAGGTTTCATATAATTTGTTTTTTTACCTCAAGCGTAGCCGTGAATCCTTTGTTAGTCGAAAATAAGAATAACTGTCCTCCCATTTTTTTTAGAAGGTTTTTGGCGATATAGAGTCCGATTCCTGTGCCGCTTGTCCTCGTGTGACGCACAAATGGTTTTGTTAGGTCGCGTAAATTTCCCGAAAAACCGATTCCATTGTCTCTGATGCTGAGATGGACTTTTTTGTTTTTAGATTCGGTGCAATCCAATTGAATAGAAGTCGCTTTCCCGTGGAGACCGGCATTTTCGATTAAGTTCTGTAAGATGGATTCGATCGCTTTTTTGTCAGCAATGATTTTGGTTTGGGCATCGCAGGACGGATCGATAATTAAATCGGGATAATCCACTCTGACGGAAGATACCAATTCCTTTAAGGGAAAAGTTTCTATATAAAGTTTTTCGCCTTGCATGAGGCTCGCAAGGTAAAATGCCTTTTCCATTCTGGATTCAATTCGTTTGTTTTCTTTCAGTAATTTTTCATAACGAACCAGAATCTGTTTGTTTTGGTTGTCACTGATCAGTCCTTCGATTTGCAATTGCAGACTTGCCAAAGGGGTTCTCATTTCATGGGTGACTGTTGTGAAAAAATCGGAGATGAGTTTGGCTCTTTTGAAATCTCTATAGGAAAGCCAGGCAAGAGTCACCCCGCCCAGAGTCAGCATTCCCAAAAAGAAGGAACCTTCCAACTTGAGCATACGATCCACCCGTTCTAATTCCTGGGCGCTTCTCGTATCTTTCGTCATTTCCGCGATGGTTTTTGCTTGCCTAAGTCCCAGAATCCACCACCAAATCCCCAAGGAAACGGTTAAGCTGAGCCATGCTACGGCAAAAATCATCCGAAAACGGGCGGAACCCTTCAAGGGAAGGTTTTCTCTTTTAAAAAAATCTTGTCATTTCGACTTTTTACCAAACTTAATACGTAAGCTGGATTTTCAATACGGTAATCCAAAGTTTTCATGTTATTTAATTCTCTACAGTTTTTACTTTTTTTTCCCAGTGTCCTTTTTGTATTATTCTTTCTCAAAAACCAAAAAGCATCTCTTATTTTTTTACTCGTAGCAAGTCTTTACTTTTATGCTTCCTGGAATTTTAACTACCTTTTCTTAATTCTAATTTCCATTATTTCTACTTATATTTCCGCGATCGCAATCGATCAAAATACCGGAAAGGAAAGAGAAAAAAAAATCATTCTGATGTTCGCCATCTTTCTGAATCTTTTGATTTTGTTTTTTTTCAAATACTATGACTTTTTTAGAAAAGAACTTTCTTCTTTCAACATAACAAGTCAGTTTCCCGAATGGAAATTTCTTTTGCCAGTAGGAATTTCTTTTTATACATTTCAAGCCATCGGATATTTGATTGATGTATATAGAAGATCGATTCCTGCAGAAAAAAATTGGATTAACTATTCTTTGTTTATTACATTCTTTCCTCAATTGGTAGCAGGCCCAATTGAAAAAGCGGAACACATTCTGGTTCAGTTTCGCAATCAAATCAAATGGGAAAAGGCAAATCTTGTAAATGGGTTCGATCTTGTACTCTGGGGTTTTTTAAAGAAAGTCGTGCTTGCGGATAGGTTATCGGTTTATGTTGATTCCGTTTATTCGAATTTAGAAGTACATGGCGGTTTGACTTTGTTAGTTGCCTCTGTTTTGTTTTCGATTCAGATTTACTGTGATTTTTCAGGATACTCGGACATTGCCGTCGGGATTGCCAGGATGATGGGATTTAATCTCATTCAGAATTTCAAAAATCCTTATTTTTCAAAAAACATTGGAGAGTTTTGGAGTAGATGGCATATTTCGCTGACTTCCTGGTTTCGTGATTATTTATATATTCCATTAGGTGGAAATCGTGTAACAATATTTCGAAATTATCTCAATGTTTTAATTGTTTTTTTACTAAGTGGGCTTTGGCATGGGGCCAATTGGACATTTGTTGTCTGGGGTTTGTTACACGGTCTTTGCCGAGCCTTTGGGATGGGTTTTCAGAAAATGACTTCTCACCAAACTTTTTTTGTAAAATTGAGTAAATCGAAATTTGTGGATTTAATTAATATTTTGTTAACTTTTGGATTTGTAACTTTCGCATGGATTTATTTTCGAGCCAATAATCTAACGGAAGCACATTACATCATAGGAAATATTCTTTTCAAAATGGAATTAACAAATACTTCCTTGCGGCAAACGATTCTCCCTTTCACACAGTCCAATGTTTCGATTGCACATGCCATTGTAGTAAGTTTTTGGGTGTTTTTTGTTTTTTATATTGAGAAAATAAAAGAGGTTAATTTTAACTTTGTTCTAAGGTTATTTATTTCGATATCGATTCTATTTTTTGGAAAATTTGACAATGTTAGTTTTTTGTATTTTCAATTCTAAATGAAAAAGTCTTCAATACTTATTATTTTAAAAATACTAACGGGAGTTTTTATTTTTTTTACTCTTGTTTTTTTTAAAAATTATTATTCTTATTTATTTTCAAGCACCACTTCCGGGCTCATGGCTTTGCCGGAAAATCCAAATTATTTATTGGTTGGTTCTTCTCTCACTCGCCAATCTTACGATCCGAATATCCTTGGGTCTCAGTTAGGAAAAGTTTACCTACTTGCCTATAATGGAAATCAACCTTGTATGATTTCGGAACAATTACGATTTTTAAAAAAAAGAGGAAAAACTTGGAATCACTTAGTATTGGAATTTTATCCTCAAACCTCAAGCCAAGGTCCATCCATTACTGATTTGAGGATTATGTTGGACAGCGATCTTGATTTAAAAATACGTTACCTAACTTTGCTAGGCAATGAGAGAGATATCAGTTTTTCCGAATATTATGAACTCATTGTAACTTCCAATATAGAATTGATCACTACTCATTTTTTGACAGGAGCATTGATCGATAGTTTTTCTGTTGATGGTGGTTATGTGAATAAAAGAGAAGAGGGATCTTCGGAAGAACGTCTTGCCCAGGAGTCTGCAAAAATCCGTATAGTTTCCCCAAAAATCCATTCTGCACAATTGCAGTGCTGGAAGGATTTGATCGAGGAAAGCCAAACCGAAGGAAAAAAACTAGAAGTTTGGGAAGCACCCAAGTTTTTTTATGTGAGTTCTGATCCAAATTACCAAGAGATCAAGGCAACGTTCTCTCGATTTCTTTTGGAAAAAGGAATTCGTTTTCGTTCCTTTTCTTTTTCGGATCGTGATCCGCTTTTATTCCGTGATCCCATCCATTTGTCAACTAAAGGGAGAGAAGTTCTTAGCAAAACCGTTTTAGAGGTAATCGAAAAAGACCAGAATTGAATCTTCTAGCAAGCAAAAAGGGGTTGTCAGCTCTGGTTTCTAGCAGATTTTACATTGATAAGGAGTACCATCTTGAACTTCGAAGATATATCGAAACATTTAGGAAAAGACGCTGAATCCCTACTTGGATTCAATAAGCCAAAAATCTCAAAAGACCTTTTACACGTTCCTGGAAATGACTGGGTAGACCGGATCTTCGGACCCACGGATCGTTCCATCCCCGTATTACGTAGCATTCAATCCCTTTTAGGACATGGAAGATTGGGGGGAACCGGTTATGTTTCCATCCTTCCTGTCGACCAAGGAATAGAACATTCGGCAGGAGCTTCTTTCGCAAAAAATCCGATTTACTTTGACGGTGAAAATATTATCAAACTAGCGTTAGAAGGTGGTTGCAACGGAGTCGCTACAACTCTAGGAGTATTGGGTTCTGTTGCGCGTAAGTATGCACATAAGATTCCTTTTATTTTGAAAATCAATCATAATGAGCTTCTCACTTATCCGAACAAAAGCGAACAACTTCTTTTTGCTACCGTAAAACAAGCGCATGACCAAGGTTGTGTTGCGATCGGTGCGACTATTTATTTCGGGTCTGCAGACGCCGGAAGAGAAATCGTAGAGATTTCCAAAGTTTTTGAAATGGCGCATCAGTTAGGAATGGCAACCATTCTTTGGTGCTATATTAGAAACAATGCTTTCAAAAAAGATAAGGACTATCATGTTTCGGCGGACTTGACCGGTCAGGCAAATCATTTGGGTGTTACGATCCAAGCTGACATCATCAAACAAAAGTTACCTGAAAATAACGGTGGTTATAATGTTCTGAATACGGAGTCCACTTATGGAAAAACGGATAAGAGAATCTATTCCGATTTGACATCCGACCATCCGATCGATCTGACACGTTATCAAGTGGCAAATTGTTATATGGGAAGAGCTGGTTTGATCAATTCCGGCGGTGCATCCGGTGAAAACGATTTGCAAGATGCGTTGAAAACGGCTGTGATCAATAAGAGAGCAGGCGGAATGGGTTTGATTTCGGGACGTAAAGCTTTCCAAAAACCGATGAATGACGGGGTTTCCCTTCTTCATGCGATCCAAGATGTATATCTTTCCAAAGAAATCACGGTAGCATAATATCGGTTCTTCGAAAGAAAATAGAATCTTAAAAAGAAGAGGGGGGATACTCGTCCCTCTCTCTTCGATTCTCACCAAAGATTCCTTTGAGTGTGGGGATATTTCCTCATTATTTCTCTTGGGAAAATGGGCCAGATCGGCAGGTTTTTCCATTTTACAAATCCTTCCTTTGAATGACACCGGTTTCGGAAAATCGCCTTATAGTTCCATTTCCGCCTTTGCCATCGATCCGATTTATATTTCATTGAAAGAATTGGGAATCAGCATGGTTTCCAGAAAATCCAAAATCGTATCTAACCAGGTGAACCAAACCAGGATACGTGAATTGAAGTTAGTCGAACTTCGTAAGTTTTTTCTTTCTGCTAAGGAAAAAAATGAAAAATTGGCAAATCTGTTTTTATCCGAACATTCCTGGGTGGAGGGTTATGTGTGCTTTCGGGTATTGTATGCCCGGAATGAAGGTAAGGACTGGAGCTTTTGGCCGAAAGAACAGAAAGATCCAGGGAAAGTGAAGGAGCAAATTTTTTCCGATTTCAAGGAAGAGGCTTTGTTTTTATCTTATCTGCAATATATTGCTTTTATACAATTAGAGAAAGCCAAACAGTCATTAGAGAAAATAGGAGTCTTTCTGAAAGGCGATATGCCTATTCTTACTTCCCGTAATTCCGCCGATGTTTGGGAACATCCCGAATATTTCGAATTGGATTTGCAAGCGGGCGCCCCTCCTGACGCGTTTTCGGACGAAGGACAGAACTGGGGTTTTCCCGTTTTGAATTGGAATGTTTTGCGCAAAACAAAGTTTAGCTGGTGGAAAGAAAGGCTTCGGTATCTGGATCATTTTTTTCATCTCTATAGGATTGATCATGTGATCGGAATGTATCGGATTTGGGCAATTCCTATTCAGCAAACAAGTGCTAAATTTGGATGGTTTCATCCTCAAATCGGTTGCAGCCGATCTCATTTTCTGGAAAAGGGATTGGATGTAGAAGACTTAATCAAACGTAAGTTAATTTATGAATTCAAAAAAGATTCTTTTGTTTTTTACTGGGATTTTTGGAAAGAGTCCGGTTGGTCGGAGTTGCCCGAAGAGATTAAGGCAAAGGCATTTCCTCTTTCTGAAATCAATTTGAAAGAAGATGAAACCCTTTGGGCAAAATCGGGAGAAGAGATTCTTTCTGCTTTGGACGGATTTGCAAGTGCGGTACCATGTGCAGAGGACTTGGGAGCCGTTCCCGGTTTTATAAGAGATTCATTGAAGAAGAGAAATACTCTCGGGATCGATGTGATCCGTTGGACCCGTTCTTTGGAAAATGGAAATTATATCGAACCTGAAGGTTATAGGAAGACTGCAATCAGTGTTTTGTCTACTCATGACACTTCACTTGCTTTGGATTGGTGGATGAATCTTTCCAATGGAGAGAAAGAATACGCACAAACCTTCTTTTTTACAGATCAGAAAAAGGAGCTTCCTGCTTCCGCTTCTGAAATTTTAGAGGGTCTGTTGGATTTTTCTTTTTCTACGAACAGTTTATTTTCCATTCAGATTTTGCAGGACCTTCTATTTACGGGGGAAAATGCTATTTTGGAAAACCTTTCCTCCCATAGGTTCAATTTGCCAGGGACTCCGGAAGATAAAAATTGGTCTTACCGGTTTTCCTTTTACATAGAGGATTTGATTCTTGATGAGAAGCTGACTCTTGCTTTGAAAGAAAAGATGGTTCGTTCCCACCGATTCGTGGAATGAATTTGGGCAAAAAGGCGAACTTTTCCAAATTAAAAAAACGAATTTTGGAGATAGGGTTGATCTCCTTTCCCTGACATGGTAAAGGAAGTCATTGGGTGGCGGGTGGTTAACCCCTCCCAATCTCAATAGGGCGGGGATAGTATATCTTTCGATTGCTTTTCGACTCCCGGTCTGTTCGCAACCAAGGATTTTTCGTTTTTCCTAGTTCACTGCAGAATCCTTCAAGTCGGATTCCCTTCTATCTGTTAAGATGTTCTTACATAGAAAGGAGACACCTTATGCGCTTTGCAAAAGAAATGGCGTTTTATTCCGCCTACCATCAAGAAAAAAGAAATGTTTGGATTCATGTCATTGGAGTTCCCATGATTACGTTTACTCTGTTTTTAGTTTTGAGCAGATATTCCCTGACAGAACTACAAGGATTTCATGTAACAGCTGCTACGGTATTTGTTGCGGCAGTTTTGGCGTACTACTTTACATTGGACTTTATTTTCGCTATCGCAGCAACTTTGTTATTCGGTTCTCTTTACGTATTGGCTCAGTATCTGACTTCAACTTTATCTTCCGAAGTGGCATGGGCTGTGTTCGGGCTTGGCCAACTGGTAGGTTGGGGCGCTCAGTTTTACGGACATTTTATTTTCGAAAAAAGCCGCCCGGCACTCTTTGACAATCTATTTCAGGCACTTGTTTCCGCTCCTTTGTTTGTCATTGCCGATGTTTTTTTCGAACTGGGCTATAGAACTGATTTGAAAGATGCGATCGAGAGAGAATTAAAAGAAAGAGGGAAATGGAAAGATTTTTCTCACGCACACGCTAAATAAAAACTGTTAACTGCAGAAAAATAATTTCACTTTATGATTTGCCCCCAAAAATTTTGATGGGGGCACTCCGAACATTCTTTTGAATGTTCGGCTCAAATGCGATTGGTCTGCAAATCCTGCAGCATGAGATGCATCAGTCAAGTTCCCTCCCGATTGCAAAATCTTTGCAGCTTCATGAAGCTTCATCCAGAGTAGATATTGGCGAAAAGGAATTCCTATCTCTTCTTTGAATAAATGCATGAATCTGGATTCGGAAAAACCGAGTTCACCTGCGAGAATAGGAACGGAAAGATCTTCTCTTAAGGAAATTTTCATTTTTTCCACAAGACCTGCAATTCTCGGATCCAATAGTTTTGCTTCGGGCCTTGTAGTTCCCAGTGCACCAAGAATGGACTCAAATAAGGAACGTGCACTTTCACAATCTAGTTTGGCTTCCAATAAATCCTTGCACTCTTCCGTGAAATTTCGGACTTCTTCGATCGGGATTTCTTTGATTCCTTTTCGTCCGAACCTGGTTAATAGTGACGCATAATATTTGCTATATGGGTCGAATTGCAATACGATCATATCGGAATTTTCAGCGAGCAACATATGATGGAAATTTGGTGCGAGGAATGCCGCCTGGTAGTATGTTTTTTCTTTTTCGTCAGTCAGGATGCAAAATGGTTCTGAGATGGAAATAAGAATGGATACTGCAAAATGTGCGTGAAAATCCGTTTCTAATCCGCGTGTTCCCAGAAGAATTTTTCCACCGAAATAAAACAAACTACCGGAATAGGAATCAACCATTTTGAAAAGACCATCTAACTTTGTTTTTGCTTTGTAAATCCATTTTTCCCACCGACCCCGAAAAACGATTGAAAATATAAAAAATTTCCGCACTCTGAAACGCACATTGACGGATAGGATCGTTTAAGAATGAATCGATTAAAAAACCATTTGCAATTTTGTTTTAAGTTTTTTCTGTTTTTTTCCTTTTTATGGATTCAATCTTGTATGTTCGGTTCTTCCGGAAATGTAAGAGATTACAAAAATTATCTTTCCGAACAAAAACAAACGAACTCGGTTCCTTCGGGAAAAGTAAGAGTTACCTTTCTTGGAACTTCTTCGTTGCTCGTTGACGACGGAGAAACACAACTTCTAACGGACGGATTTTTTACCAGACCGTCCTTATTTCGAACTGCATTTTTAAGATTATCTACGGATATATCCATTATCGAATCGGTGATGGCAAAGACCCGGATGAATCGATTGAAAGGGATCTTTGTCTGCCATTCCCATTATGATCATGCAATGGATGCACCTTTCGTGGCAAAACTTACGGGGGCAAATTTGTACGGATCCTCTTCCACTTTGAATGTAGGAGCTGGAGCCGGGCTTTCTTTCGATCGGATGAATTTATTCATTCCCGGTAAACCAGTTCGCATCGGAAAATTCACAGTCACCGTTTTGTCATCCAAACACACTCCTCCTTTTAAAATATTAGGCAAAACAAATGCCACCGATCCCAATCATCCGAATATCGACTCTCCTTTGATACAACCTGCGAAAGCAAGCGATTATATTGAAGGAGGGGCTTTTGATTTTTTGATACAACATGGAAGTCATTCTTTGCTTATCAAAGGAAGTACAAATTATATAGAAGGCGCATTGGATCGTTATAAGGTGGATGTTTTATTTTTAGGAATCGCTCAATTGTCAAAACAGCCAGAAACATTTCAGGAAACGTATTACAAGGAAACTGTGAAAGCAGTAAAAGCAAAACAAGTGATTCCAATTCATTGGGATAATTTTTTCAAACCTCTTGCCGAACCCTTGGAACCGAACTTAAAAATCGGAGATGACTTTAATGCAAATATGAATTTCATACTTCATAAAACAAAAGCTGATAATGTGAATGTTATTCTTTTGCAAGGGTTTGAAACAATAGACTTATTTTAATCGGAAGGTCCAGTACATATATGAAACAACTTAAATTTATTTCCCATTCATCCTTTGCGATTTTGACTTTGTTTTCTTTTTCTCTCTTTTCTGAAACCTCAACTTATACTGCATATCGTTGGAAAGAGGTCAGAGGAGATTATACCATTTCCAATCCACCGGTTTTGGAAGAAGGGGAATCCTTGGATTTATTCGAATCTGTTTTGGTTCATAAAGGGAATGTATTCTATTTGGTTCGTTCGAAAGAAAAACCTTTGGAGATTTTAAAATGGAATTTGAAGTCGGGAGAAAAGATCCGAATCTCCTGGACAGGAGATAAGATCACAGGATGGGCCGGTTTCAAAGACAAAGTTTACTTTCGCACAAAGAAAAAAATTTTAGAAATAAACCCGGACACTCTTCACACTCATGCGTCCTCCGATTGGGAAGACACAAGTTCCAATTGGCATGATATGGTGATTGATGGAACCAAGGTTTATTCCCATCACGGGGTAAAATTCGGTATCTACGATCTAACTACCGGCAAAAAAATAGAAGAGAAAAATTATCCTATAACAGGTGTTCAAAGATTTATTCCCTGGGGAGAAAATCAAGTCGGCCTTGTTTCCACTCTTTGGGGAGCAAAGATCCAAATCCTAGACATCGGATCGAACACGATCACAAATGAATACAAACCCGGCATCACTCACCGCGCACTGATGAAGTCCTACTCCGTAGAGAAAGGGAAACTATTGATATTGGATCCTGTGACAAAGAATTTTTTGGAATTGGGACTTATCGGAGATAAGCTCTACGACTTATCAAAGGGAATTCAATTACTGGAAAATAGGAAGGCGATCCGATTTTCACCGATAGAAAATGAAATTTATGCGGAAGTGAGTATTACCGCATCCTCGGATATGAAAGCTTCCGAAGTTTCCCTTGTCTTACCTCCTAATGAAAGTTATTCGCAAGAGTTGACAGACGAACAGTTTACCAAGGATTCCGAAATAGAGTATGACAGTTTGGGCAACAGATCCGTTAAGTTTTCGGTTCCTGCTCTCTCTTCCGGGGAAAGTTTTGAAAAGATCGTGTACAAAGCGAAAATGAAACGGTTTAAAATCGAATTTGACCTTTCTTCTCTAAGATCCAAACTCAGTGACCTTCGAACGGATTCAAAGTTTTCCGCTTATACGGCAAACGATTGGTTTTTAAAGTATGATGATGAAATTGTCAAGGAAAAACGGACGGAAGTCTTGGGAGAAGATCCTGATATCTTTGAAACTTTATCGCGTACGCAAGAATATGTTTCCAAAATTCCCTATAAATCCGGCAAGTTCGAACCTGCGCCCCAGGTAATTTCCAAAAACAACGGTGCTTGCACGGAACACTCGTATGTTACAATGGCATTTCTCCGAAGTATAGGAATTCCGGCAAGACTGGTTTGGAATTATCTACCGACGGAATCTTCCGATAAGATTTTTTTAAATCATAAATTCGTTGAGGCATGGACGGAGGAGTTCGGTTGGATTCCAATGGAGCCTCTGGCTGGACCTGCAAAAATTCCAGGATCAACTTATGCACGTCATGTGGTATTCGCCAACTTGAACGGAGTTTATCATGAAAAAATTTCAGGAGGAGACAGGCTGATTCAATTTACAAAACCTTTTCTTGGAAACTCTAAAAAGGCAAAACTCCGTCTGGACTTTTATAAAAAAGGAATCGAAGATGGCGAGGTCTCTGAAGTGAAAATCCAAACCAGATCTTTACCAAAACAAAACAATGAGGAAGAGAATGTTTTTGTTCCTTAAATATTTGTGTAAAACATTACCTGTCGCTATTTTATTATTTTGTTTCGGGATGAATTATTTTTGTAAATCCACCGGACTGAAAAATACATCCGGTGCGCCACCGGAACCAGTCGATTCCGGTCTATCCGATTCGGATTCGATTGAACTGATCCGAGTGAAAGAGAATGTTTGGGTTCATCGTAGCAGCGGATTTTTTAAAGGAGAAAAAATTCCTGCGAACGGACTCATAGCCGTTACTTCCAAAGGGATCGTTATCGTTGATACTCCTTGGACGGAAAAACAAACGGAAAACCTGATCCTGGCTGTGAAAGAAAAATTCCAAAAGGAAATCAGTTTCGTTATCATCACTCATGCCCATGCGGATCGGATTACAGGAGCTGGTATATTTATCAAACAATCCGTTCCAGTCTATAGCACCAGTTTGACGGCAAAGGAAGCGGAAAAAAAAGGATTTCCAAAACCGAATCCTAAGCTCGATCTGGACCCAAGAATGAGTCTGGGTGATACTGGGCTCGAAGTATATTATCCGGGACAGGGGCATACCAAGGACAATATTGTAGTTTGGTTGCCCAATACTCATATTTTGTTTACAGGTTGTCTCGTCAAATCCTTGGAATCGAAATCTTTGGGAAACATAGAGGATGCAAATCTAAACGCTTGGCCTATGACCGCAAAAAATCTTTTGGAAAGATACCCTGATGCGGAGATAGTGGTGCCCGGTCACGGTGATTGGGGCAAATCGGATTTGATACGGCATACCATTCGTTTATTGAATGAAAATTCCAAAACCGAATGAATCGGACAAGAGTTTATCTATTTCCTTAAGATCCAACCTTCTCCGTTGTATTGTCCCGCACGTCTGATAAACAATCTTTTCTCTATGGAAACTCCAAGTAACACTTGATATATGTCAGTCAGTATGGGTCTGGAAGAATAATATCCGTGACCAAGTCCGCCGATTCCAAGAACCGGAGAGTCCACTTCATTTACATTGATCACATCTATATCGTTGAATCTAAAACAGGTTCCTGCGCGGCTTCCACCATTTACTTTTTGTGAGGCGATGAGTGCGTTGTCTCCGGGGGAACAGTAAAGAGTCACTCGTTTTGAGGAGGCAACCAGATTCGGAGCAAGATTTGTGAATTCCACCTTGTCAAAGTCAGGTGCATTTAGGATCAATTGTTCCAGAAATTTCGTTTTCCCTCTTTTGACTGCAATATCAATCGCAGGCAGTACCACCTGATGTCCCATACTATGAACTACCAGATGGACTTTTTTATTTAACACTATGATTTTGGATAGAAAGTCGGCAAAGGGTTCTCTGTTTAGTTTTGCTTCGATAAAATTGGCTTCGTAAACGGAACGCACCATCAACTGATTTATAATTCCGGCATCGGTTCCCGCTGGCCAAGAATATAAAATCACTTCGCCCGGAAATTTCAAATCATAACGTATCTGTCCCGCTCTGACTACCGCTTCTTCGAAAGGGACATTGAATCCGTGAACAAAGACAAGTACTTCCTCGAAGGGATTTGATTTTATCTTTTGAAAGAAATCTTCTTCTTTTCTATCTCTTTTGCCATTCAAATGAAAAAATGAATTTTTGTCCTGAGAATTGTCCCAGGTAATATCACCAATGGAATGTTTTGCGGGAATTCCTATGATACATTCTCCGTAATGAGTGGTAATATCGCTTAAAAAATCGAATGTGTTTGAATCACAGTTCGGAGCTGCTACTGTTCTTTCCCTTCTGGTGGTTACGTAATTTATGTTTAAATTTTTTGTTTCATCGAAACTATCTTTTGTTCTTTCGTTTAAAAGTTGGCCTATCGTAGGAGGAGTGGCACAATCAAAAAGAGAGAAAATCAGGGGAAGCAGAAAGAAGAGGATCGGTAATTTTGGGGACTGGTTGAATTTCAGAATGCGATATGGGGAAAATGTCATTTATAAGAAAATCCTCTTAATAGCTTTGAAGGGTTTACGTTTTTGCCGTCTTTGATCACTTCAAAATGCAAATGCGGTCCGAAACAATAACCGGTACATCCTGATCTGGAAATTACCTTTCCGACGGATACATAGTCTCCTGACTTTGCATAGAGACGGGAATTGTGAGCATATAATGTCTGGTAGGCGTTGTCGTGTTGGATGATGATTGCGTTTCCGTAACCCCCCATCCAACCTGAATAAATGACTTTTCCTTTCCTTGCGGCCATGACCGGTTCGTAGTTTGCGCGTAAGTCGATGGCTTGGTGAAATTTGTATTGAGGGTATGATCTTGTTCCCCAGCCTGAAGTAATGACCCGGGAGAGCACTGGTATTTTCCAAATGGGAAGAGGATCCGGGATCACCGCTCCGGGTAAGAATACTTTTTGTCCTGATTTGAACAGGTCGTAATCTTCCAGTGTGTTTTCGGAGTAGATGTCTTCCATCTTTACTTTGTAAAAATCAGCGACTTTTGCAAGAGTGTCTCCTTTTTTCATTTTATAAACTAAACCTTGTTTGTTGGGGATGTTCAGAATCTGCCCGGGCAACAAAACTATTTCCGGTTGGATACCCGAGGAACCCGCAATTGCTTCCGTGGAAACTCGGAACTTGGTAGCAATCTCCGATAAGGTTTCATTCCTTTTTACTTTATATTGAATGACTTTCAGTTTTTTAAGTTTGTCTTCCGCAGGTCTGTCTAGTTCGGCTGACCGTAAGATTGCGAATTTTTTCTCTTCAGTTTCTAAAAGATATTTTTCGTCCGCAGCTTTTGCTTCCTTGTCTTTGGAATCGTTTTCCTGAACTTCGTCAATCGTAGTGCTCGGTTCGACGTCCAGATAACTTTCGCTATAGTTCGGCCTATCCCAAAGGATCCCCAAAAGTAGCGCCATAGTGGCTGAGGATGCGAGTAGTGGAAGAACCCGGTAGCGCTTTCTGTTTAAGTCTATCGTTCCGTGAAATACTGCTGTTTGTAGATGAAGATTGTAAAAGTACTTTCCTGGGGAAAGTTGAATGACATTTAAATTTCCCCAGCGAAGAACATGCTTACCGATCGTTGATTTTTCTGGTGATCGAAGTAGCATCTTTCAAAGTTATGCCAGCTTACTCTTTGCTGTCTAAAGATTTAATGCCGCCAAACGATTCTTCAACGATTTTGCGGACATCTTTTTTCTGGCCACCGGTAATTGTGATGTTACCCTTTGCCACTACACCTTTTTGAAGTTCTAAATAAGGAGCTGTGATATCACCTAACATTCTTCCTGTTCCCTCGAGTTTCACCTCTGATTCGGCTTTTATATTTCCGATAAGGGTTCCGGAAATGACTACTTCACGAGCAGCAATATTGGTTTTAACTTTTCCAGTCTCGCCAACTACAAGTGCGTCTTCCGTTTTGATATCTCCTTCGAATTTACCATCAATTCTAAGGGATCCTGCAATATAAAATTTTCCTTCGAAAATGGAACCAGGTCCGATTACGCTATTGATGGAGTCTTTATTGATCGCCATTCCTACTCCTTTTTACCCTTCTGTGAGATTCGTAATTTGAGGCTTTGATGACAAGCCTTTTTAATAATCTATGTCTTCATCGCCGCTAAAGACACTTTTCTTTTTCTTCTTTTTGATTGGTTTCGGTATTTTTTCCGTTCCGGGTGGTTTTGCCACAACTGTTGTCTGTTTCGGCTTTTCCTGGCGAACCGAGCTTGAGGTTTCCGTAGACATCCATTGGGATCCATGATCGGAACAAACATCTTTCGGAACGGTGCTCGGGATAAAATACTCTTCAATGAGCTCTCTGCACTGTCCTCCGGGGAGTTTGCCGGACATGGTACAAACGGCTCTTTTGGTAATTTTTAGATCGGTTGTCCAAGAAAACTCGGCTTTGGGTTCATTGTCAAGAGATCTTGCCATAAACCTTCCCCACACGGGGGCTGCAAGCCTTCCTCCCGTCATCCCTCGTCCTAAGGAAATGGTTCCCACATCATAACCGAACCAAACGGAAGTGACTAGTTCCGGAGTGTATCCTACAAACCAAGCATCTCTAAAATTATTTGTGGTACCTGTTTTTCCATATGCTTTTCTGGAAAGCCCGTAGGAAAGAGCTGCCTTTCCGGTTCCTTCCCGGATCACATCTTCCATCATAGAGGTTACGAGGAATGCGGCCTCGGGGGAGATCACTTGTTTTCTGTCGGATTCATCGAATTCATTTCGGAAGTCTTTGATGATTTTGCCTTCTTGGTTTTCCACATAAAGGACGGAGATGGGGTTTACCGTTTTTCCTCCGGAGGCAAGTGCCGCATAGGCACGGGTCAGTTCGTAGGGAGTGATTTCAAAACTTCCCAGTGAAACGCTGAAATTATAAGGAATGTCCCTGCCGGGAAGTTGAAGTAATCCTTGTAAGGTGCTCATGATATTGGAGAGACCAATTTGTTCCAGAACCCGAACTGCTACGGAGTTTTTGGATTGTTCCAATGCTTTTCTGAGTAGTATAAATCCGGAATATTCCGAGCTGTAATTTTCGGGAGCCCATTCGTCTCCGTCTTCCATCAAATATTGTAAGGGAGAGTCTGCAAATAAAGTAGCGGGAGTTACGTTTTTTTCCGGGTCGGGGTTTTTCCCGGAATAATCCATTGCTGCTGCATATAACACCGGTTTGAATGCCGAACCGGGTTGGCGGAATGCTTGGAAAGGACGAATTTGTTGGTTGTCGGAACGAAACCCCGAACCTCCTACAAGCGCCGTAATATAGCCAGTGTTTGGTCTTATTGAGATGAGGGAACCTTCTACGGGTAACAGGTGATCTTGGGTGGATTGGTTCGCGTAATTATTATCCAGAAAGTCCCCGAGAGAATCGTCACCAGTCAGATAGTTCAGAGTTGTGAACGTATCTCTGATGTCCTCCTGGAATGCGGAACGAAACGTTCTTTCCGTTCTTGAAATTTTAAATTTGAATTCGGGAAGATCATACAAATCTGCAATCACTTCATAAGCTGCACCGAAATTATCGTCAAAGGCATCTATATTGCGGAATGCTCTTTGGTTTGATTCCAGAGTTTGTGCCTGGAGTGCGGGAAACATTGCTTTTTCAGCTTCCGTTTGGTGTTTGATTTGGATGGTGGAATAAATCTTCAATCCGCCGTTGTACAATCTGTCCTTTCCGATGGAACGAAGCAGATTTTTTCGAATGTATTCGGTAACGTAAGGGAAACGGTTCAATCTGTCCGAAAATGCGGAATCATTGGGAGAACGGTTTAGATTGGAATAATAATCCATCAGTGCAGTGTATTCTTTTTCCGCGTCAGTGACTGTCATCCTTCCGTTTTCGATGAGTTTCTTGAATACTACCCGCACTTTGTTGATACTGGAGATCGGATTGGTAAGAGGGCTGAATTGTGTAGGTCTTGTGGTAAGGCTTGCGAGAATGGCTGCCTCCCCCCAGGTAACATCATGGAGTTCCTTTCGAAAATAAAATCGGGATGCAGCTCCCACTCCGATCGTTCCGTGTCCCAATGGAATTTCATTCAAGTAGACTTCTAAAATCTTATCCTTTGGATAAGCCATTTCCAATAAGAATGCAAGCCAAGCTTCTCTTGCTTTTCTTGCGATGGATCTTTCAACGGAAAGAAATTTCAATCTCGCGACTTGTTGTGTGATTGTGGATGCTCCTTCCTTCACTTTACCGGCAATCAAATTGACTACAAAGGCGCGGGCGATCCCTTTCAAATCAATTCCGCTGTGAGAGTAGAATTGATTGTCTTCCGTAGATAGAAAACATTGTATCACTTTGTTTCTGTTATCCTGAGAAAGGCTAGGTTTTTCTTTTTTTAAAATATCTATGTCTACGGGAATTCTGGAAAATTTATAATATTCCGCGATCGGTTCGAATTTACCTTTTTCTGTCTGCGCATAGAGAATGGAAGGTATGTCATACATGGAGGCTTCTTTCAAACGAAAGAAATCCTTCAGTGATCCAGTGAGTAAAAAAACGTTGACCCCGCCCAACACGAAGAGGGCGATTGCGGTTTTTCGAACTACATTCCCTTCTTCCCAAATCCAAGATGTAAGATCTCTAAACCAAATGATAAATATTTTTTCGAAAAGCCCTACAGCTTCTTGTTTCATAATGTCCGACTTTGTTCCTGAATTTAAGGGTTTATACCAAGGGAGAAAATTCTTTCATACTGTCGATCCCCTGGTAACGGAGACCGGTATCCAAATTATAGCCGCCGTAAGTTTCCAAAATCTTAGATCTGTTCTCCGGAGAAAAGGAATATTCATAAGCTCGGGTAAGGATTTCTTTTGCTGAATGGCTAGCTTGGTTGAGTAAATCGATGAAAGAATCCTTGTACACCCGTTTCGGGTCGGCAGGGTAGTTCCATTCCCTTTTTTCCTCATTCATGATCTTGGGGTTGATTTCGCTCAAACTGGGCAACATAAGCACGCTTGCATTGTATTTGTGGAATGTCAGATGATCCACTACGGAAACAAGTCCTCTCATCCAGGAACTTCTGGAGTCAAGAGTGCTTGTAAAACGGTAAAACCCCATATAAGACTCGTTAAGTATATCACCTGGAATGATCTTTCTTTCCGAACCGAGATAGGAGGATCCGAATTCGGTCGGGAAAGTTTCTTTCAGACAATGAAGCCAGAATTGCCAAAGGATAGGATCCATTTTGTTTTTGATCCCGACTGTTCTATGACGGATGTCTATGTATTGGGGGAAATCGTATTCGCGGGCACTCATACCCCAGCGGTAATGAAGCAACATCGTATCCAAACCGAATTCCACCTTCATATGGTTAATCTGTGCCTGGTAGGATATTTTTTTATCACTACTGTAGTAGTCTCCCGAAATATAAAAGATATAAGGATGGGTTTGTACATCCACTACGCAGTGGCAGATATAACCTAATGCGAATGCAAGATAACGATCCCGATAAAGCCCCATCTCCGTTTCGTTCACTTGATCCAAAAAACTAAGTATAAGTTCTGTTACACGGCTGTGATGGGCAAGGTCTCCCCAGAAAGCGGCCTTTTTTGTCTTTTGAGGTTGTAATACATGATAAAAATAAAATATGTCCGGAGCAACCGCACCCAAATTCGCGTAGTGGGAAACATCCTGTCTGTTGAGTAGTGCCGCAATTTTTCTTTGCGTAGCATTCCCGTGTTCCAGGTGTTTTTTTACCTGAGAAAGGGCTTCGATGTGAGTGATCTTTCCTGCCATGTTTCCTTTTTTTGACTTTTAAGAATAGAACCTATTGAAAGTTTTATCTTAATTCTTATGACATCAATCGAAAAACTAAAGTTTTTGAACGAGGACCAGGTTCGTTCCATCGCGGGAGAGTTCGGAACGCCCGTATTTGTCTATTCCCAAGCTGAGATCGAAAAAAAATGCGATGAGGCACTTTCTTTCCCGAATGCCTTCGGTTTAAACGTTCGTTATGCAATGAAGGCCAGTCCCAATGCAAATGTATTGAAGATTATGCAAAATAAGGGAATCCTCATCGATGCATCCTCGGAACATGAGGTGCACCGTGCCGTTGCGGCGGGTTTTCCTTCTTCTGCGATCATGATTACATCCCAACAATTTCCGAAAGACCTTAAATCCTTTATAGAAAAAGGTGTGGAATTTAATGCCTGTTCCTTGCAACAATTGGAGGAATTTGGAAAATTATTTCCAGGTCATACGGTTTCCATTCGTTTTAACCCCGGTCTCGGCTCCGGTCATACCAAAAAAACGGATGTAGGGGGAGTGACTTCCTCGTTCGGGATTTGGCACGAAAAGATGCCCGAATTGAAAGCCATCGTTTCAAAATACAATTTAGTGGTAAACAAAGTCCATACCCATATCGGTTCGGGAAGTGATCCTGAGGTTTGGAAAGCAGTCGCACATTATACCCTGGAATACGCCGAGATGTTTGAATCGGTAACTACTGTTAGTTTGGGAGGCGGATATAAAGTGGGTAGAATGGCGGATGAAAAATCCACTGATTTGCAACTGATCGGAAAACCCGCAAAAGAATTATTCGTTCAATTTGCCGAAAAACACGGGCGCAAATTGACGCTGGAAATCGAACCCGGCACCTATTTGGTCGCGCTTTGCGCATCTCTCATCACAACCGTAGACGACAAAATCGATACCGGTTCCAAAGGGTATTGTTTTTTGAAACTGGATACCGGGATGGACGCAAATACAAGACCTTCGTTGTACGGGGCAAAACATCCGTTAGTGACTGTTCCCGGAGACGGAAGGGCCGTTACCAAAACGGAAGAATATGTAGTAGTAGGACATTGTTGCGAGTCGGGAGATGTATTCACTCAAAAAGAAGGAGGGGAACCTATCGCTCGTTTGATGGCAGAAACGAATGTGGGGGACCTGGTTTCGATGGAAGCGGTAGGCGCTTACTGTTCAAGTATGTCTACCAAAAACTACAATAGTTTTCCCGAAACACCTGAAGTTCTGGTTCTGAATTCCGGAGAAACGAAACTGATTCGCAAAAAACAAGTGTTAGAAGATATATATAAAAACGAAATCAAAGTTTTATAATTCATGCGCAACCTTTATGCAGTCATCCTTGCGGGAGGAGTGGGAACTAGAATCGGAGGGAACACCCCAAAACAGTTCATCCATCTCGCTGGCAAACCGTTATTCCGATATTCGATAGAAGTATTTCAAAGCTGGGGACTTCTTAAATCCTTAACCCTTGTTTCTCATAAAGATTGGATCTTAAAATTGGAAGAGGCGGCCGGTCCAGTTTTGGAAGTCAACGATCGGATTGTGGAAGGGGGTGCTTCCCGCCATTTATCCTGTTTGGCGGGGATTTCCTCCATTCCTTATGATGATGAGGATATGATACTGATCCATGATGCGGCAAGGCCCTTCTTTACCGCTACCGAACTGGACGAGCTTGTAGGTTCTGCGCAAATTTACGGAGCTTCTACCTTGGCGACAGCGGCAACGGAAACGATTGTAAAAGTGGAAGAAAACTCAAATTTTACAAAAGAATCCGTTCCCAGATCCTTGTTGTATATGGTAAAAACTCCTCAGGCGGTCACAGGAAAATTATTAAACGAGCTCCTTGCAAATCCTGTCAGTAAAGATATTTCACTTCATCCGACGGATCTATGTTCCTGGGTGGAAACATTGGGAAAACAAACGGGGATCGTGCCTTGCTCTTCCAAAAACATCAAGATCACTACTCCTACGGATGTAGTTCTTGCTACTGAATTGTTAAAAGCCTAACGTCCGTGGAAAATTCTGAATCTTTGTTTCCAAACCCAGATGCGGAAATGATTCATGTTTTCCGCTGACTCGATTTGCAAACCGTAACCTACCGGTTTCCCATAACGAGCGTTCGGGTTGGACCATCGGACGATCCCTTTTAAGGAAATAGTACCCGAACGGGTGAGTATTTTTACGGAGATAAGCTCTCCCATTTCGTAAACCACATCTGATTTGATGTAAAGTCCTTCCGTGGAAATATTTACAAGCTCTCCCGTGGATTCTCCAGGAAGGTTTTTGCCCGCTTCTATTTTATTGGAAACAGGGTATCTCGGTGCGAATACTCTGGTAAGAAATTTCAAAAATTCTTCTTTTTCTTCTTTCTGGGCTACCTGAAATTCGTATGTGATGCCCGCGAGGTCGGTGCCGTCAGCTTCCCGATCCAACCTAATGATTGTTCCTTTTACGGAGATGGGAATGATTTCTCTTTTTTCATTTTCCAATTTGAGATGGAGATTGATCGGATCGTCTTCTTTTAAAAAATGATGTTGCGGTAAAGGTATAAGAGCGCCTGAGCCCGAGACATTGATGGTATAACCATCTCCTTCTCTTTCTCCGTCTACATTGGTCCAATGAAAAGGAACCGGATGAGTCTCCCTGTATCTTCCTCTCCAACCTCTCTGCAATCCGCTTAAGTACGGAGCGGATATTTCCTTTCTTAAAAAATAAAAAATAGCACCTAATATAACTGCGGTGAAGACGGCGTTCCAAACGATGTCGGGAGTCTGCAACCGGATGCCGGCAAGAAAAAGCTTTTTGCCAAGGCTGATCCAGGCCACCATCCAAAGATTGTAAGAAGCCAGAACAATGGCGAATAGCAGAAACAGATAATAACCGAATTTCTTTTTTGCGACGAGTCCGTATGCAATCACAAGGCTCAGTGCGGAGAGAAAATACTGCAGCGGCTGAATCCGATCAAAAACGTGATCCCATCTTTGGCTTAAGTCGTATAAGGCGGCGGTAGCAAAAAAATTAAGAAACGGAATCGTAAAAAATATAAGGGCAACGAATAATATGGGAAGCGGATAGTGGAATAATCGAAGTGCCATCATGAAAAATCTCCAAAAAAAAAAAGTTAAGTCAAGAAATTTTTACGGATTCCTTTGCAAATGATGCAATGCACGATAAATACATTGCAGTTTTGCATTTTGTCATCCTGTTCCTTTATTTTTCTCTTCCTCCGGCGGGGAAGTTTCCATTGGGGTGTTAGACGGTTCTGCAGCATCCGGATTTGCTGCTGCGGGCTCCCGGTTCAAACTATCTTGGTTGAGTAAAGAATAGATTTCTTCTTTTCTTTCCGTAACTTTCTCTTCTACCTCGGATAACCTGCGAATGATGCTATGAAGTAGTACGGATAGGAAAGCAGGGCTTTCTTTTCCCATTCCCAGAAAGATCTCCCGGTTGATAATCCCCAGTTTCGTATCTTCTGCGATGGCAATGACGGTAGCCGCACGGGGAGAAGGTTGGATGAGCGCCAGTTCTCCAAAAAATTCCCCCGGTCCCATTTGGCGAATGATCAGGTCTTCTCCATTTCCCGTTTTTTTCGTGACTTTCAATTTTCCGGAAAAAATAAAATACATGACCCCGTTTGTTTCTTCGCCTTCCTGAAATACCGTCTGGTCTTTGGGAAAATGGCGAATGCTCACTTCGCTTAGGAAACGTTTCAAATGATCCGTGCTCATGTTTCCTCCGATTTCATTTCTTCTATTATTCTTTCCAATTCATTCAGTCTGGTTTCCGCACGGTGCAGTTTTTCTACGGAACTGCGTAGTAGGTGAAATAGAAAATGTGCGTTGATCTTTGCCAATTTTTCGAACTGGTCTTCTCGTAAGATTCCGAGTTTGGCATTTGCGGAAACAACGCTCACACTCATCGCTCTAGGATTACGTGTGATGAGTGCCAGTTCTCCAAAAAACTCACCTGGTCCGAGTCCTTTGATGATTTCCTGCAGACCGTCAGGATTTTTTTTTGTAACGGCAAACATTCCCTGCATGATGCAGTACATATTGCCGTCGTGATGGTCGCCTTCCCTAAAGATAATTTCACCCCGCGCATAAGTCTGCGTGGAAATATTTTGCATGTATTCTAGTATATTCATCGTAGACCTTCGGGTCATTTCTCCTTAACGGAACTGTTTGTCATTTAGAAAAACACTCCACGCTCTTTTTCGCGGAACATCCGTCCGGCGAAAAAACTTCGGCCATCCCTGGCCTCGCCGTTTGCGAGAACTGTTTTCCGAATTGTTCAATATAATATAGTATTTGAAATTGCACATCCAAACTACAAAATTAGTAATTCAGAGTATTCTAAAATTCTAATTTATGTTTTCGATACTACTGGCAAGTATGGTTCGTTGGAAATCAAAACTTTACCACTTTCCAATGGAATTTGACGAAACCGGGAAATCATTCCCTTTCCTGTTTTGATAAAAATAAGAACTTTCTTCCTATTTTCCAAAGAAAAAATCCGCCGGTAATTCTTTAGGAAACGAAGGGTCTTTTGGAAAATCTCTCTCGACAAGGAAGCCCTCCATAACAATATGCCTATAACTACATGCGGGCGTGGCGAAATTGGCAGACGCACCAGATTTAGGTTCTGGCGCCGAGAGGCGTGGGGGTTCAAGTCCCTCCGCCCGCAAAATCAGATCTCATTTTCAAAAAATCCAAACAAACGACGAAATACTTGAGGGCTTGAACAGTCGAACGATCTGTTAGTTTCGTGACCCATAGGGAACGAAACTAACAGACCCGAGGAAAGGAAGTCCGAGGGAGAGAGCCATAGAGTGCGAGAATGTGAACTGGGCGGTAGGCCGACTGACTTTTGGAAACTCACGTCAATCTTTGAGATGGGCTTAACCCACCGAAGGGAGACATCTCTCTTGCTTTTAAGAGACTATGTTAGGATGGAGAGGCTCACATCTTTTCCTTTTGTCCGAAGCGAGGCTCTCCTTATAAGATGGGATTTTGGTATCCCCGCCCTGATTTGGGAGGGGTGAACCACCCATCCCGTTACCCATAAGTAAGTAACTTCCACATGATTGCCGCAGATTGTAATTTGTAAAGTCCCCTAGCCA
>NZ_RQHV01000070.1 GCF_004771005.1 Leptospira ilyithenensis
TATTTCCTCTGTCTTGCGCCAAATTGATGTTCTGTTCCGACCAGTTCATCTCATCCATCTGGAAACCATTAGGTCCATTCGTTGCGAGATTCACACCATTCACTTGTGCGGATGTAGACAAACCGTTCCCGTCTACTGTCGATGTAAGTCCGAGCCCACTATTTGGATCTGTATATCCAACACTCCCGGAAAGTCCTCCGCCATGGATATCATAATTCGCACCCACGTTCCAACCTTCCCTAGGACCATTACCTGCGTTGTAATTTGCACCAACCGTAGTCGCTCCGTTAGTCGTGCTACTAGCCGTTAATTGCAAACCTTTCACTCCAGGAATATTCGCTGATCCTGATATTGTTGTGTTTCCTCTTTGTGAGAAACTTATACTCGCATTGGTTGTAGCATTTCCAATTCCTAGCCTTCCACCCCAGCCAGCTTGTTTGTCGTAACTCACTCCCAAACCAACTGCTGTGTTCTTGAGAAGAG
>NZ_RQHV01000025.1 GCF_004771005.1 Leptospira ilyithenensis
CACCGGTTCCTATGATGCCTCCGGACAGTTTGTTCACGGCGTTAAAACTCTTTGCATACATATTCTCTATCGAACGAAGTGGATTACTCATAGACATAGTATTCGCACGGGCCTTAACTTGCTTTTCTTGCATCTTTCCACGCATAAAGCTCATGATGTCGGAAACAAACGCAATCTGATCTTCACTTCCCCCTGTAGCCCGGATAAATGCTCCCGCCAAACTAGAATTAATCTGATCCTCAATTTTTCCTTTAATGGAAGACTTAATCCCCGCCACACCACCGGAAATATAAGCCATAATCATATCTTTGATAAATGAATCCGCAGACTCAGCAGCAATCTTCGCTTCCTGGAATTTCTTCTCGTTTCTTTCTTTTACCGCAGATATATCGTTTGCCGCCGAAGATATTCTCTTAACATCACCCGCAAGACCCACATCATAGAAATTCT
>NZ_RQHV01000058.1 GCF_004771005.1 Leptospira ilyithenensis
TGCGATACTACATTTCCTATAGGATTGGAATTCACTGCGTTTCTTGCTTTCTTTGCATCCCGTGAACCTTTATAATCAGCTACTATACTACTTGCTACTTCAGGAGGTATTCCTGTTGCACTGGCAACAACACTTGTCACATGTTTTTTTATGATAGATTGTTCGTTCGATCGGATTCCATTCATTGCCTCTTTGGCTTTTGTCATCGTTCCCAATTGTTTGTCCAAAGAGACTATCGCAGCTCCGACTCTAGTGATCGGGTTAATCATAGCAACGGCTCCCATGGTATTGGATACCGAACCTATCGCATTAGATATTGTATTCGCTACTACTTTTACAGCTCCCGCCATCATTCCTACACCGGTTCCTATGATGCCTCCGGACAGTTTGTTCACGGCGTTAAAACTCTTTGCATACATATTCTCTATCGA
>NZ_RQHV01000047.1 GCF_004771005.1 Leptospira ilyithenensis
GGGATTGGTATTCAGTTCTCCTTTTCTTATATTCAGTTGAGCTTACATTTTTCTCAGCTTCATAATGTTGTTTTAGCTCATTAAATTCGCTATCTGTAAGTTTTCCACTTAAACGCACTGCTTCCAATGCCGCATCTCCAGAGCCCTTTGGACCATTTCCATACCACGCATCTAAAACTGCTTTTTTAGCCAAATCTGAATTACTCATTATTGGTAAAGTAGTGTCAGTCGTTGTCACTCCACCAAAAAATAGTGCCATCTGTTCCGCAAAATTAAATCCCCCTGCCGCTTTCAGAGGTTCCGAAACATCCCCCGTCTTAATAATACCATCCTCCGGTACAGGCAATCCCGCATCATCATCCCCATCCTCTCTTCTCCTCGCCGGAACATCAACCACCTGTCCCCGAACCGGCGGAGTAGATCC
>NZ_RQHV01000050.1 GCF_004771005.1 Leptospira ilyithenensis
GAAAACGCGCCGACGCTAACGTCTCTACGAGACTCAGCTACGGACAACGTCGGTAAGGCTAGTTCGTTATACGAAATGTGGCAAATCATGATTAAAAAAACAAAATAAGAAAAACTGATAAAAAGCAATTCAGAGGAATTAAAAATATTGACTCTGTAACGCTTTCCCGTTACACCTAAATAGTGAAAGAATTCACTGCCTACAAAGGTGAAAAATTTACTATCGAATGGTATTTTGATGAGAGTGAAAATTCTGATGTTTTAGATTATTTTGAAAAACTACCTGAGTCATTTCAAATTAAAACCTTAGCTTTATTCAAAAGATTCGCTGAAATTGGGGAAATTAAGGACAGTACTAAATTCAATTTTGAAGGGGACGCCTTATTTGCTTTTAAGCCTATTCCACATAGATTTCTTTGCTTCTTTGTAAAAGGTAAAAAGATTATCGTTACTAACGCATTTCACAAAAAAACAGACAAATTGCCAAAAAACGAAAAAGAAAGAGCATTAAAAAGAAGGGAAGATTATGAAAAACGAACAAAAAAAGGCATCTATTACTAAAACTACATTTGATCGTTTAATGAAAAATCAATCTTTTAAACAAAAGTTTGATAAGGAATACGATGCTTTAACTCTTTCGGAAACCATTATTGAATTAATGGAGTCAGAGAAACTTTCTGTAAGAGAACTCTCTAAACGCGCAAATGTTTCAAGCACAGTTATTCAAGAAATCAGAAGTGGGAAACAAGATAATCCTACTTTACTAGTGCTTTCTAAATTGGTTCACACATTAGGCGCAGAGATTATTATAAAAAAAGGCAAGAAAACACTTGCTAATGTATAAGCCACATTTCGTTTAACTACGCCTTACCGCTACGCTGCGGGATTTGCTACGCAAACCCTTGCTCGGTCTCCGACACATTGTCCTCCGTCACGTTTCTTGCTTACGCAAGAAAACGCGCCGACGCTAACGCCTGCATCGCAGGCTCAGCTGCGGACAACGTCGGTAAGGCTAGTTCGTTAAACGAAATGCCTAAAATTCTTTAAGATTAAGCAAAAATGAACAAATTAGTCTCCTTTTTAAGAAATATTACATACTCTCACTCTTTTAAGTAAGGATTGAATCTTGACAAATTTCTATATCATTGTCTAAAATATAATTATGAATTATAGAGAACATCTCAGCGCTTCTCCTCAAGTTATGCTTGGTAAACCGGTCATCAAAAATACCAGAATTACCGTTGAGCTTATTCTTGAAAGATTAGGGGAAGGTATGAATATCGAAGATATTCTCTCTGCTACCCCTGGCATTTCGAAAGAGGACATCTACGCTTGCATTGCATATTCTAGCGAGGTCATTAGCAAGGAAACTCTTCTTGCTAGCTAGTTTACTAGCTGACGAAAACGTTGATTTTCGTATTATCAAAACACTTCGAGATTCTGGTATTACTGTTCATTCCATTCTTGAAGATTACAGAAGTGTTTCTGATTTCAAAGTTATTGAAATTGCTAGAAAACTAAATTCAATTATACTTACTTTAGATAAAGATTTTGGAGAATGGGTTTTCTCACATAAAGAATTTACCATTGGTGTTATTTTACTTAGATATAATCCAAAAGAATATTTAGAAATTACAAAAGCTATCCAAACTTTAATTAACCAACATAATGATAGCTTAATTGGCAAGTTCGTTGTTCTCTCTACTTCGAAGATCAGAATTAGAGAAATTCATTTATAATTCTATATCACTTTCAAAAATCTTTTTTTCTTCATTTTAGAAAATATAAAAGGTCAAAATCATGAAAAATTTAAAACTATTTTCAATTATAGTTATTAGCTCTATGCTAATAGTTTTTGCAATTGAGGCTGCTGGACGAAAAGGCAGTAAACGTGTTGGTGGCACAAACAGTAAAGGCAAAGGAAGTCATTACGTCGGTGGGAAGAAGAAAAGTAAATAGATTCTTACTAGACTTATCTTTGTCGTAGGCACTTCGTTTAACTACGCCTTACCGCTACGCTGCGGGATTCGCTTCGCTCACCCTTGCTCGGGCTAAAGCCACATTTCTTGCGTGTCACTGCGCTTGCAAAAGCAATCTCGTGCCACTTCAGAAACGTCGGTAAGGCTAGTTCGTTATGCGCCATAAGCAAAAAAAATTTCCCTCCTGAATAAAAAAGTATCATACACCTATAGAAAAAGATGAAATTGCGAATAGCAGTATTGCTTCTTATCGAAAACGCGCGCTCTCTTGTAGTTGAATTATAAAACTAATACGAACTGTGGTATTTAAATGAAATTTAAGAAAGCCATGTAAATTATCTAAAAATAAATTCATCTTACTTTAGCGAATAAAATGCAGGAATAAAATTTTGATAAGAAAGAGATTAACCATAATAACTTTCAAAACTCCTCAGAAAAAGTAATTCTAAAACAAGTTACAAAAATAAGTTATTATCTGAAAAACCATTAGAGGTGCCATGAACGAAAGTCTATATAAAAATCCATTCTCCGAAGAGACAATAAAGTTACGACGAAACCTTTTAGCGGTATCTACCGTTAATATCTTTATTTGGGTAACTTATGAAATACCAAATTCATTCTCTCTTTTTGGGTTAACATTCTCTTCATTTCAGAATCCCCACTTAGGGTGGTTTATTTTTACAATTTCATTGTATTTTTTATTACACTATCTTTCAATCTCGTTTCCCGAAATAGCTATATGGCTTAAACCAATATTAGAGTCAAAGTATCGTCAAAAAGAACGAATGAAACATCCTGCTTTTGGTGTTACAGATTTTCTTGATCTACCTGGACCTTATGATGGTGAGAATATTGATTCCGTTATTGAGGATGCCAAATACGAAGCTAGGCAAAAAACGATAAAGAGATTAAGCCTCTTCTATTCCTTTATTTATTTAAAAATAGTATTAGATGTTCTTTTACCTATTGTGTATTCAATATTTGGAATTACTGTACTACTCGTTTTAATTATTAAATAGTATTTTCTCGATTATACTACAATATGCTTACAGCGCATAACTACGCCTTACCGCTACGCTGCGGGATTCGCTTCCGCTCACCCTTGCTCGGGCTGAAGCCACATTGTCCTCCGTCACGTTTCTTGCTTAGCAAGAAATCGTGCCGACGCTAACGTCCCTTTGGGACTCAGCTACGGACAACGTCGGTAAGGCTAGTTCGTTATGCGAAATGAGTTCAAATATACTTAAGGAGAAAAAATGGACGATTTAACTTACCAACAATATCTTGAGAGTTTTGATAAATTCCCCAAAATAACTTTATCCGCATTTGATGTTAGTATATTAGATATATCAAAGTCAGAGTATCTTAATTTAATCAACAGAGAGGAAGATGGACCAGAATTACAGATTGATTCAAAAGGGATTTCAATAAAACTAAAAAGTCCCGCCTATATTGCAAATATAAATATTATAATACCCGAATCTGAAAAATCAAAAGAATTAAATATCCTGTTTCGTCCGTCATTTGGATACGCAGGTTTGATCGAAGGAAAATTCAAATTCGAAGAAAGACCAGATCTAATAACATTTAGTATAGATACTTTAGTAAGCGAAATTGTTATAAAACACAAGAAATGGTTTTTTCTTGCAGGAGATAAACAACCTGTAAGGAAAATAATCTTAAAAGGAATTCTTACAAAAGACATAATTGAACTAATTGAAAATTTTAAGCAAACCATTAGCTTTCAAGAGAACTATATTAAAGAAATAACAAAAGATAAATTAGAATTAGATACAAAAAAAACAGAATTAGTTAAACAGGAGACTCAACTTAAAGAAAAAGCAACAAAACAAGAAACTGAACTTATCCAAAAACAATCAGAGGCTCAGACCAAATCAAACGAAACCGATATTTTATTTAAATCGAAACAAGCTGAATTAAAGATTAAAGAAACAGAATTAAACTCAATATCTTCTCAATTGGAAACACTTAAAGAAGAAATAAATAAATATAACAAGCAAATAGAAACCAGTAAAATACAATTAAAAGATGTTAAAGATAAAGAAAACTCAGCGCTTGAAAATGCAAAATCCAAAAACCTTGAAACATTAGAACTAGATAAACAAATAAATATAGGTAAAGCAGAATTAATACGACTTAGTCAAGATAAATCACTTTTTACAGAAGATATTAAGGGGCATTTTCAGGAAGGTTTTAAACAAATAAGGCTATATTCTATAATCGTTTCTTTACCAATTATAGTAGCAATTTCTATGGGAATAGGCATTTATTTAAATTCTGATAAAGTTACAACCCTTCTAATTGAACACCCAGAAATAGGAATTATTAGTTTACTATCTTCTAGAATTCCATATACCACAATTTCCTTAGCTTTAATCGCCTTTTTTTCAACTATCAGTACAATTTTCATTAAAAGAATGATTTCAATCCATAAGTCGAGACTTAGATTTTCTGAAATAGGAATTTTAACAAAAGATGCAAGCGACTCTTTTTTATCAGGCCAGAGCCTATCGGAAAATCAAAGACAGGAATTTAGATTAGGGATGAGAATGAAGTTATTACGTGAATATATTTCAGGAAAGTTCGACTTTGATACGAAAGATGATGATCTATTAAATTTCATTTCGATTAAAAAAATAACAAAAAAAAATGCGAATGAAACTTCAGAATAAAACTCACTTCGCTTAACGAACGAGCCTTACCGACGTTGTCCGACCCTGAGCCTCATAGAGGCGTTAGGGACTGGCGCGTAGTTTGCGTATGCAAACGAGTGACAGAAGGACAATGTGGCTTCAGCCCGAGCAAGGGTGAACGTAGTGAATCCCGCAGCGTAGCGGTAAGGCGAAGTTATACGCAGTGGTCAATCTATTTCGGTAAAACATTTTCTAAAATATTTATCTTTAATATTTCATTTACTTTCTTTAGTTTATTTGATAATTTACCTTGAATTACAAGATAACATTTAACTTTTTTATTTATAGCATTTACTTTGGTTTCTGCAATCAAACTAGAATGATATTTGATACATTGATAAAGTCCTCGCTCTAAATCATCTTCGCCTGATCTGATTGACTTAACTTCAATTGCAGTCAGCATCTCGTTATCTTCGAAAACGACATCGATTTTATCACCTGACTTCAATGGATACTCTCTGATTCCAATGAGATCAGTTGAAAGAAATACTAAACTTGGGTTATTTTTGACATATTCACAAAGTGCTTGGTGTTCAGGAGATCCTTCACTACCGTAAGGATTATAGAAATTATTTTTTATGTCAGAAAATGATTCTGAGCTTTCTTCTTTAATCCTAAGAAGAGTTAATATTTTTTTCCATTTTTCGCCAAATTGGAAAATCTTTTTATATTCCTGTTGAACATAATCTAATTTCTTCTCTTTCGTCATATTTGGATAAGCTTCGTAAAATTCTCTTAATCCAACGCCTGGTAAATTTTCCGTTTTTGAAACTACTAAAGCTTGTATAAACGGTATTCTTTCATTCCATCCTTCAATCTTTAAGTCATCAAAGAAGTGGCCCATTTCCCCTAAGGTTATCCCAATATTACGGCCAAAAGCATCGCCAATGAGAGGTTCAGGGTATTTAATATTTTGTGCCAGTTCACTATAAGTAATATACTTATTACCACCTTTGAAATGTTCTAGCCGGTTAACTAAATATTTAAGGATTATTTTTGCCCAATAATTATGATTTATATCATTCATGTGTAATATTTTTTGACCATTGCGTATAACTACGCCTTACCGCTACGCTGCGGGATTCACTACGTTCACCCTTGCTCGGTCTCCGACACATTGTCCTCCGTCACGTTTCTTGCTTAGCAAGAAGACGTGCCGACGCTAACGCCTCCTCAGAGGCTCAGCTGCGGACAACGTCGGTAAGGCTAGTTCGTTAAGCGCAATGTCAAAATTACAATGAAAATAAAAGAATATATTAAACAATTTGAAATTAGAGATCAGCCAGATGCCTATCGATTAATCGAATCGCTCGAATTCATTTCATTTAAAAAAGTGAAGAACGAGTTGTTAGACAAAATCCAAGAATTGAAAAAAACAAACCCTGGTAAAATGGCAATTTATTTAATAAAAAAGGAAACATTTGGAAAGCGTTTTCAATATACTAGTGCCGAAAAATTAGGATATGCAATGCGCGAGCTAGAAAAGAATTTTCCTAGAGACTTTTGCATAGCACCCACTATTTCTAGTTTAAAAGCAGAGAAAATGAAATCGATTTTGCTCTTAGATGATATAATTTGTTCTGGCACTAGAGTAACTAATTTTATAGATAGAACGATTGATAAAACGATCAAGTCGTGGGTGTCCAAAAAATATACAAATGTTTTCATTCTATCTTACATTGGTTATTCAAAAGGACTTAATATAGTAAAAAAACATTCAAAATCAATACCCGCGGAGAATATAATAGTATGTAAAGAAGCGGACATTCGGAATCCGATTAATTCTGGTCTATTTGATGAGCTGTTGCAAAAATATGCACACTTAACAAAAAAAGGCAAAGCCGCTTTAGGTTACAAGAATTCAAGAGGGTATCATATATTCGAATATGGGTGTCCGAATAATATTCCATCAATTTTGTGGTCTGATGGCAATAAATGGAAATCATTACTTCCAAATCAAACGATACCTAAGGAAATCAGCCCCCTGTTCGGAGATTCTGCTAGCAGAGAAAAAACTATTTCAAAGATTCACTCTTCGGGACAGGAAAAAATAGCTATTGGAATACTTGATTTAATTGAGAAGAAAACCAAATCAGAGGAAAAAGCTAACGGATTAATTATTCTCTCAATTTTAAATATGGGTGTTAAAAAGCGAAATATAAATAAGTATATTTCGATCGAGCAATCAGAGATTTTAAGTTGTTTAAAAAAACTTCAAATAGCTGGCTTAATCAAATCCAATGGAAAATTAACCGCGATTGGAAAAGAAGTATTAAATAAATATAAAGCGAAAGACATTAATAAAAAATATTTAAGTGATGAAGTTACATACAAAATATCATTTCCAAAGTTCTTTAGGGGATTTCCGGCGAAAATTTAGCGTACAATTGGCAGAGATGTCAAATGCTAAAAGAGCAGAATAGTTTTCTGCTCATTGAAATAGCTACCGATGGATAAGACCGTTCAATCGCGAATTAAACTGCGTTCGACTTGTTTTTCGCGATTGAACGACCTTTTCGGCGTAGCTCAAAGGCTTATAAGTAAATGACTAACCGGAATCCCCATTTTTTTACAAAAAAATCACGGATTATCTCAAATAATCCAGCTTATCAGAAAGCAATTGAAACTTACGTTATTAAATTAACTTCGCAAGGCTTACCTCCAATTCTCTCTCTAAAAGATCTTGGTTACTTAACATATACTTCAAATGACTTTATCAAAAAAATTGTCCAAAGAAATATCGATTGTTATAAGAAATTTACGATTAGAAAAAAGTGGCGGTTTACGATGGATCTACATTCCTAATCCGCAATTGAATTCACTTCAATATTGGATCCAAAAAAACATTTTAGCCACCAGAACTCCACACTTCGCTTCACAGGCATATACGAAAGGTAACTCTGTCAAAAAAAACGCATCAATTCATTGTAATTCTGAATGGATGGTAAAAATCGATATTAAAAATTTCTTCGAATCAATCTCCGAATTGAAGCTATATAAAGTTTTTTTAAATTTAGGATACTCAAAATTAGTTTCGTTTTGTTTAGCTAGAATATGTACGGTTCAAATCAAAAGAAAGACTTAATTCGAAAAAATGGAAATACAAACGCAATCGAAATGACTTAATTCTAGGAAGTCTTCCTCAAGGTACAGTTACTAGTCCCTTACTTTCAAATCTTTGTGCGTTCGATTTAGATACTAGATGTAGTTTGATAGCTTCAGAATATAATTTTATTTATTCAAGATATTCCGATGATCTTATATTTACTAGTATGGTAAAAGACAAACAGAACGCCTTAGATCTTATGCGTGAGGTATTTGAAGTTTTAATTTCTTTAGGTTTTACTCCTAATTATAAAAAAACATCACTGGTACACTCAGGTAAACGTAAAATTGTAACTGGACTCGTCGTAAATTCAGATCATCCTACGCTACCAAAAGATTTTAAAATATATATAAAAAACAGTTTATACTACTGCAAAAAAATTGGACCACTTGAACATTGTAAGCGAATAGGATTTAAAAGCGTATTAGCTTTTCGCCAGCATCTTAAAGGAAAAATACTTTTTGCAAAATCAATTGATCCTAAATTAGGGGCTCTATTCGAATCAGACTATTTCAAAATAATCTGGCCAGACGCTTGACACTGCGCTTAACTACGCCTTACCGCTACGCTGCGGGATTCACTCCGTTCACCCTTGCTCGGTCTCCGACACATTGTCCTTCTGTCACTCGCTTGCATACGCAAGCTACGCGCCAGTCCCTAACGTCTCTTTGAGACTCAGGGTCGGACAACGTCGGTAAGGCTAGTTCGTTAATCGCAATAAGCAAAATATATGAGTGTAAAAAGAAAATTTCTAGTAGAAGCATTACTAAAATATAATTATTTCCCATTTCAAAAGAAGAAAAGCGAGGAGCTACCTCCGATTTTTTCATCTTCAAAACTAACAATCCCTTGTGCCGAGGAAATTTCAAAAGAAAAAATCCCAAATGACAGATCGAAAGAAGGTTATGACAGTGTTTATTGCAAGGCAACAAGATTTAATAGTATTCCGAGACTACTTAGCATTCCACATCCAAAGCCATATATAGACTTATGTTTCGAATTTTATAATAATTGGAATAAACTTACATCAATATGTACAAATGATCATAGTATAATTATTCCACGCACGCATAAGGACGGAAGAATAATAATAATGGACTATGAATCTTCCTATCAAAGAAGAGAAAGATATTTTAAAGAAGCCTTTGGCAAAAAATACGAAGTTCATACTGACATTGCAAACTGTTTTCCAAGTATTTATAGCCACTCCATCCCATGGGCAATAGTTGGATTTGAAAAAGCAAAAAAACAAAGAGGAGATAAGTTTTGGTTTAATTCTTTGGACAAAAAAATACAAAATTGTTCAAGAAAAGAAACAACTGGCATACCGATAGGTCCCGCTACTTCAAATATAATAGCCGAAATAATTTTAGAAAAAATCGACAAAGCCTTAAAAAGAAAATATAAATATGTTCGATTCATAGACGATTATACCTTATATAGTAAAGATGAAACAAATGCGCAAAATTTTATTAAAGATCTTGGCAATGAACTCCTAAAATTCAAATTAAATCTAAACATAAAAAAGACAGAAATCCACAAGTTGCCTCAACCCCTAAATGAAGAATGGATAGGAAGAATTAAAGAAATTTTACCAAAAGGAAAACCAGTTACGTCAAATCAAATATCTGATATTCTAGATTCCGCAGTAAGACTTCAGGCAAAACATCTTGATGGGAGTGTATTAAAATACACAGCTAATGCGTTAATCAAAGGATTAGACAATAAATCAGCAGATGCCTTCGTAAAATATATAATAAAATTAGTCTATTATTACCCGAACCTTCTTCCTTCGATCAAAAAACCATTAGAATTATTTCCAGAAACTAGGACTAAAAATTTAAAGAAACAAATCGTTCTCCTTTTGAAAGAGTCAATAGCCTACGGTAGAACTGATATTGTATGCTGGCTCATGTATTATTTAAAATATTTCAATTTCCAAATAGATAAACGTACAGCAAATATGTTAATTGAACAGAAAGACTGTTTACCTCTTACAATTCTTTTTTATTCTCCTGAACATAGAAAAGAAGTTGTTAAGTTTGCAAAGAAAATAGATAAGCAATATCATTATGAACTTGATAATTACTGGATTCTTCTTTATCAAATTTATTTAGAAAATCTTATAGAAAATCCATATAATGATAATGTTTTTCCAATCCTAAAGAAAAATAAAATTTCCTTTGTGAACATTGCCAAGTAAAGTTTGCTTACTGCGATTAACTACGCCTTACCGCTACGCTGCGGGATTCACTTCGTTCACCCTTGCTCGGGCTAAAGCCACATTGTCCTCCGTCACGTTTCTTGCTTAAAGCAAGAAAACGCGCCGACGCTAACGCCTCTCCTCAGAGGCTCAGCTACGGACAACGTCGGTAAGGCTAGTTCGTTATACGAAATTGTGCAAATATGATCCTGGCATAGTCTTAAAAAAAATTATAACTGCTTGACAGACATATCTGACATGCAAGCATAGCTACAGTGATTAAATCTTTCGCGGATAAGGAAACTGAGAAAATATTCAATCAAGAATTCTCTAAAAAATTTCCACCAGATATTCAAAGTCGAGCTTTGATCAAACTCTTACTTTTAGAAAATGCTGAAAAGGAAGATGACCTTAGAGTTCCTCCTTCAAACAATTTTGAACATTTAAAAGGAAATAAAAAAGATTTTTGCTCCATCAGAATTAATAAACAATGGAGAATTACTTTCAAATTCAAAAATGGCAACTCTTTTGATGTTGCTATTGAAGATTATCATTAAGGAGTTTTTTGTATGAAAAATAAGCGCATTCCAACCCCTACTATTGCAGAAATTCTAAGACTTGAATTTCTTGATCCTTTCGATATTACTCCTTATCGATTGGCAAAAGAATTACATGTTTCTACTTCTACTATCCTTGAGATTCTACATAATAAAAGAAAAATTACTGTTGATATGTCTTTAAGATTGGCTAAATTCTTCGGTATGTCAGATAAATTTTGGATCAACTTACAGAATGATTTAGAAATTAGAAAACAAAAAGAAAAACTCAGAGACAAATTAGAAAATATTCAAGCACTGCAAAAAACTGCCTAACTTTTACCATAAATAACAACTTAAAATATATAGAATTTATTACTGATTTAATAATCTCTAAGATATTGATATTAAGAAATCAATTTCTTGTAAAACTGATTCTATCAGTTATTTTACAGATTTCATTGAATTTATAACTGCACAACTTCGTATAACTTCGCCTTACCGCTACGCTGCGGGATTCGCTTTCGCTCACCCTTGCTCGGTCTTCGACACATTGTCCTCCGTCACGTTCCTTGCTCAGCAAGGAAACGCGCCGACGCTAACGCCTCTCTGAGGCTCAGCTACGGACAACGTCGGTAAGGCTAGTTCGTTAATCGCAATAAGTGCAATTGTATCTTCTTAAGAAGTAGGACTTAGAAATGTTTAATCAGAAATGGAAAATTTTATATTGGTTTTTACTATTGATTGCCACTGGCATATTATTGAATGAAAGATTAAGTTTTATTAGAGAAGGCCAATCTGCTCCTATAGATATATTTATTTTTTTAGTTTTTATTGCAGTTTTGCTCGTCCCAGTATTTAATGAAATTTCTTTCTTTGGTTTGAATTTTAAACAAGGATTGGAAGAATTTAAAAATCAATTGCAGTTTCAAATACAAAACCAAATCACCTCATTACGATTTGATTTACAAAACACAAATAACAATAGTATAAATCTTTCTTTTCCGAAGCCTCCATCTGATGAACAGTTACCCGATTTACAAGAAAGAATAAGGGATGTTGTTTCTCAAGCTTTAAGAGAACAAGGTATTACCGAAAATACCACAGCTCCACCAAATAATGCTCCTAACCTACCAGAAGATAATATTTTTTTATTTTCAGTAAGATTTAACATCGAAAAAAGGTTACGAAATATTGCTTTAAATCGATTAGAAATGGATAATCGAAAATTTGCGCCAATTTTCCAAATTACCAATGCACTAATCTCAGCTGAACTATTAAACAAAGAACTTGGTAGTGTAATACGTGAAATTTATTCAATATGCTCGCCAGCAATTCATGGAGAAGAAATTTCCCCAGCAAAAGTAAGATTTGTTAGGGAAGTTAGCGGTGATATAATAAATACATTAGATGAACTTGAACAACGTTTAATAAGGTAAATTAAATAGAGCACCTCTTATACTTAAAACAGCACTTACAGCGTATAACTACGCCTTACCGCTACGCTGCGGAATTTGTTTCGCAACCCCTTGCTCGGGCTAAAGCCACATTGGCTTTCCGTCACGCTTCATGCAGAAGCAAGAAGGCGCGCCAGTCGCCAACGTCGGTAAGGCTAGTTCGTTAAACGCAATCGCAAAATTTTAAAAGAAAAAAGAACTTTAGTAAAAATATGATTTACGGTATCTCATTTTGAGATAAACTATCTTCTGAGTGCATATTATCAGCTGGAAAAAATTAGATGATTTTATTCAGAAGTATCCCGCTTCTGAATCCTCTCTTAAAAGCTGGTTTAGAATTGTTAAAAATACTAATTTTAGAGATTTTAATGAATTAAGAAAGGTTTTTAACTCTGTCGATCAGGTGAATAAATTTAATGTTTTCAACATCAATGGAAATCATTTCAGATTGATTGTCGCTATTCATTTTAATCGACAAAAAGTCTTTGTTCGGCACGTTCTTACTCACTCCGAATATGATAAAGCCAAATGGAAAAAGGAATAATTATGATTCTTGAAATTGAAAAAGTTAAAAATGTTTGGCATGAAGTTAAAGATATTCTCTCTGTTCCTCATAATGAGAAACAGTATAAAAAACTTTTAAAAGTTCTAGATGAATTAATTGATGAAGTTGGAAATAATGAAAAACATTCTTTAGCTCCTTTATTAGAAACTGTTGGAAATTTAATTGAGGAATATGAAAACGATCATTTCATTCAGCCTAATAATCAACCTTTAGACGTTCTTAAGTTTTTAATGAAAGAAAACCAATTCTCTCAGAAAGACCTTGCGGAACTCGGAAGTCAAGGTGTTGTTTCGGAAATTCTTAATGGGAAAAGAGAACTTAATGTCAGGCAGATTAAAGCTTTGGCTCTAAAATTCAAAGTATCTCCTTCTGTTTTTATTTAATCAAATCTAATTAATTTGCGACTGCGTTTAACTACGCCTTACCGCTACGCTGCGGGATTCGCTTCGCTCACCCTTGCTCGGGCTGAAGCCACATTTCTTTCGCGTCACTGCGCTTGCTTAGCAATCTCGTGCCGCTTCAGAAACGTCGATAAGCCTAGGTCGTTATACGCCACCCGCAAAAACAAGAAAAACTAAACAAATAATAAGTATTTTTTTGTTTTTTTCTGGAATCTACCGAAAATAGTTGTACAATCTAAAGTGCCAGGCTCAAAACTGAGAGAACAGGGGGGAATAAATGTTTGCTTACTCATATGAAAGATTGATAAATTCAATTGCATTTTTTTCAACAGAACATCAAAAAATAACGCGAAAACCTCTTTATAAGACTACCCTTCTCAAATATCTTGCATTATTTTATTACAAGGTATTTTCCGAATCAGGGGAACCTCCGTTAGAATTATCCTTTATTGCGATGGAAAATGGACCTGTCGCAGAGGAAGTTTACGTTGGGATCAATGAAAATGCATTCAACGTTGCTGAATTTGAAATAATTAAAAGCACAACATCTAATGATTCAGAGCAAATACAAATACTAGGTAAAAGTTATAATTTAGACTTTTTTTCAGAATTTGAAATTGAAATCATGAATGAGCTAATTCAAAATTTTGCCACCATGTATAAAAATAACACCGCAATTATTGATGCTACACACGAACTTAGACCGTGGAAAATTGCCTGGGAAAATCGCGGAAAAAGTAGACTGAAAAAAATGAATGATGAAGATATCTTTGATGAATCATTCCAAAATACATTAGCCTCAGAACACTATGCAATTTATAAAAATTTAAGAGACATTTCAGGTGCCCATTTCAGTAGGTGATGTTTTTATTTGGTCTCAATTTAAGGGTCACAACGATGGCAGCATTAAAGATGCCTGGTTTGTCTACATAGGAAAGACCGGTCTTTATTCTGAGATTTTTATAGCATACTTATTAAGAACAACAACACAAATACATCATTACTCTCAGGGCGGATCGAGAAGTAATCATATAACGCACGTATTTAATCCTAAAAATATAGCACACAATTTCTTTACCAGCGAATGTCTATTAGATTTAACAGAGAAACCTTTCAACATAAAAGATAATATTGATACGCTTGAAAAAGTAGGTGTCCTATCAAAGAAAGGTAGATTAAATGAAAATGAATTAAGGGAAATTTACATAAAATTATCAAAAAATAAATTCATTTCCAAAATTGATAAAATGAACATTCGAGATTCCTTAAGACTACATGGAATATCTGGCCTGCCAGATTAGAAAACTAATAATTAAAAGCGCGGGCAGCGTATAACTACGCCTTACCGCTACGCTGCGGGATTCGCTCTCGCTCACCCTTGCTCGGGCTGAAGCCACATTGTCCTCCGTCACGTTTCTTGCTTAAGCAAGAAAACGCGCCGACGCTAACGCCTCCTCCAGAGGCTCAGCTACGGACAACGTCGGTAAGGCTAGTTCGTTAGCCGAAAGCCAGAAAATTTACTACAAAAAGAAAAAATAAAGAAATTAAAGCACCAAAAATACAGACTAATATATGTATTGACATACATATAGGATATCCTATCATTTGCATGTGGAGTTTGAATGGGATTCTAGGAAAAATCAAGATAATCTAGAAAAACACGGAGTAGATTTTTATACCGCACAGCTAGCTTTTCTTGATCATAATAGAGTTATTTCAAAAGACATTTTACATTCTACGGAATCAGAAGAACGATTCTTTTGTTTTGGGTCCATTCCCGAAGGTATTATTACTGTCAGATTTACTTTGAGAGCCAACAATATCAGAATCTTTGGCGCTGGGTTCTGGAGAGAAGGAAAGAAGATTTATGAAAAACAAAACAAGCTACTCTAAAGCTCCAAAGGATATTACTAACGCTATCAATTCTTCAGTAATTATTAATGATTTTTTACCTCCTCCTGATAAATTAATTACAAAAGAAGACAACTCAAAAGTTACTATTTTATTAAGTAAAAAAAGTATTAGCTTTTTTAAAGCTCAGTCCAAGAAATCTGGCGTTCCTTATCAATCTATGATCAAAAAAGTTCTCGATTTATACGCAGATAAGTTTGCTCACAAGTAAGTTTTCTTTAAAAAAGTGAATTACTATTTGAAATTTTACTTACAAATATCTATATAAATTTCACTATCCTTCTAGAAATACATTTGCCTTTTATTAATTATTTTGAATATCTCTTCAAAAGTTGCACTTAATCGTTGAATCCGCTTATTTAACTTAAGGCTTTGAAAAGACCACTTAACAATTTCTGGCCATCGGCATAACTACGCCTTACCGCTACGCTACGGGATTCGCTGCCGCTCACCCTTGCTCGGTCTCCGACACATTGTCCTCCGTCACGTTTCTTGCAAAAGCAAGAAAACGCGCCGACGCTAACGCCTGCATTGCAGGCTCAGCTACGGACAACGTCGGTAAGGCTAGTTCGTTAGCTGAAATGTGGCAACAGGTGAAAATCCATACGGTATTTTCAAATCTTTATCCATAACCAAATGACCCTACTCATTTAGTCAGAATTTTAATTGGGAATTCAGATCTTAGGAGAAATAAAAAGATCAATTCTAAAATTACTTCTCTCTTTTGCATTTCTAGATTTAAACCTAAATCAGGCTTCTTCTTTAAACGTTTTTGTTTTTAACAAAAATGCAATTAATTGTTATCAAAAGGTCGGGTTCGAAACTACAGGTTTGATTTGGGAAAACACAAAATTCAAAAATACTACAACCATGAGTATCCTTAAAAAGAGTCTATTTTTTGTAACTAAAAAAAGGTTGCAAATTTGACACCTTTAACTAAATTTAAAAAGTGTCAAAAATAGATAAGCTAATTCTTAGGTTTAAGGCTAAACCAAAAGATTTTACTTATGATGAATTGAGAAAATTACTGGGTGCTATAGGATATTTAGAAGACAATTCGGGAAAGTCGTCAGGCTCCAGGGTCGCATGGAGTCATTCAAAAACAAAGCACATCATTCGACTTCATAAACCCCATCCTCAAAATATTCTTAAAGCTTACCAAGTTACACAAATCTTAGATGAACTAATTGCAGAAGGGTATATCGAATGAAAGACATTATTGAATATAAAGGTTTCCTTGGATCTCTTCATTTTGATTCTGATGATGAGATTTTTTTTGGAAAGATCGAAGGGATAGAAGATCTCATATCTTTTGAAGGGCAATCAGTAAAAGAAATCAAAAAAGCATTCGCTGAATCTGTTGAAGATTATTTGGAACTATGCAAAAAAACAAAGAAAAGTCCCGAAAAATCATTTAAAGGAACATTCAATGTTAGAATTTCTACGGATTTGCATAGACGGGTTTATCGAAAATCTTTAATTGAAGGTATTTCCCTTAACCAATTTGTTCAACGAGCTCTTGAAAAAGAGATAGATACTAGAACGCCACACTTCAGCTAACGTCCCTTCGGGACTCAGCTGCGGACAACGTCGGTAAGGCTAGTTCGTTATACGAAAGTTGCGATTTACCTAATTCCAGGAGAAAACTAAGCAATAAAAATGCAAAATTTAAGAAATGCTCTGTAATCCGATCAAATTTTTACTAGATTTTTGACAGCATATACGCTACCATTTACATGTGAGAGTCACTGTCGACACAAACGTAATCTATCAAGCTTTAAGAGATAATAGAGGTGCTTCTTTTTACATCCTATCACTTATTGAAATTGGAAAAATTGAATTAGCATTATCTACGCCTGCATTTATGGAATATTCTGATGTCTTATTAAGGGAAAAATCTTTAAAAGACTTACAATTCAGGAAAAATGAAATTAATCTTTTTCTTGATTTTATTTCTCATATTGCAACGCCTTTTTCTATAAGTTATCTTATGAGACCCAATCTTGAAGATGAAAACGATAACATGTTTGTTGAATTGGCTTTTGCTAGCGCAAGTCGTTATCTTATTACTTCAAATGTAAAAGATTTTAATTTGGGTAATAATCTTAGATTCGACTCGTTTAAAATTATTACACCTACTGATTTCGTTAAAATGTGGAGGAAAGCATATGAATAAGAAAAATGTTCTAACTATTAGAATTCCTGAAGATTTAAAAGATAGATTAGAAAAGACCGCATCTACGCAAGGGGTCTCTTTAAATCAATTTGCTCTTTATGCTTTTACTAGAGGGATTAATGATATTGAAACTTCTAATTTTTTTAAACAACGCATTAGTGGAAAAACCAAAGAAAGCATTGAAGCAGGTTTTAAGAAAGTGATGAAGAAAATTGGGACAAAAGGCAAGCTTCCCGATTGGGATAGAATCTAATCCTAGAACCGCAACCATCGGCTAACTTCGCCTTACCGCTACGCTGCGGGATTCGTTTCACTCCCCCTTGCTCGGGCTAAAGCCACATTGTCCTTCTGTCACTCGCTTGCATACGCAAGCTACGTGCCAGTCCCTAACGTCTCTTTGAGACTCAGGGTCGGACAACGTCGGTAAGGCTCGTTCGTTATGCGTCATGATCTAAATTCATATATAATCAAAATTATTGTTCTTGAAACAAGAAAAGATAGAAAGACGCTGAATACCAGAATGAGAAAAATAAACACTATATATGATACGATTCAAAAATGGTTCCGATTAGAAAAAATCACTAATGGTCTGACTAGATCTGAGTTACGATCGGTTCGCACGACACTTTACGTTCAATTTAGTATGTTTTTAATGCCAACGCTCCTACTTGTCCCAGTATATTATAATGAACCGCCAGAAACGCATTTCTATTCTTATATCCATTATATCATTCTTGTTATTCCATTGATATTTGCATTCTTCCTTCTTAAGTTGCGTTATTTCAATTTTTCCGCTGTATTTACGTTAGTAGCTATTAATTATCACCTCGGAGCACTGACATTAGCTCAAGCTGATGATCCCGCACCACTAGGTTTTCTAATTACTTCAATTTTATCATTTCTAATGATCTCTAAGAATTTTAAGGTTTCCCGATTTCTAATGTCTATTTTGCCTTTAGGACTTTTTATTTCTAGCCAGTATCATTATAGAGTTTTAGGTGGAAATGCATTATTTGGTCCACCCAAATGGATAGTGTCTGCTGAGTATCTTATTCCCCCTCTAATACTATTATGTTTTCTTATCGTGTTGGTTGTTTACCAGTTTGTGAAAGCAGTAGATATTGCAGAAACAAAATTAATGGAAGAGCATGAAAAGTCAGAAAAATTATTATTAAATATTATGCCCCAAGAGATAGCTGAAGAATTAAAACAAAAAGGAGCTAGCACACCTAGGCAATTTAATTCCGCCACAATTTGTTTTACTGACTTTGAGGGGTTTACAAGTATCGCCGAAACTATGAGCCCAAAAGAGTTGGTAGCTGAATTGGATAGATGTTTTTCATATTTTGATAGCCTAATGGATCATTATAATCTTGAAAAATTAAAAACAATTGGAGATAGCTATATGTTTGTTGGAGGAATCCCCACTGAAAATAAGACCCATGCCGTGGATTGTGTACTGGCTGCAATAGAGATACAAGCGTTTATGAACCAAATGAAAGATATAAAAAAATCTCAAAATCTACCGTATTGGGAATTAAGATTGGGAATTCATTCCGGTGAAGTAATTGCCGGAGTAATCGGGGAGAAAAAATTCGCATATGATGTTTGGAGTGATACCGTCAATATCGCAAGTAGATGCGAATCTTCGGGCTCCACTGGAAAGATAAATATATCTGGAGATACCTTTGAGCTTATTAAAGACTTTTTTGATTGTGATTATCGCGGATACATAGAAGCAAAAAATAAAGGTAAAATTAAAATGTATTTTGTTAATGGTCTACTAGAGAAACTTCAAGAAAAAGATAATCCAAATACACCCAATAGCCAATTCAAAGAAAGATACGCACTATTATAAATAAAAGATCACGACGCATAACTACGGCTTACCGCTACGCTGCGAGATTTGCTTCGCAAACTCTTGCTCGGGCTGAAGCCACATTGTCCTCCGTCACGTTTCTTGCCTAAGCAAGAAAGCGCGCCGACGCTAACGCCTAAAGGCTCGGCTACGGACAACGTCGGTAAGGCTAATTCGTTATGCGTCATCACCTAAAATTTGATTTTAATCGAATAATAACTATTGACAACAGTATCGTGACACGTTAGCGTTTACATGTGATTCTAGGTTTTGCTGATAAAAGAACCGAAAAAGTTTGGAAAGGCGAATTTTCTAAAGAGCTACCCTCTGAAGTTCAGCTACAAGGAAGGAAAAAACTTAGGATGATCAATAATGCTATGAATATTGATGATCTTAAAGTTCCACTAGGAAACAAACTTGAACCTCTAAAAGGTAATAGAAAAGGACAGTTTAGCATTAGAATTAACGATCAGTGGCGGGTTTGTTTCATCTGGAACGGAAATAATGCTGCTTCCGTTGAAATTGTTGATTATCATTAAGAAGGAGTTTGTATGAAACGTTTACCTAACATCCACCCAGGGCAAATACTACAGGAAGAATTTCTTACTCCTTTGAAAATTACTGCTTATAGACTCGCAAAGGAAACAGGAATCCCTCAAACTAGAATTAGTCAAATTTTACTTTATAAAAGATCTATCTCTGCTGACACTGCAATTCGTTTTTCTAAATTTTTCGGCACTACTCCTCAATTCTGGCTTGGATTGCAAAATGATTATGACCTAGAAGAAGAAATGATAAAGAAACAAAAAGAATTTAACGGAATTCACAACTATAAAGATTTAGCAATCGCATCTTAGTCTAATAGTAAAGATCCAAAAAAATATTTTTGAAATGGTTGGAACTTCATTTCTTATACCATCAAATGATAAAATATACTTAACTACTGCCAGACAGGTCTTAGAATATATAAAAAAATCTCTATTTGGCTGGAATTGGAAAAGAATATCAAACTATGATGGAAACGAACAACACAGAATTTTTTTTCGAACCAACTTTCTTACTACTAAACTGTATCGAATAAAATGGTGACTTCGCATAACTACGCCTTACCGCTACGCTTCGGGATTCACTTTGTTCACCCTTGCTCGGTCTAAGACACATTGCTCTTTTCTATCACTCGCTTTGCATATGCAAGCTACGGATCGACACGCTAACACCTGCACACGCAGCAGGCTCATAGACTACCAACGTCGACAAGGCTATTAACTTTATTTTGAGGCCATTATAGGGATTGAAAACCAATCCCCAAGCAACCTGGTCCAATTTTCCTTTTTTAAATACATAGAGATTACACTTGCCATTGGGCCTTTAAGCAATATTGCTTCCGGGCTTTCATTTTTTTTGTTGACATGCAGGTAAATACCTGCATGTTGTTCTGGTATGCTGAAAGAAATGCAAGGGGCTGACAAGGTGTTCAAGGCGTTGGCTGACCCGAGCCGCCGGAAAGTTCTCGACCTTCTTTATGACAACAATGGGCAACCGCTTTCAGCTCTCTGCGAACACCTCAATATGCAACGACAATCCGCGACGCAACATATTGACATCCTAATCGATGCGATTCTGGTAACGGTAGTTTGGAAGGGTCGAGAGAAACTCCATTTTATCAATCCCGTGCCGATTTACGAGGTATATGAACGTTGGGTTAGAAAATTTGAACAAAATCGCTTAAGACTTTTACACGACCTGAAAGCGCAACTCGAAGGAGAGAACGATGGAAAAACCTAGTTTCGTCTATGTCACGTACATAGCCAGCACACAAGAGAAGGTATGGCGTGCATTAATTGATACGGAAGTAACGCACCAATATTGGCTTGATCCATTATCTAGCAAACCGGCACACATAAACGTTTCGGATTGGGAGCCCGGTTCGGAATGGAGGCACCAGCGCGTAGATGATGAAGGGACAATCGATATTATCGGCAAGGTTGTAGAAAGTATTCCTCCACGTCGCCTAGTTCTTTCATGGGCTAGGCCGAACGAAGTTGAAGAAGAATCAAAACATTCGCGGGTAACATTCGATATTGAGCCTTATGGCAATGGGTTAGTTCGATTGGTTGTTACCCACGAGGATCTAGATCATCAGATGCATGCGGGAATATCTAAAGGCTGGCCAATGATTCTTTCGAATCTCAAAACATTCTTGGAATCAGGCCGCGCTCTATCAGAGCAAATTTCAGTGACCTAAACCTTGAACATACGATTTTTCAAAAACTTTCAAATGGAGAACAAATATGAATAATCCCTATTCAGGTGGATGTGCTTGCGGCGAAATTCGTTACAACATTTCTGATGAACCGATATTTATGAATGATTGTCAGTGCCGGGACTGTCAACGGATGAGTGGCACTGGCCATGGGTCCTATCTGACGTTTCCATCTCGGGCAGCTGTAACGCTTAATGGTCAAGCATCACACTTTAATATGGTTGGCGACAGTGGCAATACCAAGACTGGTGGCTTTTGCCCAAAATGCGGCTCGCCCGTGTACATGACGTTCGCCGCAATGCCTGAACTATTTACGGTGCACGCTGCAAGCCTTGATGATCCGCGTCGATACAAACCGCAGGCAGTGACATACTCTGTGCGCGGTAACACTTGGGACCACATCGATCCGTTACTGCCAAAATTCGAAAAGATGCCTCCGACATAAAGGATTGTCGGAGAGAAAAGGTGAATTAACTAAAGCTCATATAAAAAATTCTGAAATCGATAATTCGAATAAGCCTGCCTTATCTACATTATCAGAAGCGGATGAATCGTTAGTTGATAATTTTATTCTACAAATTAAATTAATCGAAACAAATGTATTGATTGAGTTCAATAATTCATTTTCTTTTTCGAAGATACCATTTTTAGTAGTCCATCGGCAGCATCTTGTGTGGTTTTAGGAACAGCTTCGTCCGGACCTGAAGAATGGAAAACGGAAACTAGGATAAAATTAAAAGATTCTGTAGAAAGCTAACAGCGCATAACTGTTATATTCGCAATGCTCACGTACGACTAACATCTGTGTGCAAAATTAAAGGAAGGTCAAATGAAAAAACTAAAGATTTTTACAGTATCATTTGCTAGTGTTTATCCTCTCTATTTGCAAAAAGCAGAGAAAAAAGGCCGAACTAAATCAGAAGTTGATAAAATCATCTTTTGGCTCACCGGATATAACGAGAAAACCTTACAAGAACAACTGAATAAAGAAGTCAATTTTGAAGAATTTTTTGAACAGGCGCCACACATAAACGACAATGTTTCACTTATCAAGGGAATGATTTGCGGATATCGAGTAGAAGAGATTGAAGATGGGCTTATGCGAAATATTCGTTACCTTGATAAATTAATTGATGAATTAGCAAGAGGAAAGGCTATGGAAAAAATATTACGCAAACAAGATCATCAAATGAATTAATAAAAAGGTTTTGCTTATTTTTAAGAAAACTTATCTTTGAGTAATGAATTTTCCGAACGTAAAAGGGATTGAAGGTTATTCTATTTCAATTGATAAATTCATAGATGCTACAACAAAAATTGAATTCTCTGAACTGCACAAAGACTTTCTCATCTTCCTAACCGATCAAAATGCTTCTATTCTTGACATTGGTGCAGGTATCGGGAGAGATGCTTTTTATTTAGCAAATATAGGTCATTCTGTCATTGCCGTTGAACCTTTGCAGGAATTTATAGATGTGGGTAAAAAACTTTATCCTCATCAAAATATAAGATGGATTAATGATTCTTTACCAAACTTAGAATCTTTAAATCTCCATCATGGCTGCTTCGATTTCATTCTTGCTTCCGGTATTTGGCATCACTTAAATGATGTTGAACAATTGGATTCCTTAATTAAAATTAAAAATCTATTAAAACCTAACGGTATTTTTGCTCTCTCTCTTAGAAATGGTCCTCCAGGTTTAGGCACTCATGTTTTTCCTACAAATACTACGCTTACTGTTATACATGCGCAAAAGATTGGATTGAAAAAAATCTTTCTTATCGAAAATCAACCAAGTCTTATTAAATCCAAGAAGGATGTTTTTTGGTCCAAATTAGTTTTACAAAACTAAAGGACATAGTGGCGCCTTTCGGCCCAAGCCATCTGGAAAAGAGTTCAGGATTGACCCACATTTCAAAGACAGTCTTTATATCGGCCTCAAAGAAATGAGCGATAATGAAAACATCTCCACATTTTTACTCGTTAGTTGCTAAATTGGGTTTTGAACTTGCACATCCCAATACTAGCAACGTTCAAAAAGATGACAAACTTAACAAGTATTTCATGATGAAACATTATTTAACCTCCCCAAGTATTTGCCGAGGTTGCCAATATGTTGTTTACCACCTTCGATCGCACCATATTTTTTATTAACTCTTTCAAGTTCTTCTTTGCTCGGGAAAATCTGTTCCATTGTTAGATTTGTTCCTTCACCAGCTTCTTCAAATATAATCTTCGATTGAAAATCAACATCCTCGGTGCCTTCACCGTCACCAATATGTTTATAGTAAATGGAATGAGGTTTCTTAATTTCTATAAATTGAATTTTGTTTTTATAGTCATGTCCGTCAGGACCATGCATGATGAAGTCCCAAATCCCGCCATTTGAAAAATCCATACTTTCTGTCGTTAATGTAAAGCCATCCGGCCCCCACCACTGTGAAAGATGCTCGTGAGATGACCACACCTCAAATACAAGATCGATTGGTACATCAAAGTATCTATTATAAATGACTTTATTATCTTGAATGATTGTATTATCATTATTTTTAATCACGGCCTTTCTCCTTCTTAATTTTCAACAGGTATTTTTCTAGCTTATCCAAACGTTTATTCCATAAGTTTTTAATATCCAATAACCAATCTTCCATTTCATTTATCCCCGAACTATCAAGACTATAGATACGTTTTTGCGCCTCCTTTTTCATTTGAAGCAGTTTCGCTTCTTTTAGTACTTTTAAGTGCTGTGAAATAGCGGGTGAACTCATCTTGAAATTTCGGCTTATCTCGGTTGAGGTAAGCTCACCGTTCTTGGCTACCAATGTCACAATTTCTCTTCTCGTATCATCTGCCAGAGCAGCAAACGTATTCATATAAGCATATTTAAGTATTTTATTAATTAAGTCAATACTTAATTAATATTCAAAAAGTCAGAAGTAAACCCGGACAGAAATATTCAAAATCGTCTTGTATAGTCCCCCGATGAGACATAAAAATCGGATTACCGATAGTTACGGCTGAACCCTACACCTAACAAAGCACTTGCTGAAATATAAACAGAGAAATGCTTCACATCTTTCGCCAGTGTCGGAAAGATTCAAAATATATAGAAATTTTTTTCTTAACAAATAAAAATGAACCTCGATCATGTTAGTTCGTTAGACGAAATCCTAAAGGATCAATAGATATATCACCTAATATTAACTCCAAACAAGAGAAACAACTAAGTTCTAAGCCGAACCTGATGGTCGATTTTCGTGTAAAATCATATCGGGAGAATAACAATGATTTTTTTACATAAACTGGAGACAAAAATAACACAGACCTCCGTTTCGCTTAGCGCAAATCTTGTGTTACGACAGAATTAATTTGCAATACAAAGTAAGGATATTTTAGTGAAAGAATACAAAGCGAAATCTATCAAAAGCGGATCCATGAAAACGCCATCTATGGCTTAACTTAATTCTTCAACCTCGAAAACTTCGCATAACTACGTTTCAACCATTCCTGCAAAAGATTTTTTTCGTTCTGGGATAACACGTTCAGATCCTTTAAGTTTGCGCCTAATGTTTGCAAAGCATTAGAAATTACTTCATCGCCATTACTATATGATTCAGTTGTAATAGATGAAATCATAGACTCTCTTATATTTATATAATAAGAATTCTCGTGAAGGAAATCCGGCCAGGAAAGCATCGTAAGAACAACCCCTGATGCAGATGCAAATGCGCTAAACGTAGCTTCCTCCTGGCTAACCTTAAGGCACCCGGAGGTCGCCAAACGAATAATGAGATTTTTCAGTCCATCATACGCAATCTGCGCAGCCGGTGTAAATCTACCTGAGTATGATTCCCCATACATAAGCCCGTAAAGTTCGGGATTCTCCAGTCCGAATCTGACATGGATATCCCATCCTGCGCGTAATTCTTCAATTGGATTTAATGTTCCTTCGGATTTGGGCCGAATTTTCATATACCTTACAAAACCATGTTCAGCAATAGCATCGAGAAGACCGCTCTTATCACCAAACAACCTGTATATCGTAGGAAGTTGTACTTTTGCCTCATCAGCTACCGCACGAATCGTAATGGCATCCCGACCAATACTTTTTAAAAGACGTTCCGCCGCGGCGAGTATACGTGTCCTGTTCGCATCTTGTTTTTCCTTATTCATTCATCAAAACCTGAAACCTAATATTATTAACAAAAGTCCTTATTTTTTATTGACCATTTTTGGATAAAATCCATCATTATCAATGATATCATTTTTATGTTATCATTGATAACATAAAAAACAACCGAAAAGAACTAAGGAGAACGATTCATGTTTAATCTAATAACCGAAATAAATTGGATAGCTGTCATATTGGCTGCATTGACCTCTTCCATTTTGGGCGGACTTTGGTTTACAGTATTTTTTGGTCGACTTTATGCAGAAGCACTAGGTAAAGAATATACACCCAAAGAAAAACCTGCACCCATTTTCATTGTAGGACCCTTCGTATGCGGCTTTGTTTCAACCGTTGCAAGTGCAATTTTGATTTATGCCTTAAAAATTGAATCGGTTTCAAATGCGCTTATCTTTGGTTCCATTGTTGGGATCGGTTACTTGGCTTCTACTACTGTCAATACTGCGATTAACCCAAACATACCTCGTCCGCTTTTTTACGGTTTAATTAGCGGAAGCTACTTTTTTCTTTCCAGTTTGATTGTTGCCGTTATTATTTGTTTAATAAGATAGCATTCGCAAGTTCAGAACTTTTTTGATTACTGAATTGATTTGAAAATCGATTTACTTTTTTGAAATGATTTTTTGAAAAAAACCGATCCCATGTTTGTATTTGTTATGCGATAGACCCTAAAAGAATATAATTCCTAAATATATGAAAAAATTTATAAGAGAAAAATCAAGTATTCGGAATACTCTTATCCTTTGCCTTTTCTTTACTTTCACTCTCAACTGTAAAACTCAAAGCAATTTAAAAGAACCGAATATTAAACCTTCATCACCCATTTCATCTTTAGAAAAAGTCAAGATCGGCGGAGCCAGTCAATGGATTCTTTCTCGTGGCAATGATATAGAAAAACCTGTTTTGTTAATTCTTCACGGTGGACCGGGTGCCGCCTCCATAGGCTTTGCAAGGTATTTCTATAACGACTTGGAAGACCATTTTATCGTTGTTAATTGGGATCAGCGTGGCTCAGGCAAATCCTTTTCATTATTCATGCCGGAAGTAACCCCCGAAACTTACATTTCAGATACCCTTGAAGTAGTTCTTTTCCTCAAGAAAAAATTTCATACTCAAAAAATCGTTCTTATGGGGCATTCTTGGGGTGGATACATCGGTGCAATAGTTGCCCATCGCTATCCGGAGCATTTTTTTGCGTACATCGGCATTGGACCCGTAGTCAATGGCGAACAAAGTGCTCGGATTTCTTATGAATTTATATTGAATCAAGCAAACAAAGATCCGAGCTTAGCTCCAAAGGTAAAAGATCTAACTCTATTATCATACTTGGAAAATAGACGGGAATGGTTAAACAAATTCGGAGTCGGGATGTTTCATGGTGATCATAGAAACGATGAAGATGAATTTCTCCGGGGAGTAATGTTCGATTCCCCGGATTATTCACTAGTTAACATGCTGACTTATTTACCCGGAATTTGGAAGACCGCTTCCCGAATTAGACCGTTCTTTTTCAAGATGGATCTTTTTAAAGAGGCTCCTGAAATTAACGTTCCTGTTTACTTTTTTTCAGGACGTTTCGATTACTACAATCCTGGAGAAATATTAGTAAAATATGTTTCAGCTTTGAAAAGTCCTAAAAAAAGTATACATTGGTTTGAATGTTGTTCGCATGCACCTCATTTCGAAAGGCCAAAGGATTTCGCGGAAAAATTGATTTCTGTAATAAACTCAACAGCTCTTTTCGAAAATTGACTTCTTTGTATTTGTTGCGTTGTATCAGGATAAGGTGGTCAGAGGATTAACTGCTTATACCTTGCATCAATATTACTGCAAACAAAACGGTGTAGAAGAAGTTTTCTTACAAGCTGATTTAGGGGATGATTATGCAATTGAATTTTACAGATCAACCGGAACTACTCCGGAAAGTGTTGTTCATTTTTATTATCCTTTACATATGTAAAAACGATTAGACTAAAGATGAAATTAGTTACAATTTTATATGTTAAAAATACTACCCAACTCAATCGCGTATTCATGGCAAATATCCGAGTCAGAGAAAAGTCAAGTTTTTGCCTGTGATGAATTTCTAAGCAATCCTGATGACGTTCTATTTCGCGGAATATCCATAAATGCATCGCCTGAGCGCGTCTTCCTATGGCTATGCCAATTAAGAGTAGCACCATACAGCTACGACTGGATTGACAATAAAGGAAAGCCTAGCCCTAAAACGTTGAATCCAAAACTACGAGATTTGAGTATCGGACAAACGTTTATCATTTTCGAACTGGCACAATTCAAGGATGCCGAACACATAACTCTTGTTACCAATGACATCCAAATAGAATCTTTTTTCGGTAAAATAGCGATGACATACCTAGTGCAAGAGAGAGACGATGGATCTTCGAAGTTGTTAGTAAAAATTCTTGTGAAGCGATCATCTCATAAACTTATAGCGGCCTTGCTTCCCTGGGGAGATTGGATAATGATGCGTAAACAACTCCTGAACATAAAAGAACTCGCCGAACAGCCTATCTAATATGATTACTCTTGATAAATTTAGAAAACTTGTCTTTGCATTTCCGGAAGTGAAAGAGATGCCTCATTTTGAGAAAATTTCCTTCAGAGTGAAAAATAAAATTTTTGCAACTTTCGATGCCAAGGACGAAGAAGCCGTTTTGAAATTTTCTAAAAATGATCAGGAGTTCTTTTCATCGGCCTCGGGTAGCTGCGTTTATCCTATTGATAACAAATGGGGTCAACAAGGTTGGACAAAAGTCGAATTAAACTCTGTGAATTTAAACCTTTTCAAGGATATGTTGATTATTGCATATTGTGAGTGCACCAAAGAAACTTGTCGATTTGGTTAAACAAAAAAAATAACATATTGGCATTCTCCGGTAAATTTACCGTTTATAACTTCGACCGCCGTGGTCGCGGTGATAGTGGAAACACTTTACCATACTCTATAGAACGTGACATCGAAGCTGGGATGCCTAGAATATTTGTTTGGTTATTACCGCTCTTTCCCGGTTGGCGAATCATGAAGGCTCTAGCTTCGACACTTGCTTATGATATTGCCTTAATGCAGGATCTACCACCGTTGGAAAGAGCCTCACGTGTTTCCTTACCAACTCATATTATTGTTGGTGAAAAAAGTCCTTGGGGCATACATGATGTAAGTAACAAGCTGGCAGGACAGGATCATATGGCTAGTGCCAAAGTCTTATTACCATTACTTACGGATTTCTTAAAGTAATCTAACATGATAAAGTATTGGTGACTAAATTACTAAAGAGGTTATTATGGATGCAAGTTTTTGGCACAAAAAATGGGGAAAAAACGAGATCGCTTTCCACGAAAGGGAAGCTAATCCGCTACTGGTAAAGTATTTCAAAAAGCTATCTTTAGCAGAAGGCAGCCGCGTATTCGTACCATTATGCGGAAAGACTCTTGATATTCCCTGGTTACTTTCAAATGGCTATCGTGTTGCCGGAGCCGAACTCAGCAAAATAGCGATTGAGCAATTATTTCTTGAACTTGATGTTGCACCGAAAATATCAGTCGTTGGTGAAGTGGATCATTACAGTGCAGAAAATATCGACATCTTTGTCGGTGATATTTTCCATTTGTCTGACAAGATACTCCGTCCGGTCGATGCAATTTACGATAGGGCAGCCCTAGTCGCGCTTCCCGAAACAATGCGCAACAGATATACAACGCACTTAATGAAGATTACTGATAAAGCACCGCAATTGCTCATTTGTTATGAATACGATCAAAGCTTAGTAGAAGGTCCTCCTTTTTCGATTAGCAATGAAGAAGTAAACCTACACTATAAAGATCATTATAATTTAAATCCTATTGAAAGCAAAAATGTAATTGGTGGGTTGAAGGGAAAAACTACTGCAAAAGAAAATGTTTGGCTACTGCAGTCGGAGAGAAATTAATTGAAAGCGATCGTATATTCAAAGTACGGATCCCCCGATGTTCTTGAGTTTAAAGAAGTAGAAAAGCCTACTCCCAAGGCCAACGAAGTTTTAATTAAAATTCATGCTGCCTCCGTGAATGCTGCGGACTGGCGTCTTCTAAGAGCTGACCCGTTTTTAGCTCGGCTGCACACAGGACTTTTTAAACCGACAAAATTCCCAATACTCGGTTCCGACATAGCGGGACAAGTGGAAGCCGTAGGTAAAGATGTTGTTCAGTTTCAACCTGGCGATGAGGTGTTCGGAGATGTTTTCAAATCCGGTCTTGGAGGATTTGCAGAATACAAATCTGCTTGTGAAGACGAACTGGTTTTGAAGCCAACCAATATATCGTTCGAGGAAGCGGCGGCAGTTCCTTTGGCCGGTCTCACCGCCTTACACGGACTTCGCGATAAGGGACTGATAAAACCGGGACAAAAGGTTTTGATAGGCGGAGCCTCCGGGGGAGTTGGTACGTTTGCAGTGCAGATTGCAAAGTATTTTGGAGCGGAAGTAACCGCAGTATGCAGTACCGCAAAGATGGATATGGCACGTTCAATTGGCGCTGATCATGTTATTGATTATACTCAGGAAGATTTTACGAAAGGTGAAAAGCGTTATGATCTTATTCTTGCGGTGAACGGATTTCGTTCCATCTTCGATTACAAACGTGCGTTAGATGTCGGAGGGATTTATGTTATGGCCGGAGGCGATACTGCCCAGCTATTCCAAGCTCTACTGTTGGGTCCATGGATATCCTTATTCGGTAACAAGAAGATGGGAGCCCTAACATCAACTCCGAATCAGAAGGATCTGCTCTTTTTAAAGATGCTTCTTGAAGAAGGCAAAATAAAGCCGGTGATAGATAGACGTTATAGTTTAAATGAGGTTCCCGAAGCTCTCAGATATCTTGAAAAAGGGCATGCCGGAGGGAAAGTCATCATCAGTATCAGTGTGTGAAAATGCGCGGTGTTGCCTGACAACCCGCGCATAAGAAAAACCATTAGTTCATATCATCAATCTTAATGTCATCCGGCGCAGGTTGACCGTGGCCGACTTCGACAAGATTTCTCAGACTGAGTAGAAAGGTTGCCCACTTCATGCTGCAATGTGCTGTGAAATCACTTTCATTTTTCCAGTCTTGATGGCGAAAGTGGATGATCGTCATGGCCGCTCCGTCCGGTGCAGTGCTTGCTTTCAAATTAAAATCGATATGCGAACCGATCCAGTCGTCCGGTCCTGAAGTGCATTCCCAAAGAACACGCTCTGGCGCAAACTCCCGAACTTTCATCTCCATATTGGCTTTGTGTCCGAAGCCGAAGTGAATCGATTCACCTACAGCAGAAGACCCGCCGGAAAATGCTCCCTCAACTTCCTTAGTCCACCAACCTGCAAGGCCAGTCTTTGTCGTCAGCGCTTTTACCACATCAGTAGCTCCAGCGCGAATTCCTATTTTGTGATATATCCCATTCATATTCTGCTCCTTTTTCCTTTGTTGTTTTTTCTTTCCGGCAATGCCGAATCAAAACGTTATTTTATTCTTTCTCTGCCATCCAGTTTTCTAGACCCTCAAGAATACTCGCCCACCCATGGTGATGCATTTTAATTTCAATGTCGTTTGCCAAACGTTCGTGAACCAATGTTACAAGCGTCTGTGGTTTGTTAACCGCACCTGCCGAACTCTTGCCGGTAACCGCAGGCAGCGCAGTAAACGTAACTGTAACGAGTGTATCACGACCTCCGGTTGCATGGGATCGCCAGGTGAATACAAGCTTTGTGGGCTCTTCAATGGTAATGTATTCGCCCTCATGCGGGAATATTTTGCCGTCAAGAAGCATATTGATTTGAAATCGACCGCCTGGACGTGGATCTATGTTAGTCGATTCAATGCCAATAAGATCTCCGGATAAAAACCAGCGCGAAAAGTCTTCGGCTTTCAGCCACGCACGAAACAGCCGAGCCGGTTCTGCATTAATTTTTTTTTCTACTCTTAGGACCTCTGTGGTCATTGTCTTGCTCCTCTATGAAAGTCTCGAGTCTATCGAGTTTGTTCGTCCAGAATTCCTGATGGTAGGCGAGCCAGGAAGATGCCTCGGAAAGTGATTGGTTTTGCAGCTCAAGCCGAAAACTACGGCCGTCTTCCGGAGCGCGTGTTTTGCGTATAAGACCTGCTTCGGTAAGTACTTCGATATGTTTGGCAACTCCGGCAAACGACATAGAAAATGGCTCTGCCAATTCTGAAATCGTAAGCGGGCGTTTCCGTAGACTCGCTAGCATTTGCCGTCTTGAGTGATCGGCAAGCGCGGCAAATACACGATCCAACTTTTGCTCTTTTTTATATAATTCAACCATCTAGTTGAATAATTCAAGCTATTCAAACTTCGTCAACTATTAAACCATTTAGTTGAGTATTTTTTTGTCTTTAGGAAATAATGCGTCCTCTTCAAAAATTCTAAATTTTAACTTTAAACAAATGATTGAAGAAATTCCGAATGAATGGATCAATGAATTGAATTTTCTCAAAGTAGACCTGTTAATTTTTCTAGAGAATCAAGTTCTACTATTTAACAGTCTGCGTTGAGCCTTACCCAGTCCTTACGGAGCTACTACTATGCCGCAAAACATAAATGAAAACGATGCTCTCGAAGATTTCACATGTCGGGAAATCACTCTCGATGGCGCTACGAAGAAAGTATATGTAGCTGGCAGTGGACCCGCAGTGATCGTCATGACCGAAATGCCGGGCATCAGTCCCCATGTAGCGCGTTTCAGCCGTTGGGTGCGTGATGCAGGTTTGACAGTTTATATGCCATCTCTCTTCGGTCTTGATGGAGTGATATCAAGTGCCAAGGAAGGAAAAACAGTGCTAAGACGAGCTTGTGTTAGTGCGGAGTTTCGCGCATTCGCAGCCAACGAATCTAGTCCAGTTACGCAATGGCTGAGAACATTGGCAAGACTCGCACACAAAGAGTGCGGTGGTAGAGGAGTCGGTGCCATTGGAATGTGCTTCACGGGTAACTTTGCTTTGTCGATGATGCTTGAGCCCTTGATGTTGGCACCCGTCTTATCCCAGCCGAGTCTACCGTTCAACGATCTTTCCGGTATCGGGATTGCTCCCGACGAACTTGAGGCAATTCGAGAGCGACTCATCCGGGAAGACCTGACTGTAATCGCCTACCGATTCGAAGGAGACCAGCTTTGCAAAGCCGAACGCTTTGCGGCTTACTCCGAGGCCCTTGGGGATCGCTTCGTCGGACGAGTACTTCCCGACAGTGCCGCCAACACTTCCGTCCCACCGTTTTTCGCAGAACATGTGCCGTTCCCACATAGTGTTGTGACTGTCCATCTGATTGACGAAGCCGGCCAACCGACAATGGCAGCTCGCGATGAAATCCTGTCGTTCTTTGTTCAGCGGCTCACATAATATTTCGAGCTGTCTTTAGAAAATCTTTATAGATTTGGCATAAGTGAGAAAATAAAATTATGAATCATTTAAATGATATCAAAGAGAATGTTTTTGATCATTGCGGCATTCAATTACTAAACCCTTCCATGGAAAAGGAAAGTTCTGAGTATGGCGCTTGTCATTTTGAAATTGATGATTTGAAAATAACATTTCGGATCGCGAAAATAACTCCTACAAAGATCGGTCAATTTGTCACTTTATGGAAACGAAAAGACAACGGACCGATCAAACCATTCAACATCAAGGACAACATAGATTATTTTATCATTCGTGCTAACAATAAAAATCTTTCGGGACAGTTCATATTCCCCAAACATGTATTATACGAAAAAGGAATCATATCCGGCAAAAAGGAAGGAAAACTCGGATTCAGAATCTATCCTTCATGGGATATTCCGACAAACAAACAAGCGCAAATGACCCAGAAATGGCAATTGGAATACTTTCTGGAAAGTTCCAAAAACAAACCTATCGACACGACCCGGGCCAAATTCCTTTTAAACTACAAAAAATAATCCACTTCATTGGAACGCGGATTCCAACTTGACTGAGAGAAATGTAAAGAACGAAATTAGCAAATGATATCGTCTACGCAACGCCTCAATGCCGAGACCTTTCGAAATCTTCATACCAAAGATACATTCGTAATGCCAAATGCTTGGGACGCCGGAAGCGCTCGTATGTTGGCCGGTTGCGGATTTTCTGCCATTGGAACAACCAGCGCAGGCATTGCTTTTGCAGCAGGTTTGCCCGACTACCAAGTCTTAGATCGTGAAACTATGCTCGCGCGTGTTAAGGCGATCGTAGACGCTGTCGACATTCCGGTGAGTGCGGATCTCGAAGCTGGTTACGGAATTCAACCTTCCGAAGTAGCGGAAACGATACGCCAGGCAATTGCCATCGGAGTTGTAGGATGCAATCTGGAAGATCTGAGCGGTGACAAATCTTCTCCATTGCTGGATGCGGAACTTGCAAGCGAGCGCATTTATGCCGCTCGAAAGGAAGCCGATGCAAACAACCTACCGTTTACCCTAACAGCCCGTACAGATGCGTTTCTAACAAACCACCCCAATGCGTTTGATGAGGCGGTTCGGCGGGCCAATATGTATTACAAAGCAGGGGCCGATTGTCTTTTTGTTCCGGGCGTTGGCGACGCGGAAACAATCGGTAAATTGGTAAACTCCATTCAAGGACCTATCAATGTCGTCATGGGCCTCACTCAAGGCAAACTAACAGTTGATCATCTAAAATCTCTCGGAGTTAGGCGAATCAGCATAGGAGGAAGTCTTGCGAGGGCTTGTTTTGGTCTGATTCGCAGAGCGGCTTTGGAGATAAAAGAAACAGGCAGCTTTACCTTTGCAGACAATCAATATCCTCATAATGAATTATGTGAATTTTTCGAAGCATGGGAGACTAGAACCTGATGATTTTAAAAATAGCGAAAACACAAATACCTATTATCCTACTAGTATGTTTTTTTCTTCTACCGCCTTTCCTTACATGCAAACGGAAAGAATCAGCTAACAATAACCAGACGATACGGGTAAATGAATCTGAAACAATTGCACCTTCCCCAAGTATGGAAACACAACGCTTGGAAAATAAAATGGAAGATGTACATTCTCTGGGTTGGTCCAAAGACGGTGCCCTTTTTGTTTACAGGACTTTTTCAAACTCCAATGCAATCACATCCCATTCGAATCTTACCGTCAAAGTCGTTGATATTGTATCGGATAATATATTGGGATATTTTTTGAATCCAAAAAGGGATCGTATTGCCATATTGATCAAAGAATCGAGAGGAGAACCGTATTTACCTGACTATTTTATAGTAGGATGTTCACTCGGTTCAGGATTCAAAAAATGAAAAAGGCTACAACGGAAAGTATGCGTTATGCGGTAAAATTCAAAACCGTCGACGAATATATAAAATCTTTTCCTGTCGATACCCGGACACTCCTAACTCAAATGAGAAACCTGATCAAAGAATTGGCACCAAATGCAAAGGAAAAAATAAGCTACAACATGCCTGCCTATGAATTAAACGGAATCCTCGTTTATTATGCAGCTTATAAAAAACATTTCGGATTTTATCCTACCTCAAATGTGATCGAAACATTCAAAAACGAACTTACTTCATATAAATTTTCAAAAGGTGCGATACAGTTTCCTCTGGACAAACCTTTGCCGAAAGGGCTGATTACTAAAATTGTTAAGTACAGGGTAAAAGAAAATCTGCAGAAAAGTAAGCAGTAAAAGATTTGTATTCCAAAGGACAACTATATGGATAAATTCAATTTAGAAAAAGATATCAACGTCTTGTGTGTGACTGCAACATCCTTTCCTGACGGGGTAATTGAAGCGCATAACAAGCTTCATTCTCTGATCTCGCCCTCAAAGGAAAGAAGATACTTCGGAATATCACGTCCGAACAAAGACGAAATCGTTTACAAAGCCGCAGCCGAAGAAATGGAAGAAGGAGAAGCGGACAAACTATCTTGCGAACGGTTTGTAATCAAAAAGGGAGAGTTCATTTGTTTGACCATAAAAGATTTTATGGAAGATGTTCAAGGCATCGAGAATGCATTTAGAAAACTGATTTCACGCGATGATATAGACCCCAACGGATATTGCCTTGAATGGTATTTGAATGAGAAAGACGTGAAATGCATGGTCGGATTAAAATCCTAAAAATCCCCCGAGGATGTCCAATTTTTAAAATCTCGATTGATATAGGAATGTAATTCCATTCAGCAAGAGGTAAACAAAATGAACGAATTCGTATTATTGTTCCGCATGGACATCAAAACCAAAGAAGCACAACCGTCGCCGGAACAAATGCAAGTATACATGAAGAAATGGCAGGATTGGATCGGAGGCATTGCAGCCCAAAACAAGTTGGCCGAAGGAGGCAATCATTTGTCTTCCGATGGTAAAGTAGTAAAATCGAACAATATGGTAACCGATGGCCCTTATGCCGAAATCAAGGAATCAATCGCAGGTTACATCATCATAAAAGCAAAAAACTACGAAGAAGCTGTGAAGATTGCAAAGGATTGCCCTATTTTGCAAGGAGAAGGAAATAGCGTGGAAGTGAGAAAAATCGATTCGCTTGATACCAACGACTAAGATAAAAAAATACCTCTGCAACCGTAGAGGTATTTCCTTATGAAAAATGCAGAATTGATTCCGCATCTGTTTAGAACGGAATACAGAAAAATCATATCGGTTCTTTGCAGACATATCGGATTCGAACAGATAGACATCGCCGAAGATATCGCAAGCGACACCTTCCTCAGTGCGGCAGAAACATGGGGATTGAAAGGTGTTCCTCAAAATCCGGCGGCTTGGCTTTATCATGTTGCAAAGAACAAAGCCAAAAATCACTTGCAGCGCAATTCTATCTTTGAAAACAAAATTGTTCCCGAACTAAAAAAAACTTATTCCGATTCATCAGAACAGGAAATCGATCTATCTCCTCAAAATATATATGACAGCCAATTGCAAATGATGTTTACCATTTGCCACCCTTCCGTCTCAACGGAAGCGCAGATCGGATTATCACTTCGCATTCTCTGCGGTTTCGGGATTGAAGAAATTGCGGATGCGTTTTTAACGAATAAGGAAACAATCAATAAACGATTATTTCGTGCCAAAGAAAAACTAAAGGAAGAAAAGATCAAAATCGAACTTCCCGAGTTGCAGGAAATCGATGAACGATTAACAACAGTATTAACAACGATTTATCTATTATTCAATGAAGGGTATTATTCCGTCAGCGGGAACAAAACTCTTCGCAAAGATCTTTGTTTGGAAGCAATTCGTTTGTGCAATATGCTCGTTGAAAACGAACATACCGATAAACCTCAGGTAAACGCATTGCTTTCTTTGATGTGTTTTCACGCTTCCCGATTTGAGGCAAGACAAAACGATAACGGTGAACAGATATTATATGAAGAACAGGATAAAAATCTCTGGAACACCGACTTAATCGGCAAAGGAGAATATTTTTTTACCCGCGCTACAACGGGAACTAAAATTTCCAAATATCATTTGGAAGCTGCCATAGCCTATTGGCACACTCAAAAATCAGAAACAAAAGAAAAATGGGAGAACATTCTGCAGCTTTACAATCAGTTGCTACAAATGGAATATTCTCCTATTGCAGCACTGAACAGAACGTTCGCTCTCTCAAAAGCAAATGGAAAAGAAGAAGCAATCCGAGAGGCGGAAAAACTAAATCTGACAGACAATCATTTTTACTTTACCTTGCTTGGTGAACTTTATACTGACATTGATAACGACAAAGCGAAACAAAATTTTCAAAAGGCTCTCGCACTTGCAAAAACAAACTCGGACAAGTCGGCAATTCGGAAAAAAATTGATAACTTATGAGAATATAGTTCAAAAATAGGAAAAACAAGTGAAAACAAACATCCATGTTCTTTTATTTCTGTTGAAGCGATTAAACAAGATTACAAAAAGAATGATTGCCTAGAATAAAAAATACATTTATGACCTTTCTTCGCAGATTAACAATACTCACCGCCATCATGACCGCTTGTTCCTTTTTTCTTTCCGGTCTTGTAGCATATTATATTTTGCTTAAGGATTCGGTGCTTCGGGAAGAATGTTTCGCCAGGAATGAATCGGATATCAATTGCAATCTGATCGGAGAGTGGAGTTTCATCGCCATTCCCATGATGGTACTGATTGCTAACTGGATCTCAGGCTTGATCATTTCCTTTGTAGCTTATTTTCTACTTCCGCAGAACGCCAAACAGCATTTTTATACTTCTTTGATTGCCGTTTTATTACATCCATTGTTGGTTTTCATCATTTGTATGCCGATTATTTCATTGTTATAAAAGTTAACATCAATTATACTTAATGGTGGTGATGCATAAAGCGAGCCCGATGGAGAGAAGTTCGTTGTTCCCAAAGTAGCTACCGTATAGATGCGATTTTTTCTTATCCTTCCGACTTCCCGCTCACCGACTCCAAATAATCCCGTAACGAGTAATAAGAAGACCATAGTATTTTTTTATCTCTAAAACTTTTTGCCAAACCAAAGGATCCTTCATGGACCGCAACAATGAACTCGGCAATCTTTCTCGGATCCGATTTTTCTTTTAAATAACCTTCGTTTTGTGCTCTTTCCAGATAGCCTTCCAATCCTTCTATCCACAGCCTCATCACAGAATGAAGTTTTTCTCCAAACTCAGTATCTACTGCCGACATCTCCTGAGTCAGATTGTTGATCGCACAACCATACGTCAGAAAATCATCTGAAACGGTTTCGATGAATTTTCTATAACGACTGATGATTCCTTGTATGGGATTTTTATAAGCGGCCAAAGGATATATCCAAGTTTCCAAAGTTACCTTTTTGATAACTTCATCTACCAAAGCGTAACCCAGATCGTTCTTGGTCGCAAAATAATGAAAAAAGGCACCAGTCGTCAAATCCGTCTTGGCAACGATATCCCGAATGCTCACCCCTTGAAACCCTTTCCGGTACACTTCTCCGAATGCCACTTCAATAATGTGGGCTCTTGTTTTCTCCGGATCTCTTGTCTTTTTCACCAAATCTCAACCTTTTTTTAGTTTTGATTATACCACCTGATATGTCGATGATATTTTTTTTCCTAATTTTATTGGAAAATCGTCAAATAAAGTTCAAATTTCTAATTAATTTTATTTTTTTTGCTTTACAACATATCAAACGGTATGTTATCTAAATCGCTACGGACCCATTTTTGGATGTTCAACTTCCATAAATCTAAAATACAATAACAAACTAAAAAAGGAATAAAAACATGAAAATAACACTCATTATACTGGGAGTCATCGCATTTGCGGTAATCCTATTGTGCATATTCGCACCAACGGATTTTAAGCTGGAAAGAGATATTACAATCAACAAACCTAGGAACATAGTTTTCGCGGAAATCAAACTTCTAAAGAATCATTCCAAATGGAACGCATGGTTAAAAAAAGACCCTTCTGCAAAGATGGAATACAAAGGTACAGATGGTACGGTCGGGTTTATTTCGTCTTGGGAAAGTGAAAACCAGGAACTAGGAATCGGTGAACAAGAGATCATAACTATCACGGAAGGAGAAAGATTGGAAATGCAACTCCGATTCAAAAAGCCGATGGAGGGCAAACTTGCTTCTTATATAATCACCGAATCTCTCGGGGAAAACCAAACAAAAGTTACAGTCGGCATGTATGATAAAATGCCTATCCCTATGAACGCGATCCACCTGATCGTAAACGTGTGCTTTGAAATTCAGAAAAAGATGACGGATAATATGGATGCAGGTCTGAACGATTTGAAGGTTATATTGGAAAAATAAATTCCAGGGCAATGATCTGTCATAGGTACCACAAATATGTCCTGCCGCGTAAGCAAAGAAACTCCGGCTTATGTGGTAGGTACCACAAAATCACAAAACTCCCAGCTTACCCCACCCACTCCGCCTCTCCCACTAGTAGACCCAAACCTACTTTTTTTCTTTCTTTCCTATCATTTTCCCTTGACGAAATTTTCGAATTGACCGTATTTTACCAAAAGGTTAATTAACCATATGGTTCAATATACTTCCACTCCCGACCAACTGAGTCTCACATTTGCGGCCTTGGCAGACCCAACCCGCAGACAGATCCTCTCTGCTTTGAAATCGGGGGAGGTATCGGTAAAAGAACTCGCGGAACCTTTTTCCATCAGCTTGCCTGCGATTACAAAACACCTGAAAGTTTTGGAAAAAGCCGGACTCATTTCCCGTGGCAAAGAAGCGCAATGGCGCCCTGCCCGGCTGGAAGTTGGTCCCCTGATCGAAGTAGCTACCTGGGTGGATAAGTACAGAGAATTTTGGGAAAAACGCTTTGATCGTCTGGAAGAGTATTTACAAGAACTGCAAAAAAAAGAAAAAGAACAGAACTGAAGTAGTCAGAGGAGAATAACATGAACAAAGAAAAAATCAAGACCATCGCATATTGGGTCATCACGATCCTAATAGGAGCAAACTATTTGTTTGCCGGATTTATTTACCTCACAAGAAATCCTGAGGTCCTTGCAGGAATGGCTCAATTGGGCTATCCTTCTTACTTCCCTTTCATTTTAGGCACATGGAAACTATTAGGTGGAATTGCCATAATGGTACCGGGATTTGCTCTTTTGAAAGAATGGGCGTATGCTGGAATGTTTTTCAATCTTACCAGCGCTGCCATTTCCAGCGCCGTCTCAGGCTTGGAAATACAACACGTGATCAGTCCTCTCGTAATGCTTGTATTTGTGATCTTATCCTGGTGGTTGAGACCGGAAAACAGAAAGTTAACTTCGATTAAATCTAAATAATCGAAAAACCCAGAGGGCGTAGCGTAAAAATAACACGTAAAACAAGTCATAGGAAATGAAAAATGAACAGTAACAATACGGAAGACAGAACAATTTCCACCACACGAGTGTTTGATGCCCCGAGGGAACTGGTGTTCCAAATGTGGACAGACCCGAATCATGTTGGAAATTGGTGGGGGCCAAAAGGTTTTACAAACACGATAGAGTCCATGGATGTAAAACCTGGCGGAGTTTGGAAATTCGTAATGCATGGGCCGGACGGAGTGGATTATCCGAATGTGATTGTATACATAGAAGTCCAAAAACCGAAACTACTCGTTTACAGACACGGATCAGATATCGAAGACCATCCGGGTGATTTCCATGTAACGGTGACATTTGAAGAGGAAGGTAAAAAAACCAAACTCACAATGCTTGCTTTATTCCAATCGGCGGAAGCAAGAAACGAAGTCGTAGAGAAACACGGAGCGATCGAGGGTATGAGTCAAACAATGGAACGACTCCGGGATTACTTGGAAAAGGTCTAAGTATATAAATACTTTATAATATAACGGATGGAATCAGGAGAAAACAAATGGTGAATACGAATACGGAAACTTCCAAATTAGCAGACAGGGAAATCATATCCTTACGAACCTTAAGTTTTCCGCGTGAACTTGTTTTCAAAGCATGGACTGAACCGGAACGATTGGCACGTTGGTGGGGACCGAAAGATTTCAGGAATACATTTGAAGAATTCGATCTCCGTCCAGGAGGTAACTGGCGTTTTGTGATGCATGGCCCAAACGGAGATGATTATCCAAATCATTGTGTTTTCGTGGAAATCGTAAAACCGGAGCTTCTTGTATTCAACCACATTAGCCCGGTTCATTTTTTCCAAGTAACTGCAAGCTTTGAAGAAGTTTCAACGGACAAGACAAAAGTTATATTCCGTATGATGTTCGAGTCTGCGGAAGAATGCGACAAGTCCAGACCTTACATTATCAAAGGAAACGAAGAAAACTTCGATCGTTTGGAAACGGAATTGGCAAGAGTTGCTTAACCGAGCGGAATATGGGAAAGCTGATTTTTCAAATGATGGTATCTTTGGATGGATACCATGAAGGACCAGATGGCGAAATCGATTGGCATGTTGTGGAGAACGAATTCAACAACTATGCAGCGGATTTATTGGACAAAGTTGATGCTTTGATCTTCGGATTAAAAATCAAACTGAATTTAAAACTGATTCAAGCCAAAGCACTTAATTCCAGTTTGGTTATGATTTATTATAAACCGAATACAAATATATGAATCAAACGACAACCACACCACCCCGGGCAGGAAAAAAAGAATGGATCGGCCTTGCAGTCATCGCCCTTCCCTGCCTGCTTTATTCCATGGATCTGACGGTGTTGTACCTCGCAGTTCCTCACCTAACAGAGACGTTAAAGCCTACAGCCTCCCAGCTTTTATGGATCGTGGATATATACGGGTTTCTTGTGGCAGGATGTATGATTACGATGGGAACACTGGGAGACAGAATCGGAAGACGCAAACTACTATTAATTGGTGCCTTTGCATTCGGGGTTGCCAGTATTCTTGCCGCATTTTCCACAACGGCGGAAATGTTGATTATTACCCGTGCCTTGCTCGGAATCACTGCGGCGACACTTGCCCCTTCCACTTTATCCCTGATTCGAAATATGTTTCATAATCCGGAAGAGCGCACTAGGGCCATCGGGATCTGGGGAACCAGTTTTTCCGTGGGAGGCGCTATTGGCCCACTCCTAGGAGGAGTTCTATTGGAGCATTATTGGTGGGGTTCCGTATTTTTAGTCAGTGTCCCGGTGATGGTACTTCTGTTAATAGTGGGTCCCAAATTATTACCCGAATTCAAAGACCCGCAAGCAGGCAGGCTTGATATAACGAGCGCTATACTCTCACTTGTATCGGTACTCTCGGTGATTTACGGGTTAAAGCAAATAGCGGAACACGGTTGGGGACTAGTTCCCGGTTTTTCCATTTTCGCAGGAATCATCTTCGGTCTTGTGTTTGTTCAAAGACAAAAAAAATTGAAAGACCCTCTCATCGACTTGGAATTGTTCAAAACACCCGCATTCAGTGTAGCTTTGCTTGCAAATACTCTTTCTATCTTCGTAGGACTGGGAAGTTTTTTATTCATCGCTCTGTATCTGCAATTGATATTGGGACTCTCTCCTTTTGAAGCCGGGTTATGGACCTTGCCAATGGCTGCCGGAAATATTTTGGGATCCATGTTTGTTCCGATACTCGTCAAATACATCCGCCCCGCCTTTGTCATAGCAGGTGGATTTGTACTTACGGCAATAGGCTTCTTTCTTTATGCACAATTGGACGGAAGTTCCGGTCTCAGCTATATCGTGTCAGGCGGGATTATTCTTGCATTCGGAATCTGCTGTGTAGTGATTTTGGGAACGGACATCATAGTAAGTGCCGCTCCCGCAGAAAGAGCCGGTGCTGCCGCATCCATATCGGAAACAGGAGCCGAGTTAGGTGGTGTTCTGGGAATAGCCGTCTTGGGAAGTATAGGAACCGCCGTTTACAGAAGTAAAATGACAGAATCCATTCCGGCAGGATTGACACAGGAAGTCGCTTTTGCTGCACAAAACAGCATCGGTACTGCGGTTGCCATCGCAAAAGAAGTTCCGGTTCAAACAGGTTCCATAATTCTCAGTTCGGCAAATGAAGCATTTACAAGCTCATTACAGCTTACGTCCGTTATCTGCGCACTCATTTCAATCGTTCTCGCGGTTACAGTCGTTTATATGCTTCGCAATATGAAGAAAGGAGAAGAAACATGAAGACAGGCTATGATACAAAAATTGAAATTCCCGATAGGGAATTGGTGATTTCCAGAATCTTTGACGCCCCGAGAGAACTGATCTACCGGATTTGGACCGATCCTAAACATGTTGTCAAGTGGTGGGGACCGAAAGATTTTACCAATCCTGTCTGTGAGATGGATTTGCAGGTAGGCGGAAAGTATAAATTTGTTATGCGGTCTCCCGAAGGAATCGACTATCCGGTTGTTGGGGTTTATCTGGAAATCGTAAAAAATGAAAAAATCGTATGCACCGACGTTGTCGAAGATCATCCGCAGGAATGGATGGATCAATTGAAGAAAGATATAGGAGAAAGCAAAGATTCTCCCGATTCGGTCGTAACGGTTCTTTTTGAAGATTTCGAAACAAACAAAACAAAGCTCACCATCCAAACTCGTTTCAAATCGAACGGAGTCAGAGATGCATTCCACAATATGGGCATGGCGGATGGTTGGACGGAAAGTCTCGATCGTTTCGAAGCGGAAATTTTGAAAGTCTAATGGTAACTTATGAAAGCGGTTAAAGAGAAGTCGGGCAAAAAAGTTACAAATCAAAAGACGGAAAACTATACGTTTATGCTTTTCCCGCTTTTGATAGATATAAAATTTAATAAGAAAACCGATGAAAACAAATCGGAATCTGAAGATAAAAAAAGAATCCCAAGCGAAAATCCGCAAAGGTAAGAATTACGACCTTTTTTCCCCTTTGCCTTTGGAAGCATTTGCCAGTTTTGGTAGTATGGTGAAAGAACTCCAGCTCCGGCTGCTTCCTGAAATCGCAGGACAGACAGAGGAATTAAAAAACTACCTGGCTTTAACTTTAAAAGTTCCTCCGGAAGACATCACTCATGTGGAAATAATCAATCGTTCCATAGACGCGCGCCAAAGAACCGTGTACGTCAATTTAAAAGTAAACGTTTTTATCAAAGAAGAATTTACGGAAAGTTTGCCGACTTTGCCTCGTTACCCGGATGTAAAAAACGCAGAGGAAGTTCTTATCATCGGCGCAGGTCCTGCAGGATTGTTTGCAGCCCTCAAACTCATTGAACAAGGAATCAAACCCATTCTGATAGAACGGGGAAAAGACGTAAAGGAACGAGTGTCCGACCTGCGGGGAATCAACGTCCATCATATTGTTAACGAAGACTCTAACTACTGTTTTGGGGAAGGGGGAGCCGGAACATATTCGGACGGAAAACTTTATACGAGGTCGAAAAAACGGGGAAATGTCCGGGAAATTTTGGAACTGCTCGTGGCATTCGGTGCCAACAAAGATATATTAGTCGAAGCACATCCCCATATTGGTACAAATAAACTTCCGGATATCATCCGTCGCATCCGTGAAAATATCATACAACACGGTGGAGAAGTTCATTTTCAAGAAAGAGTGACGGATCTCGTCATAGATAAAAACCAAATTCAAGGAGTATTGACAAAAGACGGACACCATTTCAAAGCAAAAAAAGTAATCCTGGCTACCGGACATTCTGCACGGGACATATTCGAATTATTGCATAACAAAGGGATTCAAATCGAAATGAAGCCTCTTGCCGTTGGAGTCCGTGTCGAACACAAACAGTCTTTGATCGACTCCATTCAGTACAGTTGTGAAGATCGGGGCCTTTATCTTCCTCCTTCTCCTTACAGTCTTGTCAAACAGGTGGATGGAAGAGGAGTGTATTCTTTTTGTATGTGCCCCGGAGGTGTGATTGCACCTTGCGCCACCAAACCGGGAGAAGTCGTCACGAACGGATGGTCTTCTTCGCAACGATCCAGATCCACAGCCAATTCAGGCATCGTAGTGGAACTGAAATCGGAAGATTTCAAACCATTTGCAGAACACGGCCCGCTTGCAGCGATGGAATTTCAAAAAGACATTGAAAAAAAAGCATGGGTCTTGGGCGGAGAAAAACAAACAGCTCCCGCGCAACGACTGTTAGATTTCATAGAAGGAAAAATTTCCGAAGACTTGCCGAAAACATCTTATCCTCCAGGTATTATTTCCAAAGACTTAAAAAATATTTTCCCCGACTTCATATACAAGGCCCTGCAAAAGGGATTTAGAGAATTTGACAAATCCATGCGCGGTTACCTAACCAACGATGCGGTTGTCCATGCCCCGGAAACCAGAACCTCTTCCCCGGTTCATATCCCCAGAGATCCGGAAAGTTTACAACATATCCAAATCAAAGGATTGTTTCCTTGCGGAGAAGGCGCCGGTTATGCGGGGGGAATTATTTCCGCCGCAATGGATGGAATCAGGTGTGCCGAAGCATGCTCGGTTCCCATTCCGAAATAAGAGGTTTCCAGAGTGATCCTTATTTATTTTAGTTTTAGATCTAGTGCCATTGAATAGTTTAGGTTTCCAACGAGGAAAGATATGTTCACACTGGAAGAATTGAAAAAAAATTGGATTTTTATCTTGGGAATCGTATTCCTGTTTCTCGCTACAATCTACGGACTCAGTGTTGCTTTCGAAGAAAATCTGATTCCCGAAGAAGCTAAAATCGGATTCGGCTTATTCCTTTCTCTTACCATTTGTTTTATAGGATTCAAATTATTTTCCAATCAAATTGAACTCATAGGAGAAGTCATTTCGGGATTTGGAGTTTCCATCTTATTTGCAACATTCGCATATGCGAGCTTTGTCTCCCACATTCAATGGTCTTCTTATACTTTATTCGTATCTCTTGCCGCAGTTTCCGCTACTCTGATTTATTTTTCCTACAGATTCGGAATGAGAATTCTCATGAACATTTGTTTGGCGGGAGGTCTGATAACTCCTCTCATCATCAATGCTGTCCCTTCCCAAACAGTTCTGCTCTTCGTTTATGTTTTCATTTTAAATATTACAAGTCTTTACCTGAGTTTTCTCAAAAAATGGCCTGAGACCAGAGCTGTTTCCCTTTTCATTACCATTCTTATTTTTCTAACTTATTATATCAAATTTTCACCCGTCACTTGGCCCGAACCTTTCTTCTATATTTCCGTTTTGTTTTTAATTTATCTTATCGGACTTCTCGTCTCTGCCAAATTTGAAAAGGAAAAATTCGACGGAATCAGCCTTTATATCAGCGTTCTAAATATACTAAACTATGTTATATGGACTATTTACATATTCAAAGCATTTACCCTTGTTTATTCGATTCCTCTGATCATTCTCAGTTTTATACTGATCGGGACGGCCGCCTTATTGCATTTTTTTTTGAAAGAAAGCAATTTATCGGCGATCGTCTATCTGGTCGTAGGTTATTTGTTACTCGGTATTTCTTTCGGAAATATTGCCGACTCCTACCAGGACAAAGGTATGAATTATGTGATCGTCACTACAGGATGGCTTTTCATCATTTCCTCCATTTATATGTTTGGAAAAAAAATCAAACAACAACAACTCATGCTTGGAAGTATCTATCTGTTCGTTGTCCTCCTTGTCTATTGGTATGCGAATGCATGGAGCGTGGAATGGATCGAAATTTTGGGATTCAAATACATTCCTTTTTTAAATCCCGGTGCTTTGGTTTGGATCTTGATCGCATCCGTTTCCTTTTATATCGCTAAGGTGGGAACAAGCGAGCTTGCGGATGAGAAACATGAAATTCTCCAACTACCTAGAGTGATTTGGGAACTTTCTTTTTCCATCATCGGTCATTTGGTTGTAGGGGGACTACTCACTGTTCAAATTCAAAACCTTTGGTTGGCTTACGAATTTACTTCCATCCAATCGGACGTGGTTCTTTCCATCTCATGGACCATCTATTCTTTGATCCTATTTCTTTGGGGAGCTTACTCCAAGAACACTGCTTTTCGTGCCTTCGGATCCATAGTTTTGATTTTGGTATCTTTAAAAGTTTTTTTCTTCGATCTGGAAGATCAGTCTAAGGCATACAAAGCGGTTTTCTTCTTTATTTTAGCGGTTCTTGTCATCTCCATTGCTTATGTAAATCAACGATGGAACACTCAGGAAACAAAAGAAAAACCAAAAACGTAAAATTAAAAATAACTTTATGTAACTTTTATCCGCCTTAAAGCGAAGTATAGGGAGACCTTATAATGAAAATCAACCATCAAATCATCTCCCAACTTCGTGTACTCGGCACTATCCTCGGCGAACTCAAAGAAGAAGAGTTTGTCGAAAAAGATTCTCTGCTTTGCGGAAGCTCCATCGGCCAACATGTAAGACATACTTTGGAATTCATTGAATGCTTAATAAATTCCAAAGAAGGGGAAATTTTATCTTATGACGATCGTAAAAGAAACCTTACATTGGAATCATCTCTTTCTTTTGCAAGAGAGACTTTGGAAAAAACCGAGCTTGATTTGTCCGATTACATTCCTTCCGGAAAAATCCGAATCAAACATATCTTAAATGAAACGGAAAGTTTTATCACGGAAACAAACGGAGAAAGGGAATTGCTTTTTGTACTCGATCATATGATCCATCATATGGCTCTCATTCGAATTGCGATGGAAAATAAATTCCAATGGATTTTTTTACCTGCGGATTTCGGATACACTCCTTCCACTTTGATCGCCAGATCCGTCCCAAGATAGTTTTCCATGTTGGACTTTCTTCTACTGATCGGGGGTACGTTCGTATCTGAAGATTTCACCTGTATTACGGGTGGAGTGTTGGCAAAAGACGGAAAAATCAATTTAGCGCTAGTTATATTTTCGTGCACGACAGGAATCTACCTGGGAGATGCAATTCTGTTCTTTACGGGAAGATACTGTAATCAATTTTTACTCTCCTTTTCCCGATGGAAATCCATTACAAATTCCGGAATCATCCGATCCTACCAGACAAAACTGGATAATAGCTTCGGATTCACTATCTTTCTATGCCGGTTTCTTCCCGGAACCAGACTTCCTATCTATGTGTTTGCGGGGATCACGGGCAAAAGGGTTTTTTCATTCCTGGTTTATAGTTTTTTTGCAGCCCTACTTTGGACGCCTTTACTCATACTTTTGGCGTATTACTTCGGAAAGGCGGTTGAGGCTTTTTTCCATTCGGGGTATTTTTATCTTTCCCTATTCATAGCAGTTCTTTCTTTTTATTCGGTATATCGTTTTGTTTTGTCGATTCTTATCCGAGAGAAGAGAGTGGCATTGGTTCTATCTTTAAAAAAATCGATTCGTTTGGAATTTTGGCCGGCTTGGATTTTTTATCTTCCACTAGTTCCTTACGCAGGATTTCTAACGATTCGTTATTTAGGTTTCCGTTATATCACGGCGTCCAATCCCGGGATTTTTGCAGGCGGGATCGCAGGTGAATCCAAATCGGAAATTTTATCGAATCTTCCCATCGATTCCGTTTCCAAATTCAAACTTCTTTCACCAAATATAGATTATAATGAAGATCTGATTCTGAAGTACATCTCTGACTTGCAAATTCAATTTCCTATCATCATAAAGCCGGATATAGGAGAAAGAGGTGCGGGAGTGCATTTGGTTCATTCCGTACAGGAAGCTTTGGAAGTTTTGAAAATCAAACTGGCTTTTATTTTGCAAGAATATCATCCGGGGCCGTTGGAAGCCGGAATTTTTTACTACCGGTTTCCCGATGAGGGCAAAGGTCATATTCTTTCCATCACTGACAAAATTTTTCCCATTCTATCAGGCGATGGCAGAAGAAATCTAAAAGAACTGATCGAAACTCATGAAAGATTTCGATTTCAAAAGGAGACTTATTTCCGAATTCTAAATTGGAAATTGGAACGGATTCCCGCACCGGGAGAAAAAGTCAAACTGGGATTTGCGGGCAATCACATCCAAGGATGTATGTTTAAAGACGGATCCCATTTGATCACAGACAAGCTGGAAGAGAAGATAGACAAAATTTCCAAACAATTCAAAGGATTTTATTTTGGAAGATATGATATTCGTTATGCGAACGAAGGATCACTCAAACTCGGAGAAAATTTCAAAATCATAGAACTCAACGGGGCGATGAGCGAATCCACGAATTTATATGATCCTGATTTTTCTATTTGCAGGTCTTACCGATACCTTTTCAAACAATGGGCGATTCTCTTCAAGATAGGATATCAAAATTATAAATCGGGAAACCCGATGGTCACTTGGTACCAGTTTTATCGGATTTTAAAAGACCATACTCAATACAAAAAGAACATCAGCTCGGTTACAAAACTTTCCGTTTGATCATTGAAAATAATGTTTCAAGACAGGAATGTTTTTTCTCTCAACATATACCAAATATACGGATGAGATCAGAACGATACAAGCCAAACCGAATAGAACTCCGTAATCTCCCATCACTTCCACTCCAAGAAAGATCAAATGGGAAAGGATCGCTCCGCTTATGATATTGAGAGAGATAAGGGCACCTAACCAGACAAAGGAGGGAATCAAAAGCAGCACAGCAGCGAGCAATTCCACTCCTGCGGAAACATATCTGCCCCAAGGCTCCATTCCCAGGGTTGTAAAAATATAAACGGACTCTTCCGCACCCGTAAACTTAAAATAAAGAGTCTGGCCAAGTATAATAGCTGCTATAAATCGTGCGGAATGGAAAATGATTTTTTGTGATTTTGTCATTTAGAATTTACCATTAATATTTTATCTTTGATTAACTTCTCTTGGGTCCAGGGAATGAAATGATTTTCATCCGTAAGTTCCATACTTTCGAATCGACGGGGATTTATTTTTTTTCTCATATATTCAACATTCTCAAATGAAACTAAAAAATCCTTTTTTCCATGAATGCTAATGACTGGAAAATTAATAAATTTCCAAATACCATCCCAATCAGTCAGTTGCCATTTTAGGGGTATCATCTCATCATTGCTATTGATTATTTCTTTCGGTAGGAAAATTTTAACAAAAAAATAAGTGGCCAACCGATTATACCACCTTACTTCCTCTAGTTGGGAGTCCATCGGCGCGGATAGAAGAAAGAGCGCATCTTTTCTATAAGGAATATCAATCGCGACTTTAGCGGCAATCGGCCCTCCGTAAGAATGGCCCACTAAAATCAATGTCGGTTTTGTTCGGTCGGAAACAAATTGTTCTTTTAAAAAACGTTCAATTGCAATACGGATGAGTCCGGCTTGCAATTGCAAATCGGCAATGGAAGAATCCTTACCGGAAAGTCCGAAACCGGGACGATCCAAAGATAGTATACAGAAAGAACTTCGAAGATCTTTGTCTTTCAAATAAGCGATATAATCACTCCATCCGCCGGGAGAACCGTGGACAAAAATCAAAACTTTATTTTTGTTCGGCAAACAACCGCTTGTTACAAGAAATATTTTTCTATCTTCTGCAGTAACATAAAACTCCTTCACATCCGATATCTCCGACTTTAATTCCAACAACGATTTTTTGGAATCCGCGCTGCAACTGAAACAAAATAAGAACATACTGATCATACAGAAGCAAAATAAATTCTTATTATTGAATATAAGATTTGTTGCTAACACAAAAATCGGATTTTTAAGAATTCTGAATCCCCAAATACATTTCTTTGAATTTGGAATTCGGTTTCAACGGATCTCTCAAATCGGAAAGGTCTTCCTTCAAACCTTTGACCAAATACATATCGATCTCTCCTTTGTTTTTGGCAGTTATCTTTCCTCTATGTTCGCATTCGAAAAAATCTTTGACTTGTTCATAAGTTGCAAAAGATATATTCACTTCTCCCACAATCCCGGAACTTTCCAAACGACTCGCGGTATTTACACTATCACCCCAGATATCATAGGCGAATTTTTCAGTACCGATCACTCCCGCGACTGCGGCGCCGGTGTGAATGCCTAATCTCAACTCCCAAAAGGGTTGATTTTTCAATGATTTGACCTCTTTTTCGTCTTTCATGTATCTTTGGAATTCAAGACCACATAACACGGAATCAATGGGATGTGTTTTGTTCCGAACCGGCAATCCTCCCGCAGCCATATACGCATCACCGATGGTTTTGATTTTTTCCATATTATGGTTTTTAATAATGGAATCGAAACTTCGGAAAAAACGATCCAGTTCGCTTAATAGTTCTTCAGGACTCATTTTTTCCGCGACTTTCGTAAATCCTGCCATATCCGTAAAAAGGATGGAGATGCTTTCGTAACGGACCGGAGCAACGGATTGATTCTTTTTTAATTCTTCCGCGATGGATCCCGGAAGAATATTAAGCAAAAGAGAATCCGATTTTTTTCTTTCTATATTCAGGTTTCTACTCAAAATAAAGATAAGTATCCCTGTTAGTATTTGCACGAATATGTAATTTCCGCCGGCATCCAAGTACCTTTCCGCATCATTTGGATAAAATATTACAAGATCCCTTCTATAATATTCTATCGTGTATAGGGAAGCGGTAAACCCGATGTAAATCAGATATAAAATCCAAACACGATGATCCCTCAAAAGAATCATGGCAATTACCAATGCAGGTATAAAATAATAATGATTTCCCCCGAGAGAACCCCCGTTATAAAACCACATCGAGGACAAATACGTTAAGATCGTAAAATTAAAAGGCCAATACAGAGAGTAATATAAGTTCTTTACCCGAGCCAGAATGTACATTCCGAACATCAAAAGTCCCGATGTTAGATTTAAGATAAAAATAACTTCAAAATTGGGTAAGTAAAAGGAGCCCAATGCCCCGAATATATTGAGGAATGCATTTACCAAAGAAACAGTATTAAAGAGACGATGTTCCAAGGAGTTATGTCTGGGATCACCAAATAGCAAATAAACGAAGGATAAAAAGGTCTCTTTCATAATGACTCATTTTCAGAAGGAAAGACAAACTAAGCAATAAATAATTTAGTGATGTACTTGGTTTTGCTTTACTAAAAAAGAAAGCGGGCTGATAAGGAATAAAGGATATAGTCCTTTTTTCCATACAATGGGAAACATATCAGGCAATTTCAATGTCAAAGTAGATGGATCCGTAATTAGAAAAAATGATACCATCTAATGTCTATTTTACTATCATCCGAAAACGACAAGATTATATCGGAAAAGAATTTATTCTCAGGCCTACAAATACAAACAATGAAACGTAAAAAAATTTTCGCCATCTCAGGCAGCACGCGTTCCCAATCTTCGAACGAATCCATTCTCAAGACCATTTCAAAAATACATTCGGATCGGTTGGAAATCGAAATTTTCAAACAGCTGACCGAGCTTCCCCACTTCAATCCCGATTCGGACAAAGACAATCCTCCCGAAATCATTCAAAATTTTAGAAATTCCATTAGAGAGTCTGACGGAGTTATTATCTGTACGCCGGAATATATTTTCAGTCTGCCTGCGGCTTTAAAGAATGCAATCGAATGGATGGTATCTACTACCATCTTTACGGACAAACCCACAGCGTTTATCATCGCATCGGGTCTTGGAGAAAGAAGTTTCGAATCTTTAACAGTGATTATGGATACATTGCAGGCGAAAACAAACGATAGGACCAGATTGTTATTGAAAGGCTCCCGAAGTTCCATTGACGAAAACGGTTATTTATCCGATCCTTCTTCCATCGGAGAAATTGAAAAATTAGTTCATTCTCTGGAACGGATGATGGAATGAATTCATGTAAAATCCTTTTAGCTGATTGACAGAAACCAAACAAATGCAACAATGTTGCAAATGAAGAATTTAGAAAAAACCTGGGATGTAATCATTATCGGAGGAAGTTTCTCCGGACTAGCGGCGGCACTTGCACTCGGACGATCGATTCGAAACGTTCTGGTAATTGACGATGGAAAACCATGCAATAGACAAACACCTCACGCACATAATCTTTTGACTCATGACGGAAAACCTCCTTTCGAAATCAAACTACTTGCAAAATCGGAATTATCCCATTACCCAACCGTTCAATTTTTAGATTCCAAAGCGATCAAAGTATCCCGATCAAACTCCAATTTCGAACTCAAAACTGAAAACGGAGAAAATCATTTCGCAAGAAAATTATTATTTGCAACAGGAGTAACGGATGTTATGCCTGATATTCCCGGTTTTAAAGAATCCTGGGGTATTTCCGTATTTCACTGTCCTTACTGTCACGGTTATGAAGTCAGAGATCAAAAGTTAGGAGTCTTTGCCAACGGTGATATCGGTTATGAATCAATCAAACTGATCAGCCAATGGTCCAAAAACCTGACCTTCTTTACAAACGGACAGTCCTCTCTTTCCAAGGAACAAAACTGGAAACTGAATGAAAAGAAAATCAAAATCATAGAGACGGAAATTTCCTCAATAGAAAATAACAATGGTTATCTTACAAAAATTTTATTGAAAGACGGGAAGATAGAACCGTTGGATGCATTGATGGCTCGTGTTCCTTTCGTTCAACATTCCCATCTGCCACTGGACCTGGGCGTTGAGCTGGATGAAATCGGTTATATCAAAGTGGACGGTTTCAATAAAACAAATCTGAAAGGAGTTTATGCCGCAGGAGACAATACTACGATGCTTCGAAGTTTAGCCGCTGCCATTGCATCGGGAACGTTATCAGGTGCCATGATCAACAAAGAATTGATCGGAGATGATTTTTGAATTTCTGAAAATCGGAAAAAGTCGGATATGAGGTTTGATAAAAACATTGAACTGAAATGTTAACTTATTTAGGATCGTATGGAGACGATCCTTTTCCAACTTACGCATGTACACTCCGAAACCGTTTGCAATCACAGACCCTAACATCATCAACCAAATCATTTATGACAATAGTTTCGCCACACTTGTTTCAGAAACGGAAGGCTCCTCCCTTACCGCTACACATATTCCACTACTTTTAAATTCTTCGGAACAAGTTCTATTCGGACATATTGCACGCCAAAATCCGCAAGGAGAGGTATTGGAAAATAAAAAGATTCTCGCGATTTTCCATGGTCCGCATACTTATATTTCTCCCAGCTGGTATGAAACAAAGAAATCAGTACCTACTTGGAATTATCTGAGCGTTCATGTTTACGGTAAAGCAAGCTTGGTTCAAAACGAAGAAGAGCTGAGAAAATCGTTGGATGAACTGATTCTGAAATATGAAGGTGAAGAGAGTCCCTTCTTTCTCAGAAACATGGATGAAAAGTATATCGATGCATTGATCAAAGGAATTATAGGAATCAAAATCAAGATTACTAAAATCGAAGCGACTGCGAAACTAAGCCAAAATCATAGCTTGGAAAGAAAAAACTTAGTCATTCAAGAGTTGGAAAAACAAAAAGATCAAAATGCGAATGAAATCGCAAAGTGGATGAGGGAAAATCTAAATGCCTAAACATAAAAAATTTCTATCGGGTTATTATATTCAATTTTTATTATATTTTTTACTACTTATCCTTCACTCTGCGATTTTACCTTGTGATAAGTTTAAAGATTTTTCCCTTCCTCCCAAGGACGAATCTGATAAAGACAAATCCTTTCTGGAATTCAAAACCAAATTCATGCAAGCTGTTCAAAAGAAAGATGCGGAATTTCTAAAATCAATTACCGACAAAGATATCAAATTCAGCTTTGGAGAAGAATCCGGCAAAAAAAGATTTTTAGAATCTTGGGAGTTGGATAAAAATCCGAAAAACTCAAACATCTGGTCCAGTTTGGAAAACAGTTTTAAGTTGGGATTTTCCAAAGACAAAGATGGTTTTTCCGCACCATACTTATTCAATCATTTCCCCGAGGAATACGATGTATTCAGTTATTCTCTCATCAGCGGAACCAATGTGAATGTTCGGGCGGAGGCATCCATCAAATCGAAAGTAGTTACAAAGCTAAGCCATAAAATCGTATTTTTGGATAGAGATTCCAACGAAAATGAAGCTGAAGGTTCCAAAGATGAATGCATCTGGCAGAAGGTATGTCTCGCGAACGGGGAAACAGGCTTTGTATGCGATCAGTATTTGCGAAGCCCTGTGGACTATAGAGCGATTTTCACAAAAAAAAACAATAAATGGACGATGGTAGTTTTCATTGCAGGAGACTAAAATCCTTCTCAAAAGAAGAATTTCCTTCTTTTTTCACAATTTAGGAATATTCAATTTCCGTTTCATTCGTAACAGTATTATCAAGCCATAATCTAAATGAAAAACTTTATCTCACAAAAGACCTCATTTACACTATTAGTAATTTCAATTTTGCAAATTCATTCCCTGCGAGCGCAAGAGACCGTCAAACAGATCAAAGATGAAAATCCTCCCGCAAGGATCAAAGAACTTTATATCGATGAAGCAACCGGACAACTTTTTTCCACGCCAGGCGCTAATCGAAGAAAGGTTGTTTTGGAAAACCAAGATTACACTGTAAAAGTTCCCGAGCCTACAAGTGGATTTGCCAATCGCCCGGAAGAACCGGTGAATGAAAAATTAACCATCTCTGGTCGGGTCCAGTTCCGGGGAATCACGGGCCAATCCGGTTCCGTTTATGCCAATGGAAAAGATGATTACAGTGCGGTGGATTGGAACTTCAGGCGACTCCGTTTGGGATTTATCTATGAAGGAAACAAATGGTGGGGCGGTTTTGCCAATCTTCGATTGGAAAATGCGATGAGCAATTCCTTCCTTAGAGTCACCAAAGATTCTGCAAGCGGAAATGTAAAAGACGTAAGTCTTGCAAATTCCAGAGGAATCATTCAGGAAGCAGGGATCTGGCTGAACATTCCTTTTATGAAAACACGCGTCACATTCGGAACGGTACATGTTCCCTTTCAAAGAGAATACATGATGACTTCCGCCAACCTAACAAACATTGAACGGTCTATGTCCACTTTGACTTTGCCTCAGTTTGATACTGGAGTGAGTATAACTTCGCATCTATTGAAACCGATCAACGAAAAATGGGAGCGTCTCTTGACCGGACATTTTATGGTAGGCAATGGCCATGGCGGGACGGGAGATTACGGATACGGAAGAAGGGCGGACTTGGCAGATGAAAGACCGAATGCACCCAAGCTGCTTTCTCCCGCTTATTACGGAAGATTGCAATGGAATCCTTTGGGAGGTTTGGAGAAAGACGGAAAGGATTTGGGTTGGATTGAAGGAGAAGAAATTTTCCAAAGAGACACCAAACTTTCCATAGGTACTGCATTTGCAAGTATGCAAAATGTAAAAGTCCCTTCTCCGTTTAACCCCGATTATTACCCTGCGGGAATGGCTCAACCCAGTTTGTTAGCCTATCAAACCACCAGAGACGGAGGTGATCCGGGAACAGCATACGGTGATCAAACCTTAAATAAAACCAGTCCTTCCAGACCGAAGTTGGGAATGGTCGCACATACTTACGATTTTACTTTTACCACTCACGGTTTTTATACAAACGGGGCGTATTCCGTATTTACCGGTTCGGCAGCTCCTCAACATGAAAAAGGTTATCAATTTACGTTCGGATATGTCATTCCGTTAGGTGGAGGAAAATTCATCATGCCGATTACCCGCTTTGATTATTTCCAAGCTGACCTCAACTGGAATAAAAATTTGGAACCCGGAGAAGCATTTCGTTCCTATTGGGTGGGCTTGAATCTATTCGGAGACAAACACGTATTCAAAGCTCAGATCTTTTATCAAGTATTCAATGATAAGTTGCATAAGACTGCGATCACAGGTGAATCCATAGACATTAGGGATAATGTTTTTTATTTTCAACTTCAGGCGAATTTCTGGACAGGGACAATGACTCCTGATCGTTTTTCCAGACTGGAATAAACACGCATCATTCTTCTCTTAAAAATTTCATTGTATCTCCCAAGAGAAGACCGATTTGAAGGCGCAACTGAATCAATTCATAGTGGTTTTGGATTTGGTTACGCATAACCTCACGAATACGTCTATCTACAGTTTGCAATTCCACAATGGAAGCGGAGCCGGTTTTATACGACTTTTCCATAATTTGCAAGTTCTCTTCCGCAGTCCTTTTGCTTTCCAAAGAAATATCATTCAGCTCGACCAAATTATTATGTTGTTGGACCAACTCGAATAAATACAATCCTGTATTCTCTCTCAGGAACTGAGATTGGGATTTGGCAAGTTTGATCTCGATTTTCGACTTATCGAATTCGTTTTTCGACAGAAACCGGTTAAACAACGGAATCCTCACTCCGAAGTTTGCTCCTGCGGAAGAAAAAGGATCTGGGTTATTTGCATAAAGCGAATAATCGCCTCTCGAATAATCATAAACGTAATTCGGTTGAGTCCAACTTCCACCGATTCCGTAAATTGTTTGTTTGGTGCTATTTTGATATAAGTTTACAAAAAAATCGGGAACCCAAAGTTCATTGAACCGGACTTGTTTTTGTACTTCCAAAATTTTGACCTGGTTGATGGATAGAACGATATCAAAATTGATTTCGCTTAGATTTTTTTCATATTCCTTGAGGGTTTCTTCCAAAGGCAATGCTTTGAATTCTCTGGAAGGAATCGGCTTTAAAGAAACGTTCTTCAATAAAAACTTTCTTCGAAAGACAGATTGGCTTTTTTGCTGATCTAACTTTGATTTAATGGCATTGTACTTATAAAATAAAAAATCCACTTTCGAGTTTTGGGCAACCATATAGGATTCAATACCTTGTTTGTATAATTTTTGAATTGTTTGGTATTGTTTTTCGGCATCCTCTTCGTTGGAAAAATCATAATCGAAAAAAGCTAGTAGCTTCAAAGTTTCCGCATATTGAAATGCCTGATCGAATAATTCTTTTTGAAAGAGCGCTCTGTATTCCAAAAGCAATCTTTCGTATTCCAATTCCATGATCAGGTTTGTTAAAACAGCATTGCCTTGTTCCTGGAAATTCCAATTCAGATTTAAAGAGCGGGACCAACCTTTCCGATCAAAACCTTCCGAAGGAAGTTTCTCAAAAAAAGGAGCGTATTCGAAATTCAAAGAAGGAAGATAACGGAGATTTCTAGTATCCATATCAACTTGTTTTCTTTGAATTTCCATTTCTTTCAGTTTCAGTTCATAAGACTTTTCAGCGACTAATTTTGGTAAGTTGAAAAAATCAACAGCCTCTCCCCTTACTTCCGCAACCAAGGCAAAAAACAAAAGGCAGAGAATCTTTCTAAACCGATGAGTCACTGTTTCAATTATCGGATCGCCTCCTGTCTGGAATGAAGCAAATGATAGATTCCATTTCCTTGCAACAGTTCCGTATGTGCGCCGCTTTCCTCGATTTTGCCGGCTTCCACAACGAAGATTTTATCATAATTGCGGATCGTATCCAATCTGTGGGCGACCACAATGATGGTTTTGTCTTTAAACACCCTGTGTAGATTGTTTAGAATTTTTTCTTCGGTTTCCCGATCCATTGCCGAAGTGGGTTCATCCAAAACGAGCAAAGACGGTTTCTGTAAAAAAATCCTAGCCAGTGCCAACCTCTGTTTCTGCCCCCCCGAAAGGATCATCCCCTTCTCGGATAATTCCGTATCATACCCAAGAGGAAGTTTGCTTATATCCTCATGAATGAGGGCGAGTTTTGCCGCTTCCACTACTTCCGAGAGAGTCCCCTCGGGTCTTCCCAAACTGATATTCTCCCGGATGGTTCCCGTTAGAACCGGGTTTTCCTGAAATAAGACTCCCATCTTGGAACGATACGAAGGGGTCCAGATCTCGGATAATAAAACACCATCCAAAAGTATTTCACCTTGCGAAGGTTCATAAAAACCTAAAAGCAATTTGAGAATCGTGGATTTGCCGCTCCCACTTCTACCAACAAACGCGTATTTGCTGCCTGCATTCAAAACGAAATCTGCACCGTTCAAGCCGAACCCCGACTTGGAAGATCTATAATTATAGTAAACGTTCTTAAATTCGACTAATCCTTGTATATCGGGAATTTCAATCCTACTGATCCGCATATCCGGAGAATATTCAGATTCCAGTCCGTCCCATTCCTTCAGACGGCGCCAGGAAAGATTTGCTTTTTGGTAACGGTAACCGTCTTCCGCGAGAGTCATCATGGGAGAGCGTACATAAGAGATAAGACCTAAAACGGCAAACAAAGTGCCCAATGTAATTTGATCCGAGAAAATCTGGTAAGTACCGAACAACAATACGCAAATATTTGTTAATAATCGAAAGGATTCCGAACTGGTTTCCAAAATGCTGTGATAGAACATCCGATTGCTTTCCGAGTTAAGTTGTGCGGTGAGTTTCTTTTCAAAATCCCATCTTTGTACCGAGACTGCTCCCAAGTTTTTGACGGTTTCGTTTCCGTTAATGGTTTCTATAAAATAGCTGAGAGTTTCGGAGCTTCTCAAAGATTCCCTTTTCGTTTCCCTTGCAATGATAGGATGCAATTTATAAACCAGGATCATCTCAGGTATCAGAAAAAAGAGAATGGTTCCGAGTAGAATAGGAGATAAAAAGAAAAACAACATGAATACGATCACCCCGAAGATCCAATCCAAAACCTTAATGGAACTTTGCTCCGAAAAATAACGGGTGATCCCTTCGATCTCCTCCCATCTTTGCAGGATCTCTCCTTTTTTGTGTTTCTCAAAAAAAGACAAAGGAAGAGATAATAATTTTTCCAAAAATCGAATAACGATTGTTTGATTTACTTTGCTCGTGGAATAAAACAAAACATTTGTTCTTAAATATGATAAATAAATTTGGGAAAGACTTAGCAAGGTAACAGCAGTGAGGACAGGTATAAAGTATTCCCTACTCTCCTGTAATAAAACGCTATCGATTAAATAGAGATTCACCAAAGGCAGACAAATCTCAAGAGACTTGATTAAAAAACTGGCAAGGATTCCTGAAAATAAAAAAGAAAAAGTAGATCTGAAATAAACAGCTAATCCGGGAAAAGTCGGGAAAGAATCGAAAAAATTCAGCTTGGGTTTTGTTTTGGGAATAAAAACGACTGCAAGCCTTCCCGCTTTCGCTTCCCATTCCTTTTTGGAAACTTCTTTGATTCCAAAGCGGGGATCGGCGATCTTCACTCCATAAGAAGAAAAAGAAACCACAACCACATACTGATTTCCCTCCCAGCGAACAATCCAAACACGATTTTTTAAATCCCTTTCAAATCTCCTTCTATTTACCACATAACAAGAACCACCTGCTCTTTCAAAACTTTCCTTCCAGGATGCGGTTGTGACTTCACCGTCCGGATTTGGAAAGTTGGAATCCAAAAGAAGATCTACATTTCGAAAACCCCAAAAAGACAAAATCATCTTTCTGCAGGCATTTGCAGTCTCATCCGATGATTCTTCCAAAATAAAGGGAAATGAACGGAACCAGAATCTTTTCGGAGAAAAAGACGGAGAAGGCAAAAAAGTAAGTGAGTCCTCTTCTTCCTGAAAATCTTCTTCGGAACTTTCCTTCAAATCAGAACTTGTTTGATTCCATTTTCTTTCCGCAACAACACTTCTTAAAGTAGTATAAAGACTTTCCGACTTTTTAAAAAAGGTTTCCGCATCCTTTGCAAGCAATTCATAAAAAATACTATCTTCACTCGCGGTGACTGTTGCATTCCTTACTTTTTTCTCAATAACTCCCATCTCACCGAGAACCGAACCTGCCTCCACAAACGAAGAGTAATCATCACTCCAACTGGATTTTGTTATACGAAACTTGCCTGACTGTATAAAAAACAAAGAAGAAGACTTGCTTCCTTCCCGAATCAGTATTTTTCCTTTACTGATTTCCCTTTTGATCAAAAGTCCGGACAACTCGATAATTTCATGTTTGGAAAGTTTTCGAAAATAAGGATGGATGCGAAGCTCGTCTCTCAGTCGGATTTCCTGAACAAACCGATTCCAAATTTCCTTTCGTTTGGGATTCGATTGGAAAAAATGAAGGAAAGATTCCTGAGATAGTACCAGTAGTTTTGAATTTTCCTCTGCAAGATAGGAGTTTTTATTTAATACATTTAATCCAAGTTCTGCGATCCCGTAAATTTGCCCTTCGCTGATCGTTTTGACTAATAAATCGTTTCCACCTATCGTCAAACGAATCTGAAGACTACCTGTTTCCACATAAACCAGATTCGTTTTGTTTTCTTCATCTCCCTTGAGTGGCTCCGATTCGGAGAGAGACGTAATCTCCCAAAGTTTAAAAAACGCCCTTTGTTCCGAATCGGATAAAAGTCGGATCGGATCTTCATTGGAGAGAGAAAAAGGCAAATCGTTTGTAATTTGTTTGGACTTCATTTGTCTTCTTGAAGATTTGATTTTCGAAATAGAACTTGGAAGATTCGTTTTCGACTTGTGATGATATCCGCTTCTACCTTGAGACCCGGAAACAATTTGAAAACTTTATCGTCTTTCTTCAAGTCCTGGTCACTGATGCTAAGTACTACCGAGAAAGTATCTTTTTCTTTTACGTTAGGAACAATCTGTTCGACTTTACCACCTAATACGCCGAAGTCGTTCTGGTGAAATGCATGTATCTTGATCACCGCATCCATTCCCGCCTGGATCAGACCGATATCTTTATTTCGGATCTCTACAAATGCTTCCAAAGGTTGACCTTCTTCAATCAGCTCAGCAATCGTTTCGCCTCTTGTTACATTTTGTCCGATATTATTGACAAGTAAAGCTCCTACAAATCCCGAAAAAGGCATTCTAAGCACAGCGTTATCCACTCTCTCCTTTTTAAGACGAGTATCTCCCCTGAGACTTGAAATCGTATTTTGTTCTTTCTGAATTTCGTCTTTTAAGTTTCCGAATTCTTCGTTGAACTCCAATAGACTTTGATCATATAAAAATTTGGCGCCGATTCCGTTTTTGAAATCCATAAATGCTTTTTTGAGAGAAACGAATTTACTCAAAACAGCGCCGGATAATTCCGAACCGGGATTTGATTCCAAATTGAATTCCAGATTTTTTAAAATCTTTTCGGCTTCTTTTCGGTTACGAATCAGCTTTTGTAAACGTTTCTCTTCATAACCTAACGTATTAGAATCTTTGGAAAGCTCAATCTGCTGCTCCGAAAATTCCAATTCCAGAATGGGATCTCCTTTCTTTAAAAAATCTCCGGGCTTCGCATATATGGACGTGACAGTTCCCGTTTCCAATGCTTCCGAAACAAAATAATTTCCCTTTGGTCGAAGGATTCCCTGGGAAGGAATGATCACATCCACTTTTGCAACAAAGAGAAAAATTAAAAAAACAAAAAAGAAACCAAATAGTAGTAAGATGCCCTTTCTATCCCAATCGGGGGCGGGATGTTTTAATAATTCATCATAATAAGACGAAGAATGGGTTTGTTCCCAATTGGAATCCGTTTCTTTTAAATTCTTAAATCGTTTCAAATTCATTGTGTGAGTCCTCACTGGAAGGAAATAAGTGATAATAAAAACCTTTTGCAGAAATCAATTCCGAATGAGTTCCCATCTCTACAATCTTTCCCTGATCCATAACGATAATCCGATCGGCACCCACGGTAGAGTGAAGCCTATGCGATATCTGAACAACTGTTCGGTCCCGAAACATATTTTCCCATTGGTTTTGGACATAGGCTTCCGATTCCGCATCGAGAGCGGAAGTAGGCTCGTCTAAAAACAGAATGCTCGGGTTTGTAACAAGTGCGCGTGCAATTGCAATCCTTTGTTTTTGTCCACCGGACAATCCGATACCGCCTTCCCCTAGTTTGGTGTCATAACCGAAAGGAAGCCTTTCGACAAAACTATCTACTGCGGCAAGTTTTGCTCCTGCGTACATTGCTTCTTTGGAAAGAGATGGATTTTTTTTGCATAAATTTTCCGCGATTGTCCCGGAAAATAAAACAGGTTGTTGTTCCACCGCACCAAACTGGATTCTTACTTCCTCAGGATCAAGTGTGGACAAATCGAAAGAATCTACGAATACCTTTCCTTCCGTAGGAGCCAAAGTTCCCATCATCAATCGGAGCAATGTGGATTTGCCGCATCCGCTTCTTCCAACGATCGCCACTTTTTCACCCGCCTGAATTTCCAAGTTTATATTTTTAACTATATTTTTAGTCTCTTTCGAATATCTAAAACTAACATTCTCTAGCCGAACCTTGCCTTGAAGTCTGGGCAATTCTCCAAAGGGCCTTTGGCTTGCAGATTCTCCCGGCATGGAATAAATATCCATCACCCTTCTTCTGGCAGAACGAAGTTCCAACATATCTTCATACAATCTGCAAATCCTTAAAATCGGTTCTACCAAAAGCCCGAACAAAACCTGAAACCCCAGAAAAGTACCAAGAGTGATCTTATCTTCCAAGACGGAATTGATTCCGATCGCAATCACAGCAAGCATTCCCACCTGCTCGAAAAACTTTCCGGAAAACTGAAGCAAACTTGTTCGTTTAGCCACATTAAGCTCGGTTAGTATCGTCCTTGAAATTTCGTTCATTCCTCTTTGTAAAAACATTGTCTCTTGCGAAGATGCTTTGATGATAGAGATTCCGTTGATGATGGATAATAAAAAGGATACCGTTTTCTTTTTGGATTCGAAAGTATGTTCCGACAACTGACGGATACGTCCTGAGACTCTAACAACTAACAAGGCATAGACAACCAGGAAAGAAAGTCCGTATATGGTAAGACTGAATTCATTAATAAGCAAAACCAATAAAAACACGGGAAGAACGATCAAATCAAGCAGCACCGAAACTCCCGAACGCGATATTATTTCCAATATCCTTTGGTTTTCCTTAAGTCTCTGGGTATAATCGCTTGCTTCGAATCTACGGAATTCAGGCAGAGAAAGTCTGAGAATGTGTTGGAAAAACCGAACAAGAAAGGTATATTCCAAACTTTGCATAATACCTATCATCAGTAAATTTCGGAAAAGGGAAAATAAACCTTGGAATACGATGGAAATCCCGACTCCTAAAAATAATGTCAGTAAAAAATTCCGATCGGAAAAAACCAAAACCCGATCGATCACTTCTCTTAAAAAATAAGGAACGGACAAAGCAAGAATCGCCGATATAACAGTTGTTCCGAGAATCCAATTCAACTCGGAACGATGTGGCCGAAACAAAGCTCGCAATTCCCGAACAAAGCTGAATAATCCCGAATCAGCCGTCATAGCGGGAGGAGAAGGCACAAATTGTAAAATGATTCCGTCCCAGGAAGATAAAAATGCTTTCATATCCATTTCTATAATCCCTTTTAAAGGATGGGATATCAATGCAGCATTGGCGGTTAAGTCCCAAGCATACAGCGCACAGGGCAAATTTTCTTCATCGGTAACGAAAACAGGAAAACTAACATTATTTAGCTGGCTAGGTTTGATACGAAGTTCTTTGGTAAGAAATCCCATTTTTTCCAATTCGATGGCAAGTTCGAAAATGCCGGGAATCCTGTTTCTGGAGAGTTCGTTTTTGATTCTGATTTTCCAGTTGGCAGGGAGAGATTTGTCAAAATTTCTAAGTGCAATCTCCGCACAGACAAGACCCACAAGTGTTGGTTTATCTGTTGTTACTTGATCGATTCTGATTCTACGAATTCCCTTTCCCAATTCGTATCTTTTGGATTCGAAAGGTCTAAGAACATTTTCTTCCTTTTCCTTCGACTTATAAGTAGAATATCTAAGCAAGCGGGATTGAACCACTTCTTCCAGTTTGTGACCTTTCTCATCGCCTAATAATTTATGGAGAGATTCACCTGGCACCCGATAGACGACTGTGTCTTCAGCACTGATCGCACTCGCAAGTCTCGGTCCATGACTAAAGATGGCAATCTCTCCGAGTATATCTCCCGCTTTCAGGATGGAGATCAGCTTCTTAGGATTTTCCGTTCGAATATGAATTTTTCCTGATCGGATGATATAGGCAGAATGCCCTTCATCTCCTTCCTGGAATAAAAATTCCCCCGCATCAATCTTTACTGTTTCAATCGTTTTCAAGAAAGTACGAACTTCATCGGGAGACAGTTCCGAAAAAAAACTGAGTTTGCGAACAGAATGAAACTTCTCCTGTTCTTCTTCCCTATGCCTAGCCTTCTCGGCAATATTCGGATGTTTTTTTACCAGATCTAAAAATGTCTTAACAGGCAACAAAAGAAGAACCAATGGTTCCACTGCAAAATGATCCTGTTTTGCGGGTATTCCCGTTAATGTGATCCTTTCGCCAAAGGATTCGCCTTTCTCCAAATAACCGGACTTGTCTTCTTCCGTCTCCTCCGATGAAAGTCCGGAACCGATCCGTCCGTTCAAAACGAAATGAACAAACTTAGGCATTTGACCTGCTCTTAAAATGGTTTGTCCCGTTTTGTAAAAACGGATTTCCAGGTCAGGATATAGATCGTCTAACTCTTGTTCATGTAATTCGGCAAATAGATAATTGTTCTTAAAAACTTGTCTTATATTTTCTGCATGACGGGAAATTTCTGGTTTCACACCTATTTTACCGCAATCAAAAGCATATTGGTAACAGGCCAGGAGACAGGCGTAAGATCGGAAAGCGAATGTATGGAATGAGAGACGGCTTCCCAAATTTCAGATTTGTTCTGATAACGATTTTCTATGATCCAAGGATTGCTATAGGCGCGGGAAGAATTTTGAATTTTAAATCCTATTTCTTCGAGAGAAGTTTTCCATTCGGAAAAAGACCAATAGCAGAAAGACTCGTGCATTTCACTGTCCCAATTGTCCGTATAATCCTTTTTAGAAAGATACTCGCAAGCATCCTTCAAGGAAAGAACCAGGAATGATTTTCCTTCGATGGTTTTCAAAGCATATTTCAATTTATAGTTTTGATCTTTTCTAAAATCCCTTTGAAAATAAAAAAACCTCGCATAAGTGGATAAGGAATCCAGATGTTTTTTCCTTTCTTCTTTGGAAGAAAACACTTTTCCTTCGGCATCGGCGACTCCGTCTTTATCGTCCAACCAAAGATAAACTTCCTTCTCCTTGTCTTCCGGTCCCACAACATCCCGGTTGATCCAAACGCCGCCTAAGGAAAGTTCTTCGTAGCGGTTTTGAATGAAACTTAGGAGGTTTTTCCTTCCGGTATAAGATTCGATCTCATGTGTCAAAGAAGAAGTGTGAATCGTTTTCATAGAGCTCTTCGGAAAAACAAGTCCTGTGACCGCATTTTTTCTTAGGAAAAATACGTTTGTATTGTGAAAGTCACCGTTCTCTTTTCTTTGGTGGCAAATATCGTAAAGTTTGCGGGCAATTTCCACTCCGTAAAAATCACTTTCCACCAAAGCCAATTCTTCCGTAGCAAGCTTAATCCAGGAGCCAACGGCACAACCTATATCGCCGATTCTTCCCGGGCGGATAAAATCCCTTGTCTCGTTAAACTTAAGTTCTGCGATCTCGTCCATTTCTCTGACATAGGAATTGTAATTCCTAGTTTCCGTCAGATCACCGTCATCCCCTACAACCGCATCGGAAAACAACAGTCGAACCTTTTCAACCACTCCGTATTCTTTCCACAAACGTTTGCTAGCCGGATGAACGTAATTGATGTATTCCAGATGTTTGTCGATCGGACGATCATCCGCAACAATCCCTTCGATGATCTGCCATGGTAACTTGGTCAGATATTCTTCTTTTTTACCCGGAATCTTCTCTACAGGTAAAATCCGAAATCCCAAATCCTCATACAACTGGACAACCGGTGTAGAACACAGCACGATCGTATTATCCGAATTCAATCGAAGCAATCCATCCGTTTCGGCTTCGATTTTTTTTATCGTATATTGTCCGAAATGTTCCGAATGGCCTACGTCATCAATGGGTACCACATAAGAAGAGTATCCCAGATCCGAAGAAAAATCCTGGATCATCATCGCCCTCTGGTAAAGAGGCAAAGGATTTCTTCTTGTAGAATTATGATTGGCCGAGGTAACAGCAAATATAACTGCCGTTACCTTTTCTTTGACTTCCAAATCCTTTCCATGTATATCCACTGCTCCCCAAAGCCCTTCTTTGCCCAACATCGAAAGATACTCATGTTGAAACCTGGTAAGTAGATGGTGTCTTCCTGGAAGCAGCAAATACATTATGCTTTCGGATTTTCTAGAACGATTGCGATTCCTTGACCGCCTCCGATACAAAGCGATGCTACTCCGTATTTCACTCCTCTTCTTCGCATTTCAAGTGCTAAAGTAAGAGTCACTCTGTTTCCCGATGCTCCGAGCGGATGTCCGATTGCAATCGCACCTCCGTTCACGTTTGTGATCTTCGGATCCAATCCCAATTCCTTTTGAACTGCAAGGTATTGCGCCGCAAATGCTTCGTTTACTTCCACAAGACCGATATCTTTTAGACTGAGTCCCGCTTTTTGCAAAGCGATGGGAATTGCAACGGCAGGACCGATTCCCATCTTTGCCGGATCACAACCGGCAAGACCCCAACCTTTAACAATTGCTAGTGGCTCTTTGCCTATTTTTTTTGCCTGAGTCAGAGATGTCACAACAATCGCGGATGCGCCGTCATTGATTCCGGAAGCATTTCCGGCAGTGACAGTTCCGTCTTTTTTGAATGCGGGCTTTAAAGCGGAAAGTTTTGCCGCGCCTGCTTTTCCTCTTACAAATTCGTCTTTGTCAAACACAACCGGAGTTTTTCCGCCGATAGTGATTGGCAGGATCTCTTCTTTTAATGCGCCGCTCACTGTGGCAGCTTCCGCTCTCTCTTGGGAAACCGAAGCCCATTCATCCTGTTCTTCGCGGGAAATTTTGTACTGGTCGGATAAATTTTCCGCAGTCATCCCCATAGGAAGTTCCACATAAATATCAGTAAGACCTTGTGCTAACGAATCTTCAAATTCAGTATTTCCATAACGCACTCCGAATCGTGCATTGCGAACCACATAAGGCGCGTTACTCATTGATTCCACACCACCGGCAAGAACTGTATGAGCTTCTCCGAGCAGGATTTTTTTTGCAGCCTGGATCACAGCTTCCATTCCCGAACCGCATAACCTATTCAAGGTGAGAGCAGGTGCGGAAACAGGAACTCCTGATTTTAATCCGATATGTCTTGCTAAATAAATTCCTTCTTTTCCCGTCGGAATTACGTTTCCAAAAATGGATTCTTCGACGGAAGCAGGGTCAATTCCTGCTCTAGAAAAAGCGGCTTTGGAAACTTCCACTCCCAAATCCACTGCGCTAAAATCTTTGAGTGAGCCGCCGAAATTGCCGAATGCGGTTCTAGCCCCGTTTATAATACAAACTTGTTCCATGAAACCAAAAACTTAGAAATTTAGCCTATTGTCAGCTAAGAATTCAAATTTCACTTGAAACTCCAAACTTAACGTTTAGCCTTCCCTGCATGAACGAGGAACCTCTTTTCGGTTTGAGCACAGGCTTTTTATCAAAACAAATGACTGGGCTTGTCTCTACCATTCTTCGAAAAAAATACTCGATCCTTCCGGGCCAGCCAATTCCTTTAAGATTTGAAAATTCTCCCCTTTATCCCGGCCTCGGACTCATAGGTACCAAAGGAAAATCGTCCGTAGAAACCGGTCTTATTGTTGGCTCTATCCGAATGGGATACGGGCACCACAGAATGGCTTTGTCAGTATACTCCCACTCTCTCGCTAAAAAAATTCCCACTTATCTCCACGACTTACTTGCGATCGAATCCAATGAAGCACGGGCGATTTCGGACATAGACAATTCCTATAGTTATCTGAGCAGACTTTCCACCGACTTAGGCGGTGCCGCAGAATGGGCATGGGGTCAATTTTTGAAACAAGGAAATCTCACCTCACTCGAGTTATCCTGTTCTCTCGCAGATTCTTATAAAAACATAATGTCCTCTCTTCCCAAAGACAGTCCTGTCATTTCCACACACCCGCTCAACGGACAGATTGCCGTGGCTTCCGGATTTAAGAAAGTCATCCACCTGATCTGTGATAACCATCCTCAATACTATTTGCTTGTCCCTGGTGCGCTTAATTTAGTACAAAGTCCTTCTTCCTATATGAAATTCCTGGAGATGGGAGTTCCGAAGGAAAATCTTTCCGTTGCAGGACATTGGGTTTCGGAGGACATCGCTAAAAACGCGATCACCGATTCTGAAACACGGATCAAAAGAATTACTTATAAAAGAAAAAGACGGTTTTTGATTCCGATTGGGGGAGCCGGAGCACAAAAAGGGTATATCAAAGAGTTAATCCATTTAACAAAGAGTAGGCTATTGGATAAAAAATGTTATTTTTGGATCAATACCGGGGATCATAATAAAGTACTGAACAGCCTGGAGTCTTATCTGAACTCGGAAAAAATCCCTTATGAATCCGTTTTAAATTGGGAGGACCTGAAAAAATTCATCAACACATCTTCTTTTAAAGAAGAAGAAAAGGACAAACTGGCTTCAATCGTTTTGTTTAATTTTTCCAATCACACGGAAGCGTTTTCAGCTACGGAAAAACTGATCCGACTCGCGGATGTATTGGTAACAAAACCTTCTGAACTTGCATTTTATCCGATTCCCAAGTTATTTATCAGAAGAGTAGGAGACCACGAGGCCGGTTCCGTAGCCCGTTCTTTGGAACTGGGAGAAGGAACCGTGGAATGCAGGGAACCGGAACATGCGGCAGATCTGTTGGGAATCTTTGCTTCTTCGGAAGAGCCGCTTTTGCGGATGAACGAAAGAGTGATCAAAAGTTCGGAAGACGGAATCTATAACGGAAGCAAGGTGGCTGTCGAGATGGCGGAAAAGTTCCTCAAATAAGAGAGGAGCTACTTAAACTTGGCCTGTAATTCTTTTTTGGTTTCTTCCCAAACAGGAGGAACTTGAATGGAAAGCGAAACAGATCCTTCTATATCACCCTCTTTGACTTTTGCCTCCGCTTCCACCACCAACTTGGACATGGCGGCAAGACCGAAATTGGCAGCAACACCTTTGATTTGGTGGAGCTCGGCTTGGAGTTCTTTTGCCTCTTTGGATTGAACCAATTCAGTTAGATTTTGCATTCGAACAGTCATGTTTTCCAATAAGGAAACAATCATGTCCTTAAGCCATGCTTGATCTTCCGGATCATTAATATCAACTAGGGATTCTATTCTGGACCAGTCAACGTTCAATTGGCACTCCGTTTGCTACTCATTTAATTCCCTTGAGAACTCAGTTGTAAATTACTTTTTAAAAAATCCTTTGCAGTTGTCTTGGAGGAGTTTTTTCTGATCTTACATGAAGATTCACCCCACAGCGATCATTGATCCAAAAGCAGAGCTCCACGAATCCGTGGAAGTAGGTCCGTTTTGCGTTATTGATAAAGACGTAAAAATCGGAGAGGGAACGGTTCTTGATTCCAACGTCCGAATTTATTCAGGCACACATATCGGCAAATTCAACAAAATTTATTCCGGTGTTGCACTAGGCGGAATCCCTCAGGACTTAGGGTTCAAACCTGAAACAAAAACCTATCTTGAGATAGGCGATCATAATACGATTCGGGAAAATTGCGTTTTCCACAGAGGAACCAAAGAAAACGGATCAACCAAGATTGGGAATGATAACTTCCTAATGGGAAATATCCATATTGCTCACGACGTGATCTTGGGAGACAATAATATCATTGTACAAAGCAGTATGCTCGCAGGCCATGTTGAAGTAGGAAACAAGGTATTTATCTCAGGTCTTGTAGGTGTGCATCAATTTGCAAGAGTGGGAGATTATTCCATGATTGCCGGTCTTGCGAAAGTAGTGAAAGATGTTCCTCCTTATTGTACGATTGACGGAAATCCTGCAACAGTCATCGGACTCAACTCCGTCGGTTTGAAAAGAGCGGGACTTTCTTCCGATGTTCGCAATGCGATCAAAAGAACATACAAAACCATCTATCACAGCGGCCTCAACACAAAACAAGCATTAATCGAACTCAAAAAAGAGACCAACCCGATCCAGGAAGTAAAACACATCATCGAATTTTTTGAATCGGGCAAACGTGGTGTAACCGACCATAGAGCCATAGGCGGTGGTGGTTCGGAAGAATGAGGGTTCTTGTAACTGGTGGTGCCGGCTACATTGGAAGCCATATTGTTTTAGAACTGATGGAACTTGGCCATAACATCCTGGTTGTGGATGATATGGCAAATGGAAACGAAGCCAATCTGTTTCCCGGAAACGAATTCATCAACGGTCATATCCAGGATCCGAATGTCCTAAAAGAAATTTTCTCCCGTCCTGTAGATGCTGTTTTTCATTTTGCAGCATGGAAGGCAGCGGGTGAATCCATGACCAACCCGTCAAAATACACGCTCAACAACTTAAACGGGACTTTCCAACTAATATCCGCTATGTTAGAGAATGACTGCAAATACATAGTATTTTCCTCTTCTGCAGCGGTTTACGGAACTCCTCAGTATCTGCCTTTGGATGAAAAACATCCTCTATCTCCTGAGAATTACTACGGCTATACGAAACTCTGTATCGAAGAAAACTTACGTTGGTTTGACCAATTGAAAGGTCTGAAGTCCGCTTCTTTACGGTATTTCAATGCAGCAGGCTACGATACCAAAGGAAGGGTTCGAGGAATCGAAAAAGCTCCGGCGAATCTTTTGCCAATCATTATGGAAGTCGCTTCCGGGCTGCGCAAAGGATTCGAAATTTACGGAGATGATTACGATACTCCTGACGGAACTTGTGTTAGGGATTATATCCACGTATCCGATCTTGCCACTGCTCATGTATTGGCATTGAAACAAATCATGGAAACTAATCAAAGTTTGACGGTCAATCTCGGATCTGAATCAGGTTACTCCGTCAAAGAAATGGCGGATCTTGCTGAAAAGGTAGTCGGAAAACCGATCGCCCACAAAATCGTCGGAAGACGTGCAGGTGATCCGGCAAAGCTACTCGCCTCTTCCGCAAAAGCAAGATCTCTACTAGGCTGGAAACCCATCTACAGCGATGCCGATACCCTTCTTTCCAGTATGTGGGAATTGTACCGAAACCTTTAGTAAAATTTAAACTTCAAACTGAATATACAAAATAAGAGGTGCTAACAATGTTTTGGCGCCTCGTATTTTTTTCAATTTCCAGTTTTTGTTTGTTACACGACCGCGCTCTTCGCTTCAATCAGACGTAAAACAAGTAAAGTTGATCCATTCTTAAATACGGAAAGCAATTCTCGCGGTAACGGAGGCCAAGGATGGCCGGAGTTTTTTCGTCGGAACAGGATGTTCCGCGAAAAAGAGCGGGGAATGTTTTCCGTTTGATTTCCGCTGCGATCGCTGGCGCGGGACGATTCGGCAAAAAGGCGAACTTTTTGGAAAAAATTTTGCAATGAATAGGATTGGGATCGAAGGAATAGGGAATTTATGTTAGGCGGTTATTTGCAGCCCACGACCCTCACCCCCCAACCCTAAAAAGGGAGGGGGCTCGATCGATTCCCCAAGAAAACTATGTCACATCCGTATTCTATCCGCCACGGATTGCAGCGGAAATCATGAACATATATTCACTCTTTAACAAGGAGAACACATCTCGCGGTGGCGAAGGCCAGGATGGCCGAAGCTTTTTCGTCGGAACAGAATGTTCCGCGAAAAAGAGCGTGATTTGTTTTCCGTTTGATTGAAGCGAAAAGCCGGGTCCCACGAAGTGGGAGGCGCCATTGTGTTTAGTTTAAGGGATAGAAATGCCCGCGCAATCGGCATTGATGGATTGAACATAATCGATTGCGCGATCACCCAATACAGCAGCGCCAAAAAAACTACCGGCAAGATTGATCTTCTTTTCCCGAAAAGATTTTACCCATTCTTTTTGCAATCTGTTGGAGATAGGAGCATAAGACCAATGCCATTTTTCTTCATGGTATCCTTTTCCTCCGCGTTTCGCCAATTCATTGTAAGGTTGGCAAAATCCGAATCTGGAAGCGTTCTCTTTCATCCAATCGTAAAGAACCTTGCCCTTACCCGAATTTTCAAAATAAGAATTTTCTAATGCATTGATATCAAAATCAGTTCCCCAATGGTGTCTTGAAGTGCCGGGTGCACTCGAAAATTCCAAGATAAGAGAAATGATCTCTTCGGGAGTTTTGTCTTTGATAGGTTCCCGCATAACTTTCTTGCCGGTATACTTTGACTCCCAAATTCCCTTCTGATGGGAAAAATTTCGAAACGAAGATACAAGAAAGATATGCTGTTTGTAAGCAGAAGGTTTGCTTTCTTCGAAGGCTGTGATCATTTTTAAAAATGCTTTTTTTACTTCCGGTCTGAGATAATGATCTTTTGAAGTGTCATCCGGTTGAACCTCGGAAAGTATATTCAGAGAATTGAATTTCCCGGTAAGATAAGATTCTTTTTCCACGCCCAAATATAAATTTTCAATTTGTTGCGGCTGGGACTGAACGGACGGATCTCCACAAGAAATACAAATGAAAAATACGATGAACACCAAAACTTTATACATAAAAATCCTTAGACGAAACATATTTCAAAACAGTTTGGGAGTCAATTCGCAAATAAAAATTTGCCTTCTTGAAAACGAGATTGGATTTCCCATTTTTCCGTATCATCTCCGTTTGCAAATTCCGTTGCATCTTTTTTTGCATCCTCAAGTAAATTGCGATCATGCACCAAATCGGCAATTTTAAATTCGGGAAGTCCACTTTGTTTTACGCCTAATAATTCACCGGGCCCTCTGATTTCCAAATCTTTTTCGGAAAGCGCATAACCGTCATTAGAATTTACAAGCGCGTTCAAACGTTCCATAGCATCGTCACTGATATAATTTCCCGTCATCAAAATACAATAGCTTTCCAGATCACTTCTTCCCACTCGTCCCCGCAACTGATGCAATTGGGAGATTCCGAATCGATCCGCATGTTCCACCACGAGTATGGTTGCATTGGGAACATCCACTCCTACTTCCACAACGGTTGTCGTTACTAAAATTTGAATTTTATTCTGTTTGAAAGCAGCCATAACAGTATCTTTTTCGGCGCTCTTCATCTTTCCGTGCAAGAGTCCCACTTTCAAATCGGAAAAAATATCCTTACTCAATTCCTCGTGCGCTTTGGTACAAGATTCCAAATCCAATTTTTCGGAATCCTCTACCAAAGGATAAACGATATAACATTGTCTTCCTTCTTTTACATACTTTCGAATGGAATTATAAACACCTGCTCGGCGGTCTTCTTTGTACCATCTGGTATCAATCGGTTTACGTCCGGCAGGTTTGGAACGGATATTTACCAATTCCAAATCCCCGTACAAAGTCAAACAGAGCGTTCTGGGAATGGGAGTCGCGGTCATCGCCAGAATGTCGGGATTTTTTCCTTTGGATCGGATCGTTTCCCTTTGATCGACTCCGAATTTATGTTGTTCATCAATTACGACGAGTCCGAGATCTGCAAATTGAACATCGTCCTGAAACAAGGAATGAGTTCCCACAACCAAGGAAGATTCTCCGTTTTTAATCCTTGCCAACTTTTCCGCTCTGGTCTTTTTATTTTCGCCACCTAGCAAAAGTTCAATACCGAGGAACGGCATATTTCCCAAAAACTTGTAAATAGTTTCGAAATGTTGTCTGGCTAAAATCTCGGTAGGAGCAAGAAAGACCGTTTGTATGCTATTGTCAATATAATGAAGTGCAATGAGTAATGCGGTGATCGTTTTGCCCGATCCCACATCCCCTTGAAGGAGAGCCGCCAAAGGAGCGTCTTTCTTAGTGGATTTTAAGATGCTGTCAACAGCATTCTTCTGATCTTCTGTCAGAGAAAAAGGAAGATTTTTCAAAAGGCTTTCGGCACTTTTGGATTTCGGCAAAGGCCAAAGTACACGTTTGACTTTTTCTCTTTCCTTTTGTTTGTACAACAGCAACAACTGAAAGTAGTATAACTCTTCATAGGCGAATCTTTGTCTGGCCGGTTGAATGGACTCCATTGTTTCCGGAAAATGAATGATCCTGATGGCCTCATCCCGATTCATAAGATTTCTTTTTTTTATGACTTTGGTCGGCAAATTTTCAGGAATGGCACCCTGTTTCAAAATCGAATCGATCGCTTTTCGGAATCCTTTCGAATCAAAACCCTCTTCTTTCAAAGCTTCCGTAGAAGGATAAAGAGGAATGATCCTTCCCACATGCAATAGATCGTTTTCATCTTCATGTCCGTCGGTTAACAACTCATATTCAGGATGTAAAATCTGATAACCTTTGAAGTATTCCAATTTTCCGGAAACAACTAACTTACGGTCAACGGTAAGCAGTTTATTAAAAAAATTGACCCCCCGAAAAAAAACCAGATTCACCCGTTCATTGTTTTGAGTACGAAATCCCACAATCAGTCTGGATTTTCTGCCGTGAACCAGATAAGAATCCGAGATGGATCCGAGTAGTGTCACAACATCACCCTGTTTGAGAATGATGTCCTTTGTAAAATTCCGATCCAGATAACGACGAGGATAAGTCGTGAGAAGATCGCCGTAGGTTTCTATTCCATGCGATTTTAAAACTTCCAATCTTTTGGGACCGATCCCTTTGATCGAAGTAATACTCTCGTCTAAATTTATTTTCCCCATCAGAGTTCCGGTTGTTCTTCCGGTTTATTATGAATTGAACCGGAGTCCTGTTCCAATTGCAGATAACAGTATTTGCATCCGTAGATTTGTGCCTGTTTTTTGCCTTCCGAATTGATTTGGCTGGAAATGGCCGCATATAAAAACTCATCTTTGCGGAGCAATGTTCCACAAACAGGGCAAAGGCGAGGTCTTGGAACATCGGGGTTCCAATCTTTTGAGTATACTTTTTTAGGATCGGCCCCGCGGAATAGATCGTCTTTTGCCTTTCGTATTTTTTCCTTTTTGTCCAAAGAACGGTTGTCTACGGCAGAAAGCGCATAGAGAAAAAAACCAATCGTAAACAGAACACCACAAATAGTAACAAATGTTACCATATCAATTCTCGCGTATAAAATCTTCTGAGCTGACTTTGGAAATCGGGTTTTGGCGGATCAATTTGAGATTTTTTTCCGAACAGTCCACTTCAATCAACTGATTCCAGCCTTCGTCTGTTGTTTGGCAAAGATTGGTTTGAATTACTATTTTATCTTCTATGAATATTTCCGCAAAATACCCGCCTTCCTGGAAACCATGAACGGAGTCCACCGGACCGAAGTTAGATGGATTCAGATAAACGGTCCCCCTTTTTTTTACTACACCCTGGTCTTCATGCACATGACCTGAAACCACGAGAGACGGGGAATAATCGTCCAAATATCTGCGAATCCCCTGACTTCCAATATTTCCCACACCGGGAATTTTATCTAAAAATCCGTAAGCAGGATTGTGAATCACACAAATATCAGGCTCTTCTTCACGAAAAAAATCTTCGGGTTCGCTATAATTTTTGCCATGTTTGGTGTATTCATGAAAAACAACGGCTAGTTTTTCCGGAATCCCGGAAGTCCAAACAGGTGCTCCTCCATAACCGGAGAATTTCAAACCCTTAAATTCAAAATTTTTACGATGGATGTCTCTTTCGTAAAGCTCGGTGTATTGGAGATCCAGATCGTAATTCCCCGGCAAACAGTATACAGGCGACTTTGCATATTTGCGAATTAGCTTTTCAATGATCTCGTATTTGTCCTTCATTGTCTTTGCGGCGATTTGATAAAGATGACGGTAAGTATGCGATTTTTCCACTATCGCCGCATCGTATTTTTCAGGGAAACGGATCGCCTTGGTTGTAAAATCATAAGGAGTGATATCGTCTTTCTTTTCATTTAACAGATAATACAACTCTTCCTGAACTCCGCAAAAATCAATGATGCGATCGTAAGAAAAGAAGGCTTTGTAAATGATATCGCCTGAAAACAAATAAAGATCGGCTTCCGTATTCTGCAATATGGCTTTTAACCCGTGAAGACCATCATGAATATCCGTTAAGTAGATGATCTTCATAAAATTTTACGATTTTCCCCAGAGAAGCAGAGGAACATCTCTATCTTCTTCTATATAATCAATCTTTACATACTCAGGCCCGAAAAAATCCACAAGCGGTTTCAGAATAGTTCCCGAACGTACAAAGAAATAAATTTCAGAATTGTCTGCGACGAGATATTGGATTTCAATATTTCCCGCAATGGATGGAACAAGTTCCAAAAAATATCTCAGGTTGATTCGAATTTCCCATTGAAGGCTTGTTAGAGATAGGAGATGGGGAGATGATTTTAAAATTGAATCTAGTACTTTCTTTTTGTGAAACGGTTCCACCTTTCCAAACCATCTTACAAAATCAAAACGCCTCGGTTTCGTATCCCAAACCCGATACCCGATGATTTTACAGTGAGCCTTATTGTCTTTTACAAGGACAGGTTTCAATCTTACCCGGTAATGGATGGCTTCCACACCGAGAAAACGGGCAACCCAAAGCCAGCCCATCAGATAAACTCCCGTCAGGATAATCTCCCCGTTAGCAGATGTTATTTCCAAGGTTTCCAGGTCCGGTTCTTGGTCGATGATTTCAGTCCGAATGACAGTTCTTATGTTTTTCAATAAGAGCGTGACTTTATAATTACTCTTTGGAACCACTTTTTGTGGCAAGAGTAGGTTCAAAGGATTGAAACGGAAGAGATCCGTTAAAAGCATAATTTAAAATTATTTTCTATTGCCTTTTTGGAAAGCAGATTTAAGATACTGAACTCATGAAGATCGGAGTAATTGGCTCGGGAAGTTTTGGCACCGCACTAGGTAGCATCCTTGCGGATAAAGGGTATAATGTGATTCTTTGGACTCGCAATCCGGATCAGGCAAAGTCCATCAATGAAAACCATATCAACAACAAACATATGCCGGATTTGGTTTTGCCGGACCTGCTTAAAGCGAGTACGGATCTCATTGAAGTTGTCAAAGACAAAGATATGATCGTCTCGGCACCCCCTTCCCATGCTTTGAGCGGGATTTTAAAGGAAATCAAAGACCATATTCCTAAAAAAATCCCGATCGTTTCAGCATCCAAAGGAATTGAAAACGAAACCCTCCGCCTTGTATCCGAAATCTTCGAATCGGAATTGCCCGGTTCCTTTCATTCTCAACTTTCCTATCTTTCCGGTCCCAGTTTTGCCAAAGAGATGGTTCGCAAAGTCCCGACCATCGTTTCCATTGCCTCTAAAAATGAAGCCACTGCAAAACGAGTTCAAGAAATATTCAGTTTCAAATATTTTCGCACTTACTGGACTCCCGATGTGGTGGGAGTGGAAGTCGGAGGTGCTTTGAAAAACGTTATCGCCATTGCTGCGGGAGTTGCCGACGGATTGGGTTTCGGCCAAAATACAAGGGCGGCCCTCATAACACGCGGGTTAAATGAAATCACCAGACTGGGATTGAAGATGGGCGCGGATCCGATGACTTTTCTAGGTCCCGCCGGGATGGGGGATTTGGTTCTCACTTGTTGCGGAGAAGCATCGCGTAACAGAACGGTAGGTTTTCGTTTGGGCAAAGGCGAAAAATTAAAAGATATTTTAGGATCAATGAATGAAGTCGCGGAAGGAGTCAAAACCACCGAGTCTGCAAAAAATCTAGCCGACAAACTGGGAGTGGAGATGGCGATCACCGGCGAAGTCTACAAAATGTTATACGAAGACAAAGACCCTAAAGAAGTGGTGAAAGATCTGATGGGAAGGGATCTGAAACGGGAAGGGGTTTAAAATCTGATTTTTTAAACGCGGATGTTTATGTTTAAAGATATTTTACTCATCGGCCTGGGGGGATTTCTCGGAACAATGGGTAGATATGCCTTAAGCACAATGATCAATCATCAGATGAAATCCTTTTTCTTGGGAACATTTGTAGTCAATGTGCTCGGCTCTTTACTCATCGGTATCTTTTACGGCTGGGGAGAAAGCCGCAGTTGGATGAATCCACAAACCAGAATATTATTAACTTCGGGTTTTTGCGGAGGATTCACAACTTTCTCCGCATTCGCTTTTGAAAATGTAAAACTGATTGAATCCAATTCGTTTTCCATTCCGGCACTTTATATCATAACCAGTGTATCCGTCTGCATTTTCGCCGGATACGCCGGCTATCAACTAACTAAGTAAAAATCTTCCAAATCAAAAATGCAAAACAGACTACCTGTGTGACGTAAGCCGTAAAACGGATATCGACTGCCCGAGAGGAACCTGAGATAATATGAGTGACCGATTGGAAGACTCTTGCACCGATTATAACCAAAGTAACATTTCCGAACACATTGTCCGCACTTCCTGTCAATGTCGCAACGATTACAATAGTAGCGAAAATCGGCAGATTTTCCAGACAGTTGGCATGTGCACGGTTGAGTCTCCAATAACGTTCCGGTCCGTGTTGGATGCCTGCAGGAAATTCATTGGATTGTTTTTTTCCGAGTAATACTTGAACGGTTCGATAACCGACCAAACTTAAGCCGAGTCCGATCGTCCAGATAACAAAAAGAAGGAGGGAGATAATCTCTAGATTCATATGTTGTTTACTTGATTCCTTTTGAATTCATACATCCGGCGAGTATTCCATTTTCAAAAAGAATACTTTATCAGATGTTTAGAATCGAGCTAAAGTATAATGGATTTCCAAAAGATGAAAAGAAAAATTTATATCCTTTCGAGGGATTCTATTCATTCATCATTGATGAATATAATTGATTTATAAAATTTCGGATTTGATCCGGGTCCAAACGGAAATCCAAGAACCGGTGAAAAAATGATCTTTTGCAGAAGGAATGGTTTCTGTGCTGATACCGGCAAGTTTCGCAGTCTCAACGGTTTTGAATATAGGGAACCAATCGTCAGAAGTAGGAAGAAAAATCTTAACCGGTTTTTTTGCCTCTGATAAAGAATCGTTCACTGCAAAACCGGGTAAAAACAAATTCCGAAGAAAGAGACTCAATCTGGAAAAACGAATCTTAGAATTGAGAACGGGAAAATCCAAACCATCCACTTCTCCCGATTCCAACCAATCGGAACTGCCAAGTGTTCGAAGTGTTAGTTCATTTTGCAATAAGATCGTTTCTTTTTTCAAGTCACTCGACTTTTCATCAGTCATCAACAAATCCAAAAACTGTCTGATGTTTCCCTTTTCATATAAATAAAAAAGACTCAATCTGCTATCCAGAATGGGAGATAAAAGATAACGGCCGCTAAAGTTAATTCGATCTTCCATCATCAGAAGTGCTGCCCCTCCTCCGCTATGTCCGATCCCAATCGTGGGAAGATGTATCCAATTTTTTAATTTCAAAAACTCAAGAATATCTTTAACTGCTGTTTGTGGGTTATAAGTTCCACCGGAATTCCCGTGAGAAGGGGGATTGTATCGAATGATGGCGTAGTCTTTCGCTGCAAGTTCGGATTCTTTCAAACGAAAGGAACGCGCGTTTCCTCCGGTAGACGGCCAGATCAATAGGAGCTTTTTCGGATCCGTAGATCCGGATGTTAAAATTTCAAGTTGGTTCAAAGTTGGTGGTACGGCTCAAATGGAAATCACAATCTTTCCAAAATGGGAGCCCGATTTCAAATAATCCAACGCCTCTCTTGTTTCTTCCATAGGAAAAATTCTATCGACAACAGGCTTCAATCCGCCAGATTCAATGGCTCGATTCATTTCTTGAAACGCCTTACGCCCACCCACAACAATTCCTTGGATTTTGATATTATTCATCACGGCAGGAAGTAGATTCAATTCTCCGGAACGTCCGGCGAGAATACCGATCAAATGAATCACACCAAACGGTCGGCAGGCGGCGATCGACTGTTCCAAAGTTCCCGCCCCTCCTACCTCTACAATATGGTCAGCTCCGTTTTTTTCCGTTAGATTGCGAACTTCCTTTCCCCAATCAGGTGTCTCTTTGTAATTAATACAAAAATCAGCTCCCAAAGATTTTGCCTTTTCTATTTTTTCATTGCTGGAAGAAGTCAAAATTACTTTTGCACCGGAGAGCTTGGCAAACTGCAATCCGAAGAGAGAGACTCCTCCCGTTCCTTGGATCACAACTATTTCTCCTGCCACCAAACGACTGTAAACATGAAAGGCGGACCAAGAAGTAAGAGCCGCACAAGGCAATGTCGCACCTTCTTCAAAACTTAAATGTTTTGGCATTTTAACAAGCCCTGATTCGGGAAATAAAATGTATTCCCTAAGTGTTCCGTCAATAGGACCACCTAACGTGTATCTCATCTCCTGATGAGTTGCCTTATCGGCTATCCAGTGTGGGGCAAATGTAGCCAATACCCGATCTCCCGCATGAAACTCACTTACTCCTTCTCCGATTTCAATTACCTCGCCTGCTCCGTCACTGCAAGGAACCATAGGAGTGGGAAATTTGGGATTGTATTTGCCTGTAATGACCAGATTGTCCCGAAAATTTAAAGAAGCTGCACGCATCCGGACAAGCACTTCTCCCTTGCTTGGTTTGCCAGGCAAGGGAGTATTTATTAATTTGAGATTTTCAATTCCGAAAGAGGAAAGTTGGATTTGTTTCATAGAAAGATTCGGTTACTAAAATAAAAATTTTTGATTTTCCTTGTCAATGAGATTTGAGAGAAGAGCTAACTCGACGATCGAACCAGCCTTACCTACGTTGTCAGTAGCTGAGCCTTCGAAGAAGGCGTTAGTGTCGGAGCCCGAGCAAGGGTGAACGCAGTGAATCCCGCAGCGTAGCGGTAAGGCGTAGTTATGCGAAGTAGAGGTATTTAACCGACTTTCTTAAATTCTTCATTCACTTTTTCTGAAAGTAAAATTTTGATGAGCGATTGATAAGGGACATCATTTTTATTCGCTAAGGTTTTAAGTCTTTCTAATAAAGCTTCAGGCAATCTGAGAGAGATCATTTTAGTAGAAGGTTTAAGGTTAGGGAATGTTATTCTCTCCGGATTTTGAAAATCGAAAAAATCAGTAGCTTCATTTTTATCCCAAAATTCAATTTCGTCGTCAGTAGATTTGAATTTAGGGATTTTCTTTTTGATAGTTTTCATAAACTTTTCTCTCTTTTTTACTCATATCTCTGACAGAAATAATTCTAATTTTATTATTACGTACAGTGAAAACAGCGAATAGCCTTCTCGAAGAGTTAGTAATTCCTAAGGCAGCAAATCTTACTTCTCTTTCGGAATGATTTTCATCATGTGCAATAAGTATAGGTTCATTAAAGAAAATTTCTTCAATTTCTCCTGGTTTAACTTTATGTTTAATCCAATTTTTATCAATATTCCCATTATCCCACTCGAAACCTTCAATTAAGGAGAAATCAGGCAGTTTCATGTATATTTCTAATATATACAGAATTTATTACTGAATCAATTAATTTTTCCTTATTTTATTCCCCCTTTGGTATTTTTTATACAAAAGTATTACCAATGTCCTGAGGCATACATTACCTCTATTTCGCTTAACGAACTAGCGCCTTACGGACGGTGTCCGTAGCTGAGCCTCTCTGAGGAGGCGTTAGCGTCGGCGCGTTTCCTTGCTTAAGCAAGGAACGTGACGGAGGACAATGTGTCGCAGACCGAGCAAGGGTGAACGGAGTGAATCCCGAAGCGTAGCGGTAAGGCGTGGTTATACGAAGTCGCTGTGGTTAATCGAAGAGAGTTTTTTCTTTCTCAATGATTTCTGCAATTTGTAAGTAAAGGGTAGGAATTTTATTCTCAACAAGATCCCAAACTATATCATAATCTACAATAAAGTATCCATGAACAAGGTGGTTTCTAGTTGCCGCAAATTTTCTCCATTCGGGATCCGGGTATTTCTTTTTAAAAGAATCAGAAAGTTTATTTGAAGCTTCCCCAATAATTTCAATACTTCTAACAAAAGCACGTTTAAGAACATTATTAATTAAGAAAGAGTCTTTGTTTATTTTATTGAACTCTTCTCTTAAGAAAAGAATTTCTCCATAAATGTGATTAATGTAATCTAGATCAGACTTCAATTAAAATAGACTCATTTTCAATAGATTGTTTGATAGAACCGGCAATAGAATCAGAAGTAAGTAGGTCGACTTTCACTTCAAACAAATCTTCTAATAAGAAAGTAAGATTAATATAATTATCAAAATTTTTCATCCCGGATTTGAAAGTAACAAGAAAGTCAATATCACTATTTGGCTGTGCCTCTTTTCTTGCGACTGAGCCGAAAATGTAAATAGCCTGAACGCCCAAAGAATGTAGCTCTTCTTTATGATTTCGTAAAGATTGCTGAATGCTTGTTTTATCTAAAGAATCGACGGCGATCATATTTCAAATTTCTTGATAAATCTTCAAAAGTCAAGCGAAGGACTTTTCTCGTTTTTTTAATTTTTTAAGGTATTTTATACTCATTTTACAGCGATTTCGCATAACGAACTAGCCTTACCGACGTTGTCCGTAGCTGAGCCTGCGATGCAGGCGTTAGCGTCGGCGCGTTTTCTTGCTAAGCAAGAAACGTGACGGAGGACAATGTGGCTTCAGCCCGAGCAAGGGTGAACGGAGTGAATCCCGCAGCGTAGCGGTAAGGCGTAGTTATGCGCCGTTGAGTTGTTTTAGAATAAGATTAACGGTAGTTTTTAGATTATCCAACTTCTCATTACAGATATTAAAGATAATTTCGTGATCAAGACCTTCATAATGATGAGAAATGACATCTCTCATTTTCATAATTTTTTCCCAATCAGTGCTGGAATAATTTTTTAGGAAATTAGAGTCAATTTTAACGATGGACTTTATATTATCGCCGATGGTTTGAAGCCTCATAGCAATGGAGTCGAGAATGGTTAAACCTTCGTCAGAATTTATGAAATCATCAGGGAATTTAATTTTTTTAAATCTAGTTTCAATAAGAAGAATGGATTCAGTAATAAATTCGAATCTTTCTTTAATTTCTTCAGACATTAATAAGATCTTTTTGAATGCGCTTCAAGAAAGAGAGTTTAATCAGATTTCTTTTTCTAATTAAATCGACATTTCTTTCAAGAAGATTTTCGAGGAAGATTTGAAGTCCGGCCAGAGAGTCAAAATTGGGATTTTTTAAATCGACGAAGATGTCTACATCACTATTTGAATTAATTTTGTCTTTCGCAAAGGATCCAAAAATACCAATCTGCAAAACCCCAAAATCAGATTCGAGCTTTGGTTTAACATCAGAAAGCGTTTGAATCAATTCTTGCCTGCTTTCTACCTTCATATGTAAATTATCTTGAATTAGAGCGAAAAGTCAATAATTGGATTTGTGAATCTTCCTTAATATAGCGTTCCTGAAAGGAGAAACGACAGATTTTTTCATATTTTTCGTAAAAATATGCTCAATGGCGCTTAACTCTTAATATGCGTTTAGCAAATTAGTCCGGTAATACGACCTCTCCCTTTTCGTTCAAAGGAAAAAAAGGATTGTGCGCCACTTCGAAAATATGTCCGTCCGGATCGGCAAAGTAGGAGCTGTATCCGCCCCAGAAAACTTTCTGCGGGGTTTTTAGAATCTTTGCTCCAAGAGAACGAACCTTTTCAATCACTTCGTCCACTTCTTTTTCGCTGGCTGCATTATAAGCGATGGTGATTCCGGAAAACCCGGTTCCCTCTGCGCTAAGGTGGGCATCTTCCGCCAAAGCTTCTCTTGAAAACAAGGACAACACCAGGCCATTTAACTGAAAAAAGGCGACAGATTCCTGACTAGCGCTTGATTTTTTCCAGCCGAGGCCTTGTTCATAAAATAGCAGGGACTTTTGTAAGTCGGATACTCCTAATGTGATTAGGTTCAGTTTTTGTTTCATGGTAAGAGATATCTTGAATCAAATCGGTATGAGTAAAGTCAAAGAGGCAAAAAGGCGAACAAATTTATAAAAAAAAGGACAGAATTAAAGAGAGCGTTGTCAAAAAAATCCATTTGTGGTAAATGGAAAGCATTGGGTGGCGGGTGGTTCACCCCTCCCAATGTCGATAGGGCGGGGATAGTATTCTAAAAATTTCCTTTCTTTACCGTTCGCCTAGGATGATCTCAAAGCACCAGGGATCGGAGCGAGGAGACCGCCAGGTCACCGTCCGAAGGACCGAAGCGGATGCGGAGTCGCGGAAGAGCCCGGTCTCCCACCTAATGTATTAAAGGTGAATCTCCGATCGATCTGTGGGAGAGGCGCCCTCAGACAATTAAAAATTCATCAATGTATTCTACTCTTAAAAACAAGTGAGATGCTTCCGGCGGTGGCGAGGCCAGGACGGTCGAAGCTCGTGCGTCGTGACAGGATGTCACGCGCACAGGAGCCCGAAGCATCGAACGTTTATTTAGACCCAAGTCCTGTGGTTTTTGCTCCGACAAGGATTGACATGTTTCCTGCTGGGTGTTTGTTTTCCCGCATCAACTGATGGCATTCCCCCGTTTGGTTGAACTCGTAAGTTTTTGCAAGAACAGGATCGACTTTCTTTTGAATCACAAGATTGTTCAGGTCGCGGCAATTATCGTCGTTCGCGAAATGAGAACCTTGCAGACGTTTTTGTCTCATCCACAGATAACGAAGGTCAGACGTTGCATTGAAACCGGATGTTCCCGCACAGATCACGACCATACCGCCGGTTTCACAAACAAATGTGGAAGTAGGAAGAGTGCTTTCGCCCGGATGTTCGAAAACGATTTGAGGGTTTTTGCCTTTGCCTGCAATGTCCCAAATCGCTTTACCGAACTCGCGCGCATCTTTGGTCCATTGACCGAATACTTCCGGTTTGTTGATCTCGGATGTAATCGCACCCCAATGTTTGAACTTGTTACGGTTGATCACACCTGCAGCGCCAAGGTTTTTACAGAAATCGATTTTGTCATCGGAAGATACGACTGCAATTGGAATTCCGCCCGCTGCCTTTACGATTTGGATTGCCATAGCACCGAGTCCGCCGGCACCACCCCAGATGAGAACTACGTCATCCTGTTTAACATCGTTCGGTTTCCAATGATGTAACATGCGATATGCTGTAGCAGCAACTAACATATATGCTGCGGAAGCTTCCCAAGTCAGATGCTGAGGGCGAGGCAAACATTGATGATCCTGTACTTTACAAAATTGCGCGAAAGATCCCCAGTTGGATTCATATCCCCAAATGATTTGGCTCGGAGCGAACATAGGATCTTTTCCGGCAACCACCCAAGGGTCTTTCGGGTCCCACATCGCACAGTGAACTACAACTTCATCGCCTACTTTGACATTTTTGACTTCCGATCCGACTTTATAAACGATACCGGATGCATCCGATCCGCCGATATGGAATTTTTCCGGTTCGCCTTTTTTGTTTCTGGCACCGATGACATCGACAGGATATCCGAGGGCGGCCCATACGTTATTATAATTTACACCTGCCGCCATAACGGCAACTAGCACTTCGTTAGGTGCAATTTCGGGAACATCGATTACTTCTGTTTGAAAGGACTTGGTTGGTTCCCCATAACGCTCCGGACGAATGACCTGTGCGTGCATTTTTTTCGGCACAACTCCTACTGGTGGAAGTTCTCCAACTGGTACGATTTCAACGTTACTCATGTGATTACCTTTTTATGGATTTCTCTATTTTAAGCGATTTCCTTGCAGAGTAGAAATCCGGCTCTTACTGTCAATCGCTTCCCCACTCCATGGAAAAGGCAAATGTCCAGGCGGAATGATAGAGTCTGTAGTCCCGATCCCTCTGAAACGGGTATCTATAAGCTACGTTGAAGTTGTATTTTTCCGAAAAATTCCACGAAAACCCGAGAGACCCTTCCGTAAAATACTGAGGGTTCAGCTTATCCTTGCTAGCTGAGAAGTCCACTCCGTTATAAGGATTGCGGTATAAGATCCCTGTAAATATGGAAATCTCAGGCATCAAATAATAAGTAACGTAGGCGGAAAGAATTGCCGTTTTTTTGAATTCATACTCCGGCGTAGGTGGAGTCGCGGACGGAAGTCGCAACCAATAGGGAATCCCGTCGTTGTCCTGGAGATTGTTCGGTTGTGGACGGGTCAAAGGTTGGAGGCCACCGAGCTTGGTAACAAACGACCATTTTTCGTAGAGATAACCTAACTTCAGATAACCGGCACCGGCATAATAATTTCCTCCGGTAAAACGATCCGTATCTGGGCCGGAAGGAAATCCTACCGACCCTTCGATCACAAAAAAATAAGATTTATCCAAATCAAAGAAAGGTTGGTATTTGAAACCTAAGTAGCTTTTCCCAACTCTCGCCGCATCCTCCCGATTTCTTTGCTGATAATAATTCCAGGGAACAGCGGCATTCAGCGCAAACCTTCCTCCGAAAAAATTCATTTCAGCGAATGCGGTCGTTGTGAACAGATTGCTGTTCTCTCTAGTTGATTTGTAATAATCCTGAGTGATCACCAAATAATTGCTAGGTTTCTCTCTTTTTCCGGTAAACGGATCGACGAATCGGGCAGTCGCATTAGGACTGTCAGACGAACCTGTGTGATGAGCGGACATTTCACCGGAAAAAACAAAAACGATGAAAAAGAAGAAAAGAAAAAAAGGTAAATTTGAAAAACTGGATTTCATTGGAATGATTTTTGATTGATTGTTGTTAGTTGGTTTCACTAAAATGTTCCCTTACCGCAACTCTACGTTGGGAAAACATCCGGGGACAAAAAAGATCAGATCTTCCGTTGAAAGATTGTCACTTAAGATCTTGTATAAGTCGGTCGCGGAAAATTCGGCGATGACAAGAGAGGAAGTGCTCCCAATAAAACTAGGATAGTTGGCAAATAAAGTCTGTAAAAAAGTATAAGTCTGCGATAGATAGATCCGATCCTTGAAGATATTGGAATACTGAAGTGAAATGGGAACGGGAGTTTTACGGGCACCGTCCACAGGGATTCTGCATTTGGGAGAAATCATTTTTGTTCCCGGTTTCAGATAAATTTGCGTTTTTATAATAGAATTATCGCTCTGACGTATAATCTGCAAATCCCAATACCATTCCGGGATCGACATGGACACAAGTGATACCACCCCGACCGGCGCATCTGTAATGGTTGTTAAATTCGGAACACTATAGGCATACCCCGTATCCGTCTGCGCATTCGCCGTAAAAAACGAATTCAAGACGGAACTACCTATATAAGAATACGATTTGCCATACGGATCAGTCGTAGGCAAATCCAAAGGAACCGTATAAGGAGTATGTGTTTTTACGGAAACAGAAGAGCTTGCATTTATAGAACCAAACAACCGATTGCTGGGGTTGATTCGATAACTCCCCGAATCGATTTTCAAAACTGCCGATTGAACCGTAATCGAATAGGTAATGTTATTGCTGATCAGATTGAATCTACCGAGAGAATCATCCGACTGATCATCATACAAGACCACCTGGCTTTGTAAGCTGGTACGGATTTCATTGATTTGGGTCAATAGGTTTTGAAGAATGGTCAATTTTTCTGCGTTCGCATCTCCAATGGAACCGAATGTGCAACCACTGGAGAATAATACTGAAAGAAGGAAAAAAAAGGGAAATCGTTTGTTATGCATTGTATTCAAATAGGGTTTGGTCATCGAATGATTTGTTATCAGATTTTCACTATCTCTTCAAAAAACATATCATTGGAACGGATTGGAAAACTTGGAATCGGTTAAAAATTCGGAATCGGTCAATGCCAAAAGAAAATTGATCAAATCCGTTTTTTCGGAAGGCTGCAAAGAGAAAGGGCGGATCAAAGTGGTGTCGACATTCGGATGCCCTTTTCCTCCCGCAACATACTGATCGATCACTTTTCCAAGCGCATTGCGTGCACAAGTTTCAAGAGTAGCACCACTGGCCACACCGGTCGGATGTCCGGGATTCGCAGAATCATCACACATAATGCTTCCATCGTGCATATAAGGAAAAGTCACTCCCACATTACGAAGACTAGGTGCTCTAAATTTTCCTTGATCGGAAGCAAGTAAGGTAATTTCTTCAAGTCCACGTTTGTTTATTGGTAATGCAAGATATTCTGCCTGTGTATGAGTTCCATTATTATGATATGCAAACTCTTCCGAAGTCTGTTTTGTATGAAGGGTAGTATCCGTAAAATTGAATCCCCCGTGGCAGTGAAAACATTCCGCGACTTCCCCGTTGAAAATACTAGCCCCTCTGGTTGCAGATGCAGACATGGCGGAACGGTTTCCGTTGGTAGCCTTATCATAAGGAGAATAACCGGAAATCATCGTTCTTTGAAAACTTGCCAATGAAAACCGTACATTCTGTTCGGTAACAGCAGAGTCTCCGTTTCCGAACGCTGCGGAAAATAATTTTTGATAATTGGAATCGGATTTCAATTTTCCCAAATAATCTTCATTCGCAAGACCTAGTTCCGGAGGTGCCAATGAAAACATAGGAACACGTGCTTGTTGTTCCAATGTTTTCAACAAGGGATTACTCCATGTTAGACGGGGATGGTAGGCCGCATTGCTTAACTGTTGCGCGTTTCTCGGATGTGCTTCCGAAGTGATTCCCGAAGGAGTTGTCTTTCCATCCGAAAATGCCAGGTTTTGGAAATGACAGGAAGAGCAGGCCATGGATTCGTTTGCCGAGAGTTTACTATCATAAAACAAAAACTTGCCCAAGTCCACCTTGGCCTGAGACATCGGATTTTCCGAAGGAACCGTCGGTATAGGAAAACCGGGAGGCAAATTCCAAACCCAACCGGAACCTTGGCTGAGAGCCAAGGCAAGTAGCAATAGATTGTTATCGTCTTTTGATTTTTTGAGATCTAAAAAATCGGGAACGCAAACATTTGTAAAATTCAAGATTCCTAATAACAATAATACTTTATATAATTTCATAAAAAACCTCAGCATAACGGCTGTTCCATAATCAACATCCACATTAATACATTATAAAAAACTAAATGGGGAAAAGTAAAAACCTCTCCCCCGTTTCCCTTTAAGGTTTCAAATAAAACGCACTTTGCACTGTCAATGTAGCTCCGTCGGTTTCATTTACTCCGACGTTATTCAATAGTGTCTTACACGCCGCCGTTGTATTTCCTGCCATACAGGTAAGTGCCGCACCACCGCTATTAGGATTCGTATTTGTCCCGCTAACCAAACTTTTTATATCGAAATACACAGGGTTTGCAGTAGGATTCCAAGCTACGCTTCCGGAAGTTTTGATTGTAACAGTCGGGCGATTTGGGTATGTACATGATGTAGTTAGTATGGAGGTACCGGATCCATTGCATCCGCCGCTTCCCAGATGAAAAGTTCCGTTTGTAGAAGCACCGTCTTTCGTAACCCAATCAAACTTCATAAAAATATATCCGGATGCCCATGCCCAAAACATTGCCGAATTATTCAAAGGAGCGTCCGCAGTCGTACTGTTTAGATGATTCAAGTCGAAAGGAACACCCACTTTGAATTGAATGCCCACATAACTACCTGATGGTGCCGTTCCTTTGATGCTGGTATTTGTTTCAGTAGTCCCCGTACAGTCGCCTGTTTTATCTTCAAAATCCAGAAAAGCTACTTTGGAAGTCTGCCATTTGTTATCGGAAGTTAGAGTAAAATCAACTGTAGACCCGTCCGCTTTCACAAGCTTTACATCGTGAATATAAAACCTCGCATCTCTTAAGTAAAAATTCATACTTTCCGAGATATGTTTTGTATCCATTACGGAACCCGAATGTCCTGTGGTCAGTTGATTGCATTTTGGTGCAGTATCCGATCCCGCCACCATTTGAAACGGGATTTCCGTAATTCCCGAACCCAGATTCGCAACGATCGCAAGCAAACCCAGATTAGTTGCATCATCCGACTTCTCTTTTTCTTTGCAATTTGCGAACACGAAAATCGCAATACTGATCATATATAATAACTTTTTCATATTTCCTCGAAGTAAAATAAAACTTAAATTTGTTAGTTGAACTAAACAATAAACGGAAACTGTGCACTTCTTTTCGTGCACAATGAATGCGAAATGGATTTAGTGTTCCACAGGCAAGAGCCCGAAGGCTTTCCCGGATTTAAGCTTTGGGTGGGAAAAAAGGAGAAGGATCAAATCCTTCTTTTGGAATATCGGAAAGGATCACGATAGAAAATAAAATATCATATCGTATGGAAACTTCGGAAGAGTTTGTTTGGTAATTCCACGTTTGGTGGAAATTTCGCAAAGCAGACGCTTGGGATTTGTTCTTTTTACAAGAACAAAGGTGAGTCTCTCCCGACTTTGAAGAATGACAGCTAGGCAAAACTTTGGTGCTCTGTTTGTGATCGTCATGGGAAGAAACGGTCACTCTTTCTTTGGAAAACATTTCATCTTCCGGATTTTTATGAAGCTCTTTGCGAGATCCATGATTGCATTCGCAAATTTTCGCACCGTCTTCCAAACAATAACCGAGAAGGCCGCTGTTCAGGAATATTGCCTGAAAAAGCAGAATCATGGCAATCAGAAGGGAAAGTTGAGCCCGGAACAACATTCTTTCTCATAGAACTCCGATCCCCGCTAGAAATCGAGACAATTTTTAGGCTTTTTTCTGTCCAGGGGGTTGGCATCGCAAAATGATGGCTGTAGAATAAGAAAAGAGACTCGAAAGAGGTCCAGACCATGAAACGCACAGAATTAGAACGCAGAGAAAGAGATCTGCGAAAAATGGAGAAAAAGAAAATCACACCAGGCCAAAAGGAAAGCATGAGTGTAGGTGACTACATTGATGGTTTATTTGGTCTCTTTCGTTACGACGAAGAAGAGATTTTCAACGCGAGCGATGATGAGGACGTACTGGAAATGTTGGAAAACATGAAAGGCGAACACCCTGAAAAACAGTGGGATGTTATCATCCGAAAAGCAGTGAACAAAACAAAAGTAGCTCAAAAAGACAAAGCATACGAATCTCTAAGGATTCTTGCAGGCATTCAGCCTGTCACAACTTAAAGTTTAAGTATAATCTTGTTTTGATTCCACAAACAGATTTACAAAGGAAGGCTTCTGATTTAATGTAGAAGCCTTCTTCGACCATGGATACAAAAAACACACCCAGGAATTGTTTTCAACCTTCGTCGATTCTAAAAAGGATTTGGTTTTTCGGTTTTAGCTTTCTTTTTTTTCATCTTCCAATCATCGCAGAGTCACAAAGCCCAGTCTGCCCATCTCAAACCATTTTAGAAGTGAACAGTCTGGAAGGGAAATTGGATCTTTCTCCCTATCTCAAGTATTTCAGTACTAACAATTCTTTATTGGGCATCCAACCCATCATTGATTCCAAAAAAAATCTGGTATTCAAGGATACAAACGGTGTAGTTCCCAATTTTGGAAACACTGAATCGGATTATTGGTTTTGTTTTCATCTCTCAAACAATTCGGCTTTTGTGGCGAATATAATCGCTTTCATCAAATATCCGTTGTTAGATGAAATTGATTTTTACGATCTTTACTCGGATGATTCCTGGGGGAAAAAATCGCAAGGCAGGCTTTATCCTTTTTCCGCAAGAGAAGTAAAATACAGAGGGTTTGGTCATTTGGTTAGCTTGTCACCGGGTGAAACAAGAACCATCTTTATCCGAGTGGGAACGCAAAGTTCCATGTCCGTTCCACTCTACATTGCAAAGGAAAAAGATTTTTATGAATTCGCAATGGAAGACAACATCCTTCAGGGCATCTATTTCGGAATTGTCGGGGTGATGACTCTTTACAACGTGTTTGTATTTTTTTTGGTAAAAGACAAAGCCTATATTTATTACGTAATCTATCTTGTTTTTTCTTCCACCTTGTTCCAATTATCACTCAACGGACATCTTCCTTTTTTCTTTTTGCAAAATCATCCCTACTTTGTCTGGAACTTACACAACATACTTTATTTTATCTTTTTACTCACCATATTTCCCATGTGCATTACAATGATGAACCTAAAGGAAAATTCACCAACCGCCTACAAGTTGTTTATTTATCTAATGTGTTTCCCGGTAATTTGTTTATTACTACTTCCCTTTTTATCCTATCGTTCCATGAACGAAACAGGGGATATCTTCTCCATGTTTCTGGCATTTTTAACATTGATCGTTGCCTATTACGTTGCATTTAAAAAACATTATCGTCCTGCACGATTTTTCTTTTTGGCATTTTTAGTAGTCATAGTCGGAGGAATCGCATCCCTTTTGAAATATATGGGATTTCTTCCTGTGAATGTTTTCACGGAAAATTCATTCCAAATCTCAATGGCAATCGAAGTGAATCTGATGGCTTTCGGATTGGGAGATCGGATCTCCATGGTTCGAAAAGAAAAAGAAAGAATTCAAATCAAGGCCGAAATCGACAAACAAAAGTTAATCGCATTTCAAAAGGAGCTGGTTTTAGCGCAAAAACTTCAAGAATCGACTCTCCCCCAACAAATTCCCGAACCGGATGGAATCCGAATCAAAGCAGGTTATATCCCCGCCTCTCTCGTAGGAGGTGATTTTTACGATATTGCCAATCTGGGAAATTCCGAAATCAGTTGTTTGATCGCAGATGTAACCGGCCATGGAGTGCCTGCGGCAATTGAAGCCGCTATGTTAAAAATCGCCTACACTAGCTCCACCCAGTTTGCCAGTAGCCCGGGAAAAATCCTCGAAAGAATCAATCAGTCGTTAGTTGGCAATTACAAAAACCAATTCCTTACTGCCTCGGCCATTTATCTGGATCTGAATCAAAAATTACTGAAAGTAGCAAATGCAGGGCATCCTCCATTGTATTGGTTCAAATGCAAAGAAAAGATCATTTTGCCCATTCGCCCGAAAGGAAAGCTGATCGGATTTTCCAAAGAACTGATTTATCCGGAAGAAGTGTATGAACTTTCCATCGGTGATAAGATTTTACTTTTTACGGACGGACTCTGGGAAACATGGGAAAGAGATGAAAAAGGAAACAAATCTTTTGCTGACGGATCGGGAGAAAAAGAACTTTTGAAATGGCTACAGGAAAAATGGGGTGAACCGGTTACAAATCTTTATCAGATGATGGAAGATCATATCCGAACCAGGATCAAAACAACGTCACCCGAAGATGACATTACTTTTATTCTATTTGAAATTGTATGAAAAGCCCTGTGCCGAATGGCACAGAGATTTCGTATAAGGAAAGTTAAACTAAGCTTTACACATCCGCGTAAATCGAGGTATTTAGGAAACGGGAGATATTGTCCAGGTTCCGAGAAACATCACGATACAAAAGAGCCGGTAGAAAATTGGATCTCTTTTGATACTTTTTCTTTCTGACTTTGCTCTCATTCTTTTTCAAAGAACGAATCATTTCAAAACGATATTCACGGCTCTGATTTCGAATTTGAGGGTTTCCTAAAATATCGAACGACTCGCTCTTTTCTAAATTGGAAAGCAACAAGTCATAGTGATGTTTGAGTAAATCCAGTTGTTCCTTGATCGCAGATTCGAAAGGTTTGTCCAAAGACACTTTCTGCCTATGGGCTTTTTTCACCTTACGTGCGATAGATGCAAAGTTGTCACCCATCTCTTCAATGGATTTCACACGTTCCATGATCCCGAGCACATCCTTTCCGTAAGTTCCGGTAACACCGGATTCCTGGATTTGGTTGAGGTAGGTAAGAACTTGAGAACGAACCAGATCCAATTCCTCTTCTTTTTTAAGGACTTGGGCCGCTTTTGCAGGATCAAAAGGACGAAGTAGAATCTGTTCCGTAAGCGGGAAAAAATCGTAAGTCTCCCGAATGATTTTTTTGGTGAACTCGGAAAGTTCTACCATGGCGAGTTCAGTAGTTTTTACCGCACCTGATTGCAAAAGTTGAATCGAATCTCTTTCCTTTTCCTTAAGCGGTCCGAATCCGTCTACAATCCAGCTTACAAATCTGGACAGAGTGTCCACAAACCAAATCATAAAAAAAGTATTTGTAACATTGAAAAGAGTATGGAAAAGGGAAATATGAAATCTGGTGGATTCTTTGTCTGTCAAAGGATCTCCGGGAATCAAATCATCCACAATGCCGGTGAAAAGTTTGAAAAAGACCAAAGCCCAGATAACTCCGATTATATTAAACATGGTGTGTGCAAGTGCGGCTTTTTTCGCATTTCGGTTTCCCGGTATGGCAGCAAGGTTTGCAGTGATAGTGGTTCCGATATTTTCACCCAAAATCATACCATAAGCCGCATCAATCGGTATAAATCCCGAAAAAGCGAGAGTGATCGTAATGGTTGTGGAAGCGGAAGAAGATTGAATTACAATTGTTAACAGGGTTCCGATCAATACAAACAGAAGGATCGTATTGAATCCCATATTCGTATATTGCTGCAAAAACTGAAATGTTTCCGGGCTTTTTGCAGAATCGGGAACGGATGATTTTAAATAATCCAATCCCAAAAACAAAAATCCGAATCCAATGAGAAAACTTCCCCAACCGGATCTGCTTTCTTTTTTAGAGAAATGTAATATCATTCCCAGGGCGATTGCAGGCAAAGCAAACGAGGCAATGTTGAATTTGAAACCTAATAAGGAGACAATCCACGCAGTGACCGTAGTTCCAATGTTTGCTCCCATGATGACACCGACTGCTTGCGTCAGTTGCATGAGTCCAGCATTCACAAAGCCTACAACCAAAACCGTTGTAGCAGAAGAAGACTGAATGGTTGCAGTAATCAAAGTCCCGCTTAAAACCGCAGAGACTCTGTTTTTTGTCATAGAAGAAAGAAAGGAGCGTAATCTTTCACCAGCAACACGTTGTAATGATTCGCTGAGGAGTTTCATCCCGTAGATAAAAATTCCCAGACCGCCAAGGACTTGTATAAGAAGAGACCAGTTCATATTGAATGTTAATACCGAGTATGAAATTTCCTCACCAATGGTTTTATACCAATCTTTTATTCGGTTGCAGTATTTTTTTCCACTTTAAAATTGTAATGAATATGTCAAATTCAATCAGCAAAGGAAAGGTTGTAGGGTTCTCCTACCATCTTACAAATTCCCAGGGTGCGACTCTGGACAAGTCCGATGAACCACTATTATACCTTCATGGCTCCGGTAATATCATTCCCGGATTAGAAAATGAATTGGAAGGTTTAGTAAGCGGTGACTCTAAAAAAGTAGTCGTCTCTCCTGAAAATGGTTATGGGACATATGATGAAAAATTGGTTTTCCAAGTGCCCAAAAGCGAACTACCGCCGGAAGCAGAACTGGAAATCGGTATGGAATTCCAAACGGATTCCGCCGACGGTCCTATGGTGCTTTATTTACATGAAGTTCGGGAAACCGATGTAATTTTGAACGGCAATCACCCGTTAGCTGGAGAAACACTTCATTTTGATGTAATTATCCAGTCAATCCGCGAAGCAACCAAGGAAGAACTGAAACATGGGCATGTGCATGGACCGGGCGGGCACCACCACCACTGATCCTTGTTCAAAAAAAAAATCATAATAATACTTTGAGTCTATCTTTCCTGTTGCTTTTTTATCGGCAGGAAATAGACTGGTGGAGATTCAGAGTATTATAGATTTTTCACCGCCGAAGTAGTCCTTTCTGTAGCTTGCACGCCGATAGCTTGGTTCTTAAGTTTCCCTGCAGTCCTCTAAAGAAGTTCTCTACCCAACCCCATTTCAAACTGGGTTTTCTGTCGTTGCGAAATCCAAATTTCGGAGTCCAAATTAAACTTTTAGAGGACATTTTATGTCAGTAAACATCTACGTGGGCAACCTTTCTTATGATATGACCGAGGGAAAACTCGGCGAACTTTTCGGAGCACATGGTGCTGTAACTTCTGCAAAGATAATTACTGACCAATACTCAGGCAGATCTAAAGGTTTCGGTTTTATCGAAATGAAAGATGGTCAAGAAGCAGACAACGCGATCAAAGAATTGAACGGTAAAAACATTTTGAACCGTGAGATGAAAGTAAACATCGCAAAACCAAAAACAAACAACTGGAGATAATCTCCCGTTTTACTTGCGCTGCAGGTGTTTCACGACATTTGCAGTGTGAGTCCTTTGATTCTCCCCGCCGCCCTTTCTTTTATCATCCTTTTCCTATTTCTGATCGCACGAACTCGTAACCTCCTCTTATTTTTTCTCTCTCAATCTTTCCGGTAACAATTCCAGTTTATAAGTCTTTGCCATTTTCAATAGCTGTTCATCCGTAAGTCCGTGAACATTTTCCCCGCTATGTCTGTTTTCCAAAGTTAAGATAAACACCGAATAACCGTAACTAGATGCCAATTTGAAATAAGGTTCCATTTCCCAATCCAAGGTGAATGTATTATCTACAAATACCTTTTCCATGGATGATTCCATAGCTAGTTTTGTATTGTTTTCGCATTCTTTATAAGCCAGATGGTTCTCTTTGTAATTAAATTGATACTCTCCAGTGTCTTTGTTTGTAAAATACGAATCCACTGAAAATACCGGATACTTTCCTCCTTCGGAAAGAAGTTCGGCAAAGGAAGTTTTTCCACTGCCGGGAAGGCCGCGAATGAGAATCAATGTCTTGGTTTTATCCATACGTTTTGCTGTGAGATTGAATGGGAATCCGAGGCTCACTAGCTTTTTTTTAAAACCGTTTCATAAAAACTATAGATAAATAAAACCATTTGTTAAGGATGAAGTAGTACTATATATAGGAAAGGTTCTTTATGTCTTATCAAGTTTACAAACTCATGCACATGGTGGGAATATTTTTGCTCTTTCTCTCATTGGGTGGGGTTGCTCTTTTTACCATCAACGGAGGAACAAAATCAGGAAATAAATGGAAAGCAATTGCTGCTGCCACACATGGATTCGGTCTGATTTTTCTCATAGTTGCCGGATTCGGAATGATGGCAAGATTGGGAATTCCCCATGCTTCCTGGCCAGGTTGGGTTTATGCGAAAATTGTAATCTGGCTTTTGTTTGGCGGATTGCTTACATTGGTGTATAAAAGACAAAGTTATGCTAAAATTTTATGGTTCGGTTTCCCTATTTTGGGTTTCCTTGCCGCTTATTTAGCGATTTTCAAACCTTTTTAATTCAAACATATCTCTTGATGAAAAAAGCGATTCTTTTGGGATCGCTTTTTTTGTTTTTCCTTTTCATTATATTTTATTTTATAAAATAGGAAGAACAAAGTTTATTAAGAGGATTTATGAGCACTAGAAAAGAATCAGATTCAATGGGCGAGATAGAAGTTGAATCCAGCAGATATTGGGGAGCACAAACAGAAAGATCATTGCATCATTTTAAAATTGGCGGAGATCGTTTCCCCAGAGAAATGATTCGTGCTTTCGGGATTCTCAAAAAATCCGCAGCCATCGTAAATCATGAATTGGGAATTCTTCCCGCAGATAAAAAAGATCTGATTCTTAAAGCCGCTGATGAAGTTATTTCCGGAAAACTAGACGATCATTTTCCATTGGTAGTTTGGCAAACCGGTTCCGGCACACAAACCAATATGAATGTGAATGAAGTGATCTCCAATCGTGCCATTGAAATGACAGGCGGAACGATGGGTTCCAAAAAACCGATCCATCCGAACGATGATGTAAACAAAGCACAAAGCTCCAACGATACTTTTCCAACCGCAATGCACATTGCCGCAGGAGAACAACTGGTTCATAAACTTATCCCTGCTCTGAAAACTCTACGCACCACTCTGCAAAAAAAATCGGAAACATTCCAATCCGTAATTAAGATCGGAAGAACCCACCTTCAAGATGCGACTCCTCTCACCTTGGGTCAGGAATTTTCAGGTTATGTACAACAATTGACCTACGGAATCGAAAGAGTGGAAAGGGTATTACCGTCTGTTTACCGTTTGGCGCTCGGAGGAACGGCAGTAGGAACAGGACTCAATACCCATCCTGAATTTGCCGTAAAAGGTGCTGCAGCAATTGCAAAGGAAACAGGACTTCCTTTTGTTACCGCTGAAAACAAGTTTGAAGCATTGGCCGCGCACGACTCTCTTGTCGAAGTCAGCGGTGTTTTGAAAACAATCGCCGCTTCTCTTATGAAGATCGCAAACGATATCAGATGGCTTGCTTCGGGACCACGTTGCGGAATCGGAGAAATCAGCATTCCTGAAAACGAGCCGGGATCATCCATCATGCCCGGCAAAGTAAATCCGACTCAATCCGAAGCGATGACTATGGTTGCCGCACAAGTGATCGGAAACGATGTAGCCGTAAACGTAGGCGGTGCTTCCGGAAACTTCGAATTGAATGTTTTCAAACCTGTGATCATTTTCAATGTATTGAATTCGATCCGACTTCTTTCCGATGCGGCCATTTCCTTTGAAGAACATTGTGCGCGTGGAATCGAGCCGAACAAGGAAAACATCCAACACAACTTGAACAACTCACTCATGTTAGTTACTGCACTCAATCCGCACATCGGTTACGATAACGCTGCAAAGATTGCAAAAACAGCTCACAAAAACAATTCCACTTTGAAAGAAACAGGAATCAAATTGGGACTTCTGACCGCAGAACAATTCGACCAATGGGTAAAACCAGAGGATATGATCACACCTAAGCTATAAATACGTTCGATGCTTTACGCTACTGCTCGCGGAACTTCCTGTTCCGACGAGTATCGAGGTAGGGCGGGTAAAAATTAATGTGACACAGTTTTTAGACCAGAATATTAAAATCCCCCGCCCAGTTGATCAGCTTCGCTGATGATTCTCCGAATACTTTTCGCTTCTATTGGCGCGAAGGAGGGGTTGGGGGTGTGGCTCGTGGGAACTCTGCCACTGAGGTCAGACTCCCGCCGAAGGACAACTCCCCCCAACGTTCTCTTCTAATTTGCTTTTCTTGCCGATCGTTTTATTTCAACCGGCGACTCGTTTAAAAACTTCTTCACTGCAAGCCTTACTACTTTGGATTGATCCATTTCATTATTTGCCGCATAAAGTTTGATTTTATCTATAAGATCCTTCTCAAACTTAATACTTATTTTTGTGTCTTTCACTATCGCCAACATCCCCCACCCCCTCAGCTCCAAAGTTTGGTCACTAACCAAAGTATGGTGTTTGGGATTATTATGTCAACAAAAAAGTCGGACTTTTCCACTTAATTCCACCCAGAGACAAAGAGACATCAGAGACATGATTTTGAAAAATTTGGCAAGGGCAAAAAAAAAGGGAGGTAGATACCTCCCAATGAAAACAGGTTTAGTTTTAAACTAGTTAGTTGGTTTTGCCCTTCTTCCACAATAGATTGCATAAGATCGTGGTGAATAGATCCCGTAAGTGATCGCACCGAGAAGACCGTTCAGAAACGAATAACTAGTTTCCACCGCAACAACTGGACGATCATCACAAACCTGAGCAGCAGAATATTCTTTTGTTTGTCCAATACCTGCGATAAAGAAATGAGAAGTTCCTTCTTGTGTTGCAATCCGTCCGTCATTTGTGTCCTCAGAAATATAGATCTTTTGAGTCGCACAAGCGGAAAGAAAAAGAGTAACCAAAATCAAAAATGAAATGTTTTTCATTAAATTCTCCTAATGGAAGGAATAACGTAAAATGCGGATTAGACTGTCAATGCGAAAACAGACGTTATTTTTTAATTTTTATTGCCGCATTTAATCTTAGCGAAGAATCTTAAAATATGGAAGAAGATGATAAAAAACTTAACGCACTAGAATTTACTGAAAAAATATCTGGTTCCCGAAAAGCCAAAGCTCTCGGTATCCCAATTTTAGTGAAAGTAGGTAACAAGTTAATTTTCATGAATCCGGACGGGACAGAAAAATTCCTTAAGGATGTTGAGCCACCCCGGACTGTGCCCAGAAAATTTAAGCTCTCTTAACACAGTTTTCCTAGTACGTAAAAATTGTTTTTTTAATTAAGCGTTAGGCGAATTACTTCAAAATACTCGCTTCTCCATTGTTACACTTTATCCAGTAGCGATGAAGCGTTTGATCATAAAATCTAAACATCTTACACCCTTCCACTTCAAATAACATTCGAAGATGATAATCTTCATGTACTCCCGGAATGGATGGTCCTTGACTTCCAATATCATTGCATGAAACAAGGTTGAACATAAAAAATAAAATTATAAGAATTCTCATTTATCCCCCGAAACTCTTTACGACGATCCAAATACCAAGTCTTATTCCGATTAGAAACCCGACCACGAAGCAAACAATACATGGAATCATAGTCTGATATTTTACCTACCCTGTTTGGCTTCCTGGATCGAAACCAGGATTTTTCCATTTCAAATCGTTTTCAGAATATTCTGGTTCTTCTTTATCTAACTTCGCTTTCATTACATGATAGAAAACTAGATCGTCCAAATTTTTATCTTCTTCTGTTCGTTGATACTTAGGAAATGGGTTCACAATGGCATTGTACAATTCCAGAATCAAGGAAAGATTCTTTTTCAAGATGTCAGACGGTCTTTCTTTCTTTTCAAAGTCGAGTTGAACTGGTACAATCAAAACGCTTGAGAAGATTGTAAACGTGATTTTACATACAATATCCCACTGGGTAGGGTTTATCCCGTTGAACACTGCAAAGATGATAAAGATCCAAGCAAAAATTAGAATTCTATAAAACATATTTTATTCTCCTATAAAAGATGTGCATTTTGGAGAGCGTGAAGCTCTTCTTTTAGTTCGGCGTATTCCGGAATAGGTTGCTTACGATTACCGTCTCCCTTGACCGAAGTCGGTAAAAGATTTTTCAATTCAAGAATTTTGAAAAGATTGATGATGACGATTCTCTGTGATTCTACGATAGTTTTTAATTTTTCTATATCACTCATGTAGTAATCCTTTTAGTTTGCTGGTTTAGATCGTAAAACACTGATTATCTCGGCGGCATCTGCCGGATTTGATTTTACCCAGGTGAGTGCTCCTGTCACAAGATCCGTTCCCGCTTTAAAAAATTCTGTCCAAAGTTCGGTTTTTCGTTTTGAGTTTGCTTCGATCTCTTTGATTCTGATTTCCGTTTCACGTCGGGAGATTTCTTGCAGTGCGGTTTCTCTATTTTGATAGATCTCTTGCGAAGTTTTTAATTGAGTTTGAAACGTATCTGTTAACATTCCCATCTTCATCTTGTTAATTTCATCGGATGCAGTGATCATCATTTTGATTTGATCTGTAACAAGACGAATTTCATTTCTCATTTGCTCGTTTGAATTATCCATCGGATAAGAATTTCTTTGTTCTCGTGGCGCTGGTTCAAAGTATTCGTACAAAACTTCTTTGTGAACAAGTCTTTCTCCGGAATATACAAAAGCTGTGATCTTTTGCGAGTCTTCCGATTTGTCTTTTATGATCGAAGAACTTTTAGGAACCTCTTCGATCGGATAATTTTCTACTCCGTTGTCGAATTCAAATGTCACAGAAATTTCCGGAGGATTTTCCATCCTTTCTATTCCATTTTTGATTCTTCCGAGAGTACTTTTAAAGCCTTTCCATTTTTGTTCGAGTGTAATACTCATTGATCTTGTCCTCTTTCACTTGTTAAAGACTGCATTCTCACTGTGAAATCACTTTCCATTTACTATGAAAGCACTTAAATTCCACTTGCAGGGGTTTTTTTTACTTATTGCCTACTTGAATTTCACTTGTTTATAAATTATGTTCACATAATAAGAACTTGGTGAGGATAAAGGAGTAAAAAATAAGATCACTTGACATCTTAAGGCAATGTTATAATTGTTTTTTTTAATATGACATTGAAGATCCAAGCGTATTTAAAAGATGATACGGAAGAGTTTTTTCGAAAAGAGTTGAGAAATGATGAAGATCAGAGCAAACAAAAATTAACTCATACGTTCACCCTCCGCCGGTTGTTGGCAGAATTAACAGAACGTAGGGGCAGAGATGCGGCTTGAATAAAGTTGAGGAGATTATTTCTTTATTGAGGGAATCAAATGAGCTTCAAAGAAATCTAAACGCTAACTTTGATACCATCATTGAAAGATTGGAAGGTATAGAAGATAGCGTATGTGAAATTCAGGAAAGACTAAGGTATGGATAGATCTAAATTTTTGTTGTAACCTTTAAGAAGATTCGCCACGCAAAAAATCCGAGTGCAATGATTACAGCACCAATATACAAATTTCTTATACCATACCATTTCCCAGCATCGGCCGATCGTTCAGTGGCCAATTCTTGTGCATCTTGTGCGCTCTCTTTTGTTGTTTGAATCGCTACATCAGAAAGTCTTTCATCTATTTTAATGTTATCTAAAAACTTCCGGAAGCGTGTACGTTCTTCCTCCGGAAGTTTATTTGCAAGATCCTCTATGAGATCCGCTTGCCGGGCAATCGAACCCGGCTGTTTTTCCAATGAAGAACAAAAAGAGAAAAAGCAAACTGAATAAAGAATGAATCCGATTATGATAAATGGTTTCATTTTCGTTTTGTATTTTTTGCAAATGCCAATAACACTAATACAGCACCTAATCCAATCACGATTATTCCAGATCCAGATTCAGGCTTCTTTGCTTCCGGTACAATTGTAATCGGTATTGATGGATCGACCAAAGGCGGATTTGGAATTGGTGGAGAGACTACAGCCGGGGGAGGAGGTGGAATCACAGTCAAAGGATTACTATTTGTAACCGCATTAACTAAGTTTTGCGCTTGTTGCCAAAGCGAAATTTGAGAATCAATCCAACCCCATGTTGCCGGGCCGACAACTCCATCCTGAACTAAGTTTCCTTTTCTCTGTTCAGATATGACAGCCGTTTCTGTTTTTACTCCGAAGTCGTTATCGACGACGAGCTTGTAATTTCCTATATCATTAAGATATGTTTGTAATGTACCAACCCAGGTTCCTTTTGAACCTCGGCGTAATAGTGGGCGATCGATTGCCATCTTTTCTCTCCTGCAATGTCAACCGCACAATTACACATTACAAGGATTCGATGTTGTTTATGATCGTTTCTTTCTTTTCCGCTTATGCCTATCTACAAACGGATCAAAAGGAACTTGGGGAACATCATAGCCACCTTTTGATTCTGGTTTAAATTTATCGTATGCAATCGCTAGGAACGGAGCTACAAACATCACAAGTCCAACGAATGCCATACCAAGGAATCCCGGAAAACTAAATCCGAATCCGGACACGGTAGTAGAGATTTCATTATAAAGGAAAAAACTTTCCAATAATATCCCGAGAGCAAAAATAATAATTCCGGAGATCCACAGTCTTTTGTCGTTTAATGTCTGTTTCATACAATATCCTTTGATTCTGTTACTAAAACTGGAAACTTATTGCTTCCATATTCTTTATAAAGTACGTCTCTAAACTCTTTCCATTCGGATGAAGACCATCCCGCTTTAGTAACCATGCAACCAGCACTTGATCCATCGACCCGGCTTCCCGTATAGCTGGCATGAATATTGATCCAAAATCTATTACCAACTGAATCGGTATAGATTTGATCTTTTTCATTCCACTTAAGATCCTTATTTCCATCTCTTCTTCCGGAGATTGGAGAAGCGGAATTGAAAGCATCCTTTCCATCATGCTTTCCTTTTTGATAATAGTACAAGCCCGGTTCGATTCGGAATGTTCCGTTTTGATTGATCGGATTCAACGCCCATTTACGGCCAGGATCACAAGTTGAAAGATATACTTTAACATCGAAACCTTTGATCAAAACGAAAAGATCGTTCCACTCATTTAGAATGTTATTGTTACGCGCAATTGCTCCGTCTTTATCAACCGAACCTCCTCGTATAACAAGTAAAGTCCAGTTTTTGAAATCCAAATTATAACGGGACCCGTGGATCTTTAATTTTCTGATTTGTTCGTCGTTAAGTTGCATTCTATCCTCTTTTAATAAAACATATCCTATGATTGCGGCGGCCGTGATTGTTAATGGTGTAACTTTCATTAACTTTTTCTTTTCTGGTTGATTGCCTTCTTATATACAAAGTAACATCCGCCAGCAATCAGAGTGTATTTTCCGAATCGAAAAAGATCTTCTTTAAAATCGTTGTTCAAGGCAGTCCTAGCAGGATCAAAAATGAATTCAGATAGACCCGTGATGTTTCTATTCGAATCGAGAAATATTTCTTTGAATCTTCGTATGGCGTAATCTGTAGAAAAAAGTTCACCGGAAAAAGATTTTCTAAACGTGCTGTTCTTTGAAACGTCGATCGAAATTTTTTTACTGATTGAATCATATTCAAAATGATCGAATGCTTTGAGCATTTCCGGAATGATTGGATCTATTCCTTCGGTTTCCAACCAACTGATTACATATCGCGGATAAGTATTTGAATCTCCGTAAGGAACATCCCAGCCAGGAAATAAAGAACTTGATGGCATCTCTCGAATAAATTTTGTATTTCCATTCAATATGAGATTGATCATTTCTTTTTCCTTTGTGGTTTTTTAAATTGTTTAAATCCAAAATAACCCAATCCACCTACTATAAGTAGGACAACAAATCCGGAACTTGCCTTTTTGACTTCATCCAATCCGGTTGCGCTTGTTATATCGCTTACGTTAGGAACGAATGGTATATCTGTGCCTTTGTCGTCGAAAACATAAAATCGAATATATTCGTCCAAGACTCTGGGGTTACTTCGTTTAAACTCTGTTAGGAAACTTTCTGCTGATGGATGATCTGTAATCAGCTTCGTTGTAAATTCGCATCTTTTTACAGATCCTTCCGGAAGGACAAAAGAGACTCGTCTCGATTTATCATTCTTGGAAAAACTATAAAATCTTAGCAGCTCCGGAGAAACCTGGATTGATTCATTCCATGAAGTGTATTCAACTGCGAATCGACACTTTCTTCCCGTATAAGGTGTTGAGGATAAACAGAAACCAAAATCAAGAGCCATAACTTAGTCAGCTCCTTTGCGGGAAACGATATTATAAATTTGAGTTAAAACTCCACCTTGGGCTTCTATCTTATCATCAAGTTTTTCAATTTGATTTTCGATTCTTTCAAAACGTTTGGACGTTTCGTCCGCTTTATGAGCTAAGAGAGTAATATCAGTTTGAACAGATTTCTCTAGTTTAATGAAATCTTTTTGAATCTCATTGATTCTTTCATGCTTTCGAATAGAAGACTCTAGGCTTTCTTTCTTATTTTCCTTGTTAGATTCTTCTAGTTTATTAAGTAGAAAATCTTTAGCGGTTGTTATTTTAGAATTCGCTTCGTTTCGGATAAGATAAAGTAAACCTGCCAATGCGGCACTGGTCGCGGTAACTAAAAATTTTGGATCTGATAAAAGCTCGTTCATATATTAACCGTAAACAGGTGTTCCTACTAAATTTCGTTTTGTCCCGGCGGTAACGTCCGCTTGTAGTGATGTAAATTCTGCAAGAGATTTAGTACCTACGTTTCCGGAAGCGATCCAAGTATAAGAATCTGCAATCAATTTTCTAGCATTATCTGGAAAATTTGGTCCCCAATAGGCTTCATATGTAGTAGACATCCAGTCAGCTCCTGGATCACTTACTTGCCAACCATTGATAGGAGTAAAAATAAATTCACCAGGTATTTCTCGTATATAATGTATTCCATTTATTGGTGCTTCATATACATAGTGGGCAGGTACAAAAGTATAAGTCTCATAACTTACGTTATCGTAACTAGTAATTGAAAGTGCAGTGGCCAAAAGCATTCCTAGCATTTTACCAGCCCTTCTTCCAAGACCCTAGGTAGTTTGTTCCATTATAGAACATAGTTAAGATACTTATCTTATTTGCGGCCAAGTCTATAGATTCCCCGGAAGGAATTTTAACATTAGAAGGAAGTGTGATCGTTCGGCCGCCGGTTGCATCTTGGGTAAATACCATTACATAGACATTCCCTTTCGTGCCACCGGAAACAGTTGTGAAAGTAGTGTTGCCTGTTAACGTCGCTTCATACGTTCTATTCTGATTGAAGCCGGAAAAAGAGACGTTTCCGGAAATGTTCCCTCCGGCCGCTGTCTCATTATTCCAGAGCCTTTTATCATTAAATGTATGAAAATACTTATCGCCTGTCTCGGTTATATCGGTTGCATCAATTGCACCATTATTTCGTTTTCCATCAAGTGCAGATTGTAAACTCGTAATGTCTGTTATACTGTGACTGTGCGGTGAAGGTGTAAAGGTGCTTGGTTTCCCTGTTATGTTTGCCCATTGCAAAACTATATCTAATGACTCGGCTTCGGAAATTTTAATCCAAGTTGTGTTTGGATGATCCCATAAGTAACCTGCCGCTTCTAAAGAAACTGTCGGATCTTCTGTCGCATCTCTAACCCAAACTTGAGTAACTCCCGTTAAGGTTGGAATAAGTGCATTTCGTGCGGTTATATTATTTACTATGATTGCAGATGGATTTTGGTTATAAGTTTGAGAAACAGGAACTTTACCATTCACATCTAACTCAGGATAACCATTCGGTGTTCCTTTGTTTGATTGTCGCTCTACTCCGGACGGAATCTTATTTATATGTAATATCCCGCCAGCTTCAAGTCCCGCATAACCGTAAGGTTGATTTTTTTCAGATAATAATTGAATGCTTGGCTTGCTTTGTATTTGATCCCATGCCGGACGGTTTTGAGTAATAATCGGAAAGGCTGGATTTTGTTTATCTATAGTAATTCCGGTTCCAGTGGCGGCGGATAGATCAGAGATCTTTCCAGAAAGAGCATTCGTAAAGAGCGCAAATCTTTGTTCTAGTCCATCGACTTGATCCATCGAAAATACTTCGACAAATTGATGTAACTCGATTCGAAGGCCATCGAGGTCATCCTCTGGAGGAATAGGATCGTATAGAAGATTTTCTAATCTTTGTACAAGGTATTCGAAAGATTCTTCTCTGGCTTCGATTTCATTCGTCAATCCAGATGATAAATTGCTAACTCCTGTTCCAAGGTCAGATAATGATCCACCCATTTCAGTGAGTCCTTGTATCACGTCCCAGACTGCTTGAGTTAAAGTATCTCCGACGTAATCTCCAAGAACTCCAGTCAGTCGTCCATCACCGGGAGGATAATCCGGATCATCCGCCCAGCTCTGAAACCAGGCGTCGTAAAATGGAGAACCGGGACCACCGAGGAAAGCCATTTCTTAATACTCCAACTGAAAGTTGCATCGACCGGCCACGCCGACTTCGGTCATTTGAATTTTTGGCAAATATGGAACTATATAAAGATGGCTGTATTGGTTTGGGTTTTGAAAAAGGATGTCTTCATTTGAAGAGAACGATCCTGCTTGAATTACATATATATTTGCAACTTGAGCCGCTAAGTTTGAAGGTAACACCAATTTGCTGGCGGACGCATGAAAGTAATTTGCTTCCAGCATATCCGGATAATCCGAATATTCCGGAACACCTTGATAGGCAACCCTGTAAGGAAATCCTTTTTGCATTGGATGATCAGGGATCTCCGGAATCGGTTCGCCCGGTGCGATAACTTGGTTTAGTTTACCCTCATTCGCATCTACGAGTTTATTAAATCCATCGCTTAACGAATCTTCCAAACTATCTGCAAAGATAAATGCAAGATTCACTGGATTATCAAGAGCCAACTTAGATCGAAAGAAGTACGGAAGAATCAGTGGCCTAGACACTCTAACTTGTTTAGATTTTTCAATAGGAACCCTTGATAAAGAGAAAGTCTCACTATACATAGGGAATTCGTCAGGAGAAGGTTTCTGATTTTCTCTCCTGAAACTTTGACTAAACGAGAATGAGTGGCTAACTGGGATTTGACGCATTTTTAAGATACTTATCTAATCTTTAAGCCGCTGATTCATTCCGAACCAGTTCTTCAAACATAATTGCAATAGCGATCTCTTCCGGATTGATCGCACGTCCGGAAGGAGCACGAAGACTCACACGTATAGCATCTTGACTTGCAACAAATGGTTTATCACCTGGGATCGGAAACATCTGAAAGCCAGGTGTCCCTTTAGGTGCTCCGGCAGTGGATACTTGCAGTTCGCCATGTATTAACCTTCGAGTTTTGAGAGAGTTTTCCGATGTGAATTCTATTAACGCATTTTCTAATGTAAATTCACTACCTGGTATTTTGCTTTCCGCATAACGTAAAACAAACCCATGAATTCGGCCACCGGTTGAAGATGGATTTGTTATGACGATTGCGTCATTGGCAGTCTGCCCTTGCGCAATCGTTTTTTTGTTATGTCCTGCTAAAATAGTAAACGGGTTTTTCTTCGATTCTTTTTCCATTTTAATTCCTCCGATTAACTTTTACTATATGCTACTTTGCGGCCTTGTCTTCGATCGTAAGTAGTTTGAAAACTAACAAGTAGTTGTTCAAGACTGCATCGACTCCGATTGGGTGGCGTGCTTCGACTGTGAAGGAATCTCCAGCTTTAAGATCAAGAGGAAGTCTTAAGACTTTTCTCTCATTCTCCAATCCTCCGTTTGCTGGGACAAGAGCACTGACGGGAACGTGACCATTTACTGTTCCAGTTCCGAGCAAAGCACCGCGCATAACCTGAGGTAATGCTTCATGAAATTCTTCACCGATCGCTTCACGCTTAGGATCTTTGTTTAGGCGAATCTCAAACGCAAGCTGAGCAAGCAATTGAGTAGCCGCATCGAGCACCTTGTAATCGCCTGCGGTTGTTCCTGCGGAAAAGTCAATTTGCTTAAAATCCGGCCCGTAAAGTTTGAGCTGGCCAGCGAGCAATTTTCCAACTTGCGAATCAAGAGGATTCTTTCCTTGCGTATTGTACTTCGCAAATTGTGGGTAACCTTCCGCAGCTTCCTGTTGAGCAAAGTACGGGAAAGTTGTCCTGTTTGTTGTGAGCCTAACAGTTGAATATTTACTAGAAATGATTTTGTTATTATCTAGTATTGTTGCAACCGGGTTGCTGTTTGGTGGTTGTTTTACCATTGTTTTTTCCTTCTCTTCATAAAGAGTACATTTTATTCTACGCTTTAGAGAGCGTAGATTTCATCACCTAAACCGGATAACATAGAATAAACGTCATCAGCCGATTCGGTTTCTGTTAGATCGCTTGAAGTGATTGAATCACCATAGCCTGATAAGGATCTGTTTCCGGAGAATTGAACTTCGGGGAGTGCATTCTTGATGCGCTTTTCAACTTCTGTTTGTAAGATTTGTTCCAGCCTATCGGCTCCGATCGTTACTCCATCTGCTACGCCTGCACCCGAAAGAAGTGTTTGAACTTGTGCGGGTAGGTTTGATTTGATCTTAGGAATATTCACGATCGAAACTAATGCCGCAGCTCCTAAGCCAGCTTGGCCACCAGTTCGAATTGATTGATCCTTGATCGTCTTACCAAACTTAATTGCCCCAACAAACAAAGCTGTTGAAGCCGCGGCCGCGGCAACGCCTGGGAATTTATCAGCTCCGATTTTTTGAACCGAATCGGATTTGCTAAGTGCGCGGGATACAAAAAAAGAACCAAACGCGGTTACGGCTAACTTTGCCGCTTCGATGGATTGATTACTCATTTACGCAACCTTCTTGAGAATTTTCCCGACTTTCTCAGTTATTGCATCACGAAGCTTTCTCTTCTTTTCAGGTGCTTCTTTTGCTTCTTTATACTTTGCAGCATATTTAACCATGCGCGTCTCGTATGCTTCCCATGTTTTGATTGAAGCACCGGCTTTAGGTTGTTTTGGCTTTTTCGGAAGTTTTCTTCTCTTCATCTTCTTCGTCCTTGTTTTAAAAATAGAATTGCTCCGCCTAATACAACAACCGCGCCACCTATCATAATATAGGTTTTCGTGTTGTCCTTTGGTTGCGCTTGCTGTTGAGATGTAACGGAGTTCGTAATTGGTGTTTGCGTTGAGCGATTTGCAACCGGCGTTTGAATAGCGCGAGGTGGTGGCGGTGGTGTGACAACTGGCCGCGAAGCTGTACTCGTGACTCTTGGAGGAGTAGGAGCCGGTCTTACTGTCGTTTGTGGACGGCTTGCAGTCGTTCCCGAAGCTCCGGGTAAGAATTGACTCACCAACGGTAAAGCCAAGCCAGCTCCGGGTATAACGGTGCTTAATGCTGGGCCAGCAATAGAAAGTAAAGAGCTTATATCAAATCCTAAATTTGAATTTGAACCGTAAGGACTACCGTCCATCGAATAATATTGATTTGTCGTCGGATCTAAGTATCCAGATCCATCTATCAAATAGTAGATCCCATCATTTGCCGTGTATCCATTTGCATCTTGGTATCCAGGTTCCAAATAAGAGGAAGGTTGTGTCGATCCGGTCTGTCCTCCGTAAGGACTACCATCCATTGCATACCATTGACCCGATTGAGGATCTAAAAATCCAGATCCATCATTCAGATAATACATTCCATCGCTGGCAGTGTATCCTTGTTGGTCTTCGTATCCGGGTTGAGTATAATCCTGTGGTTGCTCTTCTGCGCCAGCTTCTTGTCCTGTAGCCATACCAGCATTTGGATTCAATATGTTTGAAACCAAAGATGTTGCAGTGCTGACCAGTCCACTGGCCGCTTGTCCAACTGCTTCAAGAGGTTTTGTCAATGCTTCATTTGTAAATTGCTGAGCGCCTTGACTGATTTGTTGTCCTACGTTAGAAACACCTTGGCTAATTTGCTGACCGATGTTAGAAACCATGTTACCGATGTCCGGAACTTTGATTTTAGGAATGTCGATCTTTGGGATGTTAATCTTAGGAATATTTATTTTTGGAATTTTAAACTTTGGAATATTGATCTTAGGTATAGAGATTTTAGGAATGCTGATCTTCGGAAGAGAGATCTTTGGCATCGAAAGTTTAGGCATTGAGAGTTTGGGTAACTTTAGGCCGCCGACTTTTAAAGAAATTCCGAGTTCGTGCGCGCCTTCTAACAATACATAGTTGTTTTGTGCTGTTGGATGAGAGATCCCGGCAAGTGTGCCGTCTAAGTTATAGTGAATGATTGTTTGTGGAGATGTATTACCTAATGTTCCATCTTCAATGCAAACTGAACAACCGAGCAAATTCCCTTTCTTGCCTACATGCCAAATGACACCTTTCGAATCTTGGAATGATTCGACGGCTTCTTCCGTACCTAAGTTACTAGGAGTGTAACGTTCATATAGCGGAGAATAATCATACCCGACGATATGATCTCCATTCAGTGAAACTTTGTATTGTTTTCCGATAGTTGAATCACCGAAAAGGAAATGGCTTTTCTCTTGCTTTAAAAGAGAAAGACCATCCTTCCCGTGATCTCCTTCCAGAATGTGTAACTGTGCGGTTGACATTTCTGATTACGCTTATCCGATTCTCAGAAAAAAGGGATACAATTAAATCGTCTAACTGTTCAAAGGTTACGTTACATACAATTCATCTATTGAAGACTTTCTATATAATTGTATTCAATATAACCTAACTAATCATAAAAATATCGAATAAATCCGGGCACAAATGGTGCAACTCCGTACTCATTGTGCGGATATGTTGGATCAAATGGAATCCATTTGATCGAATCAGTCTTTTTGTATTCGATATATATGTGATGAGGATCTGCAAATCTTCCGACAACTAACACTCTATAATCATATAGTCGAGGCTTTCCGAATATTTTATTCATGTAGTTCTGTAGCATGAAATAACTTAGGCTAAGGATCGTTCTATCATCGCAATCGAAAGGATGTCCTGTTCCTGCAAGTGCAATTGAAATGCGCGGCCTGTTTAAAAATTCGATTCGATCCGGATCTTTTACATATTCTTGGGATCTTACGAATGCAAAAAATTCTTCCGGTGATAATGCGGCTAATCGTATTCCAAATTTGTTATTATCAAGAAGATCGGTAAACCATGTCCGGGCTAACCTGTAGACATGAGAAACAGTTTCTTCGTAATCAATGAGTTCTTTGGCAGTTAGTTTGTATGGCCATGGTAAAAAAAAAGTCTCGTTCATGAGACCTTTTGGAGCAAATTAGAATTGGATTGTCAAGGTAGGAAAAGGAGAGGGCTAGGGGTTATTTTTTTGAAAAAATCTTTGTGACCAAGACTTCTTTTCTTTCGGTTCATTCTTATCGAACGATAAAGAAGTATTCTCCAATTTACTTAGAATGGATTTGATAGCAGACTCTGTTCGGTTATAAGCTTTAAATTTTTGAATTTGGTCTCTAACGGTGCTAGGATTACATTTCATGATATAAATCTTCTTTTGAACTGTTATGAGAGCCGCTTTCAGGATTAACCGATTACATATAATCTCTTCCAGAGAAAAATTTTGCACTTTATTTTTGCTCATTAAAATAAATCCTGTTCGACAGCTCGCTGGAGAATGACTTCCTTCTTTTTAACGATCTTGTCCTTTTTGTCGTTAACATAGTTAAGTTGATTAATGATAGTCGATAGTTCCCTATCGACCTCCATCATTTCTTTTTCCGCTTTTTCTAATTCCTTTTTCCAAAGAGGTTTTAGGTTATCTGTTTCCATATACGACTGCGCAGGGTTAAACGCTTTCAGTGCGCCCATTTGTTTCCTCTCCATTTCTAGGCTGGTTAGTAGCGCTTTGAGGTGCTTCTCCTGGATCGCTATTACTTCCTTGTGGAGCTTGCTTATCTCCTCCGTTGATGGCATTCGGATTTTCGGAAATTTGATTTTGAGGGACATCTCCGGGAATGTTGTTTTGTTTTGCATCGTCATTTTTCCCTAGATTAGATAAGTGCGAAACGGCTTTCTGTATTTCTTTAGCAGTCGGCTTTTCTTTCTCATAGAATTCTTTTTCGAGTGCTGCTCTGATTTCTTTTCCCATTGAAAGGAATTGTTCCGTCTCAAGTTGTTCGAGTATAGAATCAGAATGTCCATTCGTATAGCACCATTCCAACCAGACAAGTTCTCGTCGAACGCTTAGAACTAAAAGATTGTCAGAAGTATCTAAAACCTTTTTTAGTGCCTCAAGTGATTCATCTGGGCTTACACCCCAATTCCGTAGTGCACGTGCCTTTGTTGTATATATCATTATCATTTACCTCCAATGATTGCATTAAATATAAACATACTTATCGTTGTATGCTTTCTGTGTGATCATAGCGTAAGCTTCTGTTACATGATCTTGGCATAAGAGATTGCCATCTATGATTTGATCCCCAAAGGATTCGCATCCTTGCGCTTCGCAAAACTCTGAAAGTTTCCGTTTAGGTGTTAAGTTGTTATAAAGGCTCATACTCTTTCTCCTCTATAGATAGAAGATCGTGTAACAATCTCGCCATGGTGGCGAAGTTGTTTTTGACATTCTTCGAAAGTTCCAGTGTGTATAAAGTTATCGAATATATAGGCGTTAAACATTTCCCCGAAGAGGCCGCCAGGAATTGGTTCAAGTCTTACGGATGGTCTCATTTCTCATCTCCATCATCACCCCATCCTGAAATGTATAAGAATACTCCTGATGCCCAAATTGAGAAGGGAATAGAAGCAAGGAACCCAATCCGCAAATTTAATGTTTCAAAAGGGGAAAGACTCCACTTAACAAAAGCGAAACAAGTAAATGAAAGAAGAATCCCGAAAGGAACTGCCAAAACCGGAATCGGTACTTTTTTCAATAGCTTTCCGTAAAAAGAGAAAATATCTTCTTCTAGTTCATTGTTTTCTTTCATTATTTTGCCCTCCACGAATTCAAATAGGCTTCGAGAATATCAGTAGTAACAAACGAAACGAATAAATAGCTTATGATCGTAACGGGAGACCAGTCAAGGAGTGACCAGCTAGCACTAAGTAGACCAAAGATAAAATAAACGAATGAGAAAGCAGAGGTAAGAATAAGAATTTTTTTCATAACTCTTCGCCCACTCTGATCCCAAAAGTTTTACCGATTAATTTTCTGTAGGTAGATTCTTTCCGCTTATTCCATTTTCGTAAGGTTGTAAAAGCACCACGCTCGTAGTTAAAGATTAACAGTAGATATTTGCCTTTCTTTGGTAGCCGGAAGTTTCCTCCTGGGAAACTAGTATCATAGTTTTTGAAAGTATCAGAAAGATCTTGTAAATCAGTAACAAGGACTTCTAATAGCACCGCATGTAGAGGGATTTGTTTTCCAAATGTGTTGAACTTATCATAGTAATTAAAAAAAGTTATCGTTGGATGATCACCATTTTCTTTAGAATTGAACACGGCAATCGCGTGTAAGCATTCTTTTCTAGATCCAGTGTAAATCAGCTTATCGTCAACGAAAGCCTCGTAATTATAATCGCCATAGATCTTCTTGATATAACATCGGTTTTGCTTCTTCATTTTCTACTCCGTCAGTGTTTTTCTGAAAATAATGTCTCTGATGTCTTCTTGTCTCCGGTGAGTTTAACAAGAAATGCACGGTGATTTCGATCAAGCTTACCTCTGTGGAAGTTCATTTTTGCCAACCCTCTCCCGATCCATCGAGTATCCATTTTAAACGTAGGATGTTTTTCGTGGATAAAGAGATAGATGTCCGTTGCATTCATCCATCTGTGAGTTTTATCTTTCTCTTTGTATTCATCCAATTTGAGAGGCTTGAAATACTTTAGAATCAATTCATACTCGTTGTTAGAGTATTCGTATTGAAGATTGTTTTCTTGGATTTGCTTTTGTTCGTCGGCTCCCCAGTGAATTTGATTCCAACGAATACTTTTATGAAGGTGGAAGACTTGCGCCCAAAATTTTTCAATTGGGATCTTTTGAAATTTATCTATCTGGATTGGTTCAGCTAATGAAAATATAATGAAACGACGATTCCCTGTATCATCAACAAGGAACTCTACCTTGTTACATGCGGCTAGAAAGTTGGTTATCCGAGAAAAGTGTTGTGCATTGCGTGCGTAGGAAGCTCGTTCGAAGGAGCCTTTACTCGAAAGAAAATCGCGTAGATCTGCCGCATCCCTTTTGCTTGTGATCTTATCTATTTCATCCAAAAACCAAATCCAAATTTTAGAAGCCGCGACCACCATATCTTTGGATCTTAAATCTTCGGGAATTCTTGAATTGTAATAGGCTTTAAGTTGCTTTGGGATTAAACCATTAATGAAAGTAGACTTATACCAACCTTGCGAAGATTGGATGATCAAACAATGTTCATTACTAAATTCAGTTTCACTGAACAAAGAATATACGGCACGAATACACCATTTCTCAAAATATCTTCTAAATTCTAAATCGTTGGATACTTTAAGACAAGAACATACTTTCCCGATCCAATCGGTCTTCTTATCCCAGGGTTCCAATGATTCGAAATAGTCTTTAATTGGGTGGTAAGCAGGTATAAAGGAGGAACTCAATATTGAAAGTAAAGTATCCTTAGAAACATACTTATATTCTTTAAGTCTTTTAATATTAAGATATAGATCAGAAAAATCGCGGTCTGTCCATACAGTGAAATTCTTTGCACCTTTCGGTTTATGCTCTAAATTTTGACTTACTTCATTGTATCGAATTTCCGCATTATCTTTGATATATGACTCTAGCTTGTGAACCTCTCCATCATAATCAATTTTGTCTGACTGCTTAACCGACTTCGTTGTATCAATTTTATCTACTACGATTAATTCAATTTTTCTTTTTCCTACTGAATTCGCTACCGCCTTGTTTAAGTCTTCAAAATATTTATTCTCTATATGTTTCTTTGCCGCCAATGCCGACGAACCATTGAACCCGAATATTATTTTCGAATCTGTTAATTTAACGAGCGTCATCCTTTCAAAAAAACGATTATAATAGATTGCTGGTATAATCTTTTGAATTTCTATTTGAATTTTGTTTTCAGTTGGTTCGATCATAGAAAGGCTATCCTTAATTTTTTAAACTCGACTTTTATTTCTTTAAATCGATCCAACAAACATCCCTTACAAAGATCAAATTGATAGAGCTTCACGTTCGAAGCTCCGCAATTAGAACAAGGTTTACTTTCTTTTTGTGTTTCATTTTCTTTCTCTTTAGGGCTTTCTTTTTTTTTCATGCAACTTTCAGTTGTTTGTAGTAATCACTTATCACCTTACGGTCTAATGACGAGTGTAGGTAAACTCTTGCAATTATCTCCGGTGAGTTACCAGCAAACTCGGCAATGGCGCCAATGTCCCAACCGGCTTTTACCTGTGCTGTGATCCACGTGTGTCGGAAGAGGTGGGGATAAATTCTACGTCCTAAATACTTGATTCCGATTTTAGAAATGATCTTCCCGATCTTTGAGGTGGTCATTTGGTTGTGCCATTCGGTTTCGAAGAGGTAGACCATGCCACCAAAGGCGTGTCTGATTTCTTGATAGAGTTCGGTAGGAATAGCTATGAATCGCGTTCTGTTGCCTTTCCCTACGATTTTAATCTCAACTAGGATTTCTTCACCGGATGGTTCAATTAGGGGACGGCAATCACGAAGCTTAATTGAGCTTAGGTCACCGACGCGAGCTCCTGTTGTCCAAAAGAATTCTGCCAGGGCTTTCCAGCGTGGAGGAGAGAGTCGGCAAATCCGTTTCATCTCATCCATAGTCACTAGGTCAGCCTCAGAAACTCTTGTAGCGTTTAATCGGATAGGGAGGGCTTCGTTTAATTCCTGTCTGAGTTCATCAATGAACCCGCGATAGGTTTCTTGCCCGATGATACTTTTTCGAATCCCCCTTAGAATCGAATTCTTATCACTCTTGATCGTGCTGAGAAATAGCCCTCTGTTGCGTCTCTCTTGCAAATAGAAAAGGATTCGTTTGGAAGTAATAGCTTCCCCGCGATTCCATTGTAGAAATTGAATCACCCTGTATGCGTCGCGTTTGAGCAAAAGCCCAAGGTGTTCGTTAATTAAATTTGGATCTATAGATCTTACCATTGTTTGGGGGTAAGATCGGCATATAACAGTTAGAAACGGTAAATTTGAAAATTACCTAATGAGACATAGAGTGTGGTGTGGCTCGTGGGCTGCAACAAATCGCCTAACACAAAATTATCAAATCGCCAAGCCCTTTCTCTAAACCGTAAAAAATTTTAAATTTAAGTTCGCATTTTTGCCTATTCTTCCCCGAAACCCTTAGACCGAATCTTCCCACCCCACTATTTCAATTCATCCGGATAATCCATCACAGTAAGTCCTTTATATCCTTCCTGATAAATCGCCAAATACAAACGGTCTTTGCCGGGAACTACTACAATGATATTGGAAAAAAGATTTCCGGAATGCATCGAATAATACAAAGGCTTCGATCCGTCCGGAGATAAAGCAATAATACCCGTTTTGCGGGAAACGGGAAGAAGCCTGTCAGGAACATACAAAAGCAAACTTTTCCAAAAAGGATGTTTGTGAAACCAGGTCACAAGTTTACTTCGTTCCGTAACAAGTGCGATCCAAATTCTACCATTTGTATCACGATCCATCCCATCAGGAAAACCGGGAAGTCCTTCGATTACAATTTCATCAAGCCCCGCCTTATCTCCCGTTAGATGCAATCGAAGCAATCTCGACTTGGAAAGCTCATTGACTATGATACCGGTTTCCTTTTCCCCTTCTCCGTATTCCAAAAGAATCCCGTCCAGATATGAATATTGGTACGCCACCAAACTTGCGCTTTGTTCCTTTAAATCATATTTCCATAAATGTCCGTTTCTACCCAGAGTCAAAACCTCGCTTCTGGATTGAGGACTCACTCCTAGGATAGCACCGGGATGATCATAAGGTTCCGTAAAATAAATACGTTCTCCGTCCTTGCTAATGGCTAGATCATCCGCTTTTTCCACATTACGACTATTTGCTGAATTCATATTGGTAAAGGAAATTTTTCTATCTTTCCCAAAAGGATACAAAACCCCTATCTGCCCTTCTTTCGGTTTCTGGTCTTTCGGAGCCAAAGGAACACGAGTCCCGATTTTACGAATTGATTTGGTGGAAATGGTCAACTCATAAATACCAGGTCCGTTTTCCTCAACAGGATCATCTTTTTTCCCCCGAGACACGCAAAAGAAAATAATATCTTTATTTTTAGGATGTTCTACCATTCCTCCCGGCAATAAAGGAGTCCGTACATATTGTACGGAAGTTTTCTCTTTCAAATCAATTTTCCAAATCCATCCGTCCATTGACGCAACGAATGCCCGATTCAAATCCTCTTGCAGTATAATTTCATCCTGAGGAGGCAATTCTGAAATCGGCAAGGAAACATGTGCCCGGATCGGATCACCCTCTTTTTTTATTTTTTCTATACCGGAATGATAAGGCAGATCCACAGGTTCTTGGATTTGGTTTTTGAAATGAGCTTCCGGAGTGCGGCAATGATGAAAACAAATTCCGATCAGAACAAGAAACAAAAAATGCTTTTTCAAGTAGAGTTACCTCGATGAAAATATTCTAAATATCAAATCTTCCATTTGTATACAATTAAACTGAATTCGTATACCTTATGAAATAGAATTCAAATTGAATTTTAATATCGCAGAAATTTAAAATTCATTTATGACAAATATCAAAAAAATCAATTTGGGAAACCAAGGGCTTGTTGTTCCTATAGAAGGACTTGGTTGTATGGGAATGTCCAAAATAGGCGGAATGAATATTTATGGTAACGCCGACGAGACCGAATCCATTGCAACCATTCACCGTGCCTTGGAATTGGGAGTGAACTTTCTGGACACCGCTGATCTCTATGGTCCTTTGGAAAACGAAAGGTTGATCGCCAAAGCCATCAAAGGCAATCGAAATGCATATATCCTTGCAACTAAGTTCGGTTACGAAGTGGACGACAACGAACAACTTACCTGGCAAATTAACGGCAAACCTCAATATGTAAAAAAGGCAATCGAACGTTCTTTGAAAAATCTAGGCACCGATCATATTGATCTTTATTATCTCCATCGCCTTGATCCCAACACACCGATCGAAGACACAGTAAGTGCGATGTCGGAACTTGTCAAAGAAGGTAAAGTGCGTTACATAGGACTCTCGGAAGTTTCTTCCGCCACCATCAAACGCGCCCACGGAATACATCCGTTGACAGCTGTACAAACGGAATATTCTTTATTCGAAAGAGAAGTGGAAAGCGCGGGAATTTTAGCTACCATGCGGGATCTAGAAATCGGACTTGTCGCCTATTCTCCGTTAAGCAGAGGATTCTTAACAGGAGAGATCAAATCTCCCGATGACTTTGATGCAAATGATTTTCGAAAAAACATTCCTCGTTACCAAGGAGATCAGTTTTATAAGAATATAGAATTGGTAAATGAAATCAAAAAATTAGCGGCAAAAAAAGGAATCACTCCTTCACAAGTGGCAATCACCTGGGTATTGGCAAAAGATATTGTCGCGATTCCCGGAACCAAACGAGTCAAATATGTGGAAGAAAATATCGCCGCGGCAAATATCTCTTTGACCCAAAACGAACTCGACCAACTGGAATCCATCATTCCATCGGGAGTTTCTACTGGAGATCGTTATGATGCAGGTTCGATGGCAGCACTGGACAGATAAAATCTATGGCAACAAAAGGACTGGTTACATTCAATTCTATCGGTGAATATCATAAGATTTTGAATTTACCAAAACCACAACATCCATTGGTAGCCATTATGAAGCTTACAGGAACTAGCTTGAGTCCTTATTTTTTGGAAAATAAATTTGTTTATGATTTTTATATGATTGCGATCAAAAAAAATCTCAAAGGCACCATTCGGTATGGGAGACAAAATTACGACTTTAGCGAAGGGATCATGAGTTTGAGTTCCCCCAAACAAGTGTTTTCTTTTGATGAGTCAACAGATCTCTCCGAACTGTCTGGATGGAGTTTGATCTTTCATTCGGATTTTATTCGGAATTATAATCTGGCAAAACAAATCAAAAACTACGGTTTCTTTTCCTATGAAACCCACGAAGCACTGCATTTATCCGACAAAGAAGAAGCGGTCATCGAAACAATTATGAAGAACATCGAACATGAATATTTCACACCGATAGATATGTTCAGCCAGGATGTGATGATCTCCCATATCGAACTGCTCCTTAATTATGCAAATCGGTTTTACAACAGACAGTTTATCACCCGAAAGCATACCAATAGTGATCTGTTGATCCGATTGGAAGGTTTGTTAAAAGAATATTTCGACAGCAATAAAGTAAAGCAACTAGGGCTACCCACAGTCAGATACCTTTCTTTCCAATTGAATGTTTCTCCAAACTATTTAAGTGATATGTTGAGGACGATCACAGGTCAAAACACCCAGCAGCACATTCATAGTTGGGTCATAGAAAAGGCAAAGGAAAAATTGTCCACTACCTCGTTGTCAGTGAATGAAATCGCAATTCAACTGGGATTCGAGTACCCGCAATATTTCAGCAGGCTCTTCAAAACAAAAACAAAACTCTCTCCGATGGAATTCAGAAATTCATTCGATTGAAAACCCCATAAACTTCTTCGTTCCGTCTGTTTCCTTTGTGTAGGAAAATATTTTCAGAATGGAAAATTTTTCAAATCCCGTTTCTTCTGTCTGATATTCCCAAAGCCATCCCCAAAGACTTCCTCTTTTTTTGTATCCTCTGTCCAGTTCGGTTGTTTCCCTATACAAAGCACCTAACAAAATATAAGTTCCATACTGATTGTCCGCTTTCGTCTTATTATGATAATAACCCAAACCGAACAACGCCAATTCGGTATTCTCTTCTTCCGAATCATAATTATAATACAAAAAAGGGCCGAACATTCTGGACTTATCCGCAGTAGAATCTGCGGTCCGAAATATAGGAAAAAAATTTACTATCTTCTTTGAAGAAGACCGATCATCATAGCCTAACCAGAGAAATGTGGTTCTTGCAATACCTCCCTCATTGGTTCTAAAACTCCAGAGATAATCCCCCAAACTTCTGAACGTATAAGTGGACTCGGCTTTTTCCGATTCAACCAAAAACAGAAAATTGTAATAATGACCCTTTTCTCTAAGATGCAGATATTGAAGCAGCGTAAACGTTTTAAAGCTATCGCTATCCCACCAATTGAAGGAGAAAGGAACGATCGAAAAAATTTTTTTCTCATAATAAAAAGGAAATACCATCAAATGCGAAAGTTCTTTTGTTCTTTTGTCGTTTTCATTCGCAAACAAAGTAGGACGTTTTCCCCAATCAATAAACCATAACAAGTTGGTTCTATCTTCGTAAGAGTCTGACTTGTGATAGAAGAAAGGAGTGACCCAATATTTTTTGTCCGATCGATTTTGAGAAATCCTGTTATGAAGCGAAACCCAAAGAGGCCAAAAGAAAAAATCGGAAGAATAAAAATCCTTCTCTTCTTCAACCTCCGAACGGGAAAATAAAGTATATGTTGTTTCTTTGACTGCGTCTGCCGTCTTACTTTTTCGTTGGAGATAAAAAGGAAGAACGCGATGGCCGGAACCAAGATCTGACTCATACATATTAATGAAAGGCCAGACAAAAGATTTTTCTTTTAAATGATTTTCTTTCCATTCCTCCCCAATATAAAGATTTATTAGAAATGCATGAATCTCGGAACCGTTATCTTTTTGTTTTCCGTAAAAAGGAAATAATACTTTATATTCCAGATCATCCGATTTATAACTGAGCCAAATAGGAAAGAAAGGAGGAAGCAATACTACCTTGTCCTCGGAAGCTTCATCCCAAGTAAACCATGCAAACGGAAGAAGCCGAATATGCCTTTTGGTATCGCCTCTTTCGTAAGAGAATACACCGAATAACGCACTATAGCCGATAAAATTTTCGGAACCTTCCCGATTGAACTCTCTCTTTTTGACCAACTTCGGGTCTTCGGAAAGGTTAGATTTTAAATTCGGTTTTCCATTTTCAGTCGTTTGTTTTGCATTTATGATTTTGGTTCTTTGTGAAAACCCGAATAAATTATAAAATACTCCGAAATCATAATCCAAATACCAATTTTTATCTTTTCTTGAGATATCCAGATTAGCCGAGTTTGATTTTGTGTACCATAGAAAATTGATATGATAGTCGTTTTCATCATCCGAATAATTTACATAAACAGGAAATATCAGATCCAACTTTCTATCGGGAGTTTTATAAAACACGAGCAAAGGAAACAATGTGAAAAGACTTTTTTCCCCGGCTTGGTCCTTTGAATAATAAACCGGACCCAACCATAATTTCGTTTTCTTCTCATTATAATCCTGAAAGTATAAAAAGATAGGAATGAATAGAAAGTCCCTATGAGAGTAATAAAAAAAAGGAAGAAAAGAAACCCGATTTAAATTTCCGGAATCATTTGTTTCAAAATGCAAAAGCGTCAACAAACGGGAGTAATGTTTTTTATTGCCCTCATCCCTGCTACGGCTTTGATAATATACCAATGGCAAAATAGGAAAGCCGAAGCTAGCAAGAGAACCGGAGTCGGAATAAAAGTAAAAAGGAACTACATTATGATAAGATGAATTTTTCCCCTTTCCCCAAAACGAGAACGGGAAAACGGATTTGTCCAGATCTTCATTTTCTTTTGTTACAGTATAGTTTAAGACCCGTTTGTATTCCCGATTGTCTATTTTACTTTGAATGCCGTAATAAAAAGGGAAAATGGTTTTGGATTGGAACTTCGGATAATCGTACATCCTGTAAAGTCCCAAAGCTTTAACTGAATGATGGCCTTTCCAATTTTCCACTTCATAAAGAATATTGTTCGAGGTAAATTTTAAACTTTTTTCGCTACCGTAGATTTCAGTTTCCTTTTCAGTCTCCAAATCGTTCCAGGTTTTAGCCTGAAGGGAAACTGAGATCAAATTGGAAAGTATAAGTATAACGGCAAATCCGATTGAATATCGAAACACCAGAACATTGAACAGATTTGCCATATTTCCCCAGATGGAACAAAGACCTTCCTTATCCCATACCGCACAGGAAAAAACGTCCTATGTTAAAAGAAAAAATTCGCCGCCAAGAAAACAATGTCAAGTGGGATTGGAAATACTTTCAAACAATCCTAATATTTCCAACGAAAAGATTTTATGAAACTACCGAACCCGAGCCGGAAATTTTCCATCCTTACTTTGATCCGAAACATTCGCCTGCGTCTGAAAGCGATGATATGCTAACAGAAATCATTCGACCTTGGGCGGGAGCTGTTCGTTCTCTCAATCCGGGCGCTTCAACGATTGCGATCGCCAAGATGGAAATCGAATACGGCAAAGAATGAGTTGTGAAACATACGATTTCGAAAGTTCGGACAATCACTGAAGGATTTAGGCAATTAAGTCAAAGCGTAAAACAATCTATGACACGAATTTACCATTAAACATAAGTTTTACGGTACTGTATTAGAAAAATTTTGCCCAAAATGGTTTCTTCCACAGTCTAAGGCTTTAACCCCATTAAAGAACCGATCAGAGATATGTTTAAAGTTGACCACCTGGTCAGGATTGATTTTTATTTGCCTTGCCGGGCCTCGGGGAAAATTATGTTTTTAGACCTTTGGAGAATAAAATGAGCTTTGCTGAGCTTTCGATAAAAAGACCAATTTTCATTACCTGTACCATCGTTTTGATTTTGATTACGGGTTATCTGTCCTTAAACAAATTGGGAGTCGATTTATTCCCCAATATTACAATTCCCGTGGTAACAGTCACAGTTCCTTATCCGGGAGCCGCACCGAACGAAATAGAAACGCTCATTGCAAAACCGGTAGAAGACGAATTATCCACTATCTCCGGGGTCAAAAGAATCAAGTCCATTTGTAACGAAAGTATGGGAACCGTAGTTGTGGAATTCACAATGGAAACGGATGTGAAATATGCAGAGCAACAAGTTCGGGACAAAATCTCTTCCGTAAAACCGAAGTTACCCGACGATGCCAAAGAACCCATCATCCGAAGGATTGATCCGGCGGATCAGCCGATTATCATTTTGGCATTGAGAGCGGATCTTCCCGAAGCCGCCATCTACGATATTGCAAACGAAGAAATCAAACAAAGTCTTCTTACTACGAAAGACGTGGGAAACATCACAATCTACGGAGGCCGCAAAAGAGAAATCCATGTGGAACTGGATCGGGAAAAATTAAAATCCCATATGATCTCGGCTTCCATGGTTTCCAATCGATTGGCTTCCGGCGGAACGAATATCCCTGCAGGTAAGGTAAGCCGTTCCGACAAAGAGTTGGTTTATAGAACTATCAACGAATTCAAATCTCCCGACGAAATCCGGGATACTCCTCTTTCCCTTTTCGGAAACGAAGTTCCGGTCAAAATCGGTCAACTGGGAGAAGTAAGGGACACGATGGAGGACGAAGCTTCCCGTGCTTACTTTAACGGGCAGAAGGCGGTCTTCCTTCTTATTTACAAACAATCCGGTGCGAATACAGTAGCAGTTGCAAAGGATATAAAAAAGAGAGCGGAAGAGATTAATAAGGATCTGGCTAGAAGAAACGGATCTCTCTTCCTTGCGATTGCAAATGACAACTCAACCGCCATCGAAGACAATATTTACGACGTACAGGAAACCATTTTCATAGGTATCGTACTTACCATATTTGTAGTTTTACTCTTCCTCGGAAGCGTTCGCTCCACATTGATTACAGGGCTTGCACTACCAAACTCTCTGTTAGGTGCGTTTATCCTGATGGCGATTGCAGGATTTACGGTAAACGTGATGACTCTCCTCGCTTTGAGTTTGGCTGTGGGTCTTCTCATTGACGATGCGATCGTGGTTAGGGAAAATATTTTCCGCCACAGAGAGATGGGAAAAACGGCAAGACAGGCTTCCATCGACGGAACCAAAGAAGTAACTCTTGCCGTCATCGCCACTACAATGGCCGTCATTGCTGTATTTATGCCGATTGCATTTATCAGCGGTGTTGTGGGCCAGTTCTTAAGAGAATTCGGGCTTACCATTTGTTTTGCCCTATTGATTTCATTGTATGATGCGCTTACCATCGCACCGATGCTTTCCGCTTATTTCGGAGGAGCCGTTGCGGGACATGGTGGCGGTGGCCACGGAGGAAATCATTCCCCTACGGAAACAACAACCAACTCCAAGTCCAAGAAAAAAACGCAGGAAGAGCCCGCTTCCATTTCCACTCCCGCAGAACTGGGGATAGTTGGCAAAGTTCTTTATGTGATCTTTACCCCTCTTCGCATCGTAGTAGCGATTTTGAATTTCGGATTGGAGAAAGTGTTGGCAGTATTCAACAGATTTCAAACCCGTTTGGAAAATGTTTATGCTAAAATTCTGAAGTTCACTCTTAAGTTTCCGATTCTGATTATTTCCGGATCCATTCTACTATTCGTATTCAGTATCTATCTCACCAAATACGTAACGAAAACATTTTTACCTGCACAGGACCAAGGTAAGTTCCAAGTTACACTGGATATGCCTCCCGGCACTTCCGTAGAAAAGATGGCGGGAGTTGCGAAAGAAGTGTATGAAATCATTTCCGCTCACAAAGAAACAAAACAAGTAGCCATGTTCAATACGAACCGAACCACTTCCATGTTCGTTCAAATGATTCCTTCCAAAGAAAGAAAGGTAAACACAAGCCAATTCAAAGACGTACTTAGAAAGGAATTGGCCAAAACTCATGCTTACGCGATTCCGATTGTAAAAGACATCGATATGGTAGGTGGGGGACAAAGACCTTTCGTATTAGTTGTCAGCGGTCAGAACGGACCTGAAGTTCAGGAATACGGCCTAAGACTTTTGGAAAGACTTAAAAAATCAAAAGCATTGTTGGATGTGGATACAAGTTACCGAGCAGGAGCTCCCGAGTTTCGTGTGATTCCCGATCGTTCCAAAGAAGTATTGCTCGGGATTCCCGGGGCAGCCATCGGGATGGAGCTTAGGACTCTCATCGAAGGAACAACTCCCGCCGTATACAGACAAAACGGTGTTGAGTATGACATCAGAGTCCGACTCAAAGAAGGACAAAGAAACCTAAAAGAAAGTTTCTTTCAATCTTATGTTCCTAACTTCAACAACATCATGATTCCTATCAAAAACGTGGCGACCTCCGAAGAAACAACCGGACTCGCAACCATCAACCGGTTGAACAGAAATCAATCTCTGGAAATTTATGCGGACATGGCTCCGGACGGACCGGGGATGGGGGGAGCGATCGAAGAGATCAGCAAGATCACTCAGACCGAACTACCTCTTCCTTCTACAGTGAAGATCAATTATCTGGGACAAGCGGAAAACTTCAAAGAGCTGGGTTCTTCCATGGCAATCGCTATGGGCCTTGGAGTTCTGTTCATCTATATCGTTCTCGCTTCCCTTTATGAAAGTTTCATCACTCCGATTGCCATTATGTTGGTTCTGCCATTGGCGTTATGCGGTGCCTTCATCGCTCTCTTTTTGGCAAACGAATCCATGAACCTGTTTTCCATGATCGCGCTCATCATGCTCATCGGGGTCGCCACCAAAAACTCCATCCTACTTGTGGATTTTACAAACCAGTTGATCCAACAAGGTGTGGAAATGAAAGAAGCGATCATCGAAGCGGGAAGAGAAAGACTTCGTCCGATCCTTATGACATCATTCGCGTTAGTCGCAGGATTCCTGCCGATCGCCATCGGTTTGAACGAAGCTTCCAAACAAAGAACGAGTATGGGTTGGGCACTCATCGGAGGGATTATTTCTTCGACACTGCTCACTCTGATTGTGGTACCTGCCGCATTCTCCTACATAGAAAAATTGAACAATTTCGTAAGAAGAAATTCTCCGGACCCGGACGCGAAGTAAAAAGCTTCCAGCCCCCGACAAAATCTCCAACTAACAACCTGTCTCTCGGGTTTAAGTTGGAGATTTTTTTATCTAACCTCTACCATTCGCAAATGCAAACCCCAAGTTCGTATTTGTTATTTCTTTAGATTATATTCTTGGGCGCCATTTCCGGCTCTCCGCTTCAATCTTTGCTACGCAAAGGATTTCCGCTATGATCCGGGGCGCGGGGAAGGATTTTAATATAGAGATGAGCTTTTAATTTGATTAGATAATAACGAAGGTAAGTAGCCTTATGACGTTTTGTCGGACACTTCTCTATGCTTCTTTTAATTCGAACTGATCAGAACTCACATAACTTAGAAAAGAATGTGATCTTTGTCGATTATAAAATATCTCTATATAATCAAATAGATGATCGTAAGCATCCTTTAAATTTAAAAACACATTAACAGCATTGTCCCAACAATTGCCCTTACGGCTATTACTTCTTCTTATTCTGTTCAGTATTAATTCCCGTCTAACGGAATCAGAACAATAATTGGAACCTCTGTCTGAATGAAATATCAAACCTTTGCCTGGATTTCGTAGAGTAATTGCTTTGTGAAGGGCTTTCGATACCAAATCGGAATCATTATTGTTACTTAGCGCCCATCCAACAACTTTTCGTGAATACAAATCTAGAATCACACAAAGATAAAGCCAACCAGTAGATGCTTTGATATAGGTAACATCGGATACCCAAACTTCATTCTTCTTTTTGGTCTCAAAATCTCGCTTAACAAGGTCTGGGGCGGTGCGATCTGCATGACGGGAATCTGTTGTATTCACTTGATCTAAGATTCTAGGTAGTCCGTAGCTTTTTCGACTATTACTCCAAGTCAAAAATACAAAGCTAAGAAGAGATTCATCTACATTGCCAAATGGCCTTTTCAACCGATTGAGATAGTTATAAAAGTTTGAACGAGATACTTCCAGATACCTTGCCATGCTCGTAACCTTGAATTCCTTCCTATGAGTTGCCATAAACTCTAATCGGGATTCTGTTCTTTCGAGAGCATGGCTGCAAACTTTTTTAAGATGCTATTCTCATCTCTCAGTTTAACTATTTCTTTACGAAGTTTCTTTAACTCCTCGCTCTCTTTCATCTGTTTATCTGTTGGAGGATTTATTTGTTCTGAATTTTTCAAGAATTCTGCCTTCCATTGTCTTAGCACAAAATAGCTGATTCCCAATGATTCCGCTACTTCTTTTATTGTGAAAGAACCTGACATCGCTCGTCTCACTGCTTGTTCTTTAAACTCAGGCGAGTATTTTCCTCGTCTCTTCATCTTACACCTCTTGCTTTTTCTTCGCAAAAAAGGTGTCCGGTTTTACGTCATAAGGCTAAATTTCATAGAAAATATTATCCCCCAAAGAATACCCTGCGGGTCAACAACTCCGACAGGCTTCCCCCTCTAACCGATCAGCTCCAACAATTCTTCTCTGCTGATATTTGAGTGTTTTAAATTAGATTCAGAATCAAATAAATTAGAAAAAAGTTGCTGTTTTTTTTCTTGCAGTTCTAACACACGTTCTTCGATAGAACCTTCCGAATACAGTTTATACGCAAAGACAGCTTGAGTTTGCCCGTATCTATGAGCACGATCGGTAGCCTGGTTTTCTACGGCGGGATTCCACCAAGGATCCAAATGAAAAACGGTGTCCGCTTTGGTTAAAGTCAATGCGACTCCTCCCGCCTTCAGGCTGATTAAAAAGAAACGCCTTTCCCCTCTTTGGAATCGTTTCACATATTCCTGACGTTTGGCGGCGGAAGTTTTACCATCCAAATAGAAATATTCGATTTTTCTTTTTTCAAAAACCATTTTCACAATGGAAAGAGAATCCGTAAATTGACTGAAGATGAGAGCGGAAGAAAAAGGTGACATTTGTTCTTCGACCATTGATAACAACCGATTGATTTTTTCCGACTGAAAAGGATCCAATTTTTCCATTCCAATGTCCGGATGACAGGCAATTCTCCTAAGTCTTGTTAGAAGAGGCAAAAGTAAAAACAAATAATCGGAGCCTGCATTCTGTAAAATCGCAATAGCTTCCTTTCTGGCACTTTCATATAATTTTTTCTGTCTATCTCCCATCGGCGTAGGTATCCGGATGTCCGTGCGGGGAGGAAGATCGGTGAGTACGTCCTTTTTCCTTCTCCTTAGCAAAAATTTTTCAGTCCTCTTCTGCAACTCCCGAATGCTTGTCAGGTCTCCTGCAAAAAAATTCCTTTGAAAGGAACGAAGATTACCGAGAAGTCCGGGCATGGAAAGATCCATAAGAGCCCAAAATTCATCCAAATGATTTTCCATAGGAGTTCCGGTCAGACAGAATACCGATTTAACTTTCATTTTACGAAGATATCTTGCTGCATTTGTCTCGTGATTTTTTACATACTGAGCTTCATCCAAAATCATTATCTGAGATTGAATCTTTTCAAAAAGGGGTATATCTCTGGCAAACGTGTGATAGGTGGTTAGGATCATTCCTTCTTTCGGGATTTTTTTCTCCTTGCGGGACGGTCCATGCCAAACTTTCACAACTGCATTTGTTAAAAATCTTTTACATTCATCTTCCCAAACTCCGATCGCCGCCAAAGGAGTAACTATGATCACTTTTGTCTTCGGCTTCTCCTCCAACACTTTCGAAAGAAATGCAAGACATTGGATCGTTTTTCCCAGTCCCATCTCATCGGCAAGAACTCCTCCCGTCCCGAGAGAATAAAGATTATACAGGAATTCGGCACCAGTCTTTTGGTAATCCCTAAGTTCGCCGGTAAACATTTCTCCCGGTAAAAAACCGGAAATCCGACTTCTGGATTCAAACGATTCGGATAACGATCGTTTTAGTTTTCGAAGGGAATTGGCGGATCTGAGACTGGATTCTATATCAAGTGCAATCGCCTGACCTCGATTAAACTCAGAAGATTTTCCATTTTTATCAAGATGGATGCCCGCGCTGTCCAAAGACTTGATTATATTTTCGAATCCAAGATGGGAAAGGTTGACAATACCGTTTTTTTGCAATTTTACAAACTTTCTACCTGCTTTCCATGCCGCATAATAAGCCTTTGTTGCATCGGAGTCCATTCCTTCGATTTGAAGCTCACCGTAAAACCAATCTACCCCGGAAGATTCCTTGATTTGAAAAGACGCCTGTTTTTGAGACGTTAATCCGTCCAGGTCGGGATGAAGTTCCAAAACAAATTTCCGTTTTAATATTTCCGGAAGAGTTTCTGCAAAAAAGGAAGACACTTTTTTCACAGGAATTCTGAATTCGCCGGTTGCTTTTATATATTTCAAAGGAATCTCTTCCTTTAACAATAACCTTTCCTTTTTAGTATTTCGCCTTACCACTGTTCGGTCCGAATGTTCTATAAAAAAATTTGAACGATGATATCTTACCGGTTTTAAAGGAAAATCCGCCAGGACTTTCTCTCTAGGTTGTTTCAATTGTTCCGCAGTATCGGTTTCCGACAGAATCGGTTTCTTTCGCTTGGCTTTTTTCTTATTCAAATCAATCGTAGGAATAAGATCCTCTTTGTATTTTGAATAAACAATGGCAACTTTACCTTTCAGGCTCAGACTATCACCTATCTCTTCGTTATATTCCGGTCCCAAAAAGATAAAAAGCCCCGGACCTTGGGAAATACATTCCGGTAGGATTTCAAGTCCTTCTATTTCCAATGTTCTCAATCTGTCCATTAATTCGAAAATTGCGGAGGAAGTTATGAATCCGTCCGGACTTGCATAGTTCAATATCATTCTCTGGTCGGGACTCGGTCCGTCCCAAAAGACGGGAATCCGTTTTTCAAGATGATCTTGTGTTAGATGGGATGGCAGAGAAGAAACGTAAGGACTTTCCCAAATATACTTTTCATTGTAACGGCTCAAACTCTGTGTTTGCGAAAGAAAAGAATGACTGATTCTTTGAATCCGATAACGGCCTGCTTCATCTTTGCTCAATTTTAATTTGGATACAGAATTGCCTGCAAAATACGCGGCCCTACCATCGTTCGTAAAAACCTGAATCTGCGGAGTTATGGAATGGATATAATAGTTGAAAAGATCGGAAATTCTGAATTTACGATCATAGTTTCCGTATAATAACTTCGATACGAAAGATGCTTGGGAAGTTACAAAAGCATTTGCAGCTTGCAGCAGACCGATTGAATAGAGTGAGGCAAGAGAAAAGATCTGATTTTTGTCATTCATTCCCGCAAATTCGCAGAAAACTCCGTCCGGCATTAAAAAAGCGACAAGTCTCAATTTACCTTTCATAAGATATAATTCTTTCTAATTGAAAATTTTCAATTCATTCTAAATTTTCCGATTTTTATATGGCAAGAACTTAATTTTCATAATATTTTACTTATTTATCCATCATCGCCTATCGAAACTTAAGTTGTCATGACTAACAGAAATTTGCAGGAACTTCCTAAGTTTGAAGATAACTGGTCTTATTTGTATTTTGAGAAAGGCAAAATCGACCAATTCCAAAAATCTATTGCCTTCCGCTATTTAGATAAGACCGTTCCCATCCCAATTGAAACGGTAACCCTACTTCTTTTAGGACCTGGAACAACAATCACCCATGAGGCGATCAAAAGAATTAGCGAAAGCCGTTCCATGGTAGCTTGGACAGGGGAAAAGGGTGTTCGGTTTTATTCGGCAGGTTATACGGGGACATATTCTTCACGAAATCTATTAAAACAAGTTGAGACCTATGCAGATCTAAAATCCAGAGATAGAGTTGTTCGGAAAATGTATCAAATGCGTTTTGACGAAGAGCTTCCCGAAAACCTAAATATTGAACAAATCAGAGGAAAAGAAGGGGCAAGAGTCAGAAAGTTTTACCAAACTTATTCGGAAAAAGTAGGAGTTGAATGGAAATCCAGATCTTATGACCAAAACCAATGGGACTATTCGGATCCACTGAACAGAGCTTTGTCGTCAGCTAATGCTTGTCTCTACGGAATTATTCACGCGGCCATTCTAAGCTCAGGATTTTCCCCTGGAATCGGTTTTGTTCATACAGGCAAACAATTATCATTCGTATATGACATTGCTGATTTATATAAAACGGAAGTTTCGATTCCTTTGGCTTTCGACGTTGTAAAAGAAAATCCCTTTGATGTAGAAAGAAGAGTTCGCCTCAATTGTAGAGATTATTTTCAAAATTCTAAAATCATGAAACGGGTAATACCGGATATGAAGGAGCTGATTTGGGGTGTGTGTATAGAGACGGGATTCGCCTTCCGCCGCTTTTCCCATCCAGGTCAAGTAGACGTCCCCGCCAGCCTTTGCACATGATGCGCAAAGGACAAAAACGTTTACGCTCCCATCGGTCGCTACCATTTCTTTCTGTTACGGTTGTTCGAACCCCAACTTCTTTACGTTAAATTGAAAATGATTTGATCTTGGAATCAGCTTTGCTGATGTAAGGTGGGTGGATGACGGGATTCGAACCCGCGACGACTGGTACCACAAACCAGGGCTCTACCGCTGAACTACATCCACCATATATCTGACTGAACTTTGACCCGAGAGGGATTCGAACCCCCGACCAACGGCTTAGAAGGCAGTTGCTCTATCCAGCTGAGCTACCGGGTCAGATAGAACAACTGACTCGGGATGACAGGATTTGAACCTGCGACCCTCTGTACCCAAAACAGATGCGCTACCACTGCGCTACATCCCGAAAGTAGTTCTGATTCTCCAGTTTTTTGGCAAGAAGTGCCGTGTCAACAAAAGGGAGAGATTATTTTCGCAAACTCTTCAATCGTTCCAAAAGAACAGGGTGATTTGGGTTTTGTTTCAAACCCTTTTGAAAGGCTTTCCACGCAGATTCCAAATTTCCGGATTTTTGGAGCAAAAAACCGAAAGAATCCAAATAAGCCGGATTGTTCGGATCCATACTCAAAGCTTTTCGTAAAGACTCAATCGCTTCTTTCTTTTCCTCCGGGGTAATCCTTGGCTTTAAAGCCAAAAGATAACCTAACGAATTCAAGCTGTTCTTATAATCGGGAGTGCTTTGCAGGATTTTTCTATGAATTTCAACCGCCTCATCCAAACGATGGGTGTATTCGTAGATATGAGCGAGAAAGGACAATAACTTCGGATCGTTCAAAGAAAACTGCAATCTTTCCAAAATGAGTTTTTCAGCGGAATCCCATTCCTTCAATTCAATATAAGAAAACACCTTCAGTCGATAGACATTATCAATTTCGATGAACTTGGGATAATCCTGAATGATATGATCGAAAACTTGAATGGATTTTTTAAAGTTCTTTGTCTGAAAACAACATAGCGCAAAATTATAATGCAAAACAGGATCATTCGGAGAATTGTTTATTTCTTTGTCGATCAGGGTCAACGCCAATGCATAATTCCCCTTTTGCATATAACTGATATAATCTTCTGCCATATAAATTTACTTTGAAATTTGTAATATCCCTTCCAATCGGGAATAATGGGTTAGATCCAATTGTATTGGAGTAACAGGAAGTTTTCCTTGGTAATAAGCTTCAAAGTCGGTTCCCGCATCCTCGTCATGTCCGAGCAGACTTCCGTTCAATTGAAATTCGCTTACCCCTTCGATGATTGTTTTTTTATCGTATTTTTCCGCATAACGCCTACGACCTAATTTTGTAAATACCAATTGGTCGAGTCCGCCATGGCCGGAAATTTCAGGAGGAAAATTTAAATTCCAAACTTCCCCCGCTGCAATCTTTTCAAAATATAAATCCAAAAACTGACTTACCAATTTGGCTTCCCGTTCATATCCGTCTTCCGGGTCGATCCGCCCGGAACTCACAGCCAAGGAAGGAACTCCGTGCAACGCTCCATGTTTTGCGGCACCTACAGTACCGGAATAATGGACATCATAGCCCATATTCACTCCCCGGTTGATTCCGGATAACACCAAATCAATAGAAGGAAAAATCTCAGCATACAATCCGATGTTTACACAATCCACAGGAAATCCGTCGGCTATGTAATGATTGTCGTTGATCCGTTCCACTCTCATGGACTGAAAAACAGTGAGTGCCATGGAAGTGACCGAACGCTCTTTGAGAGGTGCGATCAGATATGTATTGTGCTTTTTTCCTAATTCGGACTCGAGAGCTTTGATTCCACTGGAAGAAATTCCATCATCATTGGTAATCAATATATTCAATTAAAAATCTCCAGCTAATGACTGCAATATGGTAGTTGCAGTATAAAGGTTAAACAACAAAGGAAATAAAATGCTCAAACCGAGCGCAGTATATCCGAATTTGAACGCATCTTTATCTTTTAAGTCGTAGATGTATTTTGCTCCGCGACCTACAAGAAGTGAATACACCAACAGATGAAAGATAAGGACCAATAGCCCGATCCCTCGTCCGCCAAAACCAAGATTTTGCAAAATAGTACAAAAGGGTGCGAACAAAATAAAAATCAGAACGGAATGACGGGCGTAACTGAGTAAAACCGCTACTTTTGCATTCCGTCCTTTTCCTTGCGCATAATAATCAAAAATGATTACAAATATAAAAGGAAAAAAACGAACCGCAATCACGTTGGCAAAAAAACCAAATATAAGAAATCCGATCGTACCGATCGTGTAAGGCGGTGACAACAAGCTCATCCCGGTTGTGATGCCGAGTGCGGCAAATACTGCAAATACCCAATGTATGGAATTTCCCCTCGCCAAAGGGATATCTTTCATCTCTTCAGGAAAACGAAGCGGTTCTAAAAATACGATTTCCAAAAGATCGACAAAATCATAAAACAAATCCCGGATCATAAGCTCAATTTTCCAAGAGAACTGGGTAGAATCACAAGCACTTGAGATTGGAAAAGCAAACTCAACTTATGCGCTTGCAATGCTTTCCCTTCAAAAAGAACCCCGATGGATTGTAAAAAACGATCGAAGGGTGTGATTTCTTTTTCGATGAGAGGGATCAAACCGTCGTAAAGACAAAGTTCGGAAAGTTTTTTATGAGCTTCCCTTCTCCCTCCGATATCATCAACCAATTTGTTTCGGAACGCATCTTCTCCGGAATAGATTTTACCTTCCGCCAGTTCTTCCACCGATTTGACGGTTTTGTTTCTGCCTTTGGCAACATCTTCAACAAACCGACGATAGGTGTCTGTGAGTTGTTTGTTGATCATTTCATCTTCTTCCGCTGTGGAGTCCCGAAAAGGAGAATACATGTCTTTGTATTTTCCCGCTTTATAAGTTCGAACGGATACTCCGTAACGATCCATTAGCCCCTTAAAATTGGGACTGAAGGAAATCACTCCGATAGAACCGGTAATGGTTCCGTTATGAGCAAAGATATAATCGGACGCCGAAGCGATATAATAACCGCCGGAAGCGGCAACATCCTTCATGGATACGACTATCTTTTTGGTTTTACGAAGTTCCAAAAGCTCGTTGAATATTTCCTGGGAAGCGGCAACGGTTCCACCGGGAGAATTGATCTCTACAAGAATTCCTTTGATATTCGAGTCTTCTCCGATATCGCGTAACTCACGTAAAATGGTATCCGCTCCGGTGGAATCATAAGTAGACTCACCAGAATGGATTTCTCCTCCTATGCTGAGAACGACCGCACCGATTTCGGAGGTTTGAAATAATCCTCCGCCTGTTCCTGCGGAAAAACGGCTGGAGCCGGAGCTTGTGGCAATTTGAACGATGCCGAGTACGGTTGCTACGGCGCTAAGTAAAAAACTGAGAAAGAGAAGTAATTGGTTTCTTTCCATGGGACTCCCCCCAAAAAAGCCGCACAAAACAACCAGTCAACTTTAATAATACTTTACATTTTTTCAAAAAATTATATCTTCTTCTTGTACGTAGCTACCGATAATTAGATTGGTAGCTTCAGGGTTTCTTTCTCCATGAAATGGGGACATAACCCGATTATCAAGGAAGGTAAGGACATGGATGTTCGTCTCAACCGGCTTCTCAATTCTGCAGAAAGATTTGTTCAGGACAAAAAGGAAGTAAAAGACACAAATTCTTCAGGAGCAAACGCGAGCGCGAAAGCTTCGGAAACAAAATCGGATTTTGCTGTTAGCCTTCCCGTCCAGTACCACAACATCCAATCAAAGCTGACGGAATTACAAAAACAATTGTCCAGGGAACAATCCCGAATGAGTTTCCTGGAGGACAATAACACCAAACAGGAAGATCTGATTCATATTCTTTTTGAAAACGAGCCATTGTTTCCGGAACTGGCAAATGCCGAAGGAAATTTTTCCAAAAAGGACTCATTGGCTGCGACCCAGTCCGGGATTCGTGCTTTGGTAGAAGAACTGAAAAAGAAAGAAGTAGAAGGAGAAAATATTTTCTCTCTCGGTATGATGCATAGCCCGGAAGAATTCAAAGGGAAAATGGGAGACGTGTCTCCTTATGCACAAAAACCTCTTTCCGAAACTATTGTAAAACGCCTGCTAGGCGGATAAGCCTGGAGTTAAAGCGTTCCCTCAATCTTTTTGACTCCATCTCTTTGCTTTTTTCTTCGATGGTGGGGTCGGGCATCTTTTTCACATCCGGTTTTCTATTACAAGAAACGGGAAATCCCTGGATCGTATTAATCTGTTGGGCCTTGGGCGGTTTACTCGCCCTATGCGGTTCAATCACTTATGCATATGCCGCACGCCTGCTTCCTTTTGCAGGAGGGGACTATGTTTATTTAAAAGTTGCTTATTCTCCACTTTTGGCATTTGTAAGCGGATGGTCTTCCCTACTTACTAATTTTTCCGCCTGTATTTCGGTGCTCGCATTGGCATTCGGAAAGTATATCTGCATTTTATTTCCCAATATCCCTATTTGGAATTCTCCCACCTACAAATTCTTAGGCGTCGATTTTCAAATCGGTACTTCGACCTTCATCGGAGTTTTACCAATCGTATTTTTCAGCGTACTTAATTTTTTCGGAATCAAATCGGCGGTTCGTGTTCAAAACTTTTTTGCAGTAGTTAAAATCATCGGTCTGGTTTTGTTTTTGATATTCGGTTTTTCCTTGGGAAATGCAAATTGGAGTTATCTGTTAGACGCACCTTTTCCCGACTTCCGATCTTTTTCCTTTTTATCCAAACTTTTAATCGGCATCGTACCAGTATCTTTTTCCTATCTGGGTTGGAACATGATTACCTATATAGCCGAAGAGGTAAAATCTCCCGAAAAGAATCTGGTTCATTCCGCGACAACAGCCTGTTTGCTTGTAACCGGATTATATATTTCTTTAAATACTTTATTCCTGGTATCGGCACCTAGCGATGTTTTGTCAGGGCAAGACGGAATCGGAGCAATCGCCTTTCAAAGGTTACTTGGAAGTCACCTGTCCGTTCTCACAACGGGCTTTATTTCCTGGGTTATCCTCGGATCACTCTCGGCGATCATCATTGGCGGCAGTCGGGTGTATTTTGCAATGGCGAGAGACCGTGCTTTTTTGCCGAGCTTTGCAAGAGTTCATAAAAAATACCACAGCCCTTATGTTTCCATTTTTTTTCAAGCTTTGGTCGCCATCCTGTTTTTATTAGTCAAAGAGATAGAAGCATTGCTGTATATGATCACTTGTTCCATATTGGTATTGTCTTGTTTGACGGCAATGACCCCGTTCCGATTCGAAAAGATGGGATTCAAATCCGAATATAAAATTCCTTTTTATCCGTTTCCTATGATCATCTACGTGTTGGCAAACATTGCAGTTATGATTGTTTTATTTAAAGAAAAACCTGTGAACGCATTATGGGGACTGGTGATTACACTCAGCGCAATTCCAGTCTACTACGGCTTTAGGTTAAACAAAAAAATTACGATACAAAAAGAGTTCCGCACTCAATGAAGGAGAGAGATATGAAAAAAATAAAATTTCTATTTCTATTATTACCTATTCTACATTTTACTCCCTTACTGGCTCAGGCAGGTAAGGTAGAAGGCAATGCCGTTCGACTTAAACTTGCGTTACTTTCAGGGTTTTACAATTCGGATTGGGAAAACAGAAACCAAGGCTTTCAACTTTTTTACAATAGAGTTTTGGAAGACAATTGGAAGGATAAAAACAAAGCTTACGGCGGTAAGCTGGGCGTCGATTATTATGCACCTTTAAAAAATACTACTTTCAGCCATCTGCTCTTCGGTGCAAGTTATAGCACAATCAATGGCGGCTTTCCGATGGCAAGATATGGAACGGGAGAATTGCAAACCGGAAAATATTCAGGCGGATACAATCAACTGGAACTCACATTCGGAACAGTGATCAACGCATACGAAGGACTCAGGGTGATTCCTAAATTCGTACATCGCTCTTTGACTCAAAATCTTAAAAACAAAGTGGATACTTACTACTTTACCGATACTAACTTGGGTTTATTGAACGGAACGGAAACTTACAAAAGCAATGCCGCGCTGGGGTATTTAGGTTTGGGTTTGGAGTATGATATCACTCCCACTCTTACGGTTTATTTCGACTCGCTTCTATTCAGCAATTTCCTGATACAATCCAACGGAAAATACCAAGTGGATGGAAACGCACAAGGATTTCTATTGTCCAACAGCTCTACTGTTTCCATGACAAGACTGGATCACTCTCAAGGGAATTATAAAGTCAGTGGTAACCGGTTTTTACTTGGCTTTAACTTAAAGATAACCGACTCGTTCCGATTTTTCATCGCTACGGAAAAGGATACGATTGTAACCGAAATTTCCAATCCGATAGGATCAAACGTTTTAGCACTACTTTCCCTGTCCACTCGTCCCACCTTTGCCGTGCAAGGTGATGCAATCAATAAAACAGTTTACGAAATGCTCTTATATTCGGGAAAACAACGTATCGAGTCCACCACATTACAGTTAGGTGTGGCAAAAGATATTAACTTTTAATTCGAAAGCTTAGGAGTCACATCCTTTCCTTTCACTTGCGTATTTTGCAATGGCGAGAGATGGCGCATTTTTGCCTAGTTTTGCAAAAGTGCATCAAAATACCACAGTCCTTACATATCAATTTTTTTTTCAAGCAGTCATCGCAGTTCTTTTTTATCAATAAAAGAGGTTGAAGTCTTGCTTTATATAATCACTTGTTCATCTTGGTATTGTTTTGTTTGACGGTCCTTAGCCATTTCAATTTGAAAAAATGAGGCTTAAATCGGATTATAAAATCCCTTTTATCCTTTTCCTATATTAATTTATATTGTAGCGAATATTGCCGCTATGATCGTTCTATTTAAAGAAAAACCAATTACCGCATTATGGGGGTTAATGATTACGCTTAGCGCAATCCCCGTTTATTACGGTTCCAAGCTAAATCAAAAAAATTCAAAAAACTAAGAGCTTTCTGCTCTACATAACAAGGAGAAAAAGTATGAAATTTCTATTTCTACTATTATCTATTTCTTTTTTAACACCTTTGTTCGCCCAAGCGGGTAAAGCAGAAGGTGACACACTTCGATTCAAAACAACTGTACTTTCCGGATCTTATAATTCGGATTGGGAACCAAGAAATAGAGCTTTTCAGGCTTTGTATAACGGAACTTTGGAAGACAACTGGAACCATAAGAACAAAACTCATGGCGGCAAGTTGGGAGTTGATTATTACACACCTTTGTATGACAATCTATTCAGCCATTTGCTCTTTGGTATCAATTTCAGTGCAATCGGTGGTAAATACCCGATGTCAAGATACGGGCAGTCTCAAGTGCATAATGGAAAGTATTCCGGTGGTTACAGGCAAGTAGAAATTACATTCGGAACCGTCATTGATGCTTATCGAGGGCTTAGGATCATTCCTAAATTCGTACACCGTTCTTTAACACAAAGTTTAAAAAACGAAGTGGATTCTTATCTTTTTTCAGCAACCTCAATGGATACATTTTCCGGAAAAGAAATTTACAAAAGTAATGCGACACTCGGCTATTTCGGATTAGGTTTGGAATACGATCTTAGTCCGAATCTAACTGTTTATTTCGATTCGCTGCTGTATAGCAACCTTCTGGTCCAGTCCAACGGAAAATACCAAGCGGAAATTAAAACGCAAGGATTCTTGAGTTCAGCCGACAATTCAGCCAATACCCTAATGCGGCACAGTTACTCGGAAGGAAACTATAAGGTAAGTGGAAATAGATTTCTAATCGGAATGAGTTTTAAAATTTCCGATTCATTCCAATTTTTTATAACAACGGAAAGAGACACGATCAGAACAAAGATATCCAACCCGATCGGAACCAACGTGACAGGAATGGTTTCGTCCGCTTCCCTTGGTTTTGACGGGCAAATGGATGTCGTCAACAAGACACTTTATGAAAAGTTGCTTTACACAAGAGATCAAAGAATCATATCCACCACCACTCAGTTAGGTGTAGCAAAAGATTTTTATTTTTAAGAAGAAACTATCGGAGTCATACCCTCTGTTCGGAAAACATTTCCAATATAGGATATGACTTCGTCCTTCGCAAATACCAAAACCACATCTCCTCCTTTCACTTGCGTATTTCCGGAAGGAATCAAAAACTGTTCCCCTCGGGCAAAGAGTAGTCTATGGGATTCGGCGGAAAGTTTGATTTCGAACAAGGAAACGATAATGTATGCAGAGAGAAAAACCGGGCGAAATACCAACGGGAAAAACTGAGCAAATTATAATCCGCAAAATCAAGTCCACCCGGTCCGTCCCAACCGACTAACATACTGAAGATTAAAAAAATCAAAAGGATCGGAAATCCGAAACGAAAGAAAAGTTTGCCGGAAATAATGGAAAATAAAATAAGAGCGGATACGATAAATGTCTGTAAGGTGAAAGAATTGATTATTTAGCGGCTAGTTTATTTCCTCCCATTCAAAATTTCCAAAGCTTTTGCTCTTAGGATGGGATGAACTTTGAAATCGTCAGGATTCAGTTCTTTTACGGATTCCTCTCGGTTTGCGGCTTGATCGGAAACGGTAGAAATCTCCGAGGATTTGAACTTGTCTTTGCCCAGCCACTCGGACAAGGCCATCACCATTCGTTGGAATATCTCGTCTACCTTGTCCTGACGACCCGCCTTTTTATAATAACCGAAAGCAAGCATAGGAAGTCTCCTGTCGTACATAAAATGATCACCCAAACGAACAAGTCCGTCCTGGTAGCCGGTTTTGAGAAAGATCTCACGGGCCTTTCGGATATCGCCCGCATTAAAAGCCTGATTTCCTTCCCGGATCAGCTGTATTCTTTCCTTTGATTCCATGCTTATGTTATCGCTAGAAAATCTTGATTTTACAATAGAATTTTGTCTAAGTGATAAATAAAAAGGGGATCCAATGACAGAACTCATAGTAGGCAAGAAGGCACCGAGCTTTACAGCAAAAAACGCAAATGACGAATCAGTGAAACTTGCCGATTTAGTAGGCAAAAACGGAGTCGTGATCTATTTTTATCCGCGCGATATGACCCCGGGTTGTACAACGGAAGCTTGTGATTTTAGGGATAACTTCGCAAGAATCAAAAAATTAGGATTCAATGTTGTGGGCATTTCCAAAGACACAACCAAGTCTCATACAAAATTTATAGAGAAAGAAAGTCTCAATTTCGATCTGATTTCGGATGAGACAGGTGAAATTTGTGAAAAGTACGGCGTTTGGCGGGAAAAAGTATTTATGGGCCGCAAGGGTATGGGAATCGTTCGTACTACTTTTATCCTCGATTCCTCTCTCAAAATCAAAAAAATCTATGACAGTGTAAGGGTCAAAGGTCACGTAGAAGAAATCATCAAAGATATTCAGGAATTATAAGAAAAATGAAAATAGAAACTTCTCCTCTCAGCTTCCAAGTAGGCAATCTCAAAGGCAATACTCATTATAAAATCGAACTAGTATTCCAAGACGAAGTAAAAGAAAAACTTGGCAAAAAATTTCCGAACCAGGTAAATGCCAAAGTTTTTTCAGGTGATTTCGGACAAGAACTAAAAGATGAATCCGAACAAGTCCTATACATCGGTCTCGGTGAAAAAGAAAAACTCATCTTTCGTAAGTTAGCCGGTCTATTTATAAAATATGGCGAAAAAGTTTTAAAATGGAACGGAGTCGGTTTGGAAATCCATATTCAAAAAGAACTTACGAAACTTTTTTCTGCTGAAAGAATCGCTTATCAAATCGCAAACTCGCTTTCCATCGGATCTTATCCTGTCAGTGTTTTACAAACCAAGAAAAAAGAGAAAACCACTCCGGGTTCCATCGCACTCGTATTCGAAGATAAAAAATCCGAGAAGGAAGCGGCAAAAGGTTTGGAAAAAAGCAAAATTGTCGCCAAACATATCAATGGTGCAAGACATATCGCACATCTACCTGCCAATTATTTTACCCCGGATGATTTTGTTTCCCGTTCCAAAGAAATTGCAAAAGAAGGAAAACTCACTGTCAAAGTTTGGGATGACCCTCAATTGAAAAAAGAAGGTTTCGGGGGAATTCTCGCTGTTAGTCGGGGATCGGAACTGAGCGGCAAGATGGTGATCATCGAATACAAGCCTGCGAAAGCCAAAAAGAAATTTGCAATCGTCGGAAAAGGCCTCACCTTCGACACTGGCGGAATTTCCTTGAAACCTCCGGGTGAAATGCACGAGATGAAGTATGATATGTGCGGAGCCGCTGCCGCCATACATGCCATAGGTGCCATTGCGGCACTCAAAGCCCCCATCCATGTGATCGCAGCGATCGGGGTTGCGGAAAATATGCCCGATGGAAAGGCGATCAAACCGGGAGACGTTTACACTGCTTACAACGGAACTACTGTCGAAGTGCAAAACACGGATGCGGAAGGTAGACTTGTGCTCGGTGACGTTCTTTCCTATGTTTCCAAAAACTACAAGCCGGATTATATGGTCGATCTTGCCACTCTTACGGGTGCCGTAATCATCGCGTTAGGTCATGAAGCTGCGGGAATTATGACAAATTCCGACCCGCTTAGGGATGCTTTGCACAAAGCATCCGATGCGTCCGATGATCGGGTTTGGGAACTGCCTCTTTGGGAAGAATATGGCGAAGATTTGAAATCGGATATCGCCGATTTGAAAAATATCACAGGCGGCGGGAAAGGCGGCGGCACGATTTCTGCCGGAGTCTTTTTGTCCAAGTTTGTTTCCGAAGGAATTGATTGGGCTCATATCGATATCGCAGGTGCGGCTTGGAGAAAAAAAGCTTCAGGAACTCAAACCAGCGGACCTACCGGGTACGGGGTACGTCTGTTAGTTGAACTGGCAAACGAGCTGGCGAAGAAATAAACCGGACAAAAAGGCGAACAAATCGGAAGAAAAATTCCTGAAACAAGAAAGCCGCTTTACGAGAAGTAGGTGATGTGGTAGAAGGAGCGCATTGGGTGGCGGGGTGGTTAACCCCACCCAATGTCGATAGGGCGGGGATAGTATCCTAAAAACTCACAACAAAGACTTCCCTTCCAAAACGGATTTCAACTTCAAATACTGAGGGTGCTCCGAATCAATAACACCTAATTTCGACAATAGTCTCTTAGCCTTCTCTTCGTTACGAACCAACCGATAACATCCGATCAAATGAACCAAATTTTTAAAATGTTTCGGATCCCTTGATCTCAATCGTTCTCCCAGATCAATCGCTTTTTTGAAATGTTTCAACTTGCGATAAGCATAACTCAGTTGCAGCAGAATTTCATTGTCCGTAGGCAGATAAGTAAATATCTTTTCCAAGGTTTCTACAGCGGATTCATAGTCTTTGGCTTGAAGCGATGTTCGTGCGGATTCCCTAAGTTCTTCTTGAGCATCGTCGAGTGACGGGCGCTCTCCCTTCCACTCCAGGCGAATAAGTGTTAAATCATCAGAAAGATCTCCAAACAATTTAAGTCTTTCCGCCAAATCTTCCAAGTTTCCATTGGACTCTTCCACTCTACGCAAAAACTGAGTTTCGTCTTCATTGATTAGGCGATTTTCCGGAAATCCTTCCGACAAAATCAAATCATCCCGACCATCCGATCCGACAAACAATACATCTTCCGCCTGCAATGGAAAAATACGAATACGAATCTCTCCTTCCATTCCTTTGGTTCCGATCTTGCGTAATTCCAATTCCTCTTCGATAAAACACGCCACACCGTCCCGATAAAGAACCGTCCAAGGATGTTCCGCATTGATATAATAAAGTAATCCTGTTTCCTCTTCCACAAGGCCGATCACTACGGAGATAAGCATGGAACCGTCAAAAGACTCGAAGATAGATTGTAATTCCAAAAAACATTCTTTCAGCCAACGTTCCGGAGACTTTTCCTTGTATTCTTTTTTGGATTGAGTCCTTTTGATAAAAGATAAAAACACTACGCCAAGCACAAGTGCTCCGCCCGCCCCTTGCATGGATTTGCCCATGGCATCTCCGTTTACAAATACTGTGTATTTTTTTCCGTTTAATAGAATCACATCGGTGATGATGATATCGCCGCCGATTTCCCTTTTTTTGTTTCTAAACTCGAATTCTTTCTTTTGTTTGGTATAGGATTCGATTTGAACCAAAGGTGAATCCTGATGATTTGCAGAAAGAGGTTCAAGCAAAAGGGATGTGAGAAAATAGTCTCCGTCTTGTTGTATCTTTAACTCCTGTACGGTGGTAAGTGTCCTTTGTAAATCATTTGTTCTTTCTTCGACTTTTTTTTCCAAGGTAGCGTTGAGTTTTTCCACTTCCTTATGAACGCGAAGAAAACGATTGGCAAGTACGACGGCAATTCCCAAAACAAAAAATAGAAAACCAAATCGAAGCAGTCCCAAATTCTGAATGGGAAGAACCCCCATACTTCCCAAAACATCCCAGCACCCGGAGACAAACATGACAACAAAGCCAAATAACATTCGCTTTGCGTCCCGGTTCCCGGTAACTACCCCTCCGATAATCAAATAAAGGGTATATAATGAAAAAACTAAAACGGAAACCTGCCAAATCAATAAAATCTGTATGGAAACTGCGCGACTCACAAAAAACTGAACCAAAGCCAAAACACAGACAAAAATCAGATAAGAAAGAGAAATCTTGCTGAGGTATCCTCGAAAAAACTGTTCTGTAAAAAGAAGCAACCAGGCAGAAATAAAAAAAACTACGAAGTATTCCAACCGGGATTGAAGATAAGGTTCCAACTCCAAAATATAAACCGCTTGAGAACGGAATATCATATAAACGGATAAAAATACCGCAAACAACGCATAATATAGATTATATGTTTCTTTTTTTCTTTTTATATAAAATAATCCGTGGTACACACCGACAAAAAAATACAAAAAGAGAAGCATATAGGTAAAATACTCCTCGTTTATTTTCCTGTTTTCGGAAGCAAAATCGATTTTTGCTGGAATATCATTAAACAAACGATAAACGCTCAGTTCTTCACCAGGAGCGGAGGCAATCAGAATCCGAATCTCATTCCACCCGAGATTCAGACGATAACGATCCATACCAACGGTGATATGGCGCCTATACCCGCTTTTCAAAATCCGACCGTCTTCGATCTCCCCTCCCCGACTTACCAAATCACCGTTGATATATACTTGGTACACATTCGAAATATAAGGGATATGCAAACTGAACGCATCTTTTGCAGTTTCTTCCATATCCTTGTTTGTGATGATAAAACTCTTATGCATTGTCACATAACGAATATTATCCGGCTCAAAATTCAATTTCGGAACGATTTCGCTCAAAGGCAAAACATCCAATTGAATCCAACGGGGAGAACTGGGCAAAACTTCCAAAATCCATCCCGTAGTCACTTGCCAGTTTTTACTCAAGTCGATGGGTAAAGCGAAGGCCGGTGTAAAAGCAAAAAAGGCGAGTAGATAGAATACATATTTCATTCGAATCACCTTTCGCTCAAAAATAGAGTTCTCATCGCCAATCTTTTAGGAAGACTTGGCTTGAAACTCCAACTTCAAACCGAATGTCTCTTCAAACAGATCTTTTTTTTCTTCCACGGACCAAACTTCCAAATGCGGATCGTTTTCTTTCAAGTGGATCATTTCCAATACGACTTTGGAACCTTGGCGAACCGCCTTCACCTGATCAATCAAACATTTTTCCGATCTGTCCAATCCGTCTCCGATCCGAAGCAAGGAAGAAAGTTTTTTTACTAAAATTTGATCCTCGAGACGAAGAGATTTAAACTCTTCATGTTTTTGTTTGGGCCCGCCCTTTCTATGATAACGGGAAACAAGTGCGATGATCTCGATTTCCGAATTGGAAAATCCAACCATTGCCTCGGAGTTTTTAATAATATAATAACTATGTTTGTGATAGGAATGATGGGAAATACAAAGTCCCACTTGGTGAAGATGGCAAGCCGCTTCCAGATATTCTCTTTCCTGAGCTCCCAATCCGTGCATATCTCTCAAATCATCAAATAACTGTAAGGTGAGCTTTGCAACTTGTTCCGCATGTTTTTTCCCTTGCGGATACAAATTGGACACAGTTCGGAGCGCCTTGTCTCTGATATTATCCAAAGCGGGTAGGTTCGTATTCTCATGGCGATACCAACTTTCAATCGTATCATACACCATTCCGTCTCTGAGTGCAAAATCGGAAACAATCACGGAAGGCGCCTTCACCAGATGCAATACTTCATCCAAAACCAAAATCCCACCCACGATGATATCCGCTCGTTTGGAATCAAGTCCTGGGATTTTCAGACGTTTTTTCACACTATCCGCTTCCAAGACGGATTTACGAACTTCTTTGAACTGATCATAAGTAAATTCAAAGCCGTTCAAACGATCTAGTTTTTCCCCTCTGCCCTCCAAAATCATAGAAGTAACAGATGTTATACTACCGGAAGATCCGACAACTTGAAAGGGTTTCCATTGCTCAATTTGAGGTAAAAAGGCGGAAAGCACGGATTCGATGTGAATTCTACATTTTTGCAAATCCACAACTCCCAAAGGATCTTTTTTCAAAAACTTTTCCGTAAGCCGGATAGCACCCAGTTTCAAGCTCGTAGAAAAAAGAATCTCCCCTTTTTCCCCCACAAGTAGTTCAGTGCTTCCTCCGCCGATATCGATCATCAAAATCCGTTTATCGTAAACGGGAAGTCCCTGCAATATACCCAAATAAATGAGTCTTGCCTCTTCATTTCCCGAAACCACGTCAATTTTCAAACCCACTTCTTTCTCGGAGCGTTCAAGAAATATGTCTCTGTTTTCGGCTTCGCGTAACGCACTTGTGGCGACAGCCCTGATCTCAGCTTGGTAAGAATCGGCCAATGTTTTAAATCGTTTTAAGCAGGATAGCCCGCGTTCTATTGCATCTTCTTGAATGACCGCATAATCCCCGCTACCGCTTCCCAATCGAACGGACTCTTTTTCTTTTGTGATTGGTTCGAGGGTTCCATCGGCACGGATGCGAACGATGACTATATGAAAGGAATTGGTTCCCAGATCGATGGCAGCGAGTATCTTTTCATGAGAACTCGCCCCACTTCTCTTCTTTAAAAGTTGGCTGAATGGTAGCATTTTTCTAGTATCAATCCTATGAAAAATTTTTACGGTTGAAAGCAAAATCCTACCGAAAATTAATGGGAACAGGTAGTTTTAAGCTTTTCTGATGGTTTTTCGACTTACCATCTTCGTGATCCTACCGTTTCATACTTATTATCAGGACATCATATGATTTTTGACAACCTCTACGGACTATTTTCGAACGACATGGGTATCGATCTAGGCACAGCAAACACACTCGTTCATGTGAAAGGACAAGGCATTGTTCTCTCAGAACCATCCGTAGTAGCAGTCCAAGCTTCCACCGGAAGAGTCCTAGCAGTTGGCCAGGAAGCAAAACGAATGCTTGGTAGAACGCCGGGAGACATCGTTGCCATTCGCCCGATGAAAGACGGAGTGATTGCCGACTTTGAAACTGTGGAAAAGATGATCCGCTATTTCATCGCGAAAGTCCATAATCGCACTACATTTGTAAAACCTCGTATTGTTATTGGTGTTCCTTCCGGGATTACGGAAGTGGAAAGACGTGCCGTGCGGGAATCTGCAGAGCAAGCGGGAGCACGTGAAATCTTTCTCATCGAAGAAGCATTGGCAGCAGCCATCGGTGCCAACATCCCGATCCATGAGCCGGCAGGGAATATGATCGTAGATATCGGAGGAGGTACCACAGAAATCGCTGTGATCTCCCTCGGTGGTATGGTGATTGCCGAGTCCATCCGTACAGGAGGGGACGAATTTGACGAAGCTATTGTAAAATACCTTCGTAACCAATACAACCTTGTTGTAGGGGAAAGAACTGCGGAAGATATCAAACTTACCATTGGAAATGCATTCGCAGACAAACGAGTGGATACCATGGAAGTGAAAGGTAGAGATGCGATCTCCGGACTTCCTCGCACACTCGAACTGGATTCCAACGAAATCAGAAAAGCTCTCAAAGAACCTACCGACGAAATCCTCGACGGGATCAAGTCCGTGTTGGAAAGAACTCCTCCCGAACTTGCAGCCGACATCGTAGAAAGAGGAATCGTTCTCACAGGTGGTGGTTGCCTTCTTCGTGGTTTGGAACACTACCTCACCAAAGAAACAGGAGTTCCCGTTTTCCGTGCAGAAAACCCGCTCACTTGCGTGGTTCTGGGAACAGGACGTTATTTGGACGAGCTCAAATACATCAAACCGGGTATCAGATAATTCACCAATCGCCCGCTAGTCGGGCGTCGTCTCTTTTTCAAACTCCTCTCATATGACATAATTTTCCCCGGGAATCTTTAAAACCCCCACCCTTTTTAGGGTTGGGGGGAGTGGCTCGTGGGCTTGCAACAAACCACCTAACACAAAAAAATCGAATTGCCCATCCCTTTCCCAAAATCCCCGAAAAAAATAAAATTAAGTTCGCCTTTTTGACCATTTCTTGCAAAATCTTTGGGCGCCATTTCCGGCTCTCCGCTTCAATCTTTGCTACGCAAAGGATTTCCGCTATGATCCGGGGCGCGGATTCACCTAACAGATATTTTCATTAGACACGACGATTAGAAATCTTTGATTTTAATAAAAGTTATCTTGTGAATACCTGTTATATTATACTCAAAAAGGATCTATTCCTCTTATCGATGATCAATTCGAAGTTGTTAACATGGTATTAATGCTTTTAAAATATTCAGAACAGCAAATCTTTCTGATCAAGCAATCATAATCAAACTTCAAAATTTCATTTCCTATAACTGCGCAATCGCGATAAGCGAACCATCTGGTGGGATTTTGACCATTTCACATAATAACCAATTTTTAAAACATACGAAAGACTTAACCTTGTCTTTACTGCGATACTTTCTAAATAATCATTCTGAAACTACTCTAGAAAGTTCAGGAGGACGAGTTATACACTTATTTCAAAATTAGGAAATGCAAAAAATCAATTTCCCTATGCCGCGGCTTTTGAATTCTATTTAATTCTGATAAAATTATTTAGTAACAGAGAAAAACTTACTACATTTAAGATGGATATTGCTTTTAGAGAATTATATACTCCGAAAGCGCAAAATTTAAGAAGTTAGATTCAAACTGATCAGGACTCACATCTTGCCTTACAACATTTGTAAGGTGGTGTACGAAGGCTCAGTTCGTTGAATTCCAAATAGTCTCTAAAATCTGTTTTAACAATTTTTCCCGTTTTTCCGCCAGATGTTGGTGAACCAATTTGGGATGATGAAAACCGACAGTGGCTTCGAAAAATATTTTCCCCAGGTTTGTGGCAGAATCTCCTTGGATTGCTTTTTCATCCAAAGCTTTCTGAAGCAATAACTGAAGTTGGCGGTACATTTCATTTATATGTTTTACAACGAACGGTTTTAAAGATTCCGCCGCGATGTCAAACGCTTTGAAAAGCTCGGGATCCGTTTGGACTTTTTCTTTTTTCATTTGGTGAAAAGTAAGAAACCAGTCAAAGAGCAATTCTTTGGACGGCTTCTTCTTTTCGGTGATCTTTAAAAGAGTTTCATCAATTCGATTGAGCCATCTTTCGGAAACTGCATTGAGTAACTCTTGTTTGTCGGGAAAATGTTTATACAAAGCAACATGACTTACATCCAAATCTTTTGCAATGTCTACTAGTCTGAATTTTTCAAACCCATGCCGACGAATTCTTTCTTCGGCGGCATCGATTGCTTTTTCCCGAATTTCAAGCGGAGTCAGTCCCGTCCTAGGCATAACTCAACTTACTACATGTGCCATTCCTTGTGAAGGATATCTTTCTCCTAAAACTGCGTTTTCATGAAAAATCTCATTCAATCGGAATTTTTCCTCATCACTCAATAGGATCTCTGTTGCTTTTAGATTTTCAGCAAGCCTAGTTCTCTTGGAAGTTCCTATCAATGTGAGAATGTCCTCACCTTGGTTTGCCACCCAAGCAAGTGCGATCTGAGATGGAGTTGCACCTTTCCCATCCGCGATTTTTTTCAATTCCTCAACGAGAAGATTATTCTTAGTTAGGTTCTCGTTGGAAAATCTAGGAGAGAAAGAACGGAAGTCTCCTGCTGCTAAATTTCCGGTGATGGTTCCGGAAAGAAGTCCTCTGGACAAAGCACCGTAGGCAACAAGACTGATTCCCAATTCTCTTGTTGTAGGTAGAATTTTTTTCTCAGCTACCCGGGTCGCTAGAGAGTATTCAATTTCCAAAGCAGAAACAGGATGCACTTTATGCGCTCTTCGGATCACTTCTTCTCCTGATTCGGAAAGTCCTAAATAACGAACCTTTCCTTCTTGTATGAGTTCCGAAATCGCACCGACCGTATCTTCTACAGGAACCTCAGGATCAGGACGAGAAGGCTGGTACAAATCAATATAATCCGTTCCTAATCTTTGCAATGAGTAACTGATAAAATTTTTCACTGCCTGCGGTCTTACGTCATAGCCTAAAAATTGCCCATTATGGGAGCGGAGTGCTCCGAATTTGACACTAATGAAAAACTTTTCCCTTTTGCCTTTGATTGCTTCACGTAACAAAAGTTCGTTGTGGCCCATTCCGTAAAAGTCGCCCGTATTGAAAAAACTAATCCCTGCTTCCAATGCGGCATGAATCGTAGCGATGCTTTCTTTATCATCACGGGTGTCTTTATTTCCGTAAAAATCGGACATTCCCATACAACCCAGCCCAAACGAGGAAACCAGCGGTCCGCCTTTTCCTAAATTGATTTGTTTTAAATTTCCCATCTTCGTTCTCCGAAAGTTACAAGTTACATATAACGTAATATGTAACTTAATAAAGTCAATCCGTTTTTGGAAGAATTTTTAGGCGAAGGAAGAGGAGTCGGTTCCGAATGCGGGAAAAAAGAAAAATTCGTGCCTGCCCAGGGGACTAGCGGGAGAAAATTTGTAAGAGGTACCACAAATCTTTCTACGCACAAATGGGTTTAGGGCAAAAAGGCGAACTTATTTGAATAAAATTTCAAGGGAACGGTATCATCGCTTTACAGGGAGAGGTGATGTGATAGAGAGGAGAGTCATTGGGTGGCGGGTGGTTAACCATCCTAGTCTCATTAGAGCGGGGATAGTATTCTAAAAACTCGAACCCTATCCAACCCCCGCCTACACCCCTCTTAGAAACTCTGCAGCAGGGCTCGCAGCGGAAATCAAACGGAAAACATTCCCCGCTCTTTTTCGCGGAACATCCTGTTCCGACGAAAAAACTCCGGCCATCCTTGGCCTCCGTTACCGCGAGAATTGCTTTCCGTATTTAAGAATGAATCACTTTACTTGTTTTCCGTTTGATTGGAGCAAAGAGCCCAGTCTCCCACCTAATGGATCAAAGGTGAATCTCCGATCAATCGACGGTAGCGAGGCCAGGACGGCCGAAGCTCGTGCGTCGTGGCAGGAATGTCACGCGCACAGGAGCCGGAAGCATCGAACGTTTATTTGGTAACAACTTGGAAAGTAACTCGGCGGTTGATTCCGTCTGTTTCGGAAAAACCGGAAATAGGAGCGGTAGAACCGGATGCTTTCGTAGTGATTCTTTCAGCAGGAATTCCTTGTTTTACAAGTGCATCTTTTACTGCATCGGCACGAATTTGAGAATAATATCCGTTACCTTTTTTAGCGCCTTCTGCTTCTTCCGGACCGGATGCGTCAGCATGTCCGATGATTTGCAAAAGATACTCTGCAGGAAGTTTGTTCAAAGCTTCTTTGATATAAGCAACATTGTCTTTTGCCCAAGTATTGAAGTCTTCTTTTTGAATGTCAGCTTGTTTGTAGCTAAATCCTCTTTTACGAACTCCATCCGGATAACGGTAATCTTTCAGTGCCGTGTTGATTTCGTCCAAAGCTACCAAATTCAAGTCGCGTGAAGAGACAGTGTTTGAAGTATTGGATGAAGTGGATGTATCTGCTTGTGGTTCTTGCTTAGGTTCTGTAGAAGAACAATTAGAAATAGCGAGCGAAATACCAGCGATGAGGAGAAGATTAAAAATTCCTTTTTTCATCAGTTGACCTACCTTTCAGATTCCATAGTTTAGAACTTTTCATTAGATAACAACCGAAAATGCAAATATTTGTTACCGTTTCCGAAGAATACAATCAATCCCGCCTGGATATTTTCCTAAAAGACAATGCAGGCGATGATTTGTCCCGATCTACGGTACAAAAATGGATCGATTCCGGATTTGTTAAGAATTCGGAAAACCTGGAGAAGCCTCTCAAAAACGGACATAAAGTCTCCACCGAAGAAAAATACGTAATCGAAATTCCTCCCAAACCTCCTTCCCGCTTGGAGCCTGTGCAAATGGACATTCCTGTTTTGTACGAGGAAGAAGAGTTTATGGTGATTCATAAAAAAGCGGGCATTCCTTGTCATAGCGGACCGGGTGACGACTCTCCTTCGCTCGTGAACGGATTACTCTATCAATTTCAAAATTTGTCCAGTGTGGGCGGAGACAGAAGACCGGGGATTGTACATCGTTTGGACAAACCTACGGAAGGAGTGCTTGTCATTGCAAAATCGGACAGAGCGCACGCCGCACTTTCAAAAATGTTCCAAGAAAGAATGGTGAAAAAAAGTTATTATGCTTGGGTTTTGCAATCTCCTGTGGAAGGAGAAGGCAAAATCAATCTACCGATCGGGCGCCATCCCGTAGAAAGAATCAAGATGTGTGTCAGAGAGGACGGAAGAGCCGCAGTCACTCATTACAAAACGGAAAAAATCATTCAGACTCATACGGGGAGAAAGTATTCTTTTTTATCTTTGGATTTGGAAACAGGCAGGACCCACCAAATTCGTGTTCACTTACAAAAATCGGGTTGTCCCGTCGTAGGTGACAGTCTGTATTCCAGATCGGCAAAAGAATATGCTCAGTACGGATTGTTGTTATTTTCCAAACGGATTGAATTTCCTCACCCGTTTCAAACGGAAAAGACGGTGGCCGTGGAATTGGATTTTCCCGAAAGATTCAAAACTTTTGAAAGAAAATGTGTTAGTTATTAAATCATAATCAAACTCTAGTTGTGGTTTATGTTCTTTGTGCTAAGAATCCTACTTGTATCTTTCTTCTTTTGGATTCTGTTTCCCGCTTGGGAAAGGATTTATTTTTATCATTTCGGGGAAGTAGCAAATAGCGATGCATTTTACCCCTTTTTGTTTGCAGGTGATTTTTGGGTTTCTCCATCCTATGTAACAGGATGGTCCCTCCCCCCTTCCCATTGTTTTTTTCCTGACGTTTTGTTTTTTATCTTAAGCTATCCTCTCTCGGGGGAAGTTTTCCAGCTATATTCCTTTTATGCGGGATTTTGTTTTATTTTTGTTTATTATTTTTTTCGGCAAATGGAAATTCCAAATTATGCGAGTTTGGCGGGAACTGTTTTCCTTCTGAAATTAGGAGAAATTTCACCGGATTCCTGGGGGCAATTTTATCTACCTGGATTTCACTCCGCTGAAATTTTTATGGTAATGTGTTTTTTTATTTTATTCAAAAAGAAAGATAAGACACGGGTTTCTTTTGTTTTTCTTTTTACCATGCTTACTACTGTTAGTTTATTTTCCGAGCCATGGTTTGTCGTTCATTCGGCTCTTCCTCTATTGATTTTATTTTTAACGGACAAAGGAATCCGCAAATATAAAATCATCATTTATATCATTGTTTCCGTAATTCTATACCAGATCTTTTTATTTTACTTGGTTCGTCTCGGGTTTCAGTCCTACAATCCGAATGAATTTCCAATTAAAAAATTACTGCTGGAAACCTTGGCTTCATTCAAAACAAATCCTGTTTCACATTTATCTTCCGTCTTTATCAAAAATTCGAAACTTCCCGTTTCAAAATTTTTATTTCCAACTTATTGGATCTTCGTTTTATTCTTTATACTGTCCTGGAAAAAATTTCAAAAACGAGTCAATGACAAAGAAACCTATCATTCTACGATTCCTTATATATATTTGATTCTATCCCCTTTTTGCGGATTATTGTTTTTATCCTTAACTGGAATAGAATTTAATGCCCGTTATCTGTTCATTTTACCGATTTCCTGTTTCGGTCTGTTTTATTATTTTCTGAAAAAAAGAAAGATTTTACTGAGAGTTTTCGTATCTACTTTCCTTGCATTTAGTTTCATAGGTTCGAACCGTTTCATCCCCGATCCAAAATTACAAGAACAGATTCTGTCCGATAAAACCAAACAAAACCATCGAATCGAATGCACTGTGCAAACCTGGACAAAATGGGGAAAGCCCGTCGGAGCTTCCAGTTATTGGCCCGTGAAATATCTGAAAGCAATGAGCAAAGAACCAATCCATTTGATTCCACTAACCGAGTCCGGAAAGTATTATCCTTGGGTCCACAACCGAAATTGGGATACGGGGATTACAAAATTAGATGATATCGACTCTTTTGGTTGGGCAATTGTAGAAGGTGAAAAGAAGGAAATTTGGAATCGAAAAGGAGTGGAATTTGTGTCTTGCGAAAACTGGCAGCTTATCCACTTCGGTTTATCTCAATAAATTTTGATTGGATTTTTAGAAAATCCCAATTAATTTTGCGATATAGGAACTCATGATAGAAACATTAACTGACCCTTCCCTTTGGGCGGCACTATTCACCCTAACAGCGCTCGAAATCGTTCTAGGAATCGACAATATTATTTTTATTTCGATTCTATCTTCCCGTTTGCCAAAACAAAAACAAAAGAAAGCCAGGCAAATCGGGCTTCTCCTAGCAATGGTTACACGAATTTTGCTATTATTTTCCCTTTCCTTAATTATGAAATTAACTTCTCCCTTATTTACCATCTTCACTCATGAAATCAGCGGAAGAGATTTGATTTTGATTGTAGGCGGACTTTTTCTAATGGCAAAATCAGTTACAGAGATTCACCACAAACTGGAAGGTGACCCGGAGTCCATGGAAGGAAATTCCAAAAAAACCACTTTCACAAAAGTAATCGTTCAGATTATGATTTTGGACATTGTATTTTCCTTGGATTCGGTGATCACTGCCGTAGGGATGACGAACCAATTGGGGGTGATGATTGCTGCGGTGGTTTTATCCGTTGGGTTTATGTTGATGTCCAGCGGTAGTATTTCCGATTTTGTGGATAGCCATCCTACTATCAAAATTCTTGCTTTGAGTTTTTTGATATTAATCGGTTTAGCATTGTTTGGTGAAGGTTGGGAATTGCACATTCCGAAAGGATACATTTATTTCGCAATGGCCTTCTCCGTGATTGTAGAACTTCTGAATATGAAACTTCGTAAGCCTGATGAAAAGCCGGTGGTCTTAAAAGGTAAATTCGATTGAAACGATCCAAGTTTTTAAAAAATCTTGCCGGCACTACTTCCATTCTGCTACTGCCGACTTACATGCGTTCGGAGTCCATAGTTGTGACCGATACTGATTTTATAACAAAAGTAAATTCGTTGAAATCATTGAAGGAAACAAAGGATTTTTTAGCCACCCTGATTCCCCGAGAATCCTTACTGTTTATTTCAGGAGAATGGTCGTTAGGAAAGGTATTTTCCCATTGTGCCCAAAGTATAGAATATTCGATGAATGGTTTTCCCGAAATGAAATCTGCAGTGTTTCAGGGAACCGTGGGAAAATTAGCTTTTTCCATTTTTTCTCTGCGGGAAAAAATGAGCCATGGATTGGAAGATCCTATCCCCGGTGCCGCAGATTTGGAAAATGCGATTGAATACAAGCTAGGGCTGAGCCGGTTGCTACAAAGTATCGATCTATTTCAAAAACAAGAATCTTCTCAATTGAAACCTCATTTTGCCTATGGAGAATTGGACAAGGAAGAATTTGATCTGGCACATACGCTTCATATCAAAAATCATTTTGAAAGAATAGCTAAGAAGATCAGTTAAGACCGATGGGATCAATCTAAAGGATAATCTGCAGCAGACAAATCGGCAGAGGAGCCTCCTTAACTTTTATAGTTTTAATTCCCACCTTTCTTCCACTAAGCCTGGCTTCCATACATCGTTCGGCTTCGAATCCGTAAGAATAAAGTTAAAACGATTATATAGATTGCGTGCCGCCGCTAAATGATGAAGAGTCCACAAAGACAAATCTGAAAAGTGCTGTCGGCTGTATTCAATGGCAACAGTGAGTAATTTTTTACCAACACCTAAATTACGATAAGCTGGCTCGGAATAAAACCAACGCAATTGCGCGGATTTATTTTCCGAATGTATTATACCAATGGCTCCTATAATCCGATCATTACTTTCAGCAATCCAAACCTTATCCAAAGCAGATCGGTTTTTCAAATAATCGGAAATCCCGTTAATTACATAATGTTCGAACACATCGTTAAATTCATATTCAGCTTGGTACAATAATGCATGCCTGTGAATGATATATCCCAAATCACCTGCCTTGCTTTCCCGTATGGAAAAGGGTGCTTTGTTACCGGCTAAGATGTGTTTTATCATATCCATTGCCGAAACCAACTCACCAATCTCAAAAGCTGACGCCTGTTTGATTAGATTTGCAATCTGTTCATTCGATGCCTTGTTTAATACTGTAAGCTCCTGTTTTCCCTTTTTGCTCAAACTCAGATTTAAAATTCGAGTGTCTTCTTTGCTTTTTTTGCGAACAACTACCCCGTTTCGCTCCAACTGCTTTAAGGTCCTACTCAGATATCCTTTATCAAAACCGAAAAGTTGGACCAAATCGCTTGCAGTGCATAAATTCGTATTGCCGATTTCGTACAATATCCTTGCTTCCGTTAAAGAATATTTGCTATCAAGAAAGTGAGTGTTCAAAAGTCCCAGAGCATTTGTATAATACCTGTTGAATTCCCGAATCCTACCGACTGATGTTTGCATGAAAGATACACCCCCCTCTGTCAAAAAGAGGATTTCAAAAAGGTTGTCAAAAGCAACTAAAAATTAAAACGACTTGGCCCGCTTGGGAAAGAATGTGCTGAGGGGACATAATTAAGTCGCGGGTGTAAAAATCCCCCGCGCCTTGAGATCAGCTTCGCTGATGATTCTTCGAATACTTCTTTGCCTCTATTGGCACAGGAGAAGGGGTTGGGGGTGAGGATCGTGGGCTGCAAGCATCCGCCTAACATAGAAAAAGTATCGCGCCTACCTCATTTGCCAAATTCTGAAATTTTTTACAAATAAGTTCGCCTTTTTACGCTGATCATCCTTTCCGATTTTTTGCGCTATCTTCTTCTTTCAATGTTTTCAATTCGATCAGCAATCTTTCCAAATCGCCTGGCCCTTTGGCTCTATACATTCCTCTTAGATAATTGTTTTTATCGAGCAAGTAGACATTTTCCGTATGAACAAAATCATTGAGATCGCTTTGTCCTTTGATGACCTTTACATCGGCGCCGAATTGTTTCCTTGCCATATCGTAAATCGTATCCTTAGAGCCAGTTAGAAACGTCCAATTGTTTCGCGTTATTTTATACAAACCGCGAAACTTTTTCAATTCATCTACAGTGTCAATTTCCGGATTCACTGAAATCGAAATGACTTGAACATCTGTTTGGTTGTCAATCTTAGGTAAAAAATTCAATATATTCCGGGTAATCAAAGGACAAATACCGTTGCACTTTGCATAAAAAAAAGTAACAAGAGTGTATTTGTCTTTCAAATGATAAAGATTAAATTCTTTATTTTCATGAGTGCGAAGGGTAAAGTCGGGAATTTTTTTAAGATCTTGAGGTAGGTTTTTTCCGTCCTCCTGCCAATAAGGATCCATCACATCCCCCTTAAAGTAAGGCAATACCCCTTCTTCGGGCACGGATGCAAACGTAAGCTCAGGATAAAAATTCGATTTTTGTTCGTCACAAGATAGAAGAAGAAATACTATGAGTAGTATCGATGTTGAATAAAATAATTTTCCGATCAATTTACATTCCTCCTATCCTGTTTTTTTATTGGTTCGCAGATTTTACTTCCCGGCATTCCCACTGAACTACCGTTATCCGTAAATACTATATTCATATAAATTTGCCCGTTTCGGTTCCACTTTTTTGAGACAATCAATCTGCCGTTACTGTCAAACTTTTCGTAGAGAGACGGTTTATCATTATCGTACCATTCCCAACGATCATTGATATATGTTCCTTCGTTGAACTCCGCATACTGCTTGTTACTTCCATTGGGAAACCACGATCTGTGAATTCCGTGTTTCTGTCCCTCTTTGAAATATCTTTGCTCCAGTATTTGACCGCTTTGGTTTCTCGCGGTGTATTCTCCGTCTTCCAATCCGGTTTTGTAGTGAGTGAATTGGACTTCAGCAAGAGCGGGAATTTCCTGTTTGATGGTTCCATCGAATGGCTCTGCTTTATAAAAAATCCTGCCCTGAAAAAGAGCGATGTCGGGATCGGTGGATTCAATGGTTCTACCTCCCTGACAGTGTATCAAAGATACAACTATCAGGAAGTTTAATAAGGTTATTAAGAAAGATCTAATTGGATACTGATCCTTTGTTGCCATAAAAGAAAGAACCCATCAATGTATCAATTGTCGCAGTACTATCATATGCTAAATGGTAGTGATAGGTTGCTGTAGTAAAGTGATTTGTTTTCGTAGTATGACCGTGCAAGGAATCTAAATCACTCGGAGTAAAGTCGTCCGTAGTCACTGTAGTGGCATTATCACATTTTTTACCATAGACCGCATAACCGTCCAAAATGAGCCCGACTAAATTCGCATCATTATTGGTAATTTTAGAAGCACCCGCGTGATGATGATAAATGCCCGTGTTTTGAGGATGACCGCCGTAGTTGTCAAAAGTTAGTGCTTCGACTGTCAAAAGGTCAGGTGGTGCCGCTGCATTATTGAAAATGGCAAGTCCATTCACAGTAATACCGATGGAAACCAAACCGCCTTGTGTACTAACTGTACCCGTTCCTTTTGTAGGAGTAGATGGGATCGTATATACAATTTTTTGTGAAGCTGTCGTGTTCGGGTTTGCGCCTGTAGTCGTTCTGGCTTCGTACAATGGAGAAGATGTGCCGTAATAGGAACTCTTTGTATTAGGAACGTTTTGAGATTTAAGAATATAATTTGTACCGGAAACATAACCGGTAGCACATTTGAAATTGTCTTTGATCCAGGAAGGAAGCGCAGTATCCATACAAGTAGTAACACCAGTTACACATCCTGAAGAAGCATCCAATGTAGCTGTACTATTGGATACGGTAGTACCGGTTGTTGCAGTTGTGCCGTTGCAAGTGCCCGAGCTACTCGACAAATAAGCAAGCGCAAGAAGTGAAGAACTATCTTCACTCTCCTTTTTTTTGCAGGTTCCAAAAACCAGACCTGCAAGTAACATAATGATGATCGTTCGATTCATATTTTTCTCCTTTTCCGTATCCTATCATAGGACGATCGGAAATCGTTTCTTCCTAAATAATTTATTTCATAATAGCACGATTCGGGCTTTTTATCGCCCGAACCAATCGGCTAAGACTCATTTTTTTTGCTTTTTCCCAAAAAATAGAGAGAGGGCGTGTCTCCGGTAACCCTCTTAAAGGAATCATTGAAAGTAGATTTCGAATTAAAACCCACTTGGAAAGCCAAACTCAAAAAATTCGGTTTTTCTTCCCCGGAAGATCCCAGTAGCAAAATAAATTCCCGAATTCGGTATTCATTGACAAAATGATAAAAGTTCGTTTCCAGAACTTCGTTCAATGCCTGTGTGATATGGGCTCTCGGGAGATTCAGATGATCCGCCAAGTCATCCAATGAAAATCCACTGGAAAAATAAGGTTTTCTCACTTCCATATAATCTTTTACCGCATGGACGTAGTCTTTTAGTTTTTCAATTTCCAATCCCGACTTTTCGTATTTCTTTTTTTTAGTCGTTGGATACGCAAAACTCTGGCCAAGGAGCCAAGCCGAGTGAATCATACTTTGACGGACCCCAAACACGGAAAAAAGAATCGTAAATACCAGAATATCATAACCTCGGATGGGAGGTAAAAACAAACCGGAAAACCGTTCAGACTGTCCGTTAATAAAGCCGGAAACCGCATGGTATAAAACAATCAATATGGCAAGACTGATGATTGTTTTTAGCCAATTGAATTGTATGGATTCAATGATAGGATTTGCCATTTCGTTTTCTACTTTATGGATCCGATACAGACTAAAGGTCGAATAAAGAAGAAAAGAGAAAAAAGTGAGCCTCTTTAAAACAATATTACCCCGACCGAAAAAAAGATCATACTCCACATTCCGAAACATGTCCTCAAAACTTGTCAGAGCGAAAAAGAAAACTACGGAAAGAAGATAGGGAACAAAATGAACTAAATCCTTCTTTCCTATCCGAATTCCAAAAATGTCTTTTAGATAAAGAAAAAATAGAGGTCCGAAAAGAAGCTGTGAAATATGAAAAAAATCAAAGTAATACTGACCGAAATCCCTTCTAACCAAATGCGCAATATGCAAACAACTCAAGGAAATCAAAAATAAAGCGAACCAACGGTCGAAAGAAAACCGCGGCCTTTTCAAAGAAAGGACCAGGATCGAAAAAAAAGTGATCGTAAGTGAGATCACAGGAATAGGAAACCGCGGAGGACCAGGAGGGAATACAGGGGGCATTAAATAAACAGATTTAAGTTCAAAATGTAAGTTTACTATTATTTATTTCAAAGTCGATAAAATAGTTTCAACCAGTTCTTCTTTTCTGAATAATTTGGAAAAATAATAATGCACAATGCCTTCCAAACCTTCTTCTTGCAAAAACTTTTTTCCTCCCGACAAAGGTGCATCGGAACTGATCAGAATGATAGGTATCATCCTGTCTTCTCGGACGGCTTCCCATTCATGAACAAAAGAAATACCGTCCATAATCGGCATATGTTTATCAGTTACAATGATATTAGGTGTAATTCTCGTTAAATGGTCGAGTGCGTCTTCTCCGTTCTTGGCTTCGATAACTATCCATTTCTTACGTCTTAATTCTTCCGCGAGTTCGCTTCTAAATTGATCCGAGTCATCTACAAGAAGTATCGATTTTAAGGTATCCGATAATAAAATTTCGAATCTGGAACCTTGGCCGATTTCACTTTTGATTTTCAGTTTTCCAAAATGAGCTTCCAAGATGGTTTGAGACAATTTTAGACCAAGTCCTGTGCCTAGTTCCCCTTCTGTGCCTGCTCTGCTTTTGGGTTGGCCTTCCGCAGTAATCTGGTATATTTGATCTGCATCCATTCCCATTCCATGATCAACTACTTCAACTGAAATCCAACCATTGTATGATTTTTCAAAAATTTCTATTTTCGAACCCTTGAACGAGAACTTGATGGAATTGGTAATGATATTCTTGAACACCTCTTCCAATAAGATACGGTCTCCTATGATAAAATTATCTTTTGTTAGATTAAGTTCGATACTTACATCTTTGAGAGAAGTGATCGGATGCAAGGTTTTGACAATATCTTCCAACAAGTCCTTTATGGAAAAAACAATCGGATGCAATCGGATCCCATCCGAATCAAAACGACTTACATCCAATAATTGTTTGATCATCCTGAGGGAGTTTTGAATTCCGTCTTTGCATAAATCCACAATCCTATGTTTCTCCACTTTTTCCATAGAATCGATATTATGTTTCATCAAATCCAATATCTGGCTCACTCCGACCAGAGGCGAACGTAGATCATGCGATAGTAATGAAATAAAGTTTGCTTTCCAACGATTTGCTTTCTCCAATTCGGAAGTTCTTTCTTTGACCTTATGTTCCAGATCTTCATTACTTCGAAATAAGGTTCGCGAAATCTCTTCTTCCCGTTTGAATACCTGAATGAAGGAGCGAGTCAGAATATAAGTCTGAGGAGTGAAGAAAAAGAAAAGAGTATAAAGTCCGATGTAAGGTATCGGATTGATAAAATTGAAAGTACCTAATACCTCCAAGGTAATAGTAATCGAAGGAAGGATTAAACTGAACAGGAAAGGAATACTATTTTTTTTACCTTGTACAACGGCACGAAACACAAAAATAACCGCACTAAATATCAGAATCAAACTGAAAAAGGAAAGATATTTATTAATTGCCCAAAAGGTACGAATAGGTAAAAAGATGGCGACCGAACTTGCAACAAGACCGTAAGCAAGTCCTGTCCATAAAGCCCATTTGTCATTTTTCGTACCGAATAAATAATATATCACACCGCTGCACCCGGCAATAATCAATGCGAAACTGGCACGCCCGGCTCGAATGAAAGTAAGGCACCAGGAGTCAGAGAAAAGATCGAATAAAATCTTTTGTTCTGCAAGACCGATACGAGTATAAATCACTCCTAAAAAAACAACAGCAAGGCATAAAGAAGCAAGTTCCGTTTTACGGGCAAAGTAAATCAATATATGATACAAGCTTAAGAAGAGTAATATAGCGGAAATAACCCAATTCAAAACCCTTTCACTCATTATGCGGGAATAAATGGAAGCGGGTCGGCCGATACTGATCAGGTCATGAATTCCCGCGTTTCTATCGTAAAAATTCGAAACTTGAATCTGTATTTTCAGTATCTTATTTATATTCTTTATAGGAATCAATGCAGACTTCAAAGAAGGTGAACTACTTTCGGGATCGGAACCCAATACTCCGCCCTCATGGACAAACTCATTGTTTAAAAAAAGTTTGTAATTTGTATATATACCCGGAAGAGAAAGAACCAAATCCTCATTCTCATCCGGCAAAACTACCGTTAAACGATACGTCGCATAACCAAAACTAGGTAGTGGGCTTCCGGATTCTTCCAGGCTGGTCCAGGATTTGGGAGAAGCAACATAACGGATAAGATCGGGTTTTTCTTCCCTAGGTTCCAAAAACTCCAGCCAGTAAAATTCCCAATTGCCTTTTAAATCTGCGCTCTCCTGAAAATCCCAATGCCTTAAATCCAGAACTCCCAACTCAGCAGAAGGAGTTACGATCGGATTACAAAACCCGAAAGCAAATAACAAACTTATCGAAAAAACAAATTTTATGAATATACGAAAATACAATTATTGATCCCAGAGTGTGAAAGCTAATATTTTTTCCACTAAGTCTTTTTTACTATATAATTTAGATAAATAAAAGAGAACCGCATTTTCCAAACCTTCTTCTTCCAAGAATTTTCTATCGTTAAAAAAAGGCGCATCGGAACTTAACATAATAATCGGTATTTTTTTATCTTCCTTTATGGCTTCCCATTCATGAACAAAAGAAATTCCATCCATAACCGGCATGTGTTTGTCAGTTACAATCAAATTCGGAGTGATTCTTGTCAGATGATCCAATGCTTCTTCTCCGTTCTTTGCTTCCAAAACAACCCATTTCTTACGTCTCAATTCTTCAGCCAAATCGGATCTGAACTGATCCGAATCATCCGCGAGCAAAATCGATCTAGTTATATTGGATAATAGTATTTCAAATTTGCTACCCTTAGCCAAATTACTGGATATTTTCAATTTTCCAAAATGAGCTTCCAAAATCGTTTGGGATAATTTCAAACCAAGTCCTGTTCCCAATTCTCCTTTGGTTCCATGTTGGCTTTTAGGAGTTTCGTCTCTCGTGATTTGATCCAATTGATTGGAATCCATTCCCACACCATAATCAATGACTTGAATTGAAATCCAGTTACCGTCGATGGTTTGTATAACGTCCACCTTGGAACCGGAATAAGAATACTTAATAGCGTTTATTATGATATTCTTTAATACTTCTTCCAAAAGTATTCTATCGCCGACGAGAACCGGATTTTGATTCATCTTCAATCGAATATCGATTTCTTTCACTGTCGCAACGGATTCGATTGTCCTGATCACATCATCTAATAATTCTTCCAAATAAAACAAAGCAGGTTGCAATCGTATACCTTCCGAATCAAAACGACTTACATCTAACAATTGCTTTATCATACGAAGTGAGTTTTGAATGCCAGAGCGACACAGATCTAAAAATTTCTGCTTTTCCGGATTTCCCATAGAATCAAAATTATATTGGATGATTTCCAGGATCTGGCTCACTCCGATCAAAGGAGAACGCAAATCATGCGATAATAAGGATATGAAATTCGATTTCCAACGATTTGCTTTTTCCAATTCAAAAGTTCGTTCTTTGACTTTTCTTTCCAAATCTTCGTTGCTGCGAAGAACGGCACGGGAAACTTCTTCTTCCCTTCGGAATAGAGTGATAAATGACCTGGTAAGTATGATGGATTGCGGAATAAAAAACAAAAATAAGCCGTAAGCTCCGATCGGTCTGATCCCGGGTATCGTATTTTGGAAATAGAGCAAATCATGAACCCCCGCAATGGATGTTAATGCAAAACTTGTAAGATACAAAAGGCTGTCTTTTTTACCTTCGATGACAGCTCTGATGATATAGATAATTCCTATAAATAGAAATACACTTACCACCATCTCAAATGGTTCGGAAACTTTCGCCACATACCTATTTGGTGAAAGTATAACTGCAAATGCATATACCGCACAATAAACGGTTACTACCCGGAAAACAACAGTTTCTCTTTTATAATAAAACAAATGATATATAACAGCACTGCCAAAGTACAAAATGAACGGTAATATCAGTTTGGACATTCGGATCAGAGCAATACACCAGGAATCCGGCAAAGAACCGTATAAATTCCTGGGTTCACTCAAGGAAAGAGTGATAAAAACAACGCATATATACAATAACCCCAAATACAAAGATGCAATCTCTGTTTTCCGAACGATATAAATCCAAATATGATACAAGCTCAACATGAACAGAAATATGGTAACTACCCAGTTCAAAACCACCGAGCTCATATATGAGCCGTAAATATTCGGTATGGTTCCGACTCGGATCAACTCTTTCATACCCGCAATCGTATGCACATAATTGGCAATTTGAACTTGAATCCGAACGGTTTTGCCCGTTCTCTCGAGAGGACAAATTTTGATTTTGTAAGAAGGACGAAAATGGTCTTCATCCGTTCCTACCATTCCGTTTTCATGAATCAGTTTGCCATCTACGAAAAGGCGATAGGAAGTATGCATCACCGGCATTGAGATTGCAATTTGTTCCTTTAAATCAGGCAGGACCAGAGTCAAACGATATGTCGCATACCCGAAGCTGGGAAGCGACCTCCCCTTTTCTTTCAAACTGGTCCAATGATTGCCGGCTAAAGAGTATTGTAGTTTTTCGGGTTTTTGTTCCTCAGGGTCGAGTAGTTCGTTCCAGTAAAATTCCCAATTGCCCCTGAGCTCCAAATTTTTTTCTTCCAGAGGAAAATGGCCGACATCCAAAACTCCTTTTTGAGCAATCGGAGGATGATAAACTTTTTCTCTACAAGATCCTAGACAAATTGAAAATGACAGTAGTAAGAAAACTTTTAAGTACGTGCGAAATTCCTTTGACGTAAAACCGACTTTGGGTCGACTTAGAAGTCTTATACGGCGAGCTAAAAAATACACGTGGAATCCATAAAAATTGCTATCTTAGAAGATCATTCCGTAGTTACCGAAGGAATCATATCCGTTTTAAAAACCAATCCATTCTTTCCGATTGTAGGAGAATTTCGTACAGGTGAGGAGTTACTGCGCTTTTTGGAAAAACGGCAAATCGATTTCCTGCTTCTGGACATCGATTTGCCGGACTGCAACGGACTCGATATTCTCAAGGAGGTAAAGGAAAAGTATCCCAAAACCAAAGTAGTCATTTTCTCCCTCCACGGCAGCAGAGTTTATGTGGAAGATGCAATCCGTTTGAAAGCAGACGGATACATGATCAAATCCGATCCGATTTCCCACCTACCGTCTGTTATTCAGGCAGTCGTACGCGGAGAAAAGTATATTTCGGAAGGAGTCAGCAAAGAAACCTTACCGTTTTCACCCTTCCAAATCGAGATCATCAACCTGCTCATCCAAGGGCTATCTCAAAACGAAGTGGCCGAAAAGATCCAAAAATCAAGAAAAACCGTAGAGTATCATCTCAACCAAATGCGTACAAAATTTGCATGTAAAAACAATAACGAACTGATTTCCAAATACCAAAAAGAAATACAAAAATAGTTTTCTAGTAATTTGTTCAGATACTGTTAGGATATATTTGTCTTATGAAACATATATATCTATTGAGACATGCAAAATCCGAATGGGACGAACCCTTTCAAAAAGACGAAGAAAGAGGTCTTTCCGAACGGGGTAAAAAACAAACGAAAGCATTGCGCTCCTTTCTTTTGGACTTCGGAATTGATGTGAATTCCGTCCTTGTTTCTCCCGCAGAACGTGCTCTCAAAACCTATCAACATTTACGTAAAGAGATCCTGGGTTTGCCCAAACCGGACATTCGGGACTCTATTTACGAAGCAGAAGAAGAAGATCTTCTTTTCCTTTTGCATGGAATTCCGGACACAATCCATTCGGTTATGATCGTCGGGCACAATCCCGGACTGGAAAATTTCGCATCTAGCCTTCTTTACGGACAATCGGCGCCCAGCCGATTTCATAAATTTCCCACGGCAAGTTTCTTAGGGCTTAGTTATTCCGGAGAAGATTGGAAAAATTTAGATTGGGGAACATGCCACTTGAAGGTATTCTGGATACCGGGGCATTTAGGAAAGGAATGAAGGCATTATTTTCAGAAGAAAGAATTCACAATCGTGTAGATGAACTCGGACGGGAAATCTCGAGAGACTTCCTTGGCAAAGAACTCATATTGATCGGGGTGCTGAACGGAGGGTTTATCTTTACTGCGGATCTATGCCGTTCCATTGCCATCCCTCACGAAATCGACTTTATCGGCGCTTCTTCCTACGGCGATGAAAAGGAATCCAGTGGAAAAATCGAATATACTAAATTTCTAAAAAGATCCATCAAAGGTAAGTCAGTTCTGATTGTAGAGGATATAGTCGATACGGGAAGGACTTTGGAATTTTTGGTGAATGATCTGATGAAACACCAACCTCTTTCTCTTAAGATCGCAGCGTTATTTTGGAAAAAAGAAAAAGCTAATCCACATTTGTATGTGGATTATTACGGATTTGAAATCGGAGACGAATATCTGGTAGGTTATGGATTGGATCATGCGGGAATGTACCGCAACCTACCGTATGTTGCATCTTTAGAACCGGATGATTCTAAAGATGATTAGGATCTGCGGAAACTTCCACCTCAGGCATACTAGCACGTAAATACCCGGAGCGAATTACGGATTCTTGTCCTTTTTCACTCGTTAAAAAGGTAATGAACGCGTCGATCTTATCCCCTTGGTCGGTTTTATAAATCGCAAATAGCTCTCTTGCCAAACGATACTTTCGATCGTACACGCTTCGGATCGAAGGAGTAACATACGGGTCGTTTGCTTTTCTGGCATAATCCAAAGATTTAACTTTTGTTTTGTTATCTATGATCGCACTTCCCATTCCCATATAACCGATTGCATTCGGGTTCGATTCTACAAAGTTTGCAAGTTCCGAATTGTCCTTGACGATCTTTGCCGTGGAAACGATCTTGTTGGATTTGTTTTTTTCAAATTCGGGAATCCCAAAGTCTTTTTTCCGAAGGATATGATTTTCAAAATAATCCTGTGTTCCCGATTTATCATTTCGGATCACAATTTGGATTGGGGCGTCCTGACCACCCACCTCTTTCCAGTTCTGAATCTTTCCCGAAAATATATCGGATACTTGCTCTAAATGCAGTTTGGTGGCAGGGTTCTTGAGATTTACTACCAAAGCAACTCCATCATAGGCAACTCGAACCTTTTCCAAATTCCCAGTTTTACGCAGATCATCGAATTCACTTTGATTCAGATCTCTGGATGAAACTGCAATGTCGATTTCGCCCTTGCGTAATTTGTCGATTCCCGTTTCGGAACCGCCGCCTTCCACAGTGACTCTGATGTCAGAATTGACTTTCTCATATTCTGAACCCAGATACCTCATCATCGCATTCATGGTTTCGGAACCTGCGATTTTTAAAGATTGTTTTTCCTTACATGCGGAAAAAGCCATTGTAATCAAAATGTAACAAAGGATAATGAGGTTTTTCATGATTAAAATGGAGATGCCCCAAAAATCTTTCCCGGTCAATCGTAAAAAAGATTCTGTTTTTTCCGAAGAACGGATTTATTTTTTTTTATTTCCCCCGATGTTAAAAGCGTGAAACCAATTTTCTTTTCCATTCTGATCTCCACTTTGTTTCCCCTATGTCTTTTTGCAGTGGAGACTCCGCCCGTTCTATTGCAATGGAAGTGGAAACAAAACCAGGTTTTGGAACTCAATGAATACCACGATGTTCTATTCCGGGTGGGCAAACACAGTGTTGCGCGCGAAGATAAAAACAGAGTTTTACTTAAAACCACGAAATGTGACACGGCCTCCTGCCAAGTGGATGCCTTGTTCAATACTTACGTTCGGTTTGGAAAAACGGAAGGACCTTACCGAAAGGACAAAGATTTCAAATCCAACTTTATCATTTTTAGAAACGGCAAGTACGAAGTGGCGGACGAATATGTAATGCCTAACCTGAGAAGTTTTCCTTCTTTTCCAGAAACAGCTGTTAACGCAGGAGACACTTGGAAAATTCCAGCAGAGGAATCTTTTGATTTTTCAGGAGAAAGAATCAAAGTCACGGTAGAACCGGAATATTATTTTCATGGAAAGTCAAAATGGGCTTACGAAGACAAATCAGGTTTCGCGGAAAAAATCACTTACACCTACCCGATCTATTATGATTCCTTATCCAAAAAAGATAAGATAAACAATGTCCCGAATAAGATTTTCGGATTTGCCCGGGGGACTGTATTTTTCAATGCAGAGAAAGGAATCCCGGAATACAAAGATGTAAAATTATCCTACACTTTTGTACTTCCCGACGGAACAGTCCAAGAAGCCAACTTTCATATCCACGGACTTTACCAATCACGCAAAAGTTTGAATGCGAACGAAAAGGAAAAATTCAAAGACGATGTATTGCAAGATCTGATTGTAGGAGGGGAAACTCTTTTAGGAAAAGGAAAGGACAATCCGAACGGAGAAGATCCGTCTCCTATCAGCGTTCGCACTACGGAAGACGGAGTTACATTCTCTCTCGATTCGATCCTATTTGATTTCAATGACTCCAAGTTGAAGCCCGAAGCGGAAGAAGCAGTTCGTAAAATCGCCGAAATTCTGAAAAAACATCCTGAACGGGAAGTAAGAGTTTCGGGACATACCGACAATATCGGTAAAAAAGATTACAATCTCAAACTCTCCGAAGAAAGAGCGAAGTCCGTATTACATAAATTAGTTGAAAATCACAAAATGGAAGAAAATCATATTTCCTTCAAAGGATACGGAGACGAAGTTCCTGTGGCACCAAACGACTCGGAAGAAAACCGTAAAAAAAACAGACGAGTGGAAATCACTCTGGTACTTGATTAATTTACGTTGATATCCAATCCCACCGAATAAGGGGGAACAATCGGATCAGTGACGGTTTTTCCCCTTTCGACCAATGTTTCCATTTGTTTGCGAATCTCAATCAGAATTGAAGCGATTCCTTCCCGTTTATTGGACTGGTAATCCCGAAAGAAAGGTTTCACGGAAAAAGCGGGAGAAACTAAAACATGAGCGGTATTTGCTCTCAATTCCGTTTTTCCGAAGATATGTTTTTCAAAACTGTAGATCCACTCGAACAAACGTTCGGCGGAAGGCCATTGGATCAGGTTTTTAGGTTTTGTGATTAGAAAAGTATAAGCCATATCTACAAGTTGCCTTGCTCTTTGAATATCTTTTTCAGTAAGATGTTTCGGAGTATTGGGAAGAGGAGTTCCTGCCTCAATGCTATCCAAAGAAGTAAATAGATCCCTGATTTTTTGTATAGCATGGTCCGTATCATGAAAGGTAACATTTAAAATGGCTGCGGCTTGGTTTAAAGCGGTATGGCGTGCCCTACCCAATCTGTAATCAAAATCTTTTCCTTCTATATCTGTCCTGGTAACACCTAATTCATATTCGGTTTCTTCCAAAAGAACCCTGCCTACCGTTAAAAATCTGCGAAGAAGTGTTCTCCCTCCGGGGAAAATTTTCAACTTCTTTTCTATTCGTTGTAAGGAAGTCTCCACTTGATTTAAAATACTATCTCTCGACCCGGAGATTGCATATTTAACGAATGTAGGCTGGATGAATAAATCTGCGGTGGGATCTTTTTTCAAGGCATCTTCCAATCCCCAAAAAGCAAGCTGCGCCATGCCGGGCATAAAAGGAACCAAGTTGTCATTTTCTCCCGAGCGCATTCCTTCCGGGTACAAAACCAATTTGCCTTCCGGTTCGGATAAAATCTTGCGAGCCATCTTGATCGCATCCCTATCGGCTCCACCAGATAACACGGAAAAGGCGCCAACTCTTTTGATCACTTCTCCTACGATTCCGAATCCCCAATTGAATATATTTCGGGAAGCCATATAATGAAAACGGGTTCCTATTTTATTGGCAAGGTAATATGCAATGGCAGGTTCCGTATCGGAAGGATGATTGGAGAGATAGATAAATCTTTTTTTGCGAAGATCCTGTAGTTGTTTTTCATCTTCCCGTCTGATCTCCACTCCGTCCAGATTGAACATTAACTTTGTAATGATAGGAAAACCCAGATCAAGAGTCCAAGCTAAAGGTAGCTCAAAAGAAGGGGGGATAAATGATGATTTCATATATAGTGTCTAGATAGAATGTACGAAACTAGTAAGGTTTTCTAGCATTTTATTCATGAATGTAGCCCCAAGTCTCCAGAATTTTTTTCACTTCCTTCCCCATCTCTTTTTGTGCAGTGGATTCGGAGTCTCCGCTGAAACTTGCATCATTATAAATCCAAGGCAGACCGGACTTATCCCAACCGGAAGGTTCCCTTTCCGAAGTTAGTAATTCTTTCAAAAGCCTGGGAGTCGCCCAAACAAATTCCAAACCCCATCGACCTACCCGGTAGGAAACTGGCAAACCGTCCCGATAGAGTCTGAAATCCGCTTCCAATTCAGGATTTACAGTGAGAAATATAAGTTCTTCCGAGTTCCCGCTTATATTCTTTTGATACTGGATTTGTTTTGCCGAAGTCGATTGAATCAAAGTATCTTTGGGAACTATCCAATCATAGATCGATCCCTGGACTTGTAAATTCCCACTGTCGTTGCAAACGGATTTTCCGCAAGGCGGCAATTGCAGATGAATTTTGTTTCTATTCAAAAACCGACCTGTTTGGAAAATCTCGCGCGCAGAAGAAAGTAAGGCTTGCGAATCACGACTTGTATCTTGTGAAAGATTTGTTTTTTCTGCCGGATCTTTTTTTAAATCATATAATTCTTCCGACATCGTATGAGCTTCTCCGTCGAATTTTCGCCTAACGGTAGTAAAACCAGGATACCTTCTGATATATTTGAACTCTTCCGTGCGCAATGACTCGGACATCCTTCCTTCCGTATAAATGGTTTTTTCCTTTGGATTTTCAGAATCCCCGAAAATAAACGAAGAATAATCAACTCCCCTGAACTGTTTGGGATCGAACGGCAGATTCAGTAGTCCTAGCACAGTCGGGACCAAGGACAAAAGGGATGACTGACCGGAAATTTTTCGATTTTCTATTTTTGCTTCAACCGACCTGGGGGGTTTGATAAAATAAGGGACATTGATTTCTTCGTCATAATGGGTTTCTCCATGACCAAAACGGGTCTTCATGATAAAATGATAACTATAATCATGATGAGGACTGAACAATTCTCCATGATCTCCGGTAACAATGATCAGACTGTCATCATATAGGTTTTTATCTTTCAGGGTTTTTAGCAAACGACCGACTTCACGATCCGTATAAAACATTTCTCCGATATAACGCTGAACAGGTGATTCGAATTTATAAAACACTTCGGGAGGAATCATCTTTTTGACAAGAGCCATATCTTCCGAAGGAGGAGAATAGGAAGCATGGGGAGTATTCAAATTGAAATGAAGGAAAAAAGGTCTTTGCCCGATTTCATCTACAAAAGAAACAGCATGATCCGTGAGCGCGGGAGTATCCAAAATATCCATCCCCACTTGGAAAGAATTATGAAATCCCAAATCAATTCCCACGGTTGTGTAATCCAAAAAGAAGACATTATTCATCACCGTTTTGGTATAATATCCGTTCTCTCTCAAAATGTTTGTTAGATTGTATCTCTTTTTGCCGTAATAAACCTTTCTTTGATAAGGCTTTGTAGTAAACCAGGAATTGCCGAGACCCAGATTGGAAGAATATTCCGAATGAAAAAAAGATATCATCGAAGGTTTCGTCCAATTTCCGTTGGAAAAAGGATTTTCAAAAAACACGGATTCTTTTGCCAACTGATCCATATTAGGCGTAATTGGATAAGGAAATCCGTATGATCCGAAAAAATCTTTTCTCGCCGAATCCAAAACAATCAAAATCACGTTTGGTTTTTTAGAATGGTCTTGAAAATAAAGAATCGGTTCCGCCAAATACAGATGGGAATTCTCCGATTTCCAAATGAATTTGATATTTTGATGAACTGAGATCTGCAATCCGATCGATTTCCAATTTTCCCGATTGTCATCTTCAAAAACAAAGGATTGGATTTCTTTTCCGTCCACTTCCAAGGACAATGTTCCTTTCAAACCGGAAGAGTTGATACTTTCTCCCAGGATCCCGGCAGAGAATTTAAAATCATAATCACCTTTTTCAATTTTAAAAAAATAACTGGAGTTTGGTGGTAAATACAACGCGTCCAGGGAATGATTGATAAATAGAGTTTTGTCCGTATTGAAAGTGATCTGGGTATTTTCCCATTTTCTTTCGATGGGCAAACCCGAATGTCTTCCCGGATTTTTTTTCCAGTGGTAAGGAAGAGGATCTTTGTCGGGAAATTTTCCCTCCACCTTCGTGCCGGGCAACGCCAACAAACGAGTCAGATCGTATGCAATTCCGGTTTGGTCTTTTTGTTCCGAGCAAAATTCCAAACCCCCGCAAAAAATCAAAAGGAAAAACGGATTTAAAAATCGGAACTTGATTTGAGAAAAAGGAAAGTACATCCAAGAACAAGGATTTGGAAATTGTGTGGGGAGGAAATTCGATAATTGAAAAAGACAAAGAGAAAATATCGGAAAAACCTGTTGGAAAATAAGGCCCGGAGGCAACCGACCGAACTCTCCCAAAGAGATCTCCCAACCGTATGCAAAATATTACGGGAACTGCCATTCCAGCAATCGAATACGGTTGGGAAAGAGGAGCACTGATGTCTCCGAAGGGTTTGGAAAAAGCTTAAATGCAAAAATAATATTTTTTATTTTCGCATTTACATACTCGGCTGATTCCAAGGAAATAAGTCGAAAAAAGAGAACTTACACAAAAAGATTTGGCGGCAAAAAATCGAAACTTCACAACCAACGATGGCTAGAATCGAATCGGGAAATTACGAGAATCTTTCTCTTTCATTTATTGATTGTTATGCGAAATCGTTGAAATGTATTCCTCCAAACATAGATAATACTTTTGTAGCGAATCAATAAGGAATGTTATTAAAAAATCATTGACACAAGGCACACATTGTCATCACATTTACATAGGTGAAAAATTATCGCTGGGATCTGGAAAAAGACGAGATTTTAAGAAAAGAAAGGGGGATTTCTTTCGAATTAATTTTATACCAAATCGAAAACGGATTTCTCTTAGATATTATTAAACATCCAAATATAAATAAATATCCGAACCAGTCTATTTTCATTATTGAAATAGAAAACTATGCTTACTTAGTTCCATTTATTGAGACGAAAGATGAAATTTTTCTTAAAACAATTATCCCTAGCAGAAAAGCTACTCGCAATTATCTTTTAAAGGAAGGCGGAGACGATGAAATCTAAAATTAACAAAGAATCCAAAAAACTTTCATCACTTTCTAAAGAAGAAGATGATATTCTCTCATCTTATGAAGCTGGTGAGTGGGTATCTGTAGGTCTAAATAAAAAATTGATTAGCAGATACCAGAAAGCAGCCTCTGCTACACTCGCAAAAAACAAAAGAATCAATATTAGGCTAAACCAATTAGATTTACAATCTATTCAAAAGAAAGCTTTTGAGGAAGGTTTACCTTATCAAACTTTTATTTCTAGTTTAATTCATAAGTTTGTCACCGGCAAACTAGTAGAAAAATAATTCAAGTAATCAACGGCTTCGCATAACTACGCCTTACCGCTAGGCTGCGGGATTCGCTTTCGCTCACCCTTGCTCGGGCTAAAGCCACATTGTCCTCCGTAACGTTTCTTGCCTAAGCAAGAAAACAGGCCGACGCTAACGGCTTGATGAGGCTCAGCTACGGATAACGTCAGTAGTGATGGACGATATCACTTCTTACATTGCATTCGTAGGATTCGGAGATAAAGAAGAGAAAATCATAGCAGAAACAGCAATAATGATAGCTAGTTATTTATACAAAGAGTAACATAAACACTTTATAAAAAAAGTATTTCGGAAAACGACGTCTTGAGCGGAATCAGGTTCCATCAGCTAATCGCAACTACCATCACAAACAAACTCCGTCGTATTCCAAAGCACCCGCACTGTTTGGTGCCGTCCTTGTCGTTCCATAAAAATCGATCGTCGATCCACCCGTCCCGATCTGAGTCGTTTGGCATGGGGAATTCACGGTGAATGTCCAATTTTTATTGGTGCCGAAATTGGAAATGAACATAGGATTTTGCAGCAGGTTTCCCGTGGAAGAAATACCGTTCAGATGGTTGGCCGGACAACCGGCAATGGCAGGATAACCGACACCGCAGATCGTATCATAACTTTGGCTGGTATTTCCGTTATAAAACAATACGGAGCAGTTGTGCATTACGTTCAGGTCGAATCTAAATAACGATGAAGCTGACGCGTATTTGACGCAATACCTCACATTGGTTAAAGATTCCACCATAAATATATTGTTTTGGATATCCGTTGCATTGGTTATCCCTTTTAAATTCAAGCCGACGGATTCGCTGGTAGGTACGGGTGAGGATGTGGTACCGGAAGAAACGGTATTATTATAAACTTGAGTGACCGCATTATTTCCGTCTAACGTCATCCCTTCGGAAATCGCAGTCCCTGTCGCTGAAATGCTAGTGCCTCCGTCTACAAAATTATTATGGATGGAAAAAGTGGCGCCGCTGAAAATCTGCAATCCCACCGAATATGCGTTATTTGATCCTAAATTCCGACTCACTCCTCCGAAAACCCGATTCTGCTGAAACCGGGAAGCAGAAGTTCCATTGCTTAAATAAACTGCGTAACTAGCTGAGAAGCCTGCAGAGTCCGCAGTAGAAGTTCCCGCACTTACGGTATTTCCAAACATATCGAATGAGCCTGCTTGTGAATAGATTCCGAAACCGGTAGCAGTCCCTGCAGTGTTACTTACACTTCCTCCGGAAACGGTATTGTAATAAACATTTCCGCCTCCCGTCAGATAAATTCCGTAAGAAAACAAAACTCCGCTTCCTCCCAAAATCACATTTCCTTGTTTGGTGGCATTATTCCCCACGTTAAGTCCCATATTGGAAGCGAAATGAAGTCCTTTTGTAGTATTTGCGGAACCGCCCAAAATATAATTTCCGATTAAAACCCCACCGATGGACTGTTGCAAGAAAAGACCGACACTGAGAGACCCTGCGGTTCCGGCTGTCACAGTACCTCCCGAAAAAACATTGAACCTTACCAATGTAAAGTCGGGAGAGGAAGTGGCATTTGCATACATTCCGTAAGTAATACAGCTAGGCGTATTGCAACTTCCTCCCAAAACCTGGTTGTATTGCAAAATGGGATAGGTGGTGCTAACCGTGTTGTTATAATAAATTCCCGCCGTATTACAACTATTAGGCAAACACGCTCCTCCGAAAATGGAATTTAGCACAATTGCCCCCGCATTCGGATCGGCAAGACTGCTGCCTCCGAAATTTACCAAAGACAATCCCGCGACAGCATTGCCCGCGCCGCCTTCCAGGGAGTTATTGGAAACGATAGGATTTCCTCCCAGAATATGCATAGCAGCCGAATCGGCAGTTGCTGCCACTGTGGCTCCGATCATACGAAAGCCGTCGATCACTGTTTTGTTGGAAATGGTACTGTCAATCCAAAGGGTTGAACAAGGATTTACTCCGATCACTGCCGCAGTACACACAGCGGCGTTAGGTGTTGAGTTTCGAAGAATAGTCAATTTGGCGGATGTATTTCTGGTAGCAAAACCTGTTCCGGCGGTGTAACCGCCGAAAAGAGAAATACCATCCCGAACCAGAATAAAATTTTTCGCCAAAGGAACGTCCGTCGCTTCATAGGTTCCGTCTTCCACAAGCACAACACAATCTTTAGTTGCAAAACAAGCGGAAACCACCAAATCATCAATCGCTTTGTGGACGGTTAAAAACGGATCGGATACGGTTAGTCCGGTATTGGAATCATTTCCCGTAGTAGAAACGTAACGAATCGCAGAAGGTACCGTATAACGGAAACTTGTCGATGCATTGGCAAGACTGTTTCCGCCTACGCTGACACAACTCAAGGGGACAGCCTTGGAGCCCGGAGTCCAAGTGCTGACTCCCGGAGACAAAATTAAAGTATCATCCGGTATATTTGTAGTTGTGACGGAATACTGAATTGCGCCTGCATCGGCTCTCGGCATAACTGCGGCAGTGACAGGACAACTACCCGCATTCACAGCTTCTGAAAATTGCAATCTGACAGTTTGGTTCGGTAGTAAAGCGGAAAGATTGGCGGGAGTCTGTGCAAGCACACTGAAACAATTCACACTTGCAATAATGTTCGTACCCGCGATTGTTCCGTTGACTGAACCGGTTAGGGCGCAAGTATGAAGCGCCGGTTGATTGGAGATGGAAAGGGAATAACCTGCACCGTTTACCAAATCACTGGGAAAATAATGTGTGCCGTTCGCACTGACAGTCAAAGATTCGGTGCCTTGATTGAGTGTCAGAGTTCCGGAAGCAAGACCGGTTACATTTACGGCGACACCATATGAAGTAGCTGCACCACAACTAATAGAAAGGGAGGTGATATTGGCTGTGGAAAAAGTTCCGGAACCGCCGGTTAAAGTACAAGTTTGACTGGGATGAGAAGGTTGGGTAGTAACTGAGACGGAATAAACACTTCCTTCCGCATATATATGGCTCGGAAAGGCAAAAGTTCCCGAGGGATTTGTAACTAAAGCCGTATCGGTTCCGTTGTTCGTCAAAGTCACACCCGTAAAACCTAAAAGACCGGTGATATTTCCACCTAATGTATATTTAGTGGTATCGCAATTTATGTTGATGGATTTTACGTCACTCGTCCCCATTACTCCTTCTCCCCCGGACACGGTACAATTCTGAGTAGGTGAAGCAGGTTGTGTTTTCACTGTGACGGTATAATTGGAACCCGAAGGAATCATTTCGACAAAAGACTCTTCTCCGTTTTGAGAAATAGCTAGAGTGAACGAATTGTTTAAAGAAAGAACGAGGCCCTTTCCCGATAGACCGTTTACAGTCACGAAAATTTTAGGAGCGGATGAACTTTTACTTTGAGTCCTCAGAAGGCTAAATGCGTCCAAAATGCTTTTTTCCAATTTTGGAATGCAAGCTTCCAAAAAGAGAAAGGAAAAAAGACTCAGAAAAAAGAGAAAGGACCGGCTCAAATGTGACATAAACTTTATTTTGATCCCTTCTCTATAGTACAACAATCCAAGCTTGTTCATTTTCTTTTTTTTACCACAAATATAACTCATACCGTTCGATACTGCCATGAAAAGTTCTTTCTTTTTCCCTTTCCTACCGTGAATTTAGCATACTATGAGTATATGGGAACAAGCCTACTCCCGCGAGGAGTCTACATTTAATAATAAGGACGGTGGTAAAATTTATTACCAAGTCTTTCGACCGAAAAGCGGTGCCAAAAGAGTGCTCGTGGTTCACCACGGATTTGGAGAACATGGTGGTCGCTATACTAACTTATTAGACGCAATTGCAGAAAAAGGATATGTAGTTTATTTAATTGATGCAAGAGGACACGGGCGTTCCGAGGGAAGACGAGGTGTAATAGACCATTATACTGATTTTTTTGCAGATTTAAAACAACTCATCGACATCGCCAAACAAAAAGAAGGCGTAAAAAAAGTTACCCTACTCGGCCACTCAATGGGTGCCGTTGTCACTTTTCTATACACAGGAACGGACAATAACCAGGAAGACCTGGACGGTCTAGTCGTCAGTGCGCTTGCCATCAAAGTCCAGACCGACTTCGTTATGGATGTAAAAAAGGCAGCAGGCGGTTTCCTGGCAAAACTTCTACCTACACTTACAATTCCTGCGGGTCTTGATGTAAATATGATCTCGCATGACAGGGATGTTGTGGCAGCTTATGTAAACGATCCTTTGGTTCATGGAAACGTATCCACCTACCTGGGTGATTTTTTGCTTAATGTATATCCTTTGGCTTTGGAATCTGCGGAAAAGATAAAGGTTCCTATTTATATGTTTCACGGAAAAGAAGACCAAATCGCGGTTTATTCGGGAACTTCCGATGCATTCGAAAAGGTTGCCTCAAAAGACAAAACTTTGAAATTATTTGACGGATTGTACCACGAATCCATGAACGAAACTCCCGCAGAACGAGCTCTCGTCTTCAAAGAGTTAGTTGCATGGATTGACAAACACTAAGGAGAAAATGAGCCTATGGCTGTTAGCAAAGATATAGTTGGAAAAAAACTAGATCGTTTTGAATTTACCGTAGAGCGGGGCAAGATCAGGGAATTTTGCCTTGCTATCAACGAAAAGAACCCGATTTACTTCGATTTGGAAGAAGCGAAAAAGGCCGGTTATACGGACATTCCCGCACCGCCTACTTTCCCGACCGTAATTCAATTTTGGGGATACCCTAAAATTTGGAATGATATGGCGGAACTTGGAATCGATCTTTCCAAAATCCTTCACTTAAAAGAAGAATACACCTATCATAAAATCCTCTATCCGGGAAAAGTTTCCGCTCAATCCGAAATCTCGGATGTAAAAGTGGGAAGAGCGGAAATCGTTACTTTCAAAACCACAATTTTTGACGCATCGGAAGATCCGATTCTTTCCGCAGAAATGGCAATTTTCATTCGTAAGGACTAAGTTAGGAGGATTTAAACAATGGCAAAACTCAAATTTGATAGCGTAGAAGTAGGACAAACACTTCCTCCTCTTGACGTTCCCGTCATCGAACATGCGAATTTAGTTCGTTATGCGGGAGCATCGGGAGACTTTAATCCCATCCATAACGATCCTGATTTTGCACGCAAAGCGGGCCTTGACGGAACCATCTCTCACGGTATGTATGTGATGGCACAAGTCGGTAGACTTTGCACTTCCTGGGCGGACCAAAAGGACATCGCATATTTCGGAGTGACCTTCAAAGCGATGACCAAGCTTGGAGAAAAACTCACTTGTGTGGGAACGATCAAAAAGAAGTTTGAAAAAGACGGCAGAAAAACAGTGACCGTACTAGTTGAAGCCAAAAACGAAGCTGGAGAAGTGAAAGCAGGCGGAGATTTAGTCATCAACGCAGTTTAACTTTCCATGATTTCAGTCTCAGGTGGTTACTAAAAACACCTGAGACAATGTTTCCTTATTTATGTTAAATGGTTGGAATCGTTCCACCATCGATTATATATTCTGTGCCAGACAAATACCCTGCACGCGGAGATACCAAAAACCCAACAAGCTCTGCAACTTCTTCAGGTTCAGCTGGTCTTCCCATGGGAATGCCACCCAATGAATCCATTAATCCTTGCAATGCGACCTCAAGACTACTCCCCGAACTTTCCGCCAATCGTTGAATCATTCTGTCTGCAGCGCTTGTTTTGATAAAGCCAGGTGAAACAGTTAAGACTCTTACACCTTTAGGTGATACTTCATTCGACAAACTTTTGCTATAGTTGATTAACCCAGCTTTCGCAGCCGCATAAGGCAACGTTGATTCATACAAAGGAAGTGTTCCTTGAATGGATGCAATGTGAACGATCACACCAGATTTTTTTCCTAGCATATAAGGCAATAATCCTCGGTCCAATCTCACTGGAGCCAAAAGATTGGTAGCAATTGTTGTTTCCCAATCTGTATCCGTCAGTCGAGCAAAGCCGCCTCCTGGTGTTTCCGATCCACCTAAGTTGTTGATAAGAATATCCACTCCGCCAAACTCCATTTGGATCTCTTTTACGACTTTCTCAGTTCCCTCTGGTTTACTTAAATCGGCAGAGATAAAATGAGTGATTCCTTCGGACTCTTCAGGTGTAATTCTGGCTGTTACAACAACCTTTGCCCCCGCCTGGGTGAGTCGTTTGACAATTGCTTTTCCCGTTCCTTTGGTACCACCAGTGACCAAAGCTATTTTTTCTCTTAACTCATTATCGAAATTCCCATTTTGATCCATTGTTTTCCTCTGAGCTGGATTCTTTTCTATGTATTGTAGGTGCAAGTATGAAATAATTTGTATATACTGATAAATTTTTCACTATGATACTTTTTGGAACTATAGAAAACTACAATTATGACTCTAAAGAAAGAAACGATCACACTCGATTGCGGCTTAGACCTGGTGGGAGAAGTTTTGTATGGTAAATGGAAAATGCGTTTGCTGTATTTTATTAATGAAGGTCATAAACGCCCAAGTGAACTTCAGCGTAAAATTCCTGATGCCACTCGCAGGGTTTTGCATTTGCAATTAAGAGAACTGGAAGAACATGAACTTGTTTCCAAGATAATCTATCCGCAAGTTCCGCCTAAAGTCGAATACAGTTTAACGGAATTTGGAAAAAGCATAATCCCTCTCATTTCTTCCTTTGGCCAATGGGCGGATAAACACGACGAACAGTTACGCCGAGTCATTGCCAAATAATAGATCACTTCAACTAAGTTAGAACGAAACATATATTTGTTTAGAAGAAAAAAATATAAATAAAAAAATAGTCTGGGGTTCTTATCCGGTCTATATAAGAAGAGTCCAATCAGCTCATTCATTTAAAATCTCTATATAGGCTATACAATGACAAACATCGATAAAAAAGCTCCGGTATTAGTAACAGGAGGCAGCGGTTATATTGCTTCCTGGATCATCAAATATTTATTAGAAGACGGTATCTCCGTCAGAACCACTGTCCGCAACCTGAGAGATCTCAAGAAAGTGGAACATCTCCTGGAATTATCTAAAAAATTTCCAGGCAAACTGGAGTTATTCGAAGCAGACTTAATCGCAAACGGATCTTTCGATCAGGCTGTCAAAGGAACCGAACTTGTGATTCATACGGCATCTCCTTTCTTTATTTCGGGAATCAAAGATGCGCAAAAACAACTCGTAGAACCAGCGTTACAAGGAACTAGAAATGTTCTGGAATCCGTCAATAAAGCGGATTCCGTCAAACGGGTGGTTTTAACATCCAGCGTTGCCTCCATTTACGGAGACAACATCGATGCGGCAAATGTTCCGGGAAATAAACTCACAGAAGAACATTGGAATACATCCAGCAGTCTATCCCACCAACCTTATCCTTATTCCAAAACATTGGCGGAAAAAGAAGCTTGGGAAATCAATAAAAATCAAAACCGTTGGGATCTGCTTGTGATCAATCCATCCTTTGTCATGGGACCTTCCGTTTCCAACAGGGTGGATGGAACAAGCGTGGACTTTATGTTGTCCATGGTGAATGGAAAATTCAAGTCAGGTGTTCCCAATACTTTGATCGGATTTGTGGATGTAAGAGATGTGGCCAAAGCTCATATACTTGCAGGTTTTACTCCTTCTGCCAAAGGTAGACATATCACATCCGCACAGACACTTCCTATGTTAGGTGCAGCAAAGATCCTTCGCGAAAAATTCGGGAAAAAATACCCGATTCCTACCGGAGAGCTTCCTAAATTTTTGGTGTATCTGGTAGGACCTTTCTTCGGACTCTCCTGGGCAAATACTTCCCGCAATGTGGGAATTCCTTTCGACCTGGACAATTCCTACAGCCAAAAAGATCTAGGCCTTAAATACAGACCTCTTTCCGAAACATTTGTAGAACATATAGAACAATTGGAAGCGGCGAAGTTGATTTAAAAATAGATCAACTTGCTCTTGCTAGCTGGAAACAGAGGGATCCATTTTTAGCTAGCCTTATCCCTGTTTATCTTGCGAAAACAAATCATATAGAAGTATTTCTTGTATTACCACCCTCCCATACTTCCCCCTCCCGATGAGGAGGAAGATGAAGATCCTGAGCGTGAGCTTGAGGAACCCGAAGATGTAGGACGGGAACCCGCTGAAAATTCGGACAATCCGTCCAAGGTATCCCAACTAACGCTCGCTCCACCGCCTGCGGAAGTTCCCCCGCCGCCGGAAAAACTTTTTTCCGAAGCGGAACTGCCGGAATCTACCGAGGATGTTTTTATACGCGAAGATCTTTTTTGTTTTCTGCCTTCATTTTCAATTTCAATCGAACCAATCCCAGACAATACCAAAAGATGAGAGGCGTCGTTTTTCTCTTTATGCCTCTTTAAAATTTCATTGTACAATCCGAGTGCGACAAAGTCCATCGAGTCTTTCCCCGATAACTCGGACAGGTCTCCGTTTTGTATATAATCCTTGATTGCATCCTTTAATTTCTTTTTCACAAAGACAAGCCACTGATCGTCTATTTCCGAAGCAACCGGAATATAATAGAAAAAGAACATAAATAGAAATGCGGATAGAAACAGAGCAAAAGAATTTTCTATTTCAAAAAGGTTGTAAGTAATTAATAATAACAAGACTCCGGTAATCAGCTCCGGCAACCGAAGGGACCTTTTTAAAAAATAGTCCTTTTGATTGTTTAATTTTAAATTGGAAAGAGGAACCCAATCGAAAATAGAAAACACAAAAGAAAGAATCATATAAGCAAATAAAATGAAAGCGTATGGAACTAATATGTGCAGAAAAATCGGATAACCGTAAAAGATAAAATTCACTAAGGGAAACAGTATCAAAGAAAATAGAAGCCAGCGGGAAAAAAATTTCGATTCAAAACTATTTGCTTCCTTCGAATAACGGGAATAAACTTCCGAATGCAAGGAAAAATAGCCGTGTTTCTTTTTATAATACTTTTTTATTTCTACATCAGTAGTCCGATCGGAATCTACAAATAGTTTATCTAAAATTTCCTTTTCTGACTTAGTGAGCGAATCTTTGGATACGAGCAATACAAACTCAACCAAACCACCTGCCTGATGGATTTGAATTTTGCCCTCGGCCACAAGCCTTCCCAAAAATACGGAAGATACTTTTTTCAAATCGAATTGGATTGCTATACTTTCGGCAGAATTTTTTCTCAAATAAGACAAAACATCTTTTGGAGAAAGATTTAGTTTTTTGCTTTTCCATCGGAGGAAAGTGAAAGACAATAAATAGAATAGTAAAAAACAGAAAACGTGGCTAACGATGACGATCGCCGCTCTTTTCCAAAAAACCATCTCATCCGTGTTATACCAATTTTCCAGGAAATAGGAAGGGCCGGGGCCGGTCCATGTTCCGTTTTTTTCAGGCAGAAAGAAAAACTCGGAACTGTATACATAGAACTCGGAAGGAACCAAAGGTTTACTACTTTCGAAATGAAAATCTTTCCGTCCTTTCGGATGTTCCCATTCCTTATCCCAATTCAAATTCAATTGGAATTTTCGGATGGAATCTTTGCGATCCCGGGCCAAAAAGTCATGATTGATTTCATATGCGCCCTTTTCTTCATGCTTAGTTAGAATATTTCTATATTCTAACTTAATCCGATAGGTTAAAACCTCGTCCTGAAACGGGGGATCATTGTCTTCCCTCGAACGTATCTTCAGTTCTTTTTTATTTGAAAAGGAGTATCTATCCTTGGTTTCCGTATCTCCCTCGTCGAGAATCCGCCAGATTTTGTCTTTGCCTAGTTTTTCGACGGAAATCAGATCAATGGATTGTCCTCTTTTGAAATCGTAATGACGATAAGGTCCCCTCCAGTCACCGTTGAATCGGATACTTTGAATTTCTTCTACGGAAAGAGTTCCATTCGAAGACAAGTGAGCGTTTACTTCTACTTTGTCCCAAGAAAGTGTTTTCTCGTCTTCCCACTCTGCAAAAGAAACTTCTGGCAAAACAAAAAAGAAAATAAGAATAAAGCGAAAAATATATTTCATTCAAAGAACCTTTGGGTAGATCATTATACCTGAAAATAAATTTACCACAGCAAAATTATTTGAGTTTGCTTTGCTTGTATTTTTCCTTTTTTTATGTTTTCATTTGTAAATGGAAGCAAGTCAAGGTCCGGACTGGGATGTTCATATTTTTTTCACACCCGATTATTTGGAAACGGGAAATGAAAAACAAAGATCCCTTCATTCGGATCTTTCCAATCATAAAATCATTTCCAAACTGTCCGGGTTTTATCCTCTGATTGCAGGAACGATTCCTTTAGGCATTGATACGGAAAATAGCGATGTGGATATACTCACTTATCACAACAACCAGAATCACTTGATTAAAATCGCTTACGCAAAATTCCGTCATTATTTCAATTTCTCTTACGAAACCAAAGACTTCGACGGAGAACCTTCGGTAAAAGTTTCCTTTCAAACAAGTTTGTTTTCTTATGAAATTTTTTCTCAAAAGATAAAACCGGAAAATCAAAAAGGTTTTTTACATATGGTTGCGGAAAAACGGTTTTTGGATTTGGCGGATGCTGATTTCAAAAATCAAATCATAGAAAAGAAAAAACAAGGAATGAAAACAGAACCTGCTTTCTGTGAGGTGTTGGGACAAAAAGGAGATCCTTATCAAATCCTTTTGGATCTGGGAAGATCTTCCGACGAAACATTGAAAGAAATTTTGAAATCCAACCACTTTAAACTAAAGTAAAACAAACACAAATCACCGGGAACTTACCGATTACTCCGAATACATTTTAGTCCGCTTCCAGTTTTGGTAATCCTCTTTCAAACAATGTCCGCAAGGGCGATAACCTCGATGAATTGCTTCTTTCTCAGAAGAAAAAAACACCCTATTTTCTCTTTTCATTCGTTTTCCCGACTTACAGCCCAACTTTCCGTAAATTTTAAGTTTTGCATTTCCCCCGAGAACTATGATTCGGTTTCGGATTTGCTTTCGAAGTTCCGTATCGCTGATTTGATTGTGTCGGATCATAGTTCGATTTGCCGGATAATGTTATGATACAGGCAGAGATTGCTTTTCCCAACCCGAATCTTGCGAAAGTTTTTTAATTAATGTAAGAGGTACCACAAACTATGTCCTATCCCTCTCTTTTTCGACTCTTGCTTTAAAAAAATGAGTTGGAACTAGATTTATCCGGGTAAAACTTTCCTATAGAGATGACTCCTACACGCGCTGTTCAATCTTTTATCAATGCCAAAAAAGAAGGAATCGACGTTCCTACTTCCACCCTAGAAACCATTCGCAATTTCCGCAAATGGAGAGAACCGGAGTTGATCGGTCTTCGCAATGCCTCTTCCTATTATCCCGATATCTATATAGAAAAAGGAATGGAAGAAGAGATTACCAGACTCTTAACAATAGTTAAAAATAGAAACGTAGCCCATAAATTCTAATGAACCCAAACCAACCTAAGGTCCTCTACCAAGAGGCAAACCCTTACGGTTCTTTTACTGCCTTTCTCGAAGACGACGGAAGAACCATTTATCTTTACTTGCAATCCCATAACAATCCGGAGTGGCCGATGAAATCACTTTGGATTCGTAATCTCATTGATGCACCTGAGGAAAGAGATCCCGATGATTTCAGCAAAGGACTCGCACCGGTTCACACAAAAAAAGAAACCAGTACCATCCACGCCTTGCCCAGTTTGAAAGAAGAGGAAATTCATTTCATCTGGTCGGAAGAAGGAGATGCAGTCGCACTCTTTGTAAATGAAGAGCTCTATGCGTATCTTCCTCCTTGGTCGGGAGTCAAAGGAATACACGGCTACTCCAAAGAAGCAAAAGAAGACGCGGCCGCAGCATCTCCCTTAGGCGATGTGAACAACGGAGTCATTGCGGAACGAGTGAAAGAATCACGCAAGTTTTGGGAAACCGTTTCCGAAAAAAATCATTGGAATAAACTCCAAACATTACGATTGAATTTTTTGGAAGAACGATTGGGAAAACACGATAAATACTGGTCTGCTGACGGAGGAAAGTATCCTTCCCTCGGAATCGCATCTTTTTTACCAAAAGAATTTCCAGGAATCAAAATATTCTCAACAGTTGGAATGAGTGCACAAAACCAACCGTCTGTTGAACTCTATCATAAAAATTTTGAAGATTTTGCACGCATTGAATTGGTATTTGCCATAAAACTTTCCAACGAATACGAAGATCATTCCGAATCTTGGATACAACATGTACTGGGAGAAATGATCAAATTTCCTTGGAACACAGGAATCTGGTTCGGACATTCTCATACAATTCAAAACCCGCGCAAAGATCCGGACCAACTCTATTTGGATTTCAGTTGGTTTGTTCTCAAAAATATAACGGATGAATTGGATAAAGATCAAAATTTTCCCTATCCCAAGTTAAATGGACTCATTTCGGAAAACGGAAGAAGAGTGAACTATCTATTTTTAGTTCCTATCTCTGTGGAAGAACGAATTTGTTTTCAAAGAGAAGGTTCTGCAAAGTTTTGGGACACTTGGGTCAAAGAAGGCTTCAGTTTTTTCCATGAATCCGAGCGAAGAATGTTGGAATTCTAAGTTTGTAGTCGGAAAAATTACGAATCAAAAGATAGAATCTGTCCGTTACTCATAGTGATATGGCAGAGACTTACACTAAATTTTTTAATCTGGAATTCGAACCATTTGACATGGATCGAATTTTCGAAGCACGTAATGAATCGACCGGGTTCTTTCTTTCTACCGTTTTTCAAAAACGTTTCTCCGAAGAAGTCAATTTGAAACGCCATGAAGATCAAAAACTTTGGTTTCTTTCAAAAAATTTACGATACCTTGCCCTAGATGGAATCCAGAAGGTTGCAGATGATAACGGAAAGCTTGAAAGCGCTTCTATCCTCTACCTATTGGTGTTTTTTGATCATTCTTCCATCACTGAACTTGGTTTTGAAGATACTTGTCATATTCTAATGAAGAGATACGATCTATCTTCTCTCATTTTAAAACTTCCGGACTCGGATCATTTGGAAATTTGGGGAAAAGACTCCACACGTAAGGTGTATAAGAATGTTTCCCATCCTAACATCGATTCATTACTCAAATCACTCTTTCAATCCATCAATAAGAAGGATCATTTTCAATTTGTAGGGATAGAAAGGCCGAACTTAGATAAAAAACAAGGGATTTCCATGGGAAGAAGGGGATTTACGCGCGCAATTGCGTAATCATATCATTGCCCTTAAAATGAAAAAACCCGCAAGTTTTGCGGGTTCACACAATCTTTCTTCGAAAGAATCGAAGTAAAGAGTCTTATGTTTGAATAAGCAGCTTACTTCTTTTTCGCAGCTTTCTTTTTTGCAGCCTTTTTCTTTGCGGCTTTCTTTTTTGCAGCTTTCTTTTTAGCAACCATTGGTATCGTCCTTATCTTTTGATTTCAAAAAACCACTGTCCTTGGCAAACAGCAAGTCGATTGATACGACATAATTAATTCATCTCAATATTGTTGTAAAGAAAAAATATTTTTTTGTAGGAATTTTATTTCATTTTTTATTTTTTCATAAAATAGACTAATACACATTCTACGAAACTCTAACAACAACCTTACCAATTGTCTTACCACTTCGAAAATAATCCAATGCAGGTATCAATTCATCGAAAGAAAACACTTCACCTATCCTTTGTGGTGATAAATTCAGCTCACTCAGTGATGAAAAATGTTTTTTTAACTCTAACTTTTCATTCCAAAGCCATATTAGATTAAATCCCATCACAGATTTATTGTCTGAGATCATAGAAAGAGGGTCAATCGATGGTCTAGTTAGGTAATGATACGCAAGTTTGAACCAATTTCTATGTGATGAACTAGGTGTAAACACTGCACTTCCATAAGTGACAAGCCTTCCCATTGGCGATAACAATGTATAACTGTCTGAAAAATATTGTCCACCAGTGCATTCTAAGACCAAATCCAATCGTTTTTCCAATAAAATTCTCTTCATCTCTTGTTTAAATGCTTTAGAGCGTGTTAAATATGCATCGAAACCTTCTTCTTGTAGGATAGAATACTTTGATTCATTACCTACAAGACCTATGGTAAACGCATTCCACTTCTTTGCGATTCGATTAGCAAGTATCCCTACACCACCTGCAGCACTATGAATGAGAACTGTTTGTGAATTTTTTAAATTACCAAGCGGTAATAATGCATAATAAGCAGTGAGTGCTTGCGCTGGAAATGCTGCGCCTTCCTCAAAGGACCAAGCTTTCGGAAGTGCAAATATATAATCTTTTTGTATATTAAGATGAGTTGCGTATGCACCGAATCTTGTAGTGCCATAAACGGAATCACCTATCCGAAAATCTTTTACATCTTCTCCCTTAGAAATGATGATGCCTGAAAATTCAAGACCGGGAATAAAACTTTCTTTCGGAGTGGCCGAATATAATCCGAAAACGGAAAAAACATCGGCAAAATTAAATCCGATCGCTTTCACTTGAATGGTAACTTCGTCTTTTGCGGGAGAAGAAAGTTCTTCCTCCATTCGTTTCAAACCTTGCAAAGACCCCGTTTTTACAACTCGATATACTTCTCTCTTCATAATATTTTATAAAAAAATCGAATTCCATTGAAAAGAAAAGATTTTTCCATGGCATTAAGTCCCATAAGTTGGGGAAATCAAGAGAGAATGCAGTTGGAATTGAAACAAACCCCCCTCTATCAAATTCACAAAGAACTAGGAGCCAAAATGGTTCCATTCGGAGGTTGGGATATGCCCGTCCAATACACGGGAATCATCCAAGAACACCAAGCGACAAGAACTCATGCAGGTTTATTTGATGTCTCTCATATGGGTGAGATTTTTATCACAGGAAGTGAAGCAGACATTCTTTCTCTTTTGGAAAAAACAACCTGCAATCAAATTTCTTCCCTATACGACGGACAAGTTCAGTACAACGCAGTGCTCAATGAGAACGGCGGACTCGTAGATGATATCACTGTGTATCGTTTTTCTTCCACAAAGTACATGGTTTGTTCGAACGCATCGAATTATCCCGCTGTTGCAGCACATTTGCAAAAGTATGTTTCCGGAAATTGTAAAGTGGAAGATGTAAGTAAAGACTGGCACCAAATCGCATTGCAAGGACCGAATGCGAATCAAATCTTGGAAAACTATCTGGGAAAAGATCTAAGCCAACTTCTCTATTATCATTTTATCGAATTGGAATTAAATGGTGAGACGATCATTCTCTCGCGTACTGGTTATACAGGAGAAGACGGATTTGAAATTTATACTTCTCACTCTCTCGGATTAAAACTTTGGAATGAATTGCTGGCACAAGGAAAAGATTTGGGACTTGTTCCCGTAGGTCTTGGTGCCCGCGATACACTCCGACTCGAAGCAAAGTATCCTTTGTACGGACATGAACTGAATGCGGAATGGTCTCCGGTAGAATCCGGGATCGGTTTTATCGTAAAAGAAAAAAATCCCCCTTACTTTGCTTATGATCGGATTCAAAAAGATAAAAAAGAAAATCCTAAAAAGAAAGTAGTAGGAATCATTTTACAGGAACCGGGTGTGTTGCGCGAAAATTTTCCCGTCTTTTCTTCGGATGGAAAAGAAATCGGAAAAACAACTTCGGGAACACATTCTCCTACCAGAAAAGAATCTTTGGGACTTGCCATGCTTGATTTTGAATTCACCAAAAATCAAACGGAAGTATTCGTAGAGATTCGCGGACAAAAGAAAAAAGCAAAAGTAGAAACGGGGGCTTTCATCAAAGGAAGCGTTCGTAATCAAAAACAATCATAAATCAAAGAATCACAAAATATTTTAAAGAGGAAAAACAATGGCAGTAACAGAAGCAAAAGACGGATACTATTATACGGAAAAACACGAATGGGTGAAAGTTGAAGGAGACGTTGCTCTTGTTGGGATTACCGATTTCGCACAGAATGCATTAGGTGACATCGTATTCATCGATTTACCGAAAGTAGGCAAAAAAATTAATCAAAAAGACAGCTTGGGAACAATCGAATCCGTAAAAGCCGCAGAAGATTTATACGCACCTGTCTCGGGAGAAGTTTCCGAAACAAATGCATCTTTGTCCGCTACTCCGGGCAATGTAAACACCGCACCTTTTGATTCCTGGATGGTAAAACTGAAAGGGATCAAGCCGGAAGAACTGAAAGGATTACTCTCAGCTTCCCAATACAAAGAATACGTATCCAAGCTAGATTGATTTCAGGAGAAAACAGTTGAAGACATATACCCAATCCAATCTAAACTCCGTCGATGGAACTTACGAAGAAACTCTCGCACCAAGCGATACATTTTTACGCAGACATGTCGGTTCAAACCAAGACAAAGTGAATGAGATGCTCGATGTGATCGGCTATAAAACTTTGGATACTTTGATTGATGATGCCGTTCCGAAAAACATCAGATTGAAAAAAACTTTGGAACTACCGAAGCCATTGGGTGAATATGCACTTCAAACGGAACTGAAAAAGATTGTTTCCAAAAACAAAATCTTTCGTTCTTATATCGGACTCGGTTATCATTCTTGCATCACTCCTCCAGTGATCCAAAGAAATATTTTGGAAAATCCCGGTTGGTATACCTCTTACACTCCCTACCAAGCGGAGATTGCACAAGGTAGAATGGAAGCTCTCATCAATTTTCAAACGATGATCACCGATCTTACCGGAATGGAAATCGCAAACGCTTCTCTTTTGGATGAAGGAACTGCTGCTGCCGAAGCGATGAATATGTTATTCTCCTTGAAAGAAGACAGCCAAGGTAAATCTTTCTTTGTTTCTCAATCCGTTCATCCTCAAACTTTAGATGTGATTCGAACACGTGCCATTCCTCTCGGAATCAATATTGTTGTCGGGTCTTTTAAAAAGATGGTTCCTTCTACTGATTTTTTCGGAGCTATTGTTCAATATCCTTCTACAGATGGAACCGTATTTGATTTTTCCGAATTCATTGCCAAATTACACGAAGTAGGTGCAAAGTCCGTTGTTGCTGCGGATTTACTCGCACTTACCATATTAAAATCACCCGGTGAAATGAATGCGGATGTGGTAGTGGGAAGTTCCCAAAGATTCGGATTGCCTCTCGGATTCGGCGGACCACATGCAGGATACTTTGCAACCAAAGAAGAATTCAAAAGAAATATGCCCGGGCGACTCATAGGCGTATCGAAAGACGCGCAAGGAAAACCGGGTTATCGTTTGTCTTTACAAACCCGCGAACAACACATCCGACGGGACAAAGCCACTTCCAATATTTGCACGGCGCAAGTATTACTGGCTGTCTTATCTTCCATGTATGCAGTTTATCACGGACCGAAAGGTTTGAAACAAATTGCATCCAGAGTACATCGAATGACGACTCTACTTGCTACCGGTTTGGAAAAACTTGGCTACAAAGTAGTATCAAAACCGTATTTCGATACCATTCGAGTAGAACTTTCCAAAATCACTTCGGCAGAGATCATTCGTTATGCGGAAGACAAGGAAATCAATCTTCGTTCCATTTCCCAACACGTCATCAGTGTATCTTTGGATGAGACTACAACACTTTCCGACATCCAAGACTTGTTGGAAGTGTTCAATGAAAACAAAGCGACTCATTTTTCCGCAGAAGAACTGGCTCAAAAAGAAGAATGGGCTATTCCTGAAATTTTAGAAAGAAAGTCTTCTTACCTCACACATCCTGTTTTCAACAGCTTTCATACGGAAACCGAGATGCTTCGTTATATCCGAAGACTGGAAGGAAAAGATCTATCACTTACTACTTCGATGATCGCACTGGGTTCCTGTACGATGAAACTCAACGCATCCACGGAAATGTATCCCGTGACTTGGCCCGAATTGTCAAATATCCATCCTTTTGTTCCTGAAAACCAAACGGAAGGATACAGAAAACTATTCGGCCAATTGGAAAAATGGCTCTGTGAAATCACTGGTTTTGCGGAAGTATCCTTACAACCTAACGCAGGTTCGCAAGGAGAATATGCAGGTTTGATGGCAATTCGCAACTATCATCAAAGTAGAAACGACAATCATAGAAATATTTGTCTGATTCCTATTTCCGCGCACGGAACAAATCCCGCTTCGGCAGTGATGGCAGGATTCCAAGTGGTTGCGGTGAATTGCGATGATAACGGAAACATTGATGTTGCCGACCTAAAGAAAAAAGCAATCGAACATAAAAATGATCTGGGTGCTTTAATGGTAACCTATCCTTCCACTCACGGAGTGTTCGAAGAATCCATCGTGGAGATTTGCAACTCAATTCATGAGAATGGCGGCCAGGTTTATATGGACGGTGCCAATATGAATGCACAAGTAGGACTCACTCGTCCCGCCGATATAGGTGCCGACGTATGCCATTTGAATTTGCACAAAACATTTTGTATCCCTCATGGAGGTGGCGGACCAGGTGTCGGACCCATCGGTGTGGCGGAACATTTGGCTTCCTTTCTTCCGGGACATAGCCTGATTGAAAACGGATCGAATAACAGCCAGTGGGCGGTCTCTTCCGCTCCCTGGGGAAGCGCTTCCATCGTTGTGATTTCCTGGGCATACATTGCGATGCTCGGATTCGAAGGATTACAATACTCAACCAAACTTGCCATTTTGAATGCAAACTACATTGCGAAGCGACTTAGCTCTTCTTTCCCTGTTTTGTACAAAGGAAACAAAGATCTGGTAGCTCATGAATGTATTCTGGATATGCGCGGATTCAAAAAAGCAAGCGGAGTGGAAGTGGAAGATATCGCCAAACGTCTGATAGATTTCGGATTTCACTCACCTACTATGTCTTTCCCTGTTCCGGGCACTCTTATGGTAGAGCCTACAGAATCCGAATCAAAAGAAGAACTGGATCGTTTCATTGATTCCATGCTCAGCATTTTTTCCGAAATCAAAGACATCGAATCGGGAGTTCTGGACAAAACGGACAATCCTTTGAAAAACTCTCCGCATACTGCCGAAGTGGTGATTTCCGATTCTTGGAATCATAAATATTCCAGAGAACGTGCGGCTTATCCGCTTCCTTGGTTACGAACTCGCAAATTTTGGCCGAGCGTGGGAAGAGTGGACAATGTGTACGGCGATAGAAACCTGATCTGCTCCTGCATTCCGATGGAACAGTACAGTTAGGATTCGCAGAAGCGCCACCCGTTATGGAAAGAGTTTACGATAAACATTTTTTTGTCTGTGAAAACAAAAGGGCACCCGGTGAACGGGTGTCTTGCGGGAACCAAGGCTCGGAAGAAATTTTAAAATTGCTCAAAAAAAAATCGGTAAAGGCGGGCATCACTTATCCTTTCCGAATCCAAAGAGCGGGCTGTATGGAAAGATGCGAACTAGGCCCCGTGCAAGTATGTTATCCGGAAGGAAAATGGTTCAAACTCCAAACGGAAGCCGATGTGGATATCATCCTGGAACATTATTTCAAAAACGACGATCCTTCCGCTTATGAACATTTGCTTGTGAAGGAATAGATTTTTTATTTTCAAATTTCTTTTTTTCTTTTTTGGCTTCAACTTTTCCCTTTTTTGTTTCCGACCTTTCCTTTTGCCCCCCGCGCTCTAACGGATCTGACTGTCTTTTATCATTTTTACTTTCACCACTCTCAAAAGGTTCAGATAGACTTTTATTAAGATCACTATCACCGCCGTCTCCGGAATCAAATTCAAAGCCACCCACAAGACCTGTAAGAAACGCAGGAACCTCCGTACGTAAAAACATTTCTTTACCGTTAAACGGGTGTAAGAAGGAAATGGACCAGGAATGCAATGCCATTCTGGAATAGGATTTTTCATCATCTCCGTACTTTTTGTCTCCAATGATCGGATGTTTTTCGTCAGCAAAATGAACTCTGATTTGGTTCTTGCGACCGGTTAACAGATCCACTTCGACCAAAGAATAATTTTTGGTTTCTTTGAGCACTTTGTATAGAGTATGAGATAATTTTCCAAGAGAAGGTTCCTTTGTAGAATAGACAACTTGTGCTTTGTTTTCAGTGAGATAGGATGTAATGGTTCCCGAAGATTTGTCCCAGTTGCCGTGTGTGACTGCTATATATTTTTTCTTTGTCCGGTCCCAGTCCGATTGTAATTTTAATTTTGCATCTTCTGTTTTTGCAAAAATCAGAATGCCGGAAGTATCACGATCCAAACGATGAACGATAAAAATCCTTTTTTTGGATTGGATACTTCCTTTTTTTACATAATCGGTCAGTGCCGCATAAGCGGTTTTTGTTTTTTCCGAATCCGTTGCCATCGTAAGTAATCCGGCGGGCTTATCTACTACAAGGATGTCACCATCTTCATATAAGATGGTTAGTCCTTTGGGAAAAAATCGTGTGTTTGTTTTGGAAAATTTTGTCATCAAACCTTTTCTTTGTCAGCTAAAGATAAAATCACATAGTAACAAAGAAGATTCAATTTCTATTTTTAATCATTTAGACTTCTTCATTCTATTTTTTCCGCATACGGCAAGTCACTGATCAACTGCCATCCGGAACCGGTGTTGATAAAGGAAAAGAATACGTGATTCTATATTCCGGATGCAGAATTGTTTCCAATTTTGCAGGATCCTGCTCATCGCCCGCGCGGACAAAGTTTTTGATTTTTTCCTTAATCTCATCTTCATCGGAAGCATAAACACTCCCCGCAGCAAGTGCCACGGCAAAAATACAAACAAAACTCATCAGATTATTCATTTTATATCTCTCCCTGTTTAGTTAGTTCGCATACTAACTAAACAAACAAATGAATCTTATCGCTTTTAAGACAAGAAAAATTTAAAGTTTGTTTGTTTTTTCTGCGAGTTCGGAAAGATATTCGCGGGGAAATTTTGTTTGTTGGGTTAGTTTTTCAAGCTTGGAAGATATTTTTTTTTCCGCTTTGAATCCGCTTTCAGCAGTTTTTCTACCTTTGGCTGTAAGACTCAATAAAGAACTGCGGGCATCTTCTGAATTCTTACGTACATGAATAAATCCTTTCTGTTCCAACTTTTTAGTCAAACTACTGATGTTCGCCTTATCCCGCATAGTCAACTCACACAGCTGGGAAGCAGTCATCTCACCCCACTCGGAAAGACTTAATAAAATACTCAATTGCGGAACGGAAATCATAAGCGGTGTGATTTCTTTTTCCAAATCTGCGGCGGCAATACGGCCCGCACGAATGAGCAAAACCACCGATTCCATGTTCTTCCAATCAATCTTCATTTTGATTCACATAACAACACACTGCCCATGAGCTGTCAAAAAAGAATTGGTTACGATTTTGGAATTCGGATCTTCTCACGGGACCGCCAAAATACCGATTTAGGAAATAATTTTTTGTCTTGAATTAAAACCGAAATTCTTTCTAATCTACGGACGTTCCGATATCCATTTCCGAGGGAAAAATGATGAAACCAATCTTTCTTTCAGTTTTAATTTTTACTTCGTCCCTCCTTTTTTTTCAATGTGGCAAACTTTATGAAATATATCAGAACAATGTTTCCGGGATAGAGCTCACTGATGAATTGATTCAAAAATATGTAAGTGCTGTGAAAGCACTTCATAAATTAGGATCTGATATTCCCAAACAATTGGCCGAAAAAGGGGAAAGCGAAGCCACGGGTTTGGAACTATTCAATCAAATCGAATCCATTATCAAAGATGCGGGATTTAAAGATTATGCGGAGTTTGTAAAAGTAAACGCCAAAGTTGCTTGGGCATGGAATGTTTCTCAAGGAGAATTGGGGATTCAAAAATTTCAGAACATGAAAGATGACGGTTTGAAACAAATAGAAGACACACTTGCCGATCCTTCCGTTCCGGAAGAAGCAAAAATAGAACTGAGAAAGGCAAAACAAAAAATCACCGACGATTGGTCACATAACAAAAAATATGCGGATATTTCCATGAGCATTGTCCGTCCTCTTACCAATAGCCACGATCTTGAGATCATAAAACGGAACCAAAAGGAAATCATGGAAGCCTACACCGGTATTCCTCAAAACAAATTAAAAGAAATAGATCCTTCCCTATTCATTACAAAATAAATCGAAATTAGGAAACCTCCGATGAAAACAAAACTTTATATTCCCATTCTATTTTTGCTCCATTCCTTCGTTTATGCCCAATCAGCTCAAGAGATGTACAATCAGGGAATCGACCTACTATACAATCGCAACCGACCGGAATCCGCGCTAACATCCTTCCTGAAAGCCTACCAATCGGAACCGAACATATGGTCTCGTCCGTTTATGATCGGTTATACGCTAAAAAATTATTTGAAAAAACCGGAAGAAGCTATCGTCTATCTGGAAAAATCCTGGGATTTGAATTCGGAAGGAGACGAACTCCCCTACAAAGAGACCGTCATCTGCTTGGAACAATTGGGAAAAATCGACCAAGCAATTTCGAGAAACACCAAAGCGCAAGCCGCGCTCAAATCCGCAAACAAAACACCATCTCCTTGGTTCGGGGAAAATCTTTCCTGGCTCTACTGGACGAAAGGCGATACAGACAAAGCTTTGCAATTTGCCCCCGAAGGTTCTTGGGTAAAAAACCAACTCGCTCCCAGAACCATTGAAATTGACTGGAACATAAAAATCACAAAACTTCTGTCAGCTTGGCGATTGTTGGATACTGACAAGATCCGAATTACAATTCCATTAGACAGACCTTATCAAAAATTAATATCAGCTAATATTGATTCTACGAACTCCATTGTATCCTCAAAAAGAAAATCTTCACGCGGTAACCAATTCTTGGAATTGGAAAAACCTACCGGAACCGATTGGCCGGAAGAAATCAGACTTCAATTGAAATTGGAACAGAATTTAAAAACAATGACTTCCCGTCCTGCAAAACTGAGACCGGCAAGTCCCGAAGATCCGAATTATTCTTGGGCCAGCGAAAACAGAGACGGATTGTTTTCTTTGGATGACCCGGAGTTTCTAAAGAAAGTAGAAGAAATAACTGCAAACGGTAAAACCACGGGAGAAAAAGCGGAACTTGCTCTTCAGTATCTTAGAAAGAATTATAAATACGGAGAAAGAGTGGAAGGAAAAAGCATCAAAGAGTGGCTCGACCAAGGAACGGGCGATTGCGGATATTTTACATATATCGCCATAGGTATGTTACGTGCTCTTAAGATCCCCGTCCGAGGAGTATACGGACTAGGGCCTTGGAACGATCCTTCCCCCGCACTACCCCATTCGATTTTGGAAATTTACGATGCATCGAAAGACCAATGGTTTCCACATGACCCTCAGTCTGATCAATTGTACGGAGTGATTAATCCGTCTTACATTGCTTTTACGGCAGGGAATCCGAAACAAGACGCAGCCGCTCTTGCGGAAGACGGTGTTTGGGAAATAGATACGGTTTGGTTTTTCTGGAACGGGAGCGGTAAGGAAACCCTATCGTATACAGTGAATGTAAAAAATCAAAACCAGATTGCATCCAGATCTCTACGTTCGGATCAGAATATTCAAAAACCTGAATATATAAAAACTCCCCAATCAGGAGGTCCTCCTCCATTGAAATAGATTTGCAAATTCGATTACTTTGCCTAAAAATCATTTTATGAAATACCTACTCGCAACAACGATTCTGTTCTCATTATTTTCTTGTTCCGTAACTTCCCATAAAGCATCCCTGTTTTCCAAAGGAATGTCCATCGGCTTGGATCAAGTCGGCATGGAAAAAACAGGACCGATTCGATTTCAGAAAATCATAGTGGCGGATTGGGTAGGAGATAGAGATGGTTTGATCGATATAGATGATCCTAAAGCAGTAGCGGCAGGTTTGGAAAAAGGAAAGGAACCTATTCAGATTTATTTTTATACAATTACTCATCCTAAATTCGGAACTTATTTAGTGGATTCAGGTGTATCGCAATCGTTTCGAAAAGACCCCAAAGAATGGCCGATTACAGGAATTGTTGCAAGCGAAATGAATTTCTCATACCTGAAAATCAGGCAAACTACGAAAGAATGGTTAGATGCTCATCCGAATCGCATCGAAGCGGTTTTGCTAACACATAGTCACTTGGATCATATTTTAGGAATTTCCGACCTTCCGGAAGGAATACCGATCCTTGCCGGTCCGAAAGAAACCACTCATACTTATTTTTTAAATGCATTCGTACAAGGAATGACTGATACCTTATTAGGAGACAAACCGAAGTTATACGAACTTGATTTTCCAGAAGAAGAAAAAAATCCTTCACTGAGAATTCTTGATTTTTTCGGAGACAAATCTTTTTTAGTGATTCATGTCCCCGGACATACAAGCGGCAGTCTCGCGTTCGTGGTAAAAAGTACATCAGGTATTCATTTGCTTACGGGAGACTCCAGTCACACCAATTGGGGTTGGAACAATAATGTCACACCCGGACAATACAGCGAAGACAAACAAAAGAATAAAGAAAGTTTGGATTTTTTAAAGAAGGTTGCTTCCCAATTCCCCGGAATCGAAGTCCATTGCGGACATCAATCTTTCACGGGAACCGCACAAAAAGATTAACAGAAACTAGGTGACATACCGTTGTTGCCTTTTAAGGATCAAACGAACGGGTCATACCAAAAGTCAAGCCTACCACCGCCAATGCTTTGGTTTGAAAAGAATATCCGCCAAAATTAAAATCCTTATCTCCTTTGTATCCATGAAGAAGTGCCCAATCCGAACCCCCGGCCCCTTCTATGTTTTTTCCGGGAGGACTATAAGAGGCTCCAAGATCAAAACTCCAAGGGCCGGTTATGTAGGAAAATCCTGCGGAGACAGTGTGAGATAAGGAAAAAATAATTCCTGCAGATCCATTGGCACCTGCAGCAGAAGTGATAGGAGTATTATAACAATATCCCAAACGATAAACCCATTCTTGAGTTAGTTTATGTTCCAATCCCAATGTAATACCTGTTTGGTTCTGATAATTCAAGCTGGCATTTACATTGGCGGAGTTTCCAAAAGGACTGACAAACCAAGGGTGTTCTAAAGATTGTTTCACAGACTTCAAATAGGATTTGTAATTCACATAGGTGAAATCGACTCCGAATTTAATTGATTCCGAAGAATAAGCAAAACCAAGGGAATGTTTTTCAGGCAAACTGTAAGCAAAAGAAACACCTGCGTGCTCGTAAAACTGCGGATCATTCACTCCTATCGAATAATTCCCGTTTAACGGAAGTTTAACTTTTGACTGATAAGAATATCCCATTCTGAACCAATCCGTAAAACTATAATTCAATCCGAAAATCCCTCCGAGCGCCAAAACTTGTTTTTTGCTTTCATATTGATATCCTTGTCCGGGGATTTCAATTCGTCCACTTGCATCGAAGTATTTTTGCGTTCTGGATTGTCTACCGTAATTGATTTCCACAGTAGCGCCTAATGAAAGCTTACCGAATTGGACGGAAGCTCCGTTTGCCACTTTGATCAATAAGGAATCGTTGATTGTAGTCTCTTTGATTCTGGAACTATCTCCCAAAGGAGAAGGAAGATTGATCTTTGCCCATTGATTGACAGACTGTCCGGTAGGAGTGTTTCTATCGATTCGATCGGTGCCCCCGGGACCTCCTCCCACAACATAAAACGCGAAACCATAATCGATTTTGTCAGTTATTGGGAGTTTGGCGGCAAAATAGGGAGCAACTCCGATACCTTGTCTTTCCTGTGTGTTTCCATAAATCAGCTCCGGGTTTTTATCTAAAAACCGGTCTTTCATAACAGCTTGTGTAAAAGTGCCTGTTCCCCCGAATTCTATTTTTCTACCCTTGGTCAGATATAAGTTCGCCGGGTTCAAAGAGACATCAATGGGAGAACCTCCCAAAGCAGTATTGAGCCCGCCAAGTCCCTCATAACGGGCATTAATTGAACTTCGTCCCGAGCCGGTGATTGCAAAATTAGATTCGGAAACAAAAAAAGTAAGGTAAAAAAGAAAGAACGGGAAAGAAGAAAAATGCCTTCTTATGCAAAATGACTTTTTCTTCCTGTACTTGGTGAACATGGTCGGCTTTCACGACTTTGTCAACCGGGGAAAAAATTTCAAACCAGTTAAGTACTTCCCCGTATGTTTTTATAGCAAATACCCTAGCTTGAGCTAATATCCGCCTTCAGCCATTTTTTCTCACCGATTGATTTCTTCATATTTTCTATGAGTGCTACGGTGATATTGGTATTGAGTTTGATCATATCCGGGTCTTGGGCGAATAAAATCATCTCATCTATCAGATAATCAATTAAATTCTCTATCGACTTTCTACCGGTAGGATCTTGTGCCATCGCCACAGTCGCTTTGGAAACTGCTTGGTAGATGGACAAACTCAACTGTTTTGCAACGTTTGCCTGCATTTCCTTAGGAAGAAAAGAAATCGGTTTCAAATGATTGGATACATTATCCGAAATCTCGACGACAAGGTTTTGAATCAGATCTCTTAAGTTTTCGTTTTGTGCGGACTTTGCAATATTATTCAGAACTACTTTTTTAAGCTCTTCTCTGTTTTGATCAATCGCATTCACAAACTGATCCAAAGAATTTCCCGACTTCACCTCGTTTTGCGTTTCCGTTAAAATTTGAATCGTAACAAGATCCGAAATTTCTTCTTTGATGATATTGCTATAATAACGCAAAGTTTTGCTGATCAAATCATTTCCTAAGATTCGGGTGAACTGATTGGTTTGCAACATCAGGTAAATTTTATACACACGAACCAACCGGAAGAAGCGGAACTCAACCAAAGGGATGAGTCCCAGCACATCGTACCAATGATAGATCGGATACAGGAACCAGGCAATGTATGTTTTTTTTCGAATGGCAAGCAACCAACTGATTCCGAATTCGAATAAGAAAAAGGCAAGGAACGGAGCATCTAACAATAAATAGTGATTGACCGGCTTTCCGTCGGAACCGATTGCGCGGTAATAATTCAGTTCAAAATACGTTCGAAGATGATTATTAAAAAAAGCCACCTTATCTTCCAAGGCCCGGTCCGCATCTCTCCAAAACCATGCAAATGCCACTACAGTGGAAGGAATCCGATCGCGGCTAAGAACCAAGTCCAAGTCTTGACGGATCTTAATATCGCGTGCTTTTGTTTTATGAATTTGATATTCCGCTTTGATGATATCCTGTATGGAAATAAAATTTTCCGTTTGCCCCGACATGGCGAACGGATTCGATTCAACGATTTCGAGCATTTTTTTATCCATAGAAACCAGAATCTTTTCCAACTCCTGGCCTTCTTTGCCTGCTTGGCTCAAGCGATTGATGAAAAAATACTTTTCCGACAAATCAATGAGGGCATTGATATCGTCCGTCTCTTCCAAAACACTGAAAAAATCGATGAACTGAACCAAAATGGGTTCCAATTTTGCACGACGGATTTCCACATCTTTAATCAATAGCCCCGATTCGAAATTGGTATATAATACGTCGAATTTCTCGCTGGATACGGAACCTTTTAACTTTTGTAATACGGTATGGATTTCTTCTCTGGTTTGTTTGCGTTGGTTTTCACGAAATTCGGAATCACGGAGTTTTGTCAGATAAACCAAATCATCCACAAACCCCGTATATGCCTCTGTTATACGATGAGGTTCTATTCCTAAAATCGGTTTATCGTAAATTTTAAGGACAATGGGGAAATTCTTAAAATAAAAAGGACGAAACCAAAGATATGTAAGATCAAACAGGATAAGCCCCAAGTTTCCTAACACGACGAAAACCATAACCAGATCCCAGAGCAAAGGTATCCCCAGTTTGTGTTTTTTAATAAATTCCCAAGAAATCATTTCTTCCCTCAGATCTTACATATTTCTGCGATACTGCCCGCCCACTTCGTAGAGTGCTTGGGATATCTGTCCAAGAGAGGCAACTTTCACAGTTTCGAGTAACTCGCCAAAAACATTTCCTTTCTCTTTGGAAGTTTTTTTCAAAGTATGGACGACACCTTCCGCATCTTTTTCATTTCTTTTATGAAAGAACTCAAGGTTCGAGATTTGTTTTTTCTTTTCCTCGTCCGTAGAACGGATCACTTCGCCGGGAATCACAGTCGGCGAACCGTTTTTACTTAAGAAAGTATTTACCCCGATGATAGGATATTCTCCGGTGTGTTTTAAAGTTTCATAATGCAAGGATTCTTCCTGGATTTTATTCCGTTGATACATTCTTTCCATAGCACCCAGAACCCCGCCTCTTTCCGTAATACGGTGAAACTCTTCCAAGATCGAAGCTTCCACAAGATCGGTGAGTTCTTCTATGATAAAAGAACCTTGTAAAGGATTTTCATTTTTGGCAAGACCTAACTCACGATTGATGATGAGCTGGATGGCTACGGCCCTACGGACGGAATCCTCCGTAGGAGTGGTGATCGCTTCATCGTAGGCATTCGTATGAAGTGAATTGCAATTATCATAAATCGCATATAGCGCTTGTAATGTTGTACGGATGTCATTGAAGTCGATCTCTTGAGAGTGAAGAGATCTTCCCGATGTTTGGATATGATACTTCAACATCTGGGATCTTTCGTTTGCGTTGTATTTATAACGCATCGCTTTTGCCCAGATCCTACGTGCCACACGACCGATTACTGAATACTCAGGGTCAATTCCGTTGGAAAAGAAAAAAGACAGGTTCGGCGCAAAATCATCGATATTCATCCCTCGACTGAGATAATATTCCACATAGGTAAATCCGTTAGCCAGAGTGAAAGCCACTTGGGTAATCGGATTGGCACCTGCCTCTGCTATATGGTAACCGCTGATGGAAACGGAATAAAAATTCCGAACATTCTCCTTAATGAAATAATCCTGAATGTCACCCATCATCTTCAGTGCGAATTCAGTAGAAAAAATACATGTGTTTTGTGCCTGGTCTTCCTTTAGAATGTCCGCCTGAACCGTTCCACGCACTTGCGACTGAGCGTCCTTTTTGATTTTTTCATACGTTTCTTTGGGAAGAACATGATCTCCCGTTACACCCAGAAGCAGAAGCCCCAATCCGTCGTTACCTTCGGGAAGCTTTCCAGTAAACGTAGGTTTGGTGAGACCTTTCTCTTTGTAAATCTCTGCGATTTTTTTTTCGGTCTGTTCGAGTAAACCTTCTTTTCGAATGTATTTTTCACAAGACTGGTCGATGGCTGCATTTAGAAAAAAAGCAAGCAGCATGGGAGCAGGTCCGTTGATCGTCATCGAAACGGAAGTGGACGGATCGCATAAATCAAATCCGGAGTAAAGTTTTTTTGCATCATCCAATGTGGCGATGTTCACTCCCGAGTTTCCTATTTTGCCGTAGATATCGGGACGAAGATCCGGATCCTCTCCGTACAAAGTCACGGAGTCAAAAGCAGTTGACAGACGTTTGGCGGGAGTTCCCGAACTGAGATAATGAAATCTTTGGTTGGTTCTTTCCGGTCCACCTTCTCCGGCAAACATTCGGGTAGGATCTTCCCCGGCTCTTTTGTAAGGATAAACTCCTGCCGTATAAGGAAAAAAGCCCGGGAAATTTTCCTGGTAGGACCAGCGTACAATTTCTCCCCAATCGATAAACTTTGGTGTGGCGATCTTCGGAATTTTGAGATGGCTGAGAGATTCGGTGAAGTTTGCCACCTTGATCTCTTTTCCTCTTACAAAATAACTGTAATTTTCCGCACGAAAACTGGCGAGTCGTTCCTGCCAATTTTCAATATGAGTTCTGGTTTCTGTAAACATCGAATTCCAAACGGATTGAAATTCCGCATTCAGTTCGGAAACATCCTTTCCTTTTTTTTGAAAATGATCGATGGTTCCTTTCAATTGAAAGGCTTGTCTCGCAAGGGAAGATTCCTTTTCCACAAAAGTATCGTTACGATCGATTTCTTCTTTGATTTCGGAAAGATATCGAACCCGATCGGGAGGAAGAACCACAGAATATTCGTTAGATGAATGATTGTCCCTGAACCGGGAAACCCAATCCAATTTGTTTTTGGAAATGATACTTTCGATCAAGTTGCAATAAAGTTCATCAGTTCCCGCATCCTGAAATTGGGAAGCAATCGTACCGTAAACAGGCATCTCATCAATGGATTGCGTAAATGCCTGTTTGGAACGTTGGTATTGTTTTTTAACATCGCGTAATGCGTCTAATGCGCCTCTTTTGTCAAATTTGTTGATCGCAATGAGATCTGCAAAGTCGATCATATCGATCTTTTCCAATTGTGTTGCTGCACCGTATTCCGGTGTCATTACATACAATGATACATCGGATACTTCGGTGATTTCAGAATCGCTTTGTCCGATCCCCGCGGTCTCTACAACGATCAAGTCGTAACCCGCAGATTTTAAAATTCGAATGGCACCTTTTACACTGCGGTTGAGCGCAATATTCGCTTCACGAGTGGCAAAAGATCGCATATACACCCGTTTGTTGAAGATGGAATTCATTCGGATTCGATCGCCCAATAGTGCTCCTCCTGTTTTTCTTTTGGAAGGATCAACGGATAATATCGCAATGGTTTTTTCGGGAAAGTCGGTTAGAAAGCGACGAACCAATTCGTCTGTCAAAGAAGATTTACCCGCTCCCCCGGTTCCGGTGATTCCCAAAACAGGGATTTGTTTTGCGGACGGAGGAAAATTCAGTTTGAGAGAAAGAGAAGGAGAGTCTTGTAATAATGCGAACTCCATCTGAGTGATAGCTTGGGCGAGAGCGAGAGGATTTTTATTCAGCACTTGCGATTGCAAATCCCCGTTAAACGATAGAGGTGTGGGAAAATCGGATCGTTTTACAACATCATTGATCATCCCTTGCAAACCCAAATTACGTCCCTCATCGGGAGAATAGATATGTGTGACTCCGTATTTGTGCAACAGATCGATCTCGGAAGGAAGAATCGTTCCGCCTCCGCCGCCAAACACCTGTATATGAGAAGCTCCGTTTTGTTTCAGAAGGTCGACCATGTATTGAAAAAATTCAACATGCCCGCCTTGATAGCTGGTAATTGCGATTCCTTGCACATCTTCCTGGATGGCACATTCTACAATTTCCTGAACACTTCGGTTGTGCCCCAAATGGATAACTTCCACCCCGCTTTGTTGCAATATCCTTCGCATGATATTGATGGAAGCATCATGCCCGTCAAACAGGGAGGCTGCCGTCACAAAACGTATTTTATTTTTTGGGGAATAAGGGGATAGTTCCATTGTCATACAAATACAAGATTCTCATAGGAATTGAGAAGATTCAATGTTAAATTGAGCCTTCTCCGCCATAGTTTTGGAACTATTCTTGCCAGGATTCTTTAATCGGATTCGGGGGAAGCGATCAGCGAGCGCACTCTCTCTTCTAAAATCTCGGTCAGTTCCTTTGCTGCTTTCTTTTCAGGACCTTGGGGAAATTCGGAAGGCAAAATCGGTTTTCCTATATTGTAACGAATTTTGGTTTTGAAGGCCTTTCCGGACAAAAAGGCTTCCGGTTTGGACATATTAGTAGCACCACTGATCCCGGAAGGAATGATAGGAACATTGGCACGAATAGCAATCTTCGCTGCCATTGCTTTGAAAGATCCGATTTCCCCTGTTTCCGAGCGGGTACCTTCCGGATAAATGGAAAGGATTTCTCCTTCCTTCGTCAAATCCACCATATAGTTTTCCAATTTTTCATAGTACTGCATCGCCGCACGTTTGTCCATGGTTGTGGATTCTCCCGCAGCATCGCGGATGATGGGCATACTTCCCCAATTGATTAGATTGGCCTTAATGATCCCGCCGAGAGATTGCAATGTTGCTGCCACCAAAGGTTTGGTGAAACTGAGAGGGGGGTAAGAGAATGGAGAATTTTTATGATTGAGATATTTCAAAATCTCATCTTGGGGGTGATAGAGCTCGTATTTGCCTAAATAAACGATTTTTCTTTCGGCATACGCCCCTTGCACCGGGATGTCCAGATAATCCGTGTGATTGGACACAAAAACTGCCCCGCCCGTCTCCGGGATGAAATGGGAGCCTGTGACTTTCACATCGTAAATCAATTCCAAAAGATTTCTTAAAATGGTTTTGGGGACTTCGCGGGGAATTACGAACAGACTCTCTAAAATATCGTTTTCTTTTTCGGTGGATTCCATAGAAACACCGATCATTACAAAATAAAACTTTATGAAATCAAGTTGGATTTTCATTCTAGATGGAAAATCCTATGAATGACTCATTTTTTTCCAACCAAGCGATCTGGTTTTCCCAGGGACCACTCGATTCACTACACAGCTTGGACCCAAGTCTAGGTACGATCTTCCATTTCCTCTCCCTCGTTTGTCATTTTTTGGGGGGAACGGTTTTCTTCCTCGGACTGATTTCCACTGCCTTCGTATTTTTCAGCCCCAAACGTTCCTTGGAACTTTCCTTCGCATTATTGACTTCAGGGATCGTAATCGGACTTGCCAAATTTTATTTTGAAAGTCCCCGCCCCCATCCTTACCCGGAGGCCTTTGATGAAAAAGCATTTGGTTTTCCTTCGGGACATGCCTATTGCGCCGTAGTCGTATGGGGGTTGTTAGTCTATCGGATTAAAAACCTGGGATTTAGGATTTTTGCCTTAACAGTTATAATACTCACCCCTTTCAGTCGAATGTATCTTAGGGTTCATTTTTTAGGAGATGTCACTTTGGGGTTCCTGATGGGATTGATTCATTTGTTTTTAATTATACTGGTATTAAGGTCCTTAGACAAAAAATCCCTTCCTCATTATTTTTTCAAAACGGAAAAATACAGAACCTTGGGACTACTCGGGATCGTAATCACCCTTTCTTTACTTTTACTTGATTCCCGATACAGTTCAAGTGAACATTACCATAGTTTGGCGGGAGCCGTAACTGCTTCGGGGGCTCTTGCAGGATTTTGGATGGGGCTGCTTTTTTATCCGAGATTTTCCAAAGAGGAAAATTTGGATTGGGGGTTCCCTAAAAAAGAAGGAAAGCCGGATTATCAATCCATATTTGTCCGGTTAGCTGTTCTTTTTTTGTTTTTAATTGTATTTTATATTTTACCATCCCTTGCCATTAAAAATACAATCTGGAAGGATGATTTGTTTCTGAAATATCTGCGTTATTTTCTAGTGAGTTTCGCTCTGGTTTTGGGATTTCCGGTTCTTTTGCAAAAAATCTCTCGAGGGCGTTTTCTTTTCTCCAAGTAAGAATGAAAAAACTCAAAAATCTATTCTTACTGCTAAAATCGGAACTGAGACGGGAAGGAGTTTTAAAAAACTCCTTTTTTGTCAGTGCTTCAAAAGCACTTTCTTCCGTAGCAAACTTGGTATTTATGATCTATTCGGTCAATTTGCTAAGTAAAACGGAAAATGGCAAATTTCAGTACTACTTAAGTTTTTTGCCAGTAGTTCTTGCCATTGCGGAATTCGGCCTACCTACTGCTTTGATTAAATACATTTCTCCTCTGGTGGAAAAAAAAGAAAATCCAGGTGCGGTTTTACGAGCGTCTCTCCGCATCAAATTTTATTCTTTTCTATTACTTGCTTTATTAAGCCTACTCGCCTATGCCGTCACGAATGAAAACTATTTCGTTCTCACAATACTTTTGTTTGGTGGTATCATAGTATCTTTTATCTCTTATTTTGAAAGTCTATTCGTATCATATCGAAAATACAGCTCTCTCTCGCTTTGGAACCCGCTTCCCAATTTGATAAGGCTGAGTGTACTCTATTATTTAGCCGAAACCTCCATCCACCCTCTGACTTATCTGGATATATTAACTATTTTTGCAGTATCTCCTTTGTTCGTATTGTTTCTGTTTTTTTTCTTTTTCCGGAAAGAAGAGCTCTCATGGTCCGCCCCCAAAGAGGAAGTGAAAGAAAAAGAAAAAAATCTGATGTTGTTCAATCTTTGGGCGTTCGCTGCATCCATTCTGGCCATCCTTTCCGATCGTCTGGAAGTATTTTTTCTCAACCAATTTCATCCTTCCGATATCGTTGCGGATTACGGAACCGCATTGCAGTTGTTTAGTGGATTTATCATAATACTTGCTACTTTCAATTCCATCATTTACCCGAAATTATCAAGGCTTGCAGATACGCCCGAATTCGCCGATTTTTTAAAGAAAGCCGTGGCACTGGGCGGATTGATTGCCATTTGTTTATTGCCGGGAATTTTTTTAGCGGAACCCATCTTGACATTGTTATTCGGTGCCAAATATTCCAACTCAATTTCCGTTTTTAAAATTCTATACCCCAATTTCCTATTACAATTGGTGTTTGCCCCTTTGGGAATGGCACTTTTTGCCTTGGGTCAACCACGCATGCTTGCCGGACTCGCCTTACTCCGATTAGTATTCGGTGCTTTGTTCGATTTTTGGATCGTTCCAGACTGGGGGGCAAATGGGGCGGCGGTCTCTCTCTTTTTGGGACAGATCGTATCCTGGTTGATTTTGGTAGGTTATTTTTTGGCCTACTTCAGACGGTAAACGTTCTATGTTTCCCGCGGTGGCGAGGGGGTTTATCGAAATAAGGGGAAATGAGTTTTTAGAATACTATCCCCGCCCTATCGACATTGGGTGGGGTTTCCTCCCATCCCGTTACCCATAAGTAAGTAACTTCCACATGATTGCCGCAGATTGTAATTTGTAAAGTCCCCTAGCCA
>NZ_RQHV01000019.1 GCF_004771005.1 Leptospira ilyithenensis
AATACAAACAGAGTGGACACGACCTACCTGAACCGGATCGGAGTGCAAACCACTCTTTCCGGGCAGGACACATATACCCAAGCGGCCCAGCTCCAACAACAAATTGCAAATGCAAGAAACCAGTGGAGTCAAAACTTCAACCAGAATGAGCAACAGGGATTCAACGACTTTGCAACCTCCTTACAAACGATAGAAAGCAATTACAGCCAATTTCTGGATTCTATGGACGAATCGGAAGCTACTTTCCAAACCAATCTGAACGCAATCGATTCCTATAAATCAGTCGTTAAAAGCGGAATCCAGGGGATCGTAGATCAGTTCAAAACAATGCTCGCTGATACTTGCAACAAAACCGATGACTGCGTGTATAAAAAAGCCAACCAGGGAGGTTTGAATGATGCAGGCATCA
>NZ_RQHV01000007.1 GCF_004771005.1 Leptospira ilyithenensis
TACGAAGAGTTTTAATATATTTGGAAACCGATTTTTCCGAGATCATAAACCCTAGTTTAATCATCGTTCCATGGATTTTGGTAGCACCCCAGATAGGATTTTGTTTCGCGATTTTCCGGGTAAGTTTGATCAGATCCCATCGGATCATAGGTCTCCCTGATTTTTTAGAGGAAGAAACGAGATTCCAAAAAAGTTTCCACTTTTTCTTTCTCCAGGAAATGAGAGTATTCGGAGTAACGAGTATAAGGGAAGCTTTCCAATCGGAGCCTAGATAAGAAAGCATGACGAGCTTACATCGTTCCCAGGAAGTTGTATGAAAGACTTTTTGTTTTCTTTTGTATGCGGCAAGTTGGGTTTTGAGAATCAGGTTTTGGATCATTAAGGTTTTGTATTGCAAACAAGAACACACATATAGGAATGGAACTCCAAAAACGAATAAAAAATAAACTAAGGACATAAAGTTTTCTATAAATTTGATTATGCGCAAATAGTCGCCATTTACTAAATTTCTCAAATAACAGAAAATGAAAATACCCCCTCGCGCCACCGGCTTACTATGCGAACTAAGTCAATAAAATTTTATGTATAGATGTTTTTTTGAATAAATCGGCAGAATAAGTAGAATTCTTTTTCCAAATAGTAAAAATGATCTTTGCCCATTTATTAGAAAGAGATCGGAGAGTAACGGAATTAGCCTTTCCCTTTGCTCTCTGTGCGTCGTAAAATTGTCTAGCCCATTCCCCCCGAGTCAATGAATTGAATGCAAGCCAATAAAGAGCGTGTCGTAAATGTTTGTTACACGCACGTCGCATAACAACCAGCTTCTGCGATTTTCCGCTTTGCCTGGAGACCGGAGAAGTTCCTGCGTATGCCTGAAAAGCCCGATAATCCCGGAACCCTCTTGATTCATCGGAGAGTTCGGCGAGAAGAGTTGCACCTATCATGGTTCCCATAGCAGGGATGGAACTGAGAATGCGGCTACCGGAATGATTGTTGTAAAGACTCTCAATATCTGAATTCATTTTTGCAATCTGATGATCAAGAAGATTGATCTGCTCTATTAAATGCATCGTATATACGATACATTCGGATTGCCTGCTTGTTTCATACTCAGGTGATTCATAATTAAGATTTTCATAAATTTGAATCTTTCTTTTTTCACTCCATCTGATACTTTGAATCCCAGCAAGAAATGAATCGAGAGATAAGGAACGAAGTTTTGTAGGCGACTCTAAAAAAAGAAGAAGGGGTAAAACCGGTTTTGTAATATCCCTAAAAATCCTCGAAAAACCAGGGAAATAAGACTGCAAATTGATTCTAAGGCGAGTGGTCAAACGACGTCTGTCTTTCTTGAAACTCTCCAAATGGTAGTTTAAACCAGCTTTGTTGCATCTTTCGGTTTTTCCCGTGCTGCATTCAACAGCACTCTATCGCTGCAACGACATGACCCTTTCGATTATAACGATCGATTACTTCATCGAGCTTTTTGAATCCATCTCTTGTTACCTGTATTCTCTCTTCCAAGAGAATACTTTCACTTTCACTCAGAGCTGTTAGATCTATGAAATCACGACTCCAATCAATTCCAATGTAAATAGTTTTCATAAAAAATCTCCGAAAACGGTATCAAACCCGAGATCCCATGAATCCTATAATGAAGTTCTTATACAAAGAAACATCTTACTATGAATGGTGATGATCAGGGAAAAGGCTTCGGGAGAAAGTGAGCCTTGGCAAGTCCTGTGTGCGGACAGATCGTAGCGGAAATCAAACGGAAAACATTCCCCGCTCTTTTTCGCGGAACATCCTGTTCCGACGAAAAAACTCCGGCCATCCTTTGGCCTCCGTTACCGCGAGAATTGTTTTCCGTTTGATTGAAGCGAAGAGCCCGGTCGGTTAACAAAAGAAAGCTGGAAATTGAAAAACATTCAAGGCGCCCAAACCAAATAAATATTTCTACCGACCTTTGTTTTTAGCCTTTGGTATGATTTGTTTCCCGATTTGCGTGGGCGATGCTTTCGAAATCATTGAAAGGGATTCCGTATTTTTTCAAAATCGGTTTTATCTTAGGTGCGACTGCTTGTCTTAAGTAAAACGGTTGTGTTACGATGAAATGGTGAATCCCGTGGGTAGCGCCAAAATTAAAACAAAACAACTGCAAAGGAAATGTCAGCCAGGAATCCAATACTTGCGTTTGTCGGAATAAACTTTTCACTTCTCCGTAATAATGCATATTGGAAGAAACGATTTGTATTGCTGATTGTCTCAACCAACAAGGAATCAAATATACGACTGCAGTCGTATTTAAGACAGAATGAATGTTTGCTATAATTCCTGTTTCATGGAATGAGCTACCAATCACCAGGTTCACTAAAGAAAAAAGCCCCCAACACAAAAAAGAATACCAAAGCAAAAGATGAATGTATTGATATGGTCCTTTAGTAGCGGGGGATTTGATTTTCCTTAAATATCGAACCGCATCTTTTTTGATTTTCGGTCCTTGTAGTACGACTGCCATAATCGGATCGATCATTACTAAAATCCTTTTCCATCCCCAAGGCATTCCGTTGCTGATAAATCTTTCTTCTATATCTTCCTTGTTTCCCGATACTTTATGGTGCAAAAGATGGATTTCTTTTCGAAACCAAGGATTGACCACATTAGCTCTGAACAACCACGCCATCCAAAAAAGAAAGTTTTGTATTCTGGGGTTTTCTTTAAAGTAAATGTTATGGATGAGATCATGTTCCATTTCATGTAGGAAGGAAGCAAAGATGGCATTTCCTATGATGCAAATCCAAAAAGGAATGAGTTCTGCGATGTACAGGCTTCCCAATAGAATCATTCCCGAAGTGGAACCGATCACAATTCCAAAACCGATTGCATTTTGGTAGCGTAGGAAGGTGAATCGTTTTCTCAGTTTCGAATCGGAGTACCGTATCCATTTCATGATTCGTTTTGTTTTTTCTTTTTCGGATAACTTTTCCGTTTTTCTTTCCAGTACTAAAGAGGTCATTGCATTCTCCTATCGACGATAGATTGTATCTTAGTGGATTTTTCCAAAGCGGTCGTTCCATTTTATAAACCGGCACCCGATGAGTGGAATCGAATGATAGATTGTTACTTACAGATGGGAATTCTTTTCTCTGTATTCGGACGGAGTCAGACCGGTTTGTTTTAAAAATGCCCTATGGAATGCGGTTTTGCTTCGAAATCCCACTTCGTACCCAATGTCTAAAATCGATCTTTCGGGTTCCATTTTCAAAAGTTCGCAAGCTTCTTTGATTCTGTATTCGTTTACAAAAATGGAAAAGTTTTTTCCCATTTCTTTGTTGATCAGTTCGGAAAGCTGGTGGGGAGTAAGTGCCAGCTCCTCGGCAAGGTTTGTGAGACTTAAGTCTTCTTCCTTATATAGTTTTTCCTTTTCCATACTTTGGATTAAATTGTTTCGGAGAGTTTCCAAATCCATCCCGATGAGCAAAGAACGATTGTATTTGTGTAAGGTTTCTCTTGCGACTTCCTGCAAATTTTGGAAATACGCAGGATACCTTCTTCCGATCAAATAGGCAATGCATAAGCTGAGCGCCATCATATCTGCGCTTGCCAAGAGAAAGATTGGATCCTTATGAAAAAGATAAAGAGCCCCGACCGTATGATTTGTTATGGTAGCGAGAATGATATAAAGTAGAACACGGGCAGTCCATTCTTCTTTTAATACGCTCGATTTGAAAAGGATTCTACTTCCTCTAAACAATGCTGAAATGTAAGCACCTAATATAAGTAAGGGTATATAAAAAACAAAGTCTAACAGAGAGTTTTTTGAGATAAAAATCCGGATCGAATCAGACAATTCCCGGGTTTCCGTCATAAGAATATTTCCATACCAGACCCAGAAGAGCCCGGGCAGGATGAAATGTTTTCTTCCTAATCCCAACAAGGATTTTTCAAATTCCGAATCCTGGATGATTTTATGAATTCCGTAAAGAACGGGACCAACTGTTGCCAAGACCGGGATATGCAGGATTATGATCTTGGGAAGAAAGGAATGGAATCCCAGCACCAAACATAGCCCGGTTCCCTGCAATATGCCGAGACAAATAAATAAAATGGCGAGTAGTCTATTTAAGGAAGTTTTTCTTTCTAAGATACATTGTCCCAAACAAAGAAGAAAACCCAAATAAGTCCCGAAGACTGAGAAGGAAATAAAAACCCATAAGACGGAAAAATCCAAGGTCCCTCATTTATAGATTATAACTATAACTGCATTGCAGAAAGCATGGTTCTAAAGTTAATAGTTGTGGTTGATAAACTATTTCCTATTAGATCTTTAATCTCCGAGCTTAGGGTGATTACATAATCCGTGTCATTGGAAAGCTCGGAAATGGTCGCTATATATTCCCTTGATGTGTTCGCTATTACACTGACGGAACGCCCGGGAACAGTGACTGTAGAACTGTTAATAGTTGATGAATCCATATCTGTATTAAAGGTTAATATGAAAATTGCTTGGAAAATACCGTTGAGAGCAACGGAAGTGTTTCCATTTTCCGGTGAAGAGCTTATAAGACTTGGAACCGGGACCGTCGACGAATCATCGGAAGAAAGAGTCACTATAACGCCTAATTCATGTTTTTCTATATTGGAGACATTGAACTGGGAGTTGGAATCAGTGGTTTGTACTACCGAGTCAGCCGAGAGGGTCAGATTGAAGCTTCCCAATACCAATCCGGAAGAGTTCATGACCGAGATCTTTGTTATGCCGATAGGAAGATTCAAAAGAAATCTGCCTGCCCCGTTTGTTGTTGTGGTTACGGAAACCGCTGTGTTTCGAACCGAGCCGGAAGCGGAGCTTGCAGACAATGTTGTCCCTGAGAGAGAATTTCCATTCAAGTTTTTCAATTGGCCGGACACTTGGAAGGCAGCTGCACTCGTTGTAGCACCTCCCGCAAACAAAGCCAAAAAACCGATCGGACTTGTTGTTTCTTTCGGGGGATTTGTAACCGATTGCACTGCAGGGTTCATCAAACATTGACAAAACAAAACCAGTAAAAACGCAGCAGATAGAAGACTGATCAAAATGCTTTTACGAACCGATAGATTGGATGAATTGGCTTTCATATAACTTCCTTCGGATTGTCACGGAAAAAATAACTTGCTCCGGACAACGAACGACCTGTTACTAAGGTCCATTTCATTCTATCTATGAAATATGGATTTCAATTGTATTTATTAGAAATTTATAATTTTTTAACGAGACATAAGCTTTAATATTTTTTAAAAATTCGGATCTAAAAGGTCTACTTGCCTCCGGATGTGACAGTAAAAGGAATCGTAGTTGTCGGGAGTGAGCTTCCGGTAATACTTTTGATCGTGCTTGAAAGATTGATTGTAAAAGTTTGACTGGCGATTAGATTTCCAATTTGAAATGTAACAACTGTTCCGCTGGTGGAAAGTGAAGTAACTGTACCGGGGTTTCCCGGGTCGCCGTCGTTAATGACCTGAATCGTAGAGGAATCGATTGTAGAGGAATCCACGGATAAGCTGAAATTCAAAGTCGCATTTGTGTTAGGTGCTGCTGAAGAATCAAGCTGTGCTCCTGAGGCAGGAGTAGAAGAAGTGAGAAGAAATGTCACTGAAGAATCGGAATCGGTTGTTATATCCGGTGTTTCATCGATTGTATATCTTCTCAGGCTGGATACAACCAAAGATGAAGAATTTGATTTTTCGGTAATATCTCCTTCCGTTGGTACATTCAATTCAAAACTACCTAAATCATTTCCATTGGCATCGGAAACACTGATTTTGGGTGTACCCGGCTTCAAAGATAAAACGAATTTACCGATTGAATTGGTAGTGGTTGTAGTGGAAACGGCAACTCCTCTCACGGCAGAGGAACCATAAGAAACCGTTAGGTTTCCATTTACCAAATTGAGTCCGTCTGTTTTCAATTGTCCGGTAATTTGAAGAGTCGCTATATCGGAAGAAGTGCTTCCTCCTCCTCCCAATAGAGCTAAAACACCGGCGGAAGATGATTTGGATTCCAGTGGATTGATTATGGACTGAATCGCCGGATTGAGATAACAATTGGAAACAAATGCAATTGCCAAAACCCAGCTAATATATGTTAGTAATCGAAAAGCGGAAAAGGTTTTTGCAATTGGAGTATTCATATCACTGTCCTTGTTTTTGTTTCTCTAAATGCTCCAGGTCTTTCTCCAGGAGTTCCAAATCTAATTTTTCTTCTATATCTTGCAGATCTTGTTTTGTTTTGAGTTCCGAATCAGCGGAACTAGGTATACCTGTTTGATTGTAGGAACGGGCACCTTCACCTTCACAGATTTCGACTACCAATGTTTTTCTTGTGACTGTAATTAAAAATCCGCCTAGGAGTGTGAGAGCAACATCCTTGTAAGTGGAAACTTGGGAAATGCGAATCGGTCTGTCTTCTTTAGGAAACAATTCGGTATATTTCGGTTCTTTGAACCGGAAGGCACCAAACATCCAAAAGTATTCGGGATATTCCGAGTACGGCTGGCATTTTTGCCCCGGAGAGGCAAGTAGTATCGGATGAGTCGGATTCGGAGAATGCAATAAAAAGGAAGTGCGAAGGGAATCCGATTTCAAAGGAGTATTTGCAGATTCCAAAACTCTTTTTCTTTCTTCCGCTTTTTTTGCTGTTTCCGAGTTTTGTAGCGTTAGGTTTTCTTGGTTGCGGATTTCGAGAAGCCTTGTTTTTTCAAGATCTCTTTTGGTCTGTTCTTCTTTTCGGATCTTTGCTTCTTCTTCTTCGGCAAGATCTTTGTAGATAATTTTTAAGACGGATTTTTTAGAAACGATTACATGTTTTCCGTCGGCGCGATTGATTTCTACTGAATCCAAGTTCTGGCTTGAAACGATTCCTTTGATGGACTTTCCATTTTTCAAAAGAATTGTATTAATGGCGATTAGGGGCAGACTAGATAAAAATAGTCCGACGAATAAGAGTAGAAATCGATATTTTTTCATTTGATTTGGCGCTCATTTTTCTGCTTATAAACAAATCCTAATGCAAGGAAAGTGTTTGGGAAGAAGAAAAGTTATTTCCATACAAAAAACCAGGACTTCGACTGGAAATTTTTTATCCCCCGTTCGAGTAGTGTTTTTTATGGATTTTCTGTGAAAAAATATATTACATTAACATCGGTAAGGTTATATTCTCCGCTCTTGATTTAACAAATGAATATATGATTTCGACTTTTCTAAAAAAATCCTGGAAACGGAATCATGAGGAACTTCATCGAGGATGCTCGAAAAACCTTCTTCCGCTTCTTGATAGTCCTCTCTTCGGTATGCTTCAAGCGCGATGATATAGTCATCCTTTCGTTTGGAGAGTAATTCTTTTTTTTCCAGATCATATCCATCCAATACTTCCACTACGAAGACCGAATCGGTTTTCCCTTTTATGTTCACTCTATCCAAAAGCCTATAGTCATAACCTAAATCTTCCGACGCTTCAATGAAAGTATCCGCACTGATTACAATGTTTGCGCCGAACATCTTTGTTACCCCTTCGATACGGGAAGCAAGATTGACTGCGTCGGAAATGACAGTGCCTTCCATCCTTTCATGTTCTCCCAGGATTCCTAAAATCAATGTACCGGTATGGATGCCGATTCCCACTTGCACAGGTTTGTAATTGTAATTGGCTCTATGCATATTGTAGAGACGAATTTCGTTCTGCATCTGCACTGCGGCACGAATGGCATGATTGGGATCATCGGGAAAGAGCGCCATGATGGCGTCCCCGATGAATTTGTCTATAAAGCCGCCGTTATGACGGATAATAGGTCCTACTCTTTGAAGGTAGGAATTTAAAAAATCAAAATTTTCCTTAGGTGTTAGTTGCTCGGAAAATTCCGTAAAGGAACGGATATCGGCGAAAAGAATGGTCATCTTTTTCTGAACTTGTTGGCCTAGCGAGATGTCTCTGATATCGGTTTTTCCGAGGAAGTTTAAAAATTCCTTAGGAACAAATCTACTGTAAGAAGAATTGAGAGAACTTAATTTGAGAGCTAACTCTTTGCTATGATTCAAACTTTTGCGAAAGGATTTTCCGAAGGTGAATACCTGTAAAAAGACAAAACAAACGACAGTTAGAGGGCCAATGTACGTCGTATGCCAGATCGCTTCCGCATGTAACGTATCGTTGATCGCACCGATGAGTAGGAGAGCTGTTCCGAATAATAAGGTTTGTGAATCAGATCTTTTTTTAAGATAACTTTTGATCAGAAAAAAGAGCAAAAAACAACCGTTAAGTATGAATATGATCGGATAAAAGGAGGCGGTCTCCGTGAAATACTCGGAAGGAAGAAGCAAAACAAGTGTTAATATCAGAGAAGTCAGATAAAAAACATTTCCGATCTTTTTTGAAAAGTCAATCGGGAAGATAGTTTGGAAATAGTGATATAAAACAGGAGCGGACCAGAACCAGGAAAAGTATTCGATTCGTAAAATAACCTGATAGGGAAGATGCACCCAATCCAGTAAAATCCTTTCACCTGTAGAAATATTTCTAAGCAATATGATAAAGGAAAAAGCGAAAATTCCCAATGTATGGGTTTCGTTTTTATCAAAGAAATAGAAAAACAAAAAAAACAAAGCAACGAATCCGAGAACGGAAGCAAGGATTGTTTCATTCATCTTTCTGTTGGTAAGTCTTTCCTGTGCTTTTTGGAAAGGAGCGAGAACGATATCATTCCAAGGTCCTCCTTTTCTATGTGCAAAATTGGAGACAACCAAATCCAAATCGATTTCTTTGGCACCGGTAAAAGGAATGATTACGATGGAAGATTGTACTTGGGAAATGGTAGTTTCTTTGGAATTGCCCGGTTTCCCGGATCCGCCTATGTATTTCCCATTTATATAAATCGCGTGTGAGCTATCTTGTTCTCCCGTTAAAACCGCCAAAGGAAAAACAGTCTGGTCCTTGGGCAAAAGGATATGGACTCGGAATGTTGCAAACCCTTGTCCTGTCAGTTCCTCTTCTTTTTCCTTACGGTGGTTCCAATGCGCGGGAAGTATAATGGAACTGGGAATGTCCGTCGCAAGAATGGTTTCAGACGTTTTGTTCCAGAAAAAGTCCCATTCTCCTGTGAGCGTTAAAAAAGGGGAGTCGGTAAAGGAATGGGATTCTAAGTTTAGCGTTCCTTTTTGGATGTTTGCTTTTTCATCCCGTCCCGCGGGACCGCAGCTCAAGGAAAGAAAGATAAGCAAGATAATAAATTTCAATGAAGAATCCTACTCCTAGAAATAAGAGATGAGTAAATTTCAAATCATAAAATGATTACCGAATGAAAAATTTTGCGCTTCGAATACCGTTATGGTCTGCAAACGAGCCGGTTCCGATGCTCGGGTGCTTTGGGTTTACTGTGATGGCTTGACGTTAGGCGGAAGATTTGATTGAAGGTTCCCCAATGGTTTGGAAATCTTGTCTCTTATGCGCTTTGATGTAAGTGCAAGTTGGAGTTACCCCTAAAAAGTGGTTTGTATACGAAATTCCACATGCCATCGATGTTAATCGTGATCCAAAGTATTTGGCAAGATAGCCAGCAAAGACTACCGTGACCGGCATCTTGACTGGATTACATTCTTCCCGGAAAATCGGTATAATCGGCAAACTTTGTAAAAGAGATCGGATCCCGCTTGTAACCGAGCAAATCTTCCAAAGGCTGATAACGGTTCATACCCATACTGATTTCTATATCTCTTCCTGTAAATTGCAAGGGATGTTCGTAACCGCAGGAATGTGCGAGAGATAGAAGTTCCTTGCGGAAACCTTGCAGATATTTGGTGGCACGTTTGCCTTTGATTTCAGGGTCGACTCCTCTTTGCAGCCACCAATTTTGAGTGGCAACTCCCGCCGGGCAATGATCCGTATGGCATTTTTGCGCCTGGATGCATCCGATCGACAACATGGCTTCCCGTGCAATATGAATCAAATCGCATCCCATTGCAATTGCAACGACTGCGCGATCGGGAAAGCCCAATTTGCCCGAACCGATCCAAACGATATTCTGAGTTAGGTTGTGTTTTTGAAATAACGTATAAACTCTTTGAAATCCGATTTTGAATGGCAAGGAAACATGATCGGCATAAGTGAGAGGTGCTGCACCCGTTCCACCTTCCCCTCCGTCGATTGTGATAAAATCAGGACCTTTTCCCGTGGCTTGGATGACTTGTACAAGCTCTTCCCAAAATTCAATTTCACCTACTGCACTTTTGATTCCGACGGGAAGTCCGGTTGTATCCGCAACCTTTTCGATGAATTCGACTAGCTCCGAAACATTTTTGAATTCGGAATGAGAATTGGGAGATATGCAATCTTTGCCTATTGCTACATGGCGGATTTTTGCAATTTCTGCGTTTACCTTTGCTGCAGGAAGAATTCCACCTTTACCCGGTTTGGCGCCTTGCGACAGTTTGATTTCGATCAGGCGGATATTTTTGTTTTTTTCTACTTTCTCTTTTGCCTTTGCCAAATCGAATTTTCCATTTTCATCTCTCGCTCCGAAATATCCGGTTCCGATCTGCCACATGATATCGGCACCTTGCAAATGATATTGGGAAAGTCCACCTTCGCCTGTGTTATGATAGGCGCCTGCATCTCTTGCACCCCGGTTCAATGCCATCACGGCATTTTTGCCAAGAGAGCCGAAAGACATTGCCGAAATATTAATGATGGAATAAGGTCTGTAAGGAAATTTTCTTTTATGCCAAGCTCCGATCACCTTTAGGCTTGGAATACAAGAAGGATCTTTTCCTACGATATGAGCCTTGGCTTCGGGAAAAGGAAAGGCATGATGTTTGATGATAGGATAACCCGGCTCGTACTGCAATTCCGTTGTACCGAATCCGAAGTTATTGTTTTGTCCTTTTGCAGTAGCATAGATCCAACTGCGCTCTGTTCTATCAAAGGGCCTTTCTTCCTTGTCATTTGCAACCCAATACTGACGAAGTTCGGGACCAATCTTTTCTAAAAAATATCTAAGATGGCCTACAATGGGAAAGTTGCGTTGAATTGTGTGTTTCTTTTGAGTTACATCTCTTACAAAAACGACTATGAAAAAACTAATACATACAATCCCAAAGGAGACCCAAGGGTTTGTAGAAATCCAATTTGTTATTTGATCCATGATACCGTCCGCGGGAGTATTAGACGAAAAGGATCATACAAAAGAAAAAAATGACAAGCTAAGATTGAAAAAACGAGGTAGCTTCGATCAGTTTTTCTTTGGTAAACGGTTTGAAAATATATCCGGATAACAGATTGTTTTCCGAGGCACGTTTCGTATCAGCTTCATCCACGGAAGAACTGACCAGATAAATGCGAATGGGTTTCAGAATCTCTGCATGTATTTTTGCATAAGCTTCCAAAAACTGCCATCCATCCATATAAGGCATATTGATATCCAAAAAGATAACATCGGGCAAAATTTCTTTGTTTTGTTTGGAAGCTTCAAAAAATTCAATGGCTTCTTCTCCGTCCGAAAAAGTTAAAATTTCTTCCGCAAGTTTGGAATTGGAGATGATTTTTTTAGTGGTAAATTGATAGATTTTATCATCATCGATCAAACAGATTTTGATTTGACTCATTTATGCATTCACCTGGTTCAAAAAATGGAGTAGAAAGGTGGTTCCGTGACCAGGTTGGGAGCGGACTTCAATTTGGCCACCCATTGATTCGATTTGATATTTTGTCAGGAACAATCCCACGCCTCTTCCCGCTTTGCCTCTGTGAAATGTTTTTTTCAACTGGAAGATTTGTTTTCCATATCGCTCCAGATCAATCCCTGAGCCATTGTCAGTAAAACTAAGTGTTACGGATTTTCCGATACTGAAAGATTGAACTTGGATATAAGGGTTTTTTCCTGGCGCGGAGTATTTAAGCGAATTGCTTAAAAGATTGGTGAGAATGCTTTCCAGATAAAGTTTTGGAAAATAGATTTTGGGAGAAGAAGAAAAATCATAATCGATTTCCGCATCCAGATTTTGAATTTCTCCTATCATCAGTTTTTGGACTCTTTCGAAACTGTCTTTGAAATCTAAAAGTTGCGGTTTGATTTCATGGTTTTGTTGGATGCGAAGTGCCGAGATTAAATCTTCAAGAGTGGATTCCAAATTTTCAGCCACAATCTTCAGATGGGAATGGTATTCCGTTTTTTCAATCGGATCTTCCGTTTCGTCGATAAGCCCAAGCAAAGTTCGCAGATTGCTGATTGGTGAACGCAGATTATGAGAAACGATCTGGTTGTAAGATTGAAGTTGTTTGTTTTGATTTGTCAAAGAATTCGTAACAGATGTTAGTTTTTCGTTGGTGAGTAATAATTTAAGTTCCGCTTTTTTTCTGGAATCAATATCAAAAACCTGCGAGATAAAGTAAATAGGATTCCCTGTTTTGTCCCGGACTAAAGTAGCGGAAAGATGTCCCCAGAGAATATGGCCGTCTTTGTGGACATATCGTTTTTCCATTTCGAAAAAACTGGATTCATTCGCGATTACCTTCCGGCGTAATTTCATATTTGCTTCGAAGTCCGCAGAATGACTGACAGATTCGATTGTCATATTTTTCAGCTCTTCTTCGGAATGACCGATGAATTTGGAAAAAGCCAAATTGACTTCGAGGAATTTTCCTTCGATCGAAGTGATGGCGAGTCCCCCCACTGAAAAATGAAACGCTTCTCTGAATTTTTTTTCAGAGATTTCCTTTTCCAATTCCGCATTTTTTTGGGCGGTGACATCGTATAACGCACCATAAATGCGGGAAGGTTTGTCATTTAAAAATTCAACCTTGGCAAGTGCACGAACCCATTTGTGTTTTCCATTGGCAGAAACGAAAGGCAATGTTAAATCATATGGAAGGCCTTTTTCAACCGCAGTCATAAGGCTTTCCCGAACGATTTCGTCCCCGGGAGAAGGAAAAAAAGAAATACAAGTCTCGATCGGAGGAATATCGGGAGGTTCAATTTCATGAATGTGAAATATCATTTCACTCCACATAGGTTTCATGGTAATCAAATCCAATTCCCAACCGCCTACCTTTGCCACGTTATTGGATTCACGGAGTAGTCTCTCCCGTTGGATCAGTTTTTCGCGTAGTTCTACTTGGTTGGAAACATCACGGGAAGAGGTATGGATTTTTACAGATTGGTTTTCATTGTTTTTTACAATTTGACTGAGAGTTTGTAACCAGACATACGACCCGTTCTTGTGCAAAAATCTATATTCTGTTAGATTGTCTGTTTCTCCCTTTAAAATGGGCAAATGGGTCTCTTCCAGGATTCTTTTTCTATCTTCCGGATGAAAGAAATCGTATGCGTTTTTCCCTACCAGTTCGGAAGGAAGGTAACCAATGATTTTTTCGGAAGATGGGCTGACAAAGCTATATGTACCATCTTCAGTGTGGAGGCAAATTAGCTCCCGACTGATATTACTAAGAAGTTGATATATCTCGTAATCAGGTACTAACATAGTTCTCCCTAAATTTGAATTTGGATTTAGGTTTGTCTATTCTTTCCATAAGTTAAAGTGCGAACTTTCAGAAATTTATTTCTAAAAAATAAAAAAAAAGGGGTCCAAAGACTCAAGTTTTTTTACCCATTTACGTAGTAGGCGGCCACCTAAATTAGTTTAAAGGATCACTCTATGAGTATTAAAAATCTATCATATATCATTCTGGATGGGAATTTAACCCAGGACCCGGAATTAAAACGAACAAACAATGGCAAAAATGTTACGAATTTCACAGTTGCTGTGAATCATTCCAACCATTTTGGAGAAGAAAAAGACGCAGATGATGTGTCTTTTTTTGAAGTAGAGGCGTGGGAAAAGCTGGGAGACAATTGTTCCGAATATCTAAAGAAAGGGAGCAAGGTCACCGTCATGGGAAATCTGAAACAGAACCGTTGGAAAACAAACGATGGAGAGAACCGATCCAAAGTAAAAGTGGTGGCATCCACCGTGCGGTTTGACAGTCAGAAAAAAAAAGAAGCCAAGGCGGCCTAAAAAGAGAGCGGTGTGCGAGTCATTTGTTTGACTCGCACATTAGAATATTATGGTGTATAGATAGTCTTTTTTTTGTGTTTCGTATGGTTCGGTTTATCAAAAATACTTTCAGGATGTTCCGATGTCGCGTCTTTGGTTTTTTCCGATTCGGAATTTTCCTTAGGCAGAGTGGGTAGGATCTTTTTTTCCTCTTTGTCTTTCGCTTCTTCTACTACGGATTTTCCGTTTTTGATTATGGATTGGATTTTGAAAAACCGTGGAAAAGAAACCAGATTCCATTCTCTATAAAAATATTTGTTCCCATCGTAGTTCTGAGTTTGGTCTACAAATGCGTTGATAGTGCCTACTTTCTCCGACCCATTAACAGTCGTTTTGGTTTCTTTGAAGACTGTGGGTGCAAAACCTGAACCGGGAAAGGAGCGGTTGCTTTTGATATTGGCCGGTTCTTGGGGAAGGCTGGAGTTCCGCGAATTGTTGAGAGCAAAAATCTTATCTTTGATGATCTTTTTCTCGGATTCCACTTCTTCCGCCGTTAGAGATTTGAATTTGCGAAAATCTCCTTCTTCATAGCTTCCTCGCAGAGATTCCAATTCGAGCCTGTTTCTTTCCGCAATATGACGAAATACGATCACCTTGTCTTTTTCGCAGTCCAAATTGATTTCATCGCATACACCTTCCAAGAACGGATTAACGTACGTTATTTCTAAAAATATACTGATGAATTCTCCTGCACTAGGAACTTTTTTCTGATCCAGTTCCAGGGCTTGGGGGATGGGAGAATCGTCCGAATAACGTCTCGGTTCGCTTTCCTTGTAGGATTTGCTTTCTTTGCCAAGGTCGGAGAGTTTGAATTTTTCCTGGGTTTCGCCGATGACGACTTTGTTTCTGACTTTTTCAATTTTGGTTTCGGTAACTTCGTAGGCTTGGAAATTCACCGGTTGAGCGGAGATTGTTTCGCCCTTATGGTTTTTCACAACGATTTTGTGCTCTAGTATGGTTCCGTTTTTGATTTCTTCAATGATATTGAGTCCGGAGTCTTTGAAATAAAGTTCCAATCGGATGAACGGTTTGTTATTTTCCGAGTATTCCACGTTGACATAGGGGTCGGGAGATAATTGGACTTTTTTCGTGTCCTCGGAATCCGATTCCGCCTCCTCTTCTTTCGCAGCTTCCGCAGCGGTGATCATCTTCACCAAATTTAAGTTTATCTGTTCGGAGGGAACCTTGTAAACTATCGTCTTACAGTCCAATAACCAGAGTAAAACGAAAAGCGGAAGAATTTTGGCATATCTCATAGTTTCATTATCGGTAATGACTCGGTATGAGGCAAATATCTTTCTCTTGTTTTTAGGGAGGGATTTTGTTCGGGAAAACTGCCGGGAGCTCCCGATTCGGGAACAAGAAGAAAATCAATTCCTTCTTGTTTGTGAAATCATTTGATACTTTTTAGAGCGCGAATCCGGGAGGAAGAGCAGGACCTTCCGCTTCCGTTCTTTCTACCAGAGTTCCGTTTTCTTTTTGGAAAAGTTTGCCTGGTTTTTCAGCAAAAGCAAAGAAGGTTACTTTTCCTTTATTCCCTTCCGCTTCGATCATCATTTCTTTTCCCCATTTCGTATAAGTCAAACGCAAGGATCCTCCGTTCTCACGGAATTCTTTTACTAACTTTCCTTCAAAGTCATATTCTGCGGCAGCGATCGGGTTGCTGTCTGTCCAGAATTCAATCAAATTGAAAAGAACCAGGTCAAGGAAACTGGCAAATCCGTAGACCCAGAAGAACGGGATGTACATTAAAATCGTACGAACCAATTTTGCAACAAAACCCGATCCGACATTGATTCCCGCGTGGAAGCCGTACATGGTTTTAAGAACACCGAATTTACCAAAACAATTTGCGAAAGATCCGAAAGAGAACATTAAAATGCTTAAAATTACAAGTAGCTTTTTCATTCATTTACCTCAAGAATTTGTGATTTTTAGAAGATTCTTGCGAAAGGGAATGAGATTAGCAAGCCGAAATGATTGACGTGTATCTTTTTTCTGAGTGAATCGTTTGAGTATTAGGAAAATTCTTTTTGATCTTCTCCGACTTCGAATATTTCATCTTTTTTCTATTTGTCTTTTTGACAGTCTGGTATCTTTTTCCCGCTGTTTTCAAAGATCCTTCAAAAGAAACCCGCATCCTACATATATTTTTGCTGATCGCCAGTTATTTTTTCTATATGTCCTGGGACTACCGGTTCGGGGCTTTGATTTTACTTTCCACTTTTATCGATTATTTCGTGGGATGGAAATTGGGAAAAACGGAAAACCGAAAGTTCAGACTCTTCTATTTATATTTCAGTCTTATCACCAATCTTGTTTTCATTTTAGGGTTTTTTAAGTATTATAACTTTCTGGCAAGTTCTACCAACTCGATTTGGACTCCTCTTTTCGGAAAAGAGGCGTTGCCTATTTTAAATATCATTCTTCCCGCAGGGATTTCCTTTTTCACATTTCAATCTTTGAGTTATACGATTGATGTATATAGAAAAGAAATCAAACCTGAGTTGGATTTTATCAAGTTTTCCCTATTTGTAAGTTTTTTCCCCCAATTGGTTGCAGGTCCCATCGTCACTGCAAAAACATTTATCCCTCAGCTTTACGAAGAGAAAAAATTTTCAGACATTCCCTTTCGGATAGCGATTCGTTTTTTTATATTAGGTTATTTTAAAAAAGCGGTTTTGTCCGATCAAATTGCTCCTACAATCGAGGCGATTTTCGGAAATCCTGCAGGCCACCATACATCTGCTTTGTGGATTGGAGCTGTACTCGGAGGAGTGCAAGTGTATTTGGATTTCAGCGGTTACTCCGATATGGCGATCGGCAGCGCTTTGTTACTCGGTTATAAGCTGCCTATCAATTTCAATTTGCCTTTCATTGCAACTTCCGTCTCAGGGTTTTGGAGACGTTGGCATATGACGTTGAATGCCTGGCTTCGTGATTACGTTTATTTTACAATGGGGGGAAGCAGGGTTGGTGCCGCGAGACGAAAGCTCAATCTTTGGTTCACCATGTTTGTCAGCGGGGTTTGGCATGGAGCGAATTGGACCTATGTTTTCTGGGGATCTCTGAACGGAGTTTTTTACGTAATCGAAGAATTTTATCATGATTTTTTCCCTGTGAAAAAAGACGCAAAAGCGGAGCCGAAAAAAGGTTCTGCTTTAAAATTAAAAATTTTAAAATGGATTCAACCTCTCCAATGGGTTTTGCAGAATAGTTTAACAAACATTGCATTCTTTGTAGGGGCGGTATTTTTCCGTTCATTGACTTGGGATGCTTCTTGGATTCATATCAAGGGATTGTTTTTTTTCCAAGAGGGGACGATTCGTCCTTATATGTGGAAAGATTTCGCCTGGATTGTCGGCTTACTTGCGGTGGGTCACGTGATCGGGCATTGGATTTTTGAAAAAGGAAGGGGAAAGAACATCCCCAGAACTTTGGAATTTTGCTTTTATCCTGTAATTGTGCTCATTCTTTGCCTGGCCACTCCGGAAAATTCAGTTCCTTTTATATACTTCCAGTTTTAGATAATGGCTTTTTTCGTTTTCACGAAATCACTGTCTTTTACATTGTTTCCATGGGTAGCGAAAGCGAGCGCAGACTTCCAAGGATCTCTCCGAGAGAATTTCGTGATTTCGAAGTTCAATTGGATTTAGAAGGGATCACTCTTACCGGAAAACTAGGCAATATTTCCGAGGAAGGGCTTTGTTATCTGGGCGAAGACGATATGCTTTCCGATGAATTGGATAATGTCGTAATCGGGACCATTCTCTGGTCTCTGGGCAACAAACGTATGTTTTTTGAAGGCAAAATCGTTTGGACCCAAACAGCTGTCATCCGAGGGGTTCAATACTTTCTGGCAGGGATTCAGTTTTCGGAAAAATTAAACCTAACGGATTCAATGCTTGCCCGTAGCTTGGAAATTTAGCAAGTGTCCTTTCGAAAACTTCCTTTTATCGTTCCAATCATTTCCCATTTTCATTGCAAAACCGTGGAAAAGCACAATTCCAAAAAAACAGAGGCGTCTTTATGAGCGGATACAAAGTATTATTGTTAGGTGGGACCGGGCTTGTAGGTTCGGAAGTGCTGAAGGTACTTCCTTTATTTAAAGAAGTAAAAAAGGTTTTTGTTTGGGCGAGGATTGAAAATCCGAGTAACACCGAATCTCCGATTGAAATTCAAGCTGTTACCTGGGAGTCTTTTTCATCAGGAAAAGTACGGATACCGAAAGGAATCGATGCGGTTATATGTTGTCTTGGCACTACAATTGCGAAAGCCGGAACTCAGGAAAAATTCAAAGAAGTGGATTATGAATATCCTTTGCTTGCGGGACGAAAGGCAAAGGAAGCAGGTGTTCCTGCATTTCTGATTGTGACTGCAATGGGAGCTAACTCAGGTTCGTTTGTATTTTATAATCGGGTCAAAGGTGAGATTGAAAATGCTCTGATCGGTTTAAAATTTCCTTATCTGGGGATTTTCCGCCCTTCCGTTCTTGTGGGAGACCGGAAAGAAACAAGGATCGGGGAAAAAATGGCCGAGGCGATTGCTACGATCATACCTTTTTCACTTATAGGTATGCGTAAATACAAACCGATTCCCGCTCAGTTTGTAGCTGTTTCCTTATTAAAAAGCCTAATCGCGGGCCTTGGTAAAATAAAAGAAACAAACACTCCCAAATTGGAAATTATAGAATCCGATCAAATGTTGGATTTGGGAAAAGGATTATAAGAATGGCAAGTGCGTCTCCGGGAAAACCATATAACAAAACAAAATACATCATCTTAAGTTTTGTGGTTCATTTTATAGTTCGCTTTTGGTATTTATTCGTCAGAAACAGAGAGCTTTTGATTCCTGCCGCCTCACAAAAGTTTATCGATTCGGGAAGAGGGTTTATCATCGCCGTTTTCCATGAGACTACTCTTTCTCTTTACAGGCATGCCACAGTGTATTTGCAGAAAAAGAAAAAAGCCTCTATGTTTGCACTTGTATCCCAATCCAAAGACGGGGAGATCATTCACCAAACGTTTGCTCGCTCGAATTTGCGAAGCGTTCGGGGCAGTTCCACCCGAGGGGGAACGGGGGCTTTTCGAGCTATCCTCAAGGAAATGAAATCGGGTGGAGTTCCTATTTTCACAGTCGACGGACCCAAAGGTCCCAGGCATGAAGTGAAACCTGGTGTAATCGCCACGGCTTCTCTCACAGGTGTTCCTATTTTGTTTTTGGACTCGCAATACGACCATGCCTGGCGATTCAATAGTTGGGACCGGCATTTTTTCCCAAAATTCGGGGCAAATCTATACATCTCTTACGGGGAGCCGTTTTTTGTTCCTAAGGCTTTGGATGAAGCGGGAATGGAAGAATGGTCTAAAAAATTAGAGGAAAAGATGAAAGAAAAGCGTAAAGAACTGGAAGCATACATGCGGGAAAAACACCCGAACAATTCTATTGACAGTGCATCATAATTGAAAAGTTTAGCGAAGTAAGGTAAAAAATAATGTCTTCTCTACAAAATTTCATTTTTACGTCCGAGTCGGTTTCCGAGGGACACCCAGACAAAGTCTGCGATCAAATTTCAGATGCCATTTTAGATGCATTTCTTGTACAGGATCCAAAATCCAGAGTTGCTTGCGAGACTTTAGTAACTACCAACCTTGTAGTGATCGCAGGTGAAATCACCAGTAAGGGAAAAGTAGACACTTCCGAAGTCGCTCGTGATGTGATCCGTAAAATCGGATATAACGATATCAATTTATACTTTGACGCGGATTATGCGGTAGTTTCTTCCCATGTTCACAGCCAGTCTCCCGACATCGCACAAGGTGTGAATGAAGGAGAAGGTTTGTATACGGAACAAGGTGCCGGAGACCAAGGTTTGATGTTTGGTTTTGCCATTGACGATACACCTGAGTTTATGCCGGCTCCTATCTTTTATTCACACAAACTTTTGGAAAATTTATCCGAACTCAGACATTCGGGAAAAATAGGATGGCTTCGCCCTGATGCCAAATCCCAAGTTACCATCCAATACGTAGATGGAAAACCTTCGAAAGTGGATACTGTTGTGATTTCTACACAGCACGCACCTGGTCTCACTCAAAAACAAATTGAAGAAGCAGTGATTGAAGAGTGTATCAAAAAAGTGATCCCTGCAAGTCTTTTGGGAAATCCTCGTTATTTCATTAACCCTACCGGTAAGTTCGAAATCGGCGGACCTCATGGAGATACAGGACTTACCGGAAGAAAAATCATAGTAGATACTTACGGTGGAATGGGTCGTCACGGTGGTGGTGCTTTCTCCGGAAAAGATCCTTCGAAAGTAGACCGTTCAGCAGCATATATCGGCCGTTATATTGCGAAAAACGTAGTGGCAGCAGGACTTGCACGTAAATGTGAAGTGCAACTTGCCTATGCGATCGGTGTCGCCGAGCCTGTATCCGTACTTGTGGATACTTTCGGAACGGGAACCGTTTCCGATGAAGAAATTTCAAAAAGAGTAAAAGCAAATTTCAAACTCACTCCGAAAGGAATTGTGGATACTTTGGATCTACTCGGCAAGGGTAGAAAGTATCAAGAGACTGCTGCATACGGTCACTTCGGTAGAACAGGTTCTACATTCACTTGGGAAAAAACCGACAAAGCGGAAGCTCTTAAAAAAGGATAATCAATGGGTGCACCTAGCCAATCAACTTCAGATAAAAAAGCAACTCGTGACGCTTACGGCGAAGCATTGGTTGAGTTAGGTGGTAGTCGCGCTGATATCGTAGTTTTGGAAGCTGACTTATCAGGCTCCACCAAAACTGCCGATTTTAAAAAACATTATCCCGAAAGATTTTTCAATGTGGGAGTTGCAGAACAAAATCTTGTAGGTCATGCTGCCGGATTTGCTCTGGCAGGTTACACTCCGTTCGCTTCTTCCTTTGCCATGTTTTTGTCCGGAAGGGCTTGGGAAATCGTTCGTAATAGTGTCGTTTATCCTAAGTTAAATGTAAAGCTTGTTGCTTCTCATGGTGGGATCACTGTGGGAGAAGACGGCGCCTCTCACCAATGTATCGAAGATTTCGGTACAATGCGAGTCATCCCGGAGATGACTGTAATTTGTCCTTCTGATTTCAACGAAACCAAACAAGTGATTCATGCCATTGCGGATTATAAAGGTCCCGTATACGTACGAGTGGGAAGACCGGCCATTCCTGTGATCCAAAGAGACAACTATCAATTCCAAATCGGAAAAGCCGAAGTTCTTTCCGAAGGAAAGGATGTTTGTATCATTGCTTGCGGGATCATGGTTTCGGAAGCGATGATTGCAGTAGACGCTTTGAAAGAAAAAGGTATCTCTGCGAGCTTGCTCAATATGGCGACCATTAAACCTTTGGACAAAGATGCCATCCTTGCGAAAGCAAAGGAATGCGGTGCGATCGTAACCGCTGAAGAACATAATGTAATCGGCGGACTTGGTTCTGCCGTTTCCGAATTCCTCTCCGAAGAATTTCCCGTTCCAATCGTAAAGGTAGGAATGAAAGATAGTTTTGGGAAGTCCGGTACTTGGGGTGGGCTAATGGATTACTTCGGACTTAGATCCAAAGATATCGTTTCTCATGTAGAGTTAGCAATCTCTAAAAAACTAAAATAATTAGGAAGGCTATCTGGGTGATATTTGCGAATGCCCAGCCTGGTGTCTTAGAAGAGACGGAAACGATCGTTAAACTGGGGTTTGACGGTCCTTGGCTTGTCGTACTCTGGGATGATGACCATCATACTTACGATTATGTGATCGAAATGCTTATGGATGTTTGCCAAATGCCCTGGGAAAAAGCCTTTCAACATGCCATTGAAGTGGATACAAAAAAGAGAACAGTCGTTTTTTCCGGCGAATTGGAACATGCCGAATTCGTGCAGGAAAGAATCATCGGCTACGGGCCGGATCCTCGCATGGTAAGTTCCAAAGGATCAATGACAGCCACTTTGGAAAATTAACGTTCGATGTTCCACGCTCCTGTGCGCGTAACCTCCGTGTGTGCACTCGCTTCGGCATCCCTGCCTCCGCCACCGCGAGAAACATCTCTCTTGCTTTTAGAGAGGAAGGGGCTTTCTTTATATTCGGTTGGGCGCCTCGGATGTGTTATGTGGATATAAATGAAATTGATTATCCGACCCGGCTCTCCCTCGGCGGCAACGCTCGCTTCGCCGGTCGATCCTATATGCGGGGCTGGTCAGACAAAAAGGCGAACTTTTCGGAAGAAAAATTTGTAAGTTTGGGATAGGGATGGTGGGAATTGGAAATTTGTGTTAGGTGGTTGTTTGCAGCCCACGAGCCACACCCCCCAACCCTAAAAAGGGCGGGGGATTTTAATATTCCGCGCTCTTAAATTATGTCCCTTCTTCCTAATCCTTTCTTTCCAGAGGAAAGTCCCTTTCCGGAACAACGAGTGTGGAAACTTGTTCGTTCGTATCTATTTTAACATTTGTTACTGAATTATAAGTATCTACTTGTATATCCCCATCTACGATGAACTGGTAATGGTATTCTCCCGGGAGCAATTTTTTTTCGAGGACGAAGAGACCATTTCTATCTTTTTTTAGAAAGTCATTTTCCGGATTCCAATCGTTGAAGTTTCCTACAAGGCTTACCACTTCCGCACTGGGAAGATAAATCTGAAATCTAACAGTTCTTAGATCTCTTTCCTCTGCATTGGAATCTTCCAAAACGAATGAATGGGACTGCCTATTTGTATCTTTCCTTTCCAAGATATAACGCGAGATAAAAGACCCGGAACCGTCTTCCGCTTTGTCTTGGTTTTCCGGATCAAAGGTGAGTAGTCCGTTTACCCTATATTTGTATTCATAAACCGTTTCATCTTCATAACCCGGTGTTTGCAAATTTGCATCTACCACCAAATAGTAGATTCCGTATTTATTTCTTTTCATTGGCAAACAGTCCCAATTGGAAAAATTACCGCAGACTTCTACGGATTCTTCCCTGAGACCGTTATAAGAAAACAAAATTCCTCGTTTGAGCAAGTTGGTTGTTTCCAAATAGGATTCCACGTCCAGGTAACGGATATAACGGGGAGAGATATTCTTTTTCAGACTTTCGAGTTGCCAGAGATAATAGACTGTATCCTGGTTTTCTATATCATCTTGCATTTCCAGTTCGTTTGAGGAAAAACTACCGACCCAATCCAGTGCATCCTGTCCCCAAAGTCCTAGGGAGAAAAATAGAAGCACAGAGGGGATAAGGTAGAAAAATGATTTTTTCATACGTTTCGGGATCACTTTTCTTAATTTCGGCAGAAACCCGGAAAGAGAATAAATGTAATTTTTCTTCAACCGATCCGACATAATAAAAAAAAATTCTGCCAATTTTATAAGAGTCCGATATTAAAGTAGGAAATACGTCCTTCTCATGGCAGAGCCGAAAGATAATTTACAACCAGAAGAGATCCAACAGATCGAAAGTCTGCTCTCTGCCTTAAATAAAAATCCACAATCTTCGGAAGACCTAAATCCGATGGCAAAGCTGCTCCGTGAAAAATTAGGTTATTCGGAGCCAATCCAACATATCGAAGAAGAAAGCGCTTCGGAGGAAGAAGATTCCGAATCGGAAGCGGATAGCGATTTTGGAGGAGAAGATGATCCATTTGCGGATTCCGGAGAGCGTTCCGGCCCCCCTCCTTTCCGTAACTTGGAAGCCGATGATGACATTGACTTAGATGAATTATTAAATGAAGACGGTCCTAAAAAAGCAGAACCAAGTGCAACTGATTTCGATGATTTTGATTCGTCAACCGAAGAATCAGAGTTAGGTGATTTCGGCACTCCGACGGCTGACGCGGGGGATGCTGACCCATTTGCCGATTTGGGGGGACCAAGCGATACCACTGATTCCGAAGACCCTTTTGGAGGATTAGGCGATACTCCAACAGAAGAAGATCCGTTTGCTTCTTTGGGTACTCCTTCGGAAGAGGAAACTGCTTCCGATGAAGCGGATCCGTTCGCAAATCTGGGTGAATCCGACGAAGCGCCGGCAGAACCGGGCGGATTCGACGATGACTTTGCACCTGCAACCGGTACTGAACCAAGTTTTGGCGGAGAGGATCCATTCTCTGATTTGGGTGGCGGGACTTCCGAAGATGCTGACCCATTTGATTCTTTAGGAGCAGGAGAAAGCGCTGAAGGGGAAGACCCTTTTGCAAACCTAGGTGATGCTCCGAGCGTTGATGACGGATTCGGATCCGGTGCGGAATCGGATCCATTCAGTGATTTGGGAGGAGGGGATTCCGGTTTCGGAGAAACCGCCGCCACTGATTCGTTTGGTGATGATGATCCGTTTAGTTCTTTGGGGGAACCTGCAAGTCCTGCAGGAGGTGCAGATTTTGAGGACTTAGGAGGCGGATTTGATAATGCGCCGACTTCTTCCGCTGCAGACGACTCAGGATTTGATGATCCTTTCGGTGATTTGGGTGTGGGAATGGAACCTCCCGGATTGGATGATGAATCCTCCGCACCTTCTTTTGATGATTTTGCTCCATCCATAGATGATATGCCTGTTTCCTCCATGGAATCCGATTTGGGCGGAGACGGAGGATTCGAAGATGATTTGATGTCTCTCGGCAAAGAGGATGAGCCCCAGGAAGATTTGGAAGCGGGCTTGGAAGATGAAGATCTTGCCATCATCCAAAGAGAGCTGATCAAATATCCGCCTAAGCTAAGACGTACGATCATTGATACGATTGTCAATAATCGGGTTCCCGTTCGAAACCAAAAAGAACTCATCGAGTTAATCAAAGCTCAACAAAAGCCGGAAGACGTCGCAATATTTTTAAGTTCATTGCTCGGCGAAAAAGTCGAGTTATCGGACTCAACTGGAAAATTTTCACCCGAAGGTATCCCTATTATTGCATCCAAAGATGCATACACCAAAGAAGGTGCCGTACGTCGTCGCGAAGTAATCCGTAAAACGATATTTTCCTCTGTAGCGGCCATTCTCCTGGTATTCGGAGGAGTCGCTCTCTATAAATATGTAATCGTTCCTTTCCGAGCGGAAGCTCAGTATGTTCTTGGTCTTGAAAAAATAGAAGAATATAGCAAAGAAACGGATGCTTTGGAAAAAAAGAAACTTCTCGCAGACGCTGAAAACTATTTTATCAAGGGAGAGGAAATCTTCCCGCATAACCTGAAGTATTTGAACGAATACTGTATGGCATATGCGCGTGCCGGTCAATATGACCGTGCTTTTGAAAAATGTTTCGGTAAAGTGGAACCCGACTTCGGATACGAGTTGGAAGATAAAGAACATAAACGTGCTTGGGAAAACAGAAAAGAAGTACCAAACATCAGTTTTGCTAAAAAAACCGAATGGAACGATGCAGGTGTGGAAACAGCCGGCAGAAAACCACTTTCCGAATTGGCATTTTACCTGACTTCCCAGGACAAAGTTCCCAGAAAGGTTTTAAAAGCGGGAGCTTATATTGCTTCCCGTTTGAAATACAACGTTCATGATACGCAAACCTATATCAGCTTGGGTAAGTTTCATTCATTCAATCGCAAGGATTTCATCGATGTTCCTCCCGGTTCCAATCGCAAAAAATATAAAAATGATCATCTGGCGATTGAATATTTCAAACGTGTTTTTACCGACGCAAATGAACCCAATAACGTAGAAGCAATTTCGGGAATAGCTCGTATTTTTTATAACAAACAAGAGTTTGGTACAGCAGTTAAATATTATAATGACATTATAGAAAAATATCCGAAAGATCCGATCGGTCATGGTGGTATTTTATCCACTTATATTGAAATGTGGAAGCGTGATAATAATCCTCAGTTCGTTCTCAACCACCACAGACAGGTTCGGAATGCACTTGATATAGAAGATGAACTTTCTCTCGCAGTGCTTGCAAAATTGGCGTCATTCTACATTGATTTGGATTCGGAAGAAGTCCGTATCAAATACAATATCAATCCGGAAGACCAAGTGACCGGCATGGAGATTGATGATAATGTGGAATATCTGTTAAATATCGCCTACGGAAAAGAAGGTGGTAATAAGTTTGCGGAAGGATATTACCAACGTGCCAGATATTATCTGAAGATCGACGAACCGGCAAGGGCTTTGAAACAATTGGAACTTGCTTCTACTTATGACACCCGACATTATCTGGCGGTTTTGCTTATGGCCGAATACTATATCAAAGTGGAAAACTATGATGAAGCGGTGAAGTTGTTAAGAGAATCTGACACTCGTTATGAGCTTTATAAGGATAAATTGGGTGAAAGAGACGAGGATGAAACCTTGTTGGAAGGAAAACCCGGTAGAATTTCTTTTGATTTGGGCAAAATCCAATTATTGGAATCCGCAGGAATCAATCAGGCAGACAATATAAGAGAATTTCCGGGTCGCAAAATTTATCCTGAAAGAAGTTTGGGTGTTCTTTCTTTTGAAGAAAAGGAAAGAAGAAACGGACTATATGCCGCGCGGGAATCCTTTCAAAAAGCAATTGAACGCGGAATCAGCAATGATCCCAAGATACAAAGAGAATGTTATTATTTTCTTGGTTGGATTGATTACAATCACGGTGAATTCGCGCAAGCTTTGGATTTTTGGGCGGAATTGCCGGAAGAAGATATTTATAACAATCCTACTTTGGTTCTTGGAAAAGGAAATTCATTCTTCTATACAAGGCAGTATAACGCGAGTTTGGGTAACTATCTGAAGCTCAAAGATGATTTTGAAATGAGAGAACAGACTCTCGGCAGAATCGAGCCTGAAAATTCGGAACACAGGGAAGTATACGAATCCCTTGCCGCGATCTATAATAATATAGGTGCCGTTTACGAAAAGAAACAGGATACGGTAAACGCATTGAAATACTATTGGAAGGCTATGGAAACCGCTCGTAAGATCAATTCAGTAAGTGAAATTGCAACTTCGAATAAGGATCTTGTATTTGCGCGTTCCAGACTGGACAGAGAACCTTTACTTGAGGACTGGCTTCCGCCAACCCTTGATAAGATGGTCGATATCAAAAAATAGACTTAGGATTTTTTTCTAAGTCTTTCTCTGATTCCCAAAAGAATGAAATAGAATGTCTCCCAAAATCTTTGGATTCGGTAAGGCCTTGTGATGATTCTCCAAAGCCACGCGAGTCCACGGGATTTGAAATACTCGGGCGATTTTTTATCTGCACCGGATAACATATCTAATGCGCCGCCGACTCCGATCACAACCGCTTTTCCTAAAAAGCCGGTATTGTTTTCGATCCAGACTTCCTGTTCGGGAAAATCATTTGCTATGAATATGATATCTGGGCCGGTCTTTCGGATCGCTTCTTTAACGCGCATCTCTCTCTGGCGATCCAGATGTCCTGCTTGTCTTCCTACGATTCTAACTTTCGGAAAATGTCTGGTAAGATTGAAAAATACTCTTTCTACGTTTTCATCTTTGGAACCGAAAATGAAAATAGTAAATTCTTTCAGTTCTGCAAGGCGAATGAGGTCCATCATGATGGCAACCGGAGTGACCCTTTCTTTCAGACGTCCCGAACTCATCCAACCTATACCTGCGCCTTCCACAAGAATGGTGCCTGCTTTTTCAGTAATTCGATGCAATGCCTTTTTAGGGCGCATCCTCATCAACTTGATGGGATCAAGAAAAAGTACATGATGCATCGCTTCTTTTTTTTCAAGAACTCTAAATAATTTTGCAACGGCTTCATCGGCCGTCACATTATCGATCGGTACTCCAAGGATTTTCAGAGTCTCCAATTTGGTTACATCGATATTTTGGTATTCAAGTAGGATGTCCCTTTCCTCTTTGGAAGAGTTGTGGACGATTTCATTCAATTGCTTCATGGATCCTGCTTATTTCCCCTAGAACCTTCTAAAAAAACATACCCCGAGCACGTCTGGTGTCGCCTCTAAAATTTTCTGGCCATATCTTTTTTTCACTTGGATTTTTGATAGTGAGACGGAGATTCAGGGAGAGTTATGAATCGTTTTTTTATTCAAGCCATAGTCTTTCTTTTATTATTACCAAGCATTAGTTATGCGGAAAAAGTCTCTATTTTCGGTTCTTTGAAGAATGGTACATTCGGGGGGCCGGGAAAAGCGGATTCGATCAAACTACTTGCTTTGCAAAGTGCCATGTTGCCTTTGGCGGAAATAGGGCCACAGACGGGTTCGTTTCGCTTTCCGGCAGTGGAGGCTCCCGAGGGTTCGCCTCTTTTGGTGCAGGTGGTGTATAAGGGAGTGAATTATAATAAAATCATTCCTCCCGTTGCCAAATTTCGTAGTGCATCGCAAGAAGTGCAGGTTTTCGAAATAGGGAACGATTGGAAAGACGTCAGCGTAAAGAGTTTAATGCAGGTTATGCGAGAAAAAACGGGAGTTCGCATTTTTAAATTGTTTCTTTTGGACAACGCGAGCAAACCTCCCCGATCTTTTCAAACCGATACCCGCCAGATCGAATATTTTGTTCCTAAAGAAGCAAAGGAAGTATTTGCACAAGTCCAACAACCCGGAAGTAAAATGGCGATTCCTCTCGGTCAACCGGAAGGGAAAAACGGAGGCAAAATTTTAGACAGAGCTTTGCTTCCCGGAGTATCCGAGCTTCAAATTTCCTATCTGATCCCCAATGAAGTCGAAGTAATCACCGAACAATTATTACTTGAGGGAGAGTCGGGCAGTTATCCTATTTTTTTAAAACCGGAAGATATGAAACCAGAAATTGTTTCCGGCGGAACTTTGACAAGACTGGAAAAGGATATCCCTCCGGGACTCAGCGCTTATAGCCTGATTGCATTGGATTCTTCAAAAATCGTAAAACTTAAGTTTGTTGGTGGCAAGGCAGTTCCGACTATGACCAATTCCTCTCCTGAAATTGTTAATGGAACCATACTTACTTCTTGGGACAGTTCATTATTTGCCGTCATCGGTTTCGTTTCGTTATTATTTACCCTCTCTTTTGTTTTTGTTTATAGAAAATCTCTTAAAAAGGAAACCTAATCATGAACCCAAAAAGCCCGGAAAAATCTCTCTTACGTTTTGTAGGACTTGGTGAACTTGCTCCCCATGGAGGAAAAGGGATTTTGGCGTTTTGGATGATTTTGGGCCTCGCCTTTTTTCTGTTCGGTGATCAGAATCTGATCGCCCCCAATTTAAAGAACATCGGAGCTTCACTCGGGATTACCAATTCGGAGGATGTTGATTGGAAATTGGGGGGGATCATACCGATTCTATTTTTTATTTTAGGCGGAACGGTTTCGCTTTCCATGGGATATCTATCCCAAAAGTTTTCCAGAAAGCGTTTGTTAGTTGCAACTGTTCTTTTGGGAGAAATTCCCTGTTTTCTGACTGCCTATGTCGAAACCTATGACCAGTTTCTCATTTTGCGAACGTTATGTGGTTTTGGGTTAGGGGGAATTTTCCCTTTGTTATTCAGTTTGATCGGGGATTATTTTTCCACTCAATCCCGAGCGATAGCATCCGGTTACGTATCTCTTGCGATGGGACTTGGAATCGGAGTAGGTCAGCTTTTGGGAGGAATTTTAGGGGAAGCGGATCCGATTAACGGATGGAGGACATCTTTTATATACATGTCCGTGCCTTCTTTTCTGTTTGTGATCATCTACATTCTGTTTTGTGAAGAACCTAAGAGAGGGGGAGCCGAGGAAGTAGGTCATGTGGATGAACTCTCACATAAGGTAACATTGGAAGATTTTAAATTATTATTTTATAATAAAACCAATTTAGGTGCATTTCTGCAAGGAATTCCCGGTTGTATCCCATGGGGGGTGTTTTTCGTATTCTTGGTGGATTTTTACGAAAATACATACGGCTTGGGGAAAGCACAAGCATCCGGTCTTGTTACATTTGCGGCAATCGGTGTATTCATAGGAACTTTTTTCGGCGGTTTTCTCGGCCAATGGCTTTACAATCGAAACAGAAAATGGCAGCCTATCCTCTGTATTGCGACAACAACGATAGGAATCGCCCCTGCAATCGGTTTGCTATATTCCCATGGACTTTCTCAAAATACGTTAGTATTCACGATTTTTAATATATTAACGGGTATTGTTATTTCCATGACGGGACCGAACGTAAGAGCGGTCCTACTGAATGTCAATTCTCCAAAAACAAGAAGTTCCATCTTTTCCATTTACAACCTAACGGATGATTTGGGGAAAGGTCTGGGACCTGCATTGTCCGCTATTATCCTAGGTTTGACCACTGATCGTGCGCTGGCTCTTTCCATTTCCATTTTATTTTGGATTCCTTGTGCTCTTGCTTGGTTTTTGATTTATTTCAATTATGAAAAAGACCAAACCAATATGGAAAGGCAACTAAAGCTCGAGCTTGAACATAAGTAAGGTAATCTTTGAAACATTTTCTACTGGATATTGAAGGTACGACGGCACCTATTTCTTTTGTACATGAAGTTTTGTTTCCTTTTGCGAAGGAAAAATTGGATGAATTCTTGACCGGTTTCGTTTGGAGCAGGGATCAGTTGGAACTGGTTCGCTCCGAATTTGAAAAAGACAAGTTGGCAAATGATCCGGATTTTGTTTCGCATTTGGGGAAGGGTGCTGTTTTTTCGGAAAAGATTATACCAACTTACTTTCGTTATTTGATTTTAAAGGATCGTAAATTCGGTCCTTTAAAGGAAATCCAAGGCAAAATCTGGAAGTCAGGTTATGAATCCGATGCTATTAAAAGTATAATTTTTCCTGATGTAGCGGATTTTCTAAAAAAAGCAAAAGAGAAAGGGATCGCCTGCCATGTATATTCTTCGGGAAGTGTTGAAGCTCAAATTCTGATCTATAAATATTCCGATATCGGCGATTTGAGGGAATACTTTCAATCTTACTTTGATACTGCCATTGGCGGCAAAAGGGAGAGTAGCAGCTATCAGAACATAGCAGAAAAGTTAGGTGCCGATATCGGCGATATTGTTTTTTTTACCGATACAGTGGAAGAAGCAATCGCGGCAAAATCCGCTGGTATGAGCGTTTTTATTTTGAATCGTCCGGGAAATTTACCTCAGATTAAACATGAGTTTCCCGTATTGAAAGAATTGGGATTGTTCCAAGTATAACATGAACAATCTGTTTTATTCGCCTAAATCCCGTTAAACAAAATATGTTTGTAAACAATAGAAAAACGATTTGGAAATTGGTAATAATTGTATTTTCACTTTATTTTTTTGATTTAAAGTCGGATTATCTTTCATTTCCCAATGATGTACGTTTGTACGATGAATCCAATAATCTGGAAAGAGGATTGAATCTTTCCTTTGGCGAAAAACTGCATGATGGTTATTTTTATTTCGTATTCTATAAGTTTTTAAGTCTTTTTGAAAAGAGCAATATAGATCTGTATTTTTTGATGTACTACTGCCTTTTTTCCGGCTTGATCGTTAGTATAGTTTTCGGCATTAAAATCGCACATAACAAATTTGCACCGATTGCCATCTATTTACTTTACTTTGTTTTTTTTCTGATGAGTCCGAATATCATTCAGATGTGGCCTTTTATTACCATTTTTTCCAGTTTACTCCTATCGATTCTTCTTTTGATCTCTAATAATAAAAATGCCTATAGTCTTTTGCCATTATTAACATTCGTTTTGGTTTTTACGAGACCTGAATTCATTTTAAGTTTTTATATAATTTTAATATTTGCATTATTTTATATTTGGAAACACCGTAATCAAATTTCCAGAAAAGTTTATTTGTATTTTATACCGCTCATTGTTTTACTTCTTACGCTTGTAGTTTTATACGATCCTACCAAAGGATCGCGTTCTATTGTAGCTTTTGGTCAGCATTACTCATTGAGGCTGGCTTTGAATGGAACGATTGTGATAGACCCTTGGACGAATTGGGAAAACATTTTGCTGGATCATTTTCAAGAAAAAGACAGCTTGATTAAGATAGTCACCAATCATCCGCAGAAATTTTTCCAGCATATGAGGGACAATTTTGAAGATTTTCTTACTGAAGTTTCCAATATTCTCCATCTTGGTATTTTTCCTTCATTCGTATTACTTTTGTTTGTTTATTCTTTTTCTTTTTGTCTCGGGTTGTACCGATTGGTATTTTCCCGGGAAACGAAATATTTGGCAGTTGTAGCTTGGATCTTATCATTGCCATCGCTTGTCGGCGTTTTGCTGATTTATCCCAGAACCCATTATATCTTGCAGTTATCCATTCCGTTTTTGTATATGATCTATGATACGTTTGAATTTTTATTTTCTAAAGTAAGACTAAAGAAAATTCATCATGTTCTTATTTTGTCGCTTTTAGTTTGGCTATCATTGGATAAACTTTATTTTAAGGCGAAAGGAAAAGAGGATGATACGAGCAATCCTTGTTCTAATATTTCTCTTGCCTCAACTTTGAATAACAGTCGGTTGGGCAAAATTAAGTTCTTAACGACACGCGGTCCGATTTGTATGTACTACAAGGGATTTTGCGAAGACATAAGGGAGTATAATAAAAGTTCACCATTCGGGGCTTTCATTAAAAAACACGATATCAATCTTGTTCTTATTGATGCTGCATTGATTCAGGACACTCGGTTTGTGAATGATTTGGAGTTTAGAGATTTTTTAAAAAACAATTATCAGATTCACCAATATGATTTCAAACCTATGAAAGCTTGGAATTGTTCCGATCAGATTTTACTCAGAAGGAGTGATTGAAGAGACATAATGTAACGCGGGAATCTTTAAAACCCCCGCCGTGAAGATCGGCTTCGCCGATGATTCTTCGAATACTTCTTCGCTTCTATTGGCACAGGAGAAGGGGTTGGGGGGTGAGGCTCGTGGGGAACACTCTTCAAACAACCACCTAACACAAATCGTCGATTCCCGCTACTTCCTTCTTATTATCCCAAAAAAAAATTAAAATAAGTTCGCCTTTTTACCCGGAACCTTGATTAGGAAGTTATTTTCTCTTTTTCTTTAAGTCCGGTAGTTTGATTTCGATTTCTTTTAATCGATTCCAGATTTTTTTCAAAGTAACCTTCCAGTCTTCTTTGACAGTCGGAACCCTGACCGAAGAAGGGGGTATGCCCGGTTGTTTGACAGGCATTTGTGACTGATTGGGAGCAGTTGCCCTGAGTCCGAGATCGATCTTTAAGTATTTACGTTTGATGATTTTAAAGTCCATTTTTGCACCCAATAAACGTGCAATCTCCCGAATGATTGCCCACTTTACCTTATTAGGCGACAGAGTTTCATAACTTTCTATCAGTTCGTTGAAAAGTCTTGTTGTGACTTTCGGATTTGAGTGGAAAAGTAAAAATCGAAAATGCACATTTCCTTTTAAGTCTTGAGTGATGATTAAATCGTTATGGGAAAATTCTTTGAAAGGAGGAAAGTCCACCAAACGAACTACAATCGAATTTACCAAATCCAAACTATTATAAATTTCCGTGTCAGGGTGCACCTTGATGGAATATGTGATTTCGTCATCGGGGATTACATCTTTGATAAAACTGACAAAGTTGATTTGATCGCGGAACGGAACTTCCTTCATTACTTCCAAACGGGAAAGCTCGATGATATCATCCATTACCGAATCGATGGAAGATTGAATTCCCATCACTTCTTTCAGGATGGTTTTTTCTTTTGTCTTTTCCACACCTTCCCGAAAAATCTTTAACTTTTCTTTCATATTGAGCAGCGGTTTGGTGATCATTGCGTCCATATAGAAAAAAATCTTTTCCCGCATGGAATCCGCTTCTTTCAAACGGTCAAAACGATTTTGCAGTTTCCTCTTCATAAGTAAAAACTGAAAACGAAGTGCAAGCGTCATAAGAAGCAGATAAACCAAAAAAGAAGTCTCTAACGAAGAAGCAGCTCCCAAGTAACCCCTTTCAATCAGAACCTCTTTCAGGATGGCATATAACAAATAACAGAGAGCGATGATATGAATCCAGGCACCTCTCATATTGTCTTTCAATTTCTGGATTGTCAGATAAACCGCATATCCGATCACAAACAATAAATGAATGTCCCAGTATCCGATAAAATTATACCAAAAGACCGGTTTGGGGATGATCAGAAATACCAATAAAAATACAAATTGAAAGACAAGATAAACCAATTGATATTTGAACCGCTTCAGTTCAAAAAAATCCTGAATGAATTTGAGAAATGCATAAGGTAGGATAAGTAAAAATCCGTACTCAATAAACTTATAGCCCGCGAAGCTGTCCCAGAGGAAAAAGCGACTTTCGTTACGAGCCAATTCAAAGGCTGAGAAGATCAATGCGAGAATACTGAAACTCAAGTATTCTTTCTTGTCTCTCATTTTGAAATAATTGATAAAGAAGAATAGCGCAATAAAAAGATAAAACCCGACAAATATAAGTTCTACGAGAGAATCATATAGATTTTTTTCTATCGCTTCTTCATAAGTCAAAATCCGAATCGGACCTGTTATGATTCCGGCAGAGGTGCTTAAGTCCGAATCAATTTTGATAACGATATTGTTTTCACCTTCCAGTATCAAATTATGAGGAATAGGATAAATGCGTGGCCTGCCGAAGGAATATAGATCCGGATTTTCGCCAAAAGGAGAATTGTTTTTACCGATTAACACTCCATTGATGAAAACTTCATCGGATTGATAGATTCTTCCCAGTTGGAGTGCAAGAGACTGATCATGTTGGTCTTTTGTAATTTCAAAGGATTTGCGAATCCAAATCGGGCCCCTATAGGAGTGGTTAATATTTCTGAAATTTCCCGGAACCATGGTAAGTTCCAAAGAGCTAATGTTAAAATCAGGATTTAAAATTTCAGTAGAGGGATCAAATTGAATCCCCCAATCTTCTCCTTGCAAAGAAACAGCGATCGAGCCTTCATTCCCTGTCCGGTTGCAATTCAGAAATAAAACAAAAATAGTTGTTAGTGATAAGATACTTAAATGGCGTATCTTCATATTTTTTTACCTTTCTCAGGTATTTTTACGGTAAATTTCGCACCCATACCTTCGGCGGACTTTAAGGTAACGTATCCACCTAAAAAGTTTGCCGTCGCTTGTACGAGTGTTAGACCTATTCCCGCACCCGGTATTTCGTTTTTGCTTTCTTTATAACCGCGTACAAATTTCTGAAATATGGTTTCCATTTCGATTTGACTCATTCCCAAACCTTCATCGGTGACCACAAGATAGTGAAATCCGTCTCTATTATAAAATTCAATACTTACTTCCGTCTTTATGTCCGTATAAATATACGCGTTTTCGACTAAGTTCCGTAACATGGCGAAAATCAATTCGGGAGCTTGGAGTATTTCAAGATTGTCGGGTTTTACTTCAATACTTGTATTTTTTCTTCTTTGGCCCAAATGATTTTCAATGGAGGACACGCAGGAATGAATTAATTCTTTGATACGGAAACTTTCCCATTTCGGTTGGTATGTTTTTTCTTCCAGTTGTTTTAAAAGCAGAGCTTCCTCTACCATATAACTCATGTAAGATATATGATCTTCCGCTTGTTTGATTATATCTGCAGTAGGGGTAACGACAACCTTTGCGGATTTTGTTTTGGCCTTGGTTTTCGGTTTTGGAGCCGGTCTTGAAATTTTATCCAAAGCGAGATAGATTTTTTCCATTCCCGATTTGAATTCACTGGATAAGTTCAGCAAAAAGCCTGTTTTTACTCTTTCCATTTGGATCAATTCTTTTTCCTGACCCATAAAATTACGAAGTCCGAGAACCATATCGTTGGAAAGCTGAATTGAGATCATAACAAGGAAAACCAAAAACCCGAGAAAGAGTGTGCCTGGAAAATTGATGATCTCCAAAGCGGATAGACTATCGATTAAAATCGTGGGAAGTAAAGATATAAGTCCTATGATGATATAACGAAGTTTTGCGATGTTTTCTTTTCCGTGTTTTATAAATAAATAAGCACCGAGTCCCAACGCCACCGGCAATCCGTAATTGAAGAGTGCAATTACCAAAATCCAAGACTTGGGTGTGCGAAAGAATAGAGTGACGACAAATAGAATGCTAAGATAAACTTCGTATCCTAACAATACTATGTTTCTTTTTATCTTCAGATATTGGTGAAGAAAGTTGATAAAGAAAACAGGAAGACATATGAGTATCAAAAGCTCGGCTACATAAGACCAGGTGAAATTTTCAAATAGAATATTTCTGTGTTGTGTGCGAAGTAATACATACGTTCCGATAAAAATGGAGAAAAGCGCAAAGAAAAAGTTTTCACCCGTGCGTCCCCTTACTATGGAACCTACAAGGAAATAGATCCCCATAAAGATAAACACATAGCCGCAAATCATCGGAAATACTTCACTGATAAAGATAGACTCGCGTAATGTGCGTTCTTTGCTGATGATTGGCGCGACTTTCAACCCGTTTAAATTGGTCGCGGCATAGATTCTGATTGCGATTGTATTATTGCCTGCTTTTAAAAGATGAGTCGGCAGAGAATAAATTCTAACTTTTTGAAAATCAACGTCCAGTTTGGGAAGGACCGATCCGGTTTTTCCCACCAGAGTTCCGTTCAAATACAATTCATCGATGTCTCTGATTCTTCCCAACTGGATTGCAATAGGTTCTGTGGGCGTTGTGAAATTTTCAGGAAGTACGAAATTACAACGATACCAATGATATCCTGTTAGGTTTTCCGTTTTTGAAATTCCGTAGTCAGGAACGGATCTTCTTACCCAAAAACTTTCTTCTACAACTTCATCTCTCCAATCCAGGTTGTCGCCTTTTCGAAACTGCCAACTATCTACCAGCTTGATAGGTTGGTCCCAGGAAGAGATGAAAGCCCCGCAAGACTCTGCCTTAAGTTCAGAAGATAGAAATACTGCGAGGAGGGTGGCACCTAACCCCAGTTTTGATAAAAAAGACAAACGCATCATATCGGTTCGACGTTTCGAATTGCCTCTTCAATTTCTTTGAGCTGAGTGGAAATACGTGCGTCAATTGCACCAACGTCGGTTTCAATGATAACTCCGCCGCGATCCACACGGGAGTCTTCATAGATATTGACCTTACGAAGAGATTCCATGAGTTTGATAAGTTCGTCTTTATGAGCTGTCGTGAGTTCAAGATCGGCAAAGTTAACGCGAATGTCGATACGATCTCTGTCTTTGATGCGTTTCATAGCTTCGCGTATATTATTGAGAACGATCTCCTTACGTTCGATGATTTCGTCCTTGATTACTTTTCGCGCAATGACCAGAATCATTTCCACCATTTGTTTTTCGGAAGCAGCGATCATCTCTTCCCTAATGTCGATCGCCTTACCAATGATAGTTCCTAATCTGTCGATGAGTCGTCTGACTTCCCCTTGGCCTTTTTTGAATCCTACTTCACGCCCCGCGTCGTAACCTTTTTGATAAGCTTCGTGTTCGATCTCAGCCTGTTTCATTTCGGCTTCTTTGATCATCCTTTCCACTTCCATTTTGGCGCGGTCCAGGATTTGCTCGGCTTTGGCACGTCCCGAGTCCTCTTCCAGTTTGATTTTCTCTTTCGAGTCCTGGATCATTTGGAAGGCTTTGGTTCTACCTTCCTCTTCGATTTCTTTAGCGTGTTTTTTTGCGTCTTCTAAAAGTTGTCTGACTTGTTCTTCGGTTTCTTGTCTGTATCTTTGGAGCTCTGCCTCGATCTCTTCAATGGAAGGACCTTGGTATTGTTCGATGATATTTCCTTCTTGGTCGATTTCAAAATCATCTTGCTCGTCTGTTTTATGAAATTTTTTATACTTATCCGGAAGTTGAATCTCAACTTCTTCTTGTAAGTCGGCAATTTGAATGGGTTTAAATACTAGCTTTGCCATGTCCTTACTTCATTCTCCAAAGTTTCAATTTACCTTCTTCGATTTCTTCCCGCAAACGATCGAGTACGCCTTTTTGGGCTTCTTCAATCTCAGCCAGAGAAACGGGACCTAACGAGTCCCATTCGACACGGATGTCCTTCGCGAGCCATGCCTCAAGGTTTTCAAAGATGGACTCTTTAAATGAAGTCTCAACTCCTTTCAATGCACAGGCTATCACTAAAGGATGGATCTCCGAGAAAAAACGAGTGAGGCTCGTCCTTCCCAAATAGAGCAGATCCTCCATTCGAAAGTAATGTTCTATTATAGTTTCGGCAAATTCCGGGCTTTTTTTCTGTATTCGATCGATTAAATTTTGCGTTTGGGAAAAAGGAAGGCGGGTCAGTATCTCGCCTGCTGTTTTGGCTTTGCGGTTTTTTACCTTGGAAACGGGAAGTTTTTTGGAGATCAGATCCGATTTGAATCGCAGAAACCGTTCCAGTTCGTCCCTCTCCCGTTCCGAGTGAAAATCAATCTGGGAAATGGCAAAAATAATCTCTTCACGGATGGGATCGGGATAATCGGCGATTACAAGGGACGCTTCTTCCGGGTCGGAAAAGGAAAGTAGCCGTGCAATTGTCCTCGGGGATTCTTCCCTTGCCAAATGGGCCAGTTCCTCTCTGGTCTTTTTTTTCAAGGAATCAAGATATGATTCGTTCGAGGTTTCCTCCTTTAATATCTCTTCCAAAAACCGAACCAATTGTTGATCGTCGGATTGATTCGGCGGATAAGATCGGTTGGATCCTTGTTGGGTATCTACAGGAGAATACAGGCGGTCTACCGGGATTTCGGGAAGAGGCTGTTGTTTGGATGTCCCGGATGTTCGTTTTCCCTTTAAAAATTCGTTAAATGAAATTAGAATGTTTTGTTCTTCTTTCGCAGTCGGCTTCTGATCTGGACTTACTTTTTCGAGTAATTTTTCGATCTCTTCCGATCGTAAGTGATCAAATACGGAATCTGGCAAATACCTTCCTAAAATTTGATAGGCAAGTGCTGCTTTGTTTTTACCAGAATTTCTTTGCATTTGGGTGACATAGTAAGATGTACTCATCCGTCGTACAAACTAATTTTTTAGTTTTTGAAAGAGATTTGGTAAAAATTAAATGAAAGTTATGTGAACTCATTCCGTTCCTTCCGAAGAAATTTTTCCTAGGGAGAGCCTTTTCCTTTTTTAAATACGTTCCGTTTTTTTGCGTCGCCTTCGGTATAAATCCGGGCATATCACGAATGCGGACTTCATAAAAAGTCGGCTCTTGTTTGTCCGAAAATACGGGACGTAAAGAAAATCCCTACTTGCTTTTTTCGTTTTCTGCTCCGGGACAAATGCAAATGGAACGGTTTTCGGATTCGGCAGTCTTTCGTATCTGTTGAAGGGCTGGGCAGATAATCCAATAAATATACGTTATACGTTGTTATTATCTATATTATTATGTTAATATATATTAATATAATGATAAATCTATGTCACTGTCATAGTAGTGTAACGGATCTACAAAAAAATGTTGCAGAAGCCGGGTAATTTCCTTTTGGGTGGTTGATTGTGAAAATTTCATATCACAACGGAAAAAGGAGATAGTGATGAAAAGTAAAGCGTTTGTTGTTAGTATATCATTGTTAATCGTTCTTGGTTGTTCCAGCAAAGGGGACTTTTCGAATGATCTGGAAATGTTCGGTACCCCTCCTACTCATAACATCGTCTCTCCCAAAGGAATATGTACGGAAAATTGTGTGTTAGGTTATGTAGGAGGTTCGGATGGAGAAATAGTTTATGATGTAAAAAAATTCTATAATTCCGGAGGAGAAAATTTCGAAGGAGCAGAGCCGCGTAACAGGGATTGGTGGGTTTACGACAGATTTCCTCATAAAGTGATGGGACTCACTTTGAAGATCAGAGCGACTTGTCCTGAATTCTCTGTGGAATATTCGGATCAATTCAAGGTAGAATCCCATTGCAACGACAGAATCATGCAGATTCAATTCGGAAAGAATACGGTAGCGCATACTATCTCTGAAGATGCGAAGAAGATCGCAATCGGCTGGGATGTTTTGCCGGGAGAGGAGGCGTCAATGCAGGTGGTCCAGTTGGATTCCCGAGGCCAATCGCTGAAATCTTCGATCGTATATGATGTCATATACGGAGAAGGTTCTGAGGAACAAAAACAGAATGATAGTCCTGTGATTCGGGTTAAAAACTTATCATATAAGCCAGCTTCGAATGGTGACGAAATTGGAACTCTGGAAGTCACCGGTGCTTCATTTGCGGTTAGAGAAGATCTTTCCGGTCGAAAGTCCGGTTATGCGAACCGCCCTATCCGTTCTCTGGATGAGTTTGCTTGTACCAATCCTCTCTTAGCGTTCTTTGATTTTATGTTTACCGGGTATTGTGACAAAGTAGGGGACAATCGTCCGGCTCAGAATCTACACGAGTATGTTCCTGAACAAGGTAATTCTGTCTATGTATCCGGATCTCATCCTAACCCTGTGAAGGTGGATGATCGAAATATGAAACAAAACCCGTCCGAAGAATTTTCACTTAGGAGGGTGGTAAGTGCAGAAGATATAAATGTTGCTGCGGCCGTTGTCACTACTTTTAAATGCGGGGTTCCGTATCGTGAAGTGATTGGACACCGTAGTACAGTGATTAAACATCGCAAACCGCGCGGTTTAGACGAGTCGGAACCTGCGACCCGGCGTTGTATAAGTTATAGTTTCGATATTGTAACTCCTTTTGTCCGTTTGTTTAGGGGTAGAATCGGCACTATGTTCGAGAACACCGAACAGGGTGTTCGGGAAATGGTACAAAGTATCCTGGATGGTCGTGGAACCGGGCATCCTATTTCTTCCAACCAAATGGATACGGAAAGTCAACTTATTTCTGCGGTTCAGGAACTAACAAGAATTATGAATGATGGAGGGAGGGAGGCACAATCTTTGCTTTCTTCTGCAGTGGGAGTCGGCCGGTATTGGGATACAGTAGAATCTCAGGGAGATTCCGCAGAACAAATACAAGATGCAGAGGGAGAACTTATCCGAAGTATCAATTTTATTTCCGGGGGTCCGAATCTCCAAAGACTGATACTTGGGGAATATGAGCTGGATATGGGCAGCCTGGTCAATTGGGTGCGTACGGACCAGATCCCACAGCTCTGGTCGGGTAATGGGTGGAGATCTTCCTCGGAGCGGTTTACCAGCGAGATTTTCTATAGCAGGAACTTTCGTCGGTCAAGAGCAGATATGTTACCTCCTGACTTAATGCTTACTTTACGGGAATGGGATGATCAATACGACGCCGCCACGAAAAGAAAAGTTCTCTCTGAGGATAAAATGAAATACTATGAAGAAGCATATTCGATCTGTGATTATTTTCAAGAAATGTTAACTCATTTTACTACCAGAAGAAATGAGATACTTGTTGTTGTTCGCTTTAGGGGTAGGCCGGTATCGTTTCTATTAGGGAATCTGGATTCTGTGAATGATGATGGAACTGCCGACCTCGAGCTTATGCTAAGTGGTCCAGATAAGGTTGTTGAAGAATATCGTCAAGAAGATGTTTCTGTTCAAGGAGCAGGAGCACAGGCTATGGGTTTGTTTTTGGAGGAAATGAAAAAAAACAGAGCAATAAGGATAACCTCTAATGTAGTGACTCAAGCTTCCGCAAGGATCCATTTAAGATGGAACTTTCGAAGACCTGTAGTAATTTTTTCAACTACCGCTTTGCCGCCGAGTAATGATAGTTCCACGGATTTAAGGTAATCAAACTACCGGGCAAAGAGACTTTGCATATCATCCTATCATAGGAATGTCGGTTTCTTTGTCTGTGTTATGCGGTAAATAGCAATCAGATAAGATTTTTTAACGATTTTGGTTAGGTCGAATTTATGTTATTTGTTATAATATTATTATATAATAATTTATTTATGTAATTGTCAGGGTAGTGTAACGACCTGACAAAAAATTGCTGCGAGTATGAATCATCTTTCTTTTGTTGGTCGCATCATGTAAGGCTTCCGCCCGAAGATCAAGGAGATGATAATGAAAGTTGAATTATTTCTTATAGGGGTGCTGCTTTTCCCTTTTATCAATTGTTATGAAGGAAATTCTGTTTCAGATGGTATTGGTGGGGGAATGTTAAATGATGCATCGTTGGTAATCGATAGGTCCATTTTTAATGTAATGCCTCCTTTTGGAATTTGCAATGAAAATTGTATGTTGCACCCGAATGGAGGTCCACAAGGAGAGATAAGTTATCCGGTAAAAAGGTTTTACAATTCAGGCGGAAAAAATAACGAAACAGCGGAACCACGTAACAGAGATTGGTGGATCTATGATAAATTTCCCCGTAAGTCAATGGGCTTGACTTTGAAAATCAAGCCCATCTGTGCTGCATTTTCTGTAGAATATTCGGATAAATTTCAAGTTCAATCTTTCTGCGGCGATAGGAAGATGAAGGTCAAATTCGGAACGAATACCATAGAAGATACGATTTCGAATAATACTAAAACGATTGCTATCGGCTGGGACGTTTTACCAGGAGAAGAAGCATCAATGCAGGTAGTTCAGTTGAATACATTCGGACAACCAGCTAGAATTTCGCCTATCTATAAAATGGTCTATGGCGATGGTCTTGAAGACGATATACGGAAAGACAGCCCGGTCATCCTAGTTAAGAATATAGCAAATCAAATTCCCGCAGATTTATTGGAGGATTATCCCGGGATGTTGGAGATAAAGAATGTATCATTTGCAGTTCAGGAAGACTTTTACGACCGAGCACCCCGTTCTGTAGTGGATGATGTTGTCTGCTCTGATGTTTCTTTAGCTTTTTTTGGTTATCTATTTTATGATTCCTGCAAAGCGCTGCAAAATAAAAGAATCGCTCAAAATCTAACTTTTTATAATCGGGGAAAGCAGACGGCTGTTCATGTTTCTGGTTCCTATACGGAGCCTATTAAGATCAAAGAAAATAACAAAGGTAAGGAGTCATCGGATGTATTCACTTTAAGGCAACTGGTCGACACTGGGGATAAAAATCCTGTTGCTTCCGTGGTCGCGGCTCATAATTGCAACGTTCTTTTTCAAAAAGTAATTTCAAATCGCATAATGCGCGGATTAGGTGATTCGGCAACTAGAGATTGTATACATGATGCTTTGGATGTGGTAACTCCTTTTATCCATTTGTTTTGGGGTAGGATTGGTATGATGTTTGAGAACAGCGATCGAGGTATTTTGGGTATGGTCCAACGCATCCTTGATGGAAAGGGAACGGGTCAACCTATTTCTTCAAATCAAATAGAGACGGAAACCCGTTTGATTTCTGCAGTAAAGGAATTAACAAGAATTAAACGTGATGAAGGGCATGAGGCGATAAAACTAATTGTCGATGCGTTTGTGGTCGGCTCCTATTGGGAATCTGTGGAATCACAAACGGATGTTTCTGCGGATGGGCAGAGGTCTGAGGAAGAAGAACTCATCAGAACGGTCGATGCCGCTACTACCGGTGATCTACTTGTCGGACAGTATGAGTATGATATGAGAAATTTCCAAACATCTGAGACAATCATTCCCAGGACTTGGAGTGGTAGGGAATGGAGGGAGACAGCAACGGATCGGTTTACCAGTAGGATTTTTTGTAGCGGAGTCGAACATCCCGATGAAGAGAGGACCGAGTTAAGTCATCTTATCTCTGTTATCGGGGAATGGCTGCTAAAATATGAAGTAGCCGCGAATAGAGAGGATCTTTCCGATGAAGATAAGCAATATTATAAGAATGCAATGGGGATTGCTTCAAGATTGAAATTGATACTAAGCCTGCTTGATGCCCATAAAGATATGATTGTTATTGTGATTTCTTTTCGAGGGCAACTTGTCTCTTTTTTTGTCGGAAACGTTGACGGAAGAAATGCGGATATCCTCTATTCGTTAACTAATCCCGAGAGTGTTGTTCCGGAATATTTTGTGCCGGAGGTTTCGGTAAGAGGAGCCGGAACAGAGGCCGTACAGTTGTTTTTGGAAGAGTTAAAAAAGAGAGGAGTCGTGAAAGTAAGATCCGATGTAATCAGCAAACCGTCCGCTAAGGTTAAGCTGAAAATAGGATTTAAGCCTGTTTTGCCTACTAGTGGGGAACTTTGATGATGCCCAAGCAAGACTACGGACAATCTGACAATAAAAGATACGATGTCTTTGATATCAAAATTTTTGATAACTATATATTTTAATATTAATATATAAAAATATTATGATAAATATATGTCATTGTCACGGTAGTGTAAGGGCTGAATAAAAAGTTGCTGTAATAATAAATCGTTTTTTTCCGTTGGTTTTGTCATGCGAGATTTTTCATCGTAAGGCCAAGGAGAAGATAATGAAATTGAAGTTACCAATTATCGGAATGTTGTTGTTCGCCTTTGTTAGTTGTGGTAGTGGCGACCCTAGCGATGAGAGTCCCCTAAATGGTTTGGAGATGCAAGGGAACCAACTACTCCAAAATATTTTACTTCCGGCAGGAATATGTACTGAAAATTGTATGTTGGGTTTTGAGCGAGGTGCAGCATCGGAAATGGTCTACGATGTAAAAAAGTTTTATAACTCCGGAGGTAAAAATACCGAAACAGCAGAACCACGTAACAGAGATTGGTGGGTCTACGAGAAATTTCCTCACAAAGTAATAGGGGTGACTTTGAAGATCAATCCGACCTGCGCCGCATTTTCTGTAAAATATTCGGATAAATTCCGGGTAGAATCCCACTGTGGCGGAGACAGAATTATGTTGATTGAATTTGGAATGAATTCTGTGACACATACGATTTCCGAAAATGCGAAAAAAATTGCGATCGGTTGGGATATTTTACCGGGAGTGGAAGCGTCGATGCAGGTAGTCCAGTTGGACTCCCGCGGTCAATCTCTTAAATCTTCGATTATATATGATGATATTTATGGAACCGGTCTTAAAGATCAAAAACAAAACGATCAGCCTATAATTCGAATTCAGAACTTGGCAAATACGGTTGTACCAAATCATTCAAGTGAATATCTCAAAAAATTGGAAATAACGGGTGTTACGTTCTCTGTCAGGGAAGATATCACCGGAGATCGTCCGCCTCGTTCGCTTGAAGAGTTTGCTTGTTCCAATCCACTTTTGGCATTTTTTGATTTTCTGTTCGTCAAAGCTTGCGAAAAAGCAGGAAATATTCGCCCTGCGCATAATATAGATCAATATGTTCCAAATACGGGGAATCCTGTGTACGTCTCGGGATCTTATCCGAGCCCGGTCCAGGTGGATGAGGATAAGGTAGAACAAAACCCATCTGACGAATTTTTACTCAAGAGGGTAGTAAGTAGCGAAAATGTAAATCTTGCTGCGGCTGTCACAACCACTTTTAATTGTAGGGTTCCGTATCGTGAAGTGATTGCACATCGCAGAACGCGCGGGGTAGACGAGGAGTCGGCTGTCCGACGCTGCATACGCACTAGTTTGGATGTAGTAACCCCTTTTGTTCAGTTGTTTTGGGGCAGAATCAGTACGATGTTTGCTGATCGCACGACCATCAATGATATGGTTCAAAATATCCTTGGCGGTCACGGAACAGGCCAGCCTAGTTCTTCCAGTCAGACAGAAACGGAAAATCAACTTATTTTCGCTGTCCAGGAACTAACGAGAATTAGTGGTGATGGGGGGAGAGAAGCACAGCGTTTACTCTTATCCGCTATTCAAGTCGGCAGTTATTGGGAAGTGGTAGAGTCACAAGGTGATTCCGAAGAACAAAGAAATGACGTAAGGGATGAATTCATCCAAAAGATCGATACTAATTTTGCAAGTGCAAAATCCCAAGACCTGTATATTGGAGAATATGAATTAAATATGAGTACCTTGACAAATTGGGTGCGTCCTGAGCAGATTCCTCAGGTTTGGTCAGGTAATCAGTTTCGAAATTCCCCCGAGCGGTTTACCAGCGAAATTTTATATAGCAGAGATTTCCGGCCAGGGTATGGTCGGTCCCCTTTTCTTAATGATTTTAGAGCTATTTTACGGGATTGGGACACGCAATTCATTACAGCTGCGGGAATAGGCGGTCTTTCTAGTGCTAAAAAGAGCTATTATTTCTCTGCAAGCTGGCTCGCTGGACTCTTTCGGGAATGGACCGATCCGTTTGATTCTAACAAAAATCTGATTCTGATTGTAGTTTATTTCAAAAATAGACCAGTCTCTTTACTTTTGGGGAGCATTGATTCTTCGGGTAAAGTTGCAGAACTCCAATTATCGCTCAGTAGTCCATATGATGTTGTTGAAGAATATCGTCAGGAAGGTTTCTCAATACGGGGTGGGGGAACGCAAAATATACTCTTGTACTTCGAAGAAATGAAAAAAAAAGGAGTAGTGCTAGTAATGTCCAATGTAGTGAGTCAAGCTTCCGCAAGGATGAAATTAAGATGGGGCTTTCGACCTGCCTTTGTTCCTTATACTACTATGAGTCCTTCTCCTCCGAGTCCTTTGAGGTAGTGGAAAAGTAATGTTCGATTTGGCGGGAAATGTCTTGCAATAAAGCAACCCAATGTTACGATCTTTCTTAGCATTGGGTTCGGGATACCGGTTTTGTTTTGCGTCAATCCAAGCGATTGAATTAAATATATAAAAGATGTATGTTGCCGCCCCGACGATTTTGAAATCTATACAAATAAACCTTTGGCGGAAGTCTCTCTTCTTGGGGTGTGTTTTTCTTTTCCTCCAGTGCAATATCAAAAACCAGGTGGATATTGTTAAAAACGGAGTTGCGGATCTGCGTTCGTTTCCTTTTGAAGAAGGTGGAATCGCCTCATTGGAGGGAGATTGGGAATTTTATCCGAAAGAAATCCTTTCTCACGACAATCTACAGACAACTAGCAAGGGTTATTTCAAAATTCCGGGACTCTGGAATAATTCTCCCGTGTCTTCTTCACTCAGTGACGGAGTCGGGTTTGCCACTTACAAGTTGGAAGTCATTTTGCCTCCGGAAGAAGCCAGGTATGTGGTTTATGTTCCGGAACAAAGAACTGCCTATAGGTTGTATCTTACGGAAAAAGTGGGAGTTAGGAGCGGTATCCCCGGTTCTCTTGCACTCAGTTCGTATCCTAGTTTGCAAGGTCAATCCGTATCCATTGATGCCAAAGACAAGCTAACACTCGTTCTCTTTGTTTCCAATTTTCACCATAGAGAAGGTGGAACTCTTTCTCCTCCGCTCCTTGGTACCGGGGAAGCCATTCAAGGTTATATATTCGCCAACGGAACGATCGATCTGGCTCTGACAGGGGCCATTTTTATGTTCGGGATTTATCATTTCATAATATTCTTCTATCGAAACAAACAGAAAGAGGCTTTTTTCTTCGGTTTGTTTTGTTTGGTTTTTGCTATTCGTATTTTGTTTACCGGAAACAAAACGATCTATGCCCTAACACCTGCTATTCCCTGGGATTTGATGATCTTTATGGAATACGCAAGCGTATTTGTTTTGACGACCCTGTTTTTATGGTTCGTAGAGGGGCTTTTTCCCAGATTCATCAGTATCAATCTGATCAAAACCATCAGTGCTATCGCGATCCTTCATCTGATTCTTTTTCTGATTGTAAAGCCGCTTTATTATACCAGATTCGAATTTGTATTTCAAATTTTCGGATTGGTTCTTGCTTCTTTGCTTCTTTTCCGTTTGATTCAGATGTACAATCGAAGATTGCCCGAATCGGGATTGTTTTTGTTCGGCTATATCTTGTTATTCGTAGGATTTTCCATCGACATACTTTCCGCTTTTTTGGCGGAAGCCGAATTATCCGTTTCACATCTTACTTTGTTTTTATTTTTCGGGGTTCAGTCTTCCATCATCACTCTTCGAACGGCACGCATATTCGAAAAAAGAAGACAGCTGAAAGAGGAATTTGAAAAATCAAACGACATCTTTATAGAGACAAATCGTTTTTATGAAAAATTCATCCCGAGAGAATTTCTCACCTATTTAGGTAAAGACAGTATTGAAAATATTTCTTTGGGAGACAGCAACCAAAGGGAAATGACTGTGCTCTTCGCCGATATTTGGGAATATTATGATATTATTTACAGCAATCCTGTGGAAACTCGTATCCTGTTTACAAATTCTTATTTGGGTCGGATCGGTCCCAATATTTCGAACAATAACGGATTTATAGACAAGTACATCGGAAGTGCCGTCATGGCCTTGTTTGACGGTGGTATCCAGGATGCGGTAAGAGCTGCGGAACAAATCCAATGGGAATTGGAAAAATACAATGAACGTAGAAGAGGAAACGGTTTTATTCCTCTTCATGCCGGGATCGGGATTCATTCCGGGGAAACCATGCTTGGAATTATAGGCGAGTCGGAACGTATGGAAAGTACGGTGATCTCCGATACTGTCAATCTTGCGAGCCGCATCCAAGGACTTACCAAAAAATATTCCGCAAGAATCCTTATTAGCCTAACATCTCTTATGCTGCACGAAGATCTGGACAATATCCCCTATCGGATTTTGGACTTTGTCCGGGTGAAGGGGAAAAAAGAAACGGTTATGATCGCGGAAGTTTTGGTGGAGGGAATAGATACCGTTTCCGATAAAAAAATAGCTAACAAGGATCTCTTTGAATCGGCTATTTTCGATTATGAGAGAGCCAATTTCGAATCAGCTTTGGAAGGTTTCAAGGCCGTTGCATTGGATAATCCCGAAGACGTTGCTGCCGAAATTTATGTAAAACGCGCCGAATACAATTTGAGTGCCGGTGTTGGCGAAGATTGGGACGGAGTCTCGGATTGGGAAAAATAATGAAGTATAGAATCAGTCTGGTTTTCCTGATTTTTATCGCTTTTGTTTCTTTCGTCTGCACTGGGAAAAAAGACATCAAGATCGCCAAACAAGGATTTTTCGATCTATCCGGAATCGATCTTTCCGATTTTTACAAATACAAGTTGGAGGGAGAATGGGAACTTTATTGGAACAATTTGGGCAACTTCGAAGCCATAGACAAAACAGCTAAGGAGCAAATCAAATATGCCGAAGTTCCCAAATCCTGGAATTCCTATCGCCCGGAAGGGAAAGGCGGGGAGGGTTTTGCCTCTTATCGGTTGACAGTACGTTTGCCTGCTTACGGAATCCGTTATTATCTCCGTATCCCCCCACAAACAAGTGCTTATCGGTTGTACGTGAATCGGAAGTTACTCACTCATTCTGGCGTGGTTGCGGAAACGAAGGATGGAGAGGAACCGAAGTACAAAATGCTTTTTTCTTCTTTTGAACCGACTTCCTACGATACTGAATTCATTTTGGTGGTAAGCAATTTTCATCATGCACGGGGAGGTTTTCGAAAGTCGTTGGAATTGGGCAGCCGATCGGCGATCCAAGGCGAAAACATCAGGTTTTCGGCAGGAGAAATATTCGTATTCGGTGCTTTGATTTCAATGGGGCTTTATCAACTAACGGTATTTATGCTACGAAGAGAGGAATACGGTTCTTTGTTTTTTGCCATATTCTGTTTTTTGACGAGCATTCGTTTGGTGGTGCTCGACAATTTTTACATTATGTATGTGTTCCCCGATTTTTCCTGGGAGCTGATGCAAAAGATAGATTATATCTCTTCACCCTTTCTCGTTACCGCCTTTCTCAGTTATTTCAAGTCGCTTTATCCGAACAAGTCGGATGTTCCCAACTGGCTGCTTGTCAGCTCCTGGGTCACCTCGATTCTATTCGGTTTGTTTGTGTTATTTACGAATGCGGTTGTATTTTCTAAGGCGAATCTTCTATCACTTATAATGGTTCTCTTGTTTTGTTTTTCCATATTATTCTATGTGATTAAGGTTTATAAGGAAAAAAGAAAAGACAGCGAACTTATCTTTTACGGATTTTTGATTTTGATGATCGGAGCCATGAATGATTTATTTGCCGGAAATTTTTGGCCAAATGCTCCTTCTCTTTTGGGTTTTTTTCTGTTTTTCTTTTGTTTGATTCAAAGCGTATTATTATCCAGAAGGAATGCCCGTATCTATTCTTCGATGGAGAAATTAACGGAAGAATTGATAGAGATCAATAAACGATTGGAAGAATCGAATCTCGCCTATTCAAAGTTTGTTCCTCTGAAATTTTTGGAAACATTTAATAAACCGAAGAGCATAGATGTGGTTCGGGGAGACTATGTTGTACGCAACATGACGGTTCTGTCTTCCGACATCCGCGATTTTACTTCCATTTCGGAAGCTTTAAGTCCTTCCGATAATTTTCTGTTTTTAAACGATTATCTGAGTCGGGTGGGTCCGGTGATCCGATCCAACCAGGGCTTTATTGAAAAATACATCGGTGACGCCATTCTTGCTTTCTTTGACAAAGGCCCTGATTCGGCGATATTAACCGCTATTGAGATGCACAAAGTCATTGCTTTATGGAATAATAGCAATCGGGCGGAAAATTACCCGGAAGTTCAGATCGGTGTCGGGATTCATTACGGTGAATTGATGTTAGGTGTAATTGGAGAAGAACAAAGAATTGAAAGTGCTGTTCTTTCCGACACGGCAGGAATTTCCAACACTTTGGAGTCCATGACCAAAAAATACGGCGCCAAAGTGATCATCAGTCTGGATGCACTCTTGGAGACAAAAAATCCGGATTCGCACCCTCATCGTATTTTGGATTTTATAAGGGTCCCCGCCAAAAACAAGTTAGTTGGGATTGCTGAAATTCTTCTGGAAGGTTTGGAAGACAATGCACATCTTAAAATATTATCCAAAGTTCCTTTCGAAAGAGGAGTGAACGCGTTTTGGGATGGGAATTTTGCCGAGGCATTGGATGAGTTCAATTATGTGTTGAATATCAACTCTACTGACAAAGCTTCCAAACTTTATCGTGAAAAATCCATTCTTTATATTCAGAACGGTGCTCCTCCCGGTTGGGAAAAAGGTTAGCAGGTTGTATAAATCGGTATTTGGCGTATAACATCGCATAAGACGATTTGATTTCGATTTTTATTTCAAATTTTTGCAGATTGCCGATCAATAATCAGAACACTGCAATTGGTCGTTTCTTTTATTGAAATCAGAAAAGTAGCTGACCTTTAAATCTGATCTGTTTTTCCACTTTTACGGGAATCGCATTTCCCATGTATGGTGCATATCTGTCAGTAGTATTGCTGAAAGTTTTTGCCGTATTCAATTCCAACTGTATCTTAGCATGATCTCCTTCAATATAATAGTTGATAAAAACTCCCTGTTCCGTTCTTTTCAAATTCAGTAAATTTTCGGATAAAGGGACTGCATCGCTTTTATTTTTATTAAGAATGTATTGAGAATACCTTCCTCCGATTTCCAAACCCGTCTTACCGATTAAAACTCCAAATTGAAGAAAAAAACCGTCGTCATTCCTTCTATCCGATCGTGATCTGCGGGCAAACACGGACCTTCTGATATAATACCCTCCCTGACTTGTAAAAAAAGAATACCTTGCTCCAAAATCGTAAGTATAATTATAAGAAGTATCTCCTTTATTCAAATAGATGTTAGGGATATCGTAATCAATCGGACTGAAGATAGTGGCACCTCCTACGGACAATTTAAAAATATCTTCAGGTGTTGGATTCGAACCGGTATAACCGTAACCACCTCCCATTAAATTTAATTCCAATCGCCCCATGGAAGAAAGCCTCTTATTTGTTTCTTCTTGGTGACCGGGTTTTGAAGAAGAATTCTGCATGAGTTTTGGAGTCCGGTTGAATGTCATTAAATAGTATTGAACGTGATTATCCCAAAATCCTCCGTTTGCTAAAACACCGCTTGCTCTGGTAAGTGCAAACTGATCATCGGTAATAGAACTACTTGTTGAAAGATTTCCACTCGGATGAGTGTACCATTCACGACTGTAAGGAATTACGATCCTGCCGATGGCAAGTTTTAAAAACGAATTGAACTGGTAACTTATTTGTGCAACGACAAATTTCGGTTCCAAGTCCGAAGTAGTCTTTGCGGGACTTGCCTGCAATTGTACCACATATCCAATTTTTTCATTTATCAAATTTCCGTTGAAAGTAAGTCTCGCCAGTCCGAAATAAAAACCATAATCTTTATTTTTTTTATTTCCCTTCTTTTCATCCCTTCCATCTTCCAATTTATCGATATACTTAGTGCTAAAGTAACCGGCTATTCTTAAGGAAGCGTCGTTGGTAATTACCGTTTTTCCGGTTCCGCTGTTATCTTGCGAAAATAATTCCAAAGCAACGAAACAAAAACTAAACGAAACGGTAGTTAAACGGTTAAAGCCAAATTGCATTTGCATAAAGTTCACCAAAGGTAACGATTTTTTTTAAAAAAAAGCCTCTTTTCCATTAGCTAGCATCCAGCAAAGGGAAACACCAACTAACGGAAAATAGACCCCTAATAAACTTACTCTCTTAACAAATAACAATTTGGAATATATGCAGATTCGTATATTATGTTATTTTCAATGTTAATCTCAGTTTTTACCGGATAACAAATCATTCTTGTTTTGATTCAAAGGTGTTACAACCCAGTCCGCATTAAATAAAGCGGGTCTGTCCTCCCTGCTTGTATCACACGTCACGATGCGTAGATCTCTCGATGGTCCGGGTGTAATTACCATGGAAGGCCAGTGACCTGTATTATTTCCCACTCCGGCAGCGGTAGATGCGTCGATATGCTCGCAATGATCACCCGCTAGACCGCAAAAAAACATAGATAACTTGCCGGAATTTCCTCTGTTCCAAGTCGCAATTCGTAGCATCTGGTTCTCCGGATCAATCACTAAAGAAGGGGTTAGGCCGGAATTTAAGCCCGCTCCGGTTGCGGTCGATACATCCGTATGTCTGCAATTTTCCACACTCCGGTCGCATTGAAACAAAGATAATCTATTCGAATTATTGGCATTCATGGTAACGACGGACAACCTTTGATTCGTCATATCGAAAGCCAAGGAAGGATAGCCTCCTGAGCTTCCACCTGCGCCTGTGGCAGTTGATACATCCGTATGACTGCACCCTGTTCCATCCAAATTACAACGAAACACGGAAAGTTTTCCTATCGTGGTAGGATTAGTCGTATTACGATTGTCAGTTGCAATATAAAGCATGTTGTTTGCCGGATTAATTGTTATAGAAGGATTGGTTCCGGAGGATGCTACGGAAGATATAACATTAGCAGTGCAATTGGTTCCGTCAAGATCACATCGGAACAAAGAAAGGGTACTTTCTGCATCGGGAGTGGAATCGGTGCTGCTAGTAAAAGCAATCAGGAGTTTACGGTTGATTTCGTCGATTACGGCTCTAGGATCCAAACCCGTTTTAAGCTCATTATTGCTGTTGCTTGCACGAAGCGCATGACGGGAACAGTTGCTTACATCCAGGTCGCACTTAGTGAGAGCTACAGCAAATAACCCTGGCGGATAAGGCGAGATCACCAATATCTTTCGATTGAACGGATCGACCAAAATCGATGAACTATAAGTAGTATTTCCCGGTGTCTGTCCTGCAGCCGCAGTTAAATCGGTATGCGTACAATCCGTTCCATCCAAATTGCAACGGAAAAGAAATTCTGTCCTGCGATTAAGATGGAGATCAAACATATTTGTAGTAGAAACCAATAATTTGTTATTGATCGGATCAATTGTTGCGGAAGGAAACCAACCGGAACGAGGACCCTGTCCGACAGAAATATCCTTATAAGAATACATAAGTATCTTAGGTAAACCGATGAGCGATAACCATGCGGAAAACTTGTCAGATGCCTTCTTTTGTTCGTGTAGCCCACATCCACATAGACAAAAATAAGCAAAGAGTAACGAACAACTTAAATTTACAAAGCGAGAATTCATAATTAACCTCTAATATCAACGGATTTTATATTTATTTCCATGCCCATCCACTTCAACAAGAAGACAAAGGCGGCATATTTTTTCGCTTATAGGTTTTGTTTTTGTCACAATAAAGAACAAAACTAGATCGTCTGATAAAAAAATAGCAGGAAATAAAATCAATAAAATATTAAAAAAACAACATATAAGAATTATCTAATTTTAAATTATTATAATTTAATATCAAAATGCTTTCTCGGAATATTATTTCTTTTTTTAAATTTCAGTAAATGACACAAGAATCCGTTAAACAACATAATATGGCCAATATCGCCATGAAATAACGATGATATAGAATATAGTTATAGAATCATTCTTATTCTAAATATAAAATCAGTATTATCAAAACTCAGTGCCTAGAGATATCTGAATGTTTGTTTCAGAGATGATCCAAGAGATTCAGGAAAGCGAATCCAGTTCTATTAAGATTACAAAAATACATCATCGATTTACAGAACAGGTAAAGGCGCTGGATTTTCCTCGGAATCAATAGAGGTGACACTTCAGGAAGCGGAGTTTAATCAAAAAAAATTTCAAGATCAGATTTACAAAGTCGCCAAACAGAGAATATGTAAAATAAAATTACGGGATTGGTGATTTACACATAACAAGTATTTAATGAATTTAATTGGATCATCAGAAATATCAAATGATTCGGAAGAACGTTCTTTTTTGTATCATTTTCATTTGTTTCTAATTACCGTTTGAGAGAATACCCGTCCTTGGTTGGAGAGGATTGTCTTCGAAATCCCGCAAAACAAAGTAGAGGTAATGTTTTTTGGATTTGAGTGAAGGAGAACATAGTGGTTCGGGAAAGGCACAAAATCCTCTCGAAATTGAAACTGACCCGTTCAAACACGAATCATCACTCTTCCCGTTTGTTTTTCTTTAAGGCCGGTTCCTTCGAAATGGAGCGGGTAGACCGAGCGGACTCCCTATTTTATACGCAAATTGGTTTAAGATAAGGCTAATTTGACACAAAAACTGAAAAAATCCTTGTCCTCTTTTCTTTCTTAGGTCAAGATTAAACTCTAACGGAGTTTTCTATGTCCCAAGCCACTCTCTCTCATTCGAACGGATCGGTCACCCACGTAAGCTCAATCAAAAGTTTTACTCCTTCCGATATCGGCCGCGTTTTTCCCGCACAGAAAGCGAAATCCCTGGAGCTTCGCCTATCTACTGCTAAAGAACGAATTGCGAAATTGAAAAAATTAAAAAACGTCATCTTCAAATACCAAACCGAAATCCAAAAAGCACTCTACGCCGACTTTCATAAGTCGGCAAGGGAAGTGGATATTTCGGAAATCCTTCCTACGATCGGTGAGATCAACGATGCGATCAAACACGTGAAGTCCTGGATGAGACCCGTGAATGTAAGCACTCCGATCACTCTTTTGGGATCTTCAAGTAAAATCGTTTACGAGCCGAAGGGAGTTTGTCTTATTATCGCTCCTTGGAATTACCCGTTCCATTTGGCGGTGGCGCCGATTGCTGCCGCGATCGCTGCGGGAAATACTATCATTCTCAAACCTTCCGAGTTCACCCCGAACACAGCTGCCATCGTCAATACGATGTTAGCTGATATCTTTCAGGAAAACGAGGTGGCTGTTTTTGAAGGAGATGTTTCCGTATCCACAGCACTTTTGGAACAACCCTTTGATCATATCTTTTTTACAGGCTCTACTCCTGTCGGTAAGGTAGTGATGGAAGCAGCTGCAAAACATTTAACTACTGTTACTTTGGAACTGGGAGGCAAGTCGCCTACGATTGTTGCGGACGATGCCGATTTGAAACTTGCTGCAGAACGTATCATGTGGGGGAAATTTTTGAATGCAGGTCAGACTTGCGTTGCTCCCGATTATGTTTTGATTCCCAAAGCAAAAGTAGACAAATTCGTATCTTTTGCAAGAGAAGCTACCGAAAAGTATTTTCATTCCAAGGAAGACAAGTTTGCCGAAAATCCCGATTTTTGCAGGATCATCAATTCCAAAAACTTCGGAAGGGTTTCTTCCTATATTGATGAAGCTGTAAAAAAAGGAGCAAAAGTCGCATTCGGAGGCAAACTGAAATCCGATGAAAATTTCATTGCACCTACGATTCTAACAGATGTTCCTTTGAATGCAAAAATTATGGAAGATGAAATTTTCGGGCCACTCCTTCCTATCGTCACCTACGATCATTTGGACGATGCGATCAAGATCATCAATGACAAACCGAAACCGTTGGCATTGTATATTTTCAGTGATAAGACAAAGACCGCAAAATACATTTTGAAACGTACAAGTTCCGGCGGTTCGGTGGTAAATGATGTGATTTTGCATTTGGTAAATTCGAACCTACCATTCGGAGGGATCAATCATTCCGGTCACGGAAGTTATCATGGCCTGTTCGGATTCAAAGCGTTCTCTCACGAGAGATCAGTGCTTCAAACTCCCAAACTTTCCATCGTAAAATTGATGTACCCGCCTTATACCGGTTTTGTGAAAATGGTTGTGGATTCGACAACCAGATTTTTTGTTTAATCCGTTTTAGCTGAAAGCCGTATATTGAAATGGGAATTTCTGTTTCGTATACGGCTTTTCCTTTCTATCCGCTTCCCGCCTTAGTTTGACAAATATCAATTTCTTATTTATATCGAAGTGCTGAGAAATACTTGGAAAAGTAAGCCGTTTTCTTTGGGAATTCCCATCTTTGACTTACAATATATTTGGCTGGTCAATACCATCATCAAACTTGAGTTTGTTTTATCCGAATCTTGAGGAACATATCAAAGGACATAGAAGATTTGTAAAGAGGCTGATTGAAAAATTTCATAGTTCCTATGAGACGGAAGCGGCGGCGTTAGGTTTGCTTCAGATCCTGAAAAAATGGTTGTTCCGGCATATTTTGCACGATGACAGGGAATGTGCGGAATACTTTACGAAAGAGTCAGTTAATTTGAAGAAATACTGCAATGAATTATTGAAATCTCGGGGAAGCACAAAATCTATACAAGGCGGTCGTGCAGAAACCTTTCCATCAGTCCTTAGAGAAAGGGAGAAGTTTTTCCAAAAGGCAGGGCAAAACCCCTTTCTTTCGATTCTTTTTCATTTGCCATCCTGTTTTTTATGAAAAATCCTGTAATTCATCTATGGAATACGAAGTTATCATCGGGCTGGAAGTCCACGTTCAGCTCAATACCAACTCTAAAATTTTTTCGACTGCCACCAACGAATTTGGCGGTTCTCCCAATACTCATATTTCCACACTTTGCGTGGCACTTCCCGGCACTTTACCAGTGTTAAATGAAGTTGTTTTGGAAAAGGCGGTTCGTGCAGGACTCGCTCTCGGATGTGACATCACCCAGTTTACTAAATTCGACCGCAAAAATTATTTTTATCCCGATCTTCCCAAAGGTTACCAGATTTCACAATTTGACAAACCTTATGCGACAAAGGGAGGACTCCATGTAAAATGGAAAGGTCAGCCCGAAGAAAAATTCATTCCTCTCACTCGCATTCATATGGAAGAGGATGCGGGAAAACTCATCCACTCCCACGATCCTTCTATCCACCACTCTTATGTGGATTACAATCGCGCGGGCACTCCTTTGATCGAAATCGTTTCGGAACCTGATATGCGTTCATCGGAAGAAGCTTACGCTTATCTGAACGAATTGAAAACAATCCTTCGTTATGTGCAGGTTTCGGATTGTAACATGGAAGAGGGATCTCTCCGATGCGACGCAAACGTATCCATTCGCCCGATCGGGGAAAAGGGATTCCGTACCAGAGTTGAAATCAAAAACCTGAATTCATTCAAGGCCGTAAAACAAGCAATAGACTATGAAGTGGAATGGCAAAAAGATCAGTATTCCAGAAACCAGACTTTTGTTCAAATGACAAAACTTTGGGACGCTACTCTTCTCAAAACCATTCCTATGAGAACCAAAGAGATGAGTCATGATTATCGTTATTTTCCGGAACCGGATCTTCCTGCGCTGGAAATCAGTGATCAGTACATAGATGACATTCGAAAGACTTTGCCCGAACTACCTCGTGCCAAAAAGGAAAGATATATCAGAGAGTTCGGATTGCCTGAATACGATGCGGAAGTTCTCACCAGCGAACGAGAGATAGCTGAATATTTTGAAAAATCTTTGGAGATATCCAAAGACGCCAAAAAAACATCCAATTGGGTCAAAGACGAAGTACTGGGCATTGTAAACAAGGAAAACATTTCCATAAGCGAATTCAGCGTCGGCCCTGATCGTATCGGAAAGTTAGTCGCTCTTATCAACTCCGGTGAGATTACAGGAAAGATAGCTAAGACTATTTTCGAAGATATGTTAACTTCTACCGATTCTCCTGAAAAGATTGTGGAAGTCAAAGGTTTGAAAGTGGTTCGCGATGACAAAGCGTTGGAAGAAATCATTGTTCGGGTGATCGCTTCCCAACCTGAATCCGTGGAAGCTTGGAACAACGGCAAAGACCGTGCGCTAGGTGCTATCGTCGGTGCAGTTATGAAAGAGACTAAGGGAAAAGCGGATCCCAAGCTTGCCAATGAATTGATTCTTGCCAAGCTCGGACCTTTGGGAGAAAAGAAAAAAGTTTAGTATTCCAATTTGACCTTATGCACCGAGCCAAAGTCGATTTTGGCTTGGAATGCGTCTTTGTATTCCAAGTTGTGCAATTGGCATAGTATCGCTCGAATGGAGCCTGAGTGACAAACAACTATTAGCTGGTTGATCGGGCTTTTTCGTTTTTCTTCTTCCTCTTTTCTTTTGATTCCTTCTTTTCCCCAGTCTTTTAAAAACGCATTTGTTCTTTCGATTACATCCGTGAATGCTTCGCCATTGGGAGTCTTCTGATTCACAAAGTCCTTCATCCAGGCAAGGGTTTCTTTTTTGGGAATGGAATCCCAAAGTTTTCCGTCCCAATCTCCGAAATCCATTTCCTGAATCCGTTCTTCCGTTTGTAATTCGGGATGAATTGAATTTTTTTCCAAATGAAGAAGAGAAAGCTCCTTTGCAAGTGCTTGCGCGCGAGGCGCTGGGCTTACAATCATCAGAGGGATTGTGCCTGGTAAATTATTTATCGTTTGTTTTGCGGTCTCGATCGCGGGATTTAAAAGAGGAAAATCCACCCTACCGTAACAAGTTCCCTTTGGCGCCGAAGTTTCGGGATGACGAACTAAATAGAGATCCATAAAAACGCTCCCCAAATCCAAACCAATGTTTCCGTGCCTTGTTGAACAGCTCCCAAACAATCTCCTGTAAATCCACCGATCCACTTTCTCATTAGAGTAGAAAAATACATCCTTACCAGAAAACAAGGAATAAAGATCAAAAGGAATAAAGGGGAAAAATAACTTAAAATGAGGAGTGGTCCCAGACCTGCGATTGCTGAAAATAAAAACTGTCCGTATGTCATGCTTTTTGCCATCGGCTTCGCATAACCTTCGTCTTTCGCATAATCGTGCGTTAAGAAGAAACTCAAAGAAACGAATCTGCTAAACGAATGGGCTGTGATAAAATACAACCAGGTTTGCAGGATAAAAATCCATTCTTCAGAGAATAAACTCACGGCCGTTTCAAGAGAAGTAAAGAGAATTTGAAAATGGAATATCCCATCCAAAATTTCTAACGATTTATAACCTGCCGCCACTTTCAAGAGTAGAAGTAGGCTGAGTCCTGCAGCTCCGAAACTACCGACCCGACTGTCTTTCATGATGCGCAAGATGTCTTCCCGCTTCCATCCTCCCCCGATCCCGTCGCAAAAATCGGAGAACCCGTCTTCATGAAAACATCCTGTGAGTATGACGAGAAGTCCCATACTGAGAATGAATGCGACTAAGCTTCCGAAAAATATCTGAAAGATAAAAAAGGAAACGAATCCGATGCTGCCTAAAACAATTCCCACAAAGGGAGAATATTTGATGGAAGTATCAAGCCATTCTTCCTGGAAACCGACCCATTTCGGAATGGGGAGCCTGGATAAAAACCAGATAGCGATAAAGAACAATCTCAGTTCATGGGTTAAATATTTCAAAATGGAATTCATACTTCTTTTTCGCTGACCTTTGCTTCTCCGAAGGAAGCCATTTCATTCAGAAATTTTACGCTGAGTTGTAGGATGGAATATGCTGCAAGCGCACCCGTTCCTTCTCCCAATCGCATGCCAAGTCGCAAAATAGGTGTTACTTGGTAATGAGACAAAATCTTTTTATGTCCGATTTCTTCCGATTCATGGGAAAAAATACAAAAATCCTTCAGGTTCGGTTCAATCAAGTTTGCGATTGCAAATGCGGCGGTGGCAATGAATCCGTCTACCAAGATCACCTTCTTCGATTTTCCTGCTGCAAGAAATGCTCCTGCCATCATAACAATTTCAAACCCTCCGTACTGAGATAAAATTTCCAAAGGATCTGCCGGTATTCCTCCTCTCTTAAGAGAAGACTTCAAAATTTCAAATTTTCTTTCCCTTCCTTCCCGATCCAGTCCGGTCCCTTTTCCTACCAACTCATCCAAAGGAATGCGGGAGATGCAATGATGAATGAGAGATGCGGAAGAAGTATTTCCAATCCCCATTTCTCCGAATACAATCACATTCTGCGAATCTGTCGTTTGAGTTCGGATGATCTCGGAGCCGGTTTCCAAACAGAGAAGGGCTTGTTCGATCGTCATCGCATTCGTTTTGTTAAAGTTAGCTGTTCCATTTGCGATTTTTTTGATGATTAGATTCGGGTTTTGCGTTTCCCATTCATGATCCACTCCTGCATCCACCACTTTCATGGAAAATCCGTGGAAATTGGAAAATACATTGGAACAGGCTCCTCCCGTAAGAAAGTTTTGTACCATCTGCCAAGTTACTTCTTTGGGATACGCACTTACTTTCTCCTCTGTAATTCCGTGGTCTGCGGCAAACAGGAAAAGAACTGGATTTTTCAATTCGGGAGAAGTTGTGTTTTGTATCAAAGCGATTTGGAGAGCGATTTTTTCCAACTCTCCCAGAGCACCTAACGGCTTGGTTTTCTGATCGATTTTTGTTTGGATCTGACTGGAAAGATCCTTTTCCAAGGGAGGAAAGGAGTATTTCTGTAGTGTCGAAGAGGAATTCATATTTCTTTCTCAGGGTTTTCCATTAGGGGTGAAAATCGAGAGATATTTCTGGTGCGGCGGAAATTCTTCCTCTGTCCTAGAATCTAGCGATTTTTCCTACTCAATCATCGTTTTTGTCTGTTACTTTTTCCAGAAAAAGTCGTTCCTTACAGCCGCGCCAATGTCACTATGTCACTTGAGCTATGGAAGATTTTGCCCACCTACACCTTCACACTACCTATTCTATGCTGGATGGAGCCATACGCATCCCCGAGCTGATGAAAAAAGTGAAGGAACTGGGAATGAGCTCCGTTGCCATTACGGATCACGGCAATATGTACGGTGCCATCGAGTTTTACAAGGAAGCTGTCAAACACGATGTCAAGCCTATCATCGGTTGTGAATTTTATGTTTCCCCGTCCCGATCCATTGAAACGGAAATGGATGAGATAGCCGACGGTGGAGCTTATCATATCATCCTGCTTGTTAAAAATTCAGTAGGATATCAAAATATTATTAAATTGGCAAGTCGTTCCTTTACGGAAGGATTCTACCGCAAACCCAGAATCGATTATGATTTATTGGAACGGCATAGTGAAGGTTTGGTTTGTTTGACGGCTTGTCTTGCAGGTGAGGTCAACCGCAAGATTTTAGAAGGCAAAGAAGACAAAGCATATGCGTTAGCCGGCAAACTTCATGAAATTTTCAGAAAAGAAGATTTCTACATGGAGATTCAAGACCATGGAATTCCGGAACAAAAGATCGTTGCCGAAACTGTAATCGGTTTTGCCAAACGCACTGGCATTCCTCTCGTTCTTACCAATGACTCCCATTTTTTAACAAGAGATGACAGAGAGGCGCAAGACATCTTATTACGCATCGGAATGCGCAAGAATATAGATGACGAGATGCGTTTCGGTTTCAACGAAAACTTTTACGTAAAAAGTCCGAGAGAGATGTTGTCTCTTTTTCCGGATCATACGCAAGCGTTTTACAATACTTTGGCGATCCGTGACAAATGTTCGCTCGGCTTTCAATTCGGAAATCCTCTGCTTCCTCCTTTCGAAGTTCCTCCCGGATATGACACGGATAGTTATTTGGAAAAACTGGTTTGGGACGGAATCGAGAGAAAATACAAAGAGATCACTCCTATTGTCAAAGAAAGAGCCGACTTCGAATTGCAAACTATCCGTAACATGCATTTTGCGGGATATTTTTTAATCGTTCAGGATTATATCAATTTTGCAAGGCAGACCGGAATTCCGGTAGGTCCGGGCCGGGGATCAGCTGCAGGTTCCATCATCGCTTACGCACTTGGGATCACAAATGTGGATCCTATTCGTTACAATTTACTATTCGAGAGATTTTTAAATCCGGATAGAAAGGATATGCCCGATATCGATACGGATTTCTGCGTAGAGAGAAGAGAAGAAGTTATCAATTATATCAAACAAAAATACGGGGAAGACCGTGTAGGCCAGATCATTACTTTCGGTTCTCTTGCAGCGAAAGCCGCGATCAAAGACGTCGCCCGGGTATTCAATGTTCCTTTCTCGGAAGTAAATGAGATGAGTAAACTTTTCCCCAAAAAACTGGGGATTACCATCCAGGAAGCGGTCGATACTTCGAAAGATTTAAAAGATCTGGCTGAGAAAACAGATCTTAACAAAAAAGTATTTTCCATCGCCCAGAGACTTGAGGGTAACTATCGTCAGGTGGGAAGACATGCGGCGGGTGTTGTGATTTCGCCTGTACCTCTGGAAGAAATTGTTCCTCTTTCTACGGTCAGCGAAGCGGGCAAAGACGGCAGATCGATCGTTACCCAATACGACAAAAACATGTCGGAACAGGTGGGTCTTATCAAGATGGACATTTTAGGTTTAAAAAACCTAACAACCATTTACCACGCCACCCAAATCATAGAAAGAAGACATGGAATCAAAGTCGATTTGGACAATATACCTTTGGATGATCCGGCTACGTTCAGTCTTTTGCGGAAAGCGAATGTCTTGGGTATTTTCCAGTTGGACTCTTCCACCGGTATTCGCGACCTATTTGCAAAAGCGCAAGTTCAAAAATTTGAAGAGATTGCCGCCTTATTAGCATTATATCGACCTGGTCCGATGGGATCGGGGATGTTGGATGATTATTTGGATCGTAAAAACGGCAAAATGAAGGTCGTATTCCCTCATGAAAGCCTTGCCGATGTGTTATCCGAAACTTACGGAGTCATCGTATACCAAGAGCAGGTGATGGGGATTTCCAGAATCATGGGTGGATTTTCCGTCGGAGATTCGGATGTTCTTCGTAAGGCGATGGCAAAGAAGGACAAGTCCAAGCTCCCTGCGTTAAAGGAAAAATTTGTAGCGGGTGCCGCAGAGAAAAAAATCAATTCCAAACTAGCCGTAGAACTTTTCGAAACCTTGGAAAAATTCGGTGAATACGGATTCAATAAATCCCACTCGGTTGCTTATGCATTTGTTACTTATCAAACTGCTTATTTAAAAGCAAATTACGCAATCGAATATATGACTGCGTTACTTTCCGGAGACCATTCCAAAACGACTGACGTTGTAAAATATATTAATAATGCTAAAGAGATGGGAATTCGCATCCTCGGCCCGGATGTAAGAGAATCGGAAGTATCTTTCAAAATTACGGATGATAAAACGGTTCGTTTCGGGCTTTCTTCCATCAAAGGAGTGGGAGAGCTTGCTGCCGAGAATATTCTAACCAATAGACAAAAGTTAGGTGGATATGTTGCATTGGATGACTTTGCAAAGGATTTGGATACGAGACTTGCCAATAAAAAAGTTTTGGAAGCGCTCGCGCAAGGAGGAGGTTTCGATTCTTTCGGGTATTCCCGAAAATGTATTTTCGAATCTACGGATTCCATTCTTTCCTTTGCACAAAAAAAACAGGCCGAGGAAAAAGAGGGCCAGTTTTCATTATTCGGAGCAAGCACTCCTAATTCGGGCTTTGACTTAACCCTCCCGAAAAATGCCACCGAATGGGAGTTTGACGAAATTCTCAAAAGAGAAAAAGAAATCACTGGCCTTTATCTTTCCGGGCATCCTCTTGACAAGTTTACGGAACAATTAAAAAGCCTAAAACCGATCACCATTGAAAGATTGGAGGACGTTCGTCCTAAGTCTAAAGTGGAAATTGCTGGCGTACTGTCCAAAAAACAAATCAAACTCACTAAGAAGAAAGAAGAGTTCATCAATTTTGTGATCGAAGATCAAACCGGCGAGATCGAATGTGTCGCTTTTCCCAGAACATACGCCGACTTTAAACCTCTCTTTATCGATGACAAAACCCTTTTTATCAAAGGTATTTTGGAACGGGTGGATATGGAAGAGTCGGAACTCAAAGGCCAGATCATTGTCAATCGGGTAGAAGAACTCAATTTGATCACTATCGAAAAAAAGATGGAAAAAACGCTCCATCTAACGATTGATATGGGAGAAGAAAAAAACAGAGAAATCATACTTCGGTTGCAGTCTATTTTTACCGAACATAGGGGAGACTCCTCCGTGTTCTTTCACCTGGTGGGTCTCGCTGGAAATGAAAAAAAAGTAATTCGGGCGCACGATCATTTCTCCATTGAAATTACGGACGATTTGATGAATGTCTTATCGGAAATACTAGGCAAAGGCACAGTTCGTTATACCATCGGGGAAGAAGTGAGAGCTTTTGGTTGAATATGGATCTGAAAGAAGCGATCGGCTTTTTATGGTTAGGTGCTGGAGGGATTTTTTGCATTGTTTGGTCGATCGCATTCTTAGTTAAATTGGAAGAGAGTCCTTCTCTTCGGTTTCGGTGGGCGTTTGTTCTTTTCTCAACGGGTTTATGGCTCGTCTCCGGAGCTTTTTTCTTTTCCGAATTATACGTTTTGTTTCCCGGGATTACTTTATTTCATATTCCTTTTGTTTTAGCAACGGCACCTGTTCTTTACGAATATTTTGTTCTGCTCGTGGTAGACAAAAAACCGAAACTAACTTTATTCTTATATCTTCCTGCGGTATTTTCCGTTTTTCTATTGGTTCCTTTTTATCTAAAATCTACTGAAGAACAGATTTTATTTTTTTCTTCTACTCCTTCCTCCGGTTATCAGGTTTTGGTTTTATCTCTCAATCTTGCAATCAAATTGGGCATACTATTGTCAGCAGGTTTGTTTCTTTATAAGTATATACTACCATTTATTAGTTGGGGAATGTTTTTGAAAAAAGGAGGAAGGCTCACTCTTATCTTTTTTCTACTGGTCTGTTTGGATCTTTTGTTAGGAACATCCGGGTTTTTATTTAAGATTTCTTTCTTGCGGGAACTAAGTGCACTTTTGCTTCCTTTTTTGATGTTCTTTTATTTTATCGCCCGCGAAGTTTGGAAACCCTTTATCTTCCAAGTCAAAGAAGAAATCAAACGATCCAAATACGAAAAATCAAAATTAGTCAATTTGAATATTGAATCTATCAAAGATGAAATACAAAGATTGATGTCGGAAGAACGGATCTATTGCGATGAAGATTTAAATCTGACACGATTTTCCGAGCTGGTAGGTATCCGTCCTCAGCAGATGTCCGAACTACTCAATATTCATTTTGAGAAAAGTTTTTTTCATTTTATCAATGACTATCGCATCGCCGAGGCTAAGAAGATTTTACTCGAAGATCCCAAACGATCCGTTCTCTCCATCGCAGATTCGGTCGGATTCAATTCCAAATCCACGTTCAATCGCGCTTTTTTGGAAAAAGAGGGAAAAACTCCCACCGAATTCAAAGAAAAGAGTGCGAAAGAATTCTCTAAGACAAAAAGAAAGGTATCATAGAATTCTCTAGGACGATTTCCAAATCGTGATCTGTTATGATAGGAACCCACTCAGATAGGAGACAGGTTCCATGCAAAATCTTTTAGAGTTTTATTTAGGTCTCAAAAAAAAATACCCGAATAAGCCGGCCTTTGCTACAAAACAAGCCGACAAAACATTTCTTTCCAAATCATATTCCGAACTGATAGATGACGCCTATAGTTTCAGCGAGGGTTTGGATAATATAGAGCCCGGAGACAGGATCGCTTTATTTGCTGACAACTGTTATGCTTGGATGGTCACGAGCATTGGAATTTGTTTCTCGGGCGCTGCCGATGTACCCAGAGCTTCTGATGTTACGGAACAAGACATAGAATACATTCTCAATCATTCCGAATCTAAAATTCTGGTTGTGGAAAATGCAAACGTATTGAAAAAAATTCTCCAAGTTGAATCCAAACTTACTTCTCTCAAAGAGATCATTGTATTGGATGAGTCCGGTTTGGAGTCAGGTTCGGTCAAATCAAGTAAATTCAAATTACAAAACTTTATCGATGTGATTGAGAAAGGAAAAATCGCAAAATCAAAATCCCCTAAAGCATTGGAAGAGAGGTTGAGTCGGATCAAGGGAAACGATCTTTTCACTTTGATTTATACTTCAGGAACAACGGGCGCTCCCAAAGGTGTAATGCTTAGCCACTCAAATATACTTTCTCAAGTGGATTATATGCCTATCAATTTGGAAGAGGATGATCGGGCACTTTCCATTTTGCCCGTTTGGCATATCTTTGAAAGGATATTTGAAATCTTCAGTATGGCCAACGGAGCTTGCACTTATTATACGAGTGTTCGTTCCTTGAAAGAAGACTTGGCAATTGTGAAACCTACATTTATGGCATCCGCACCCAGGTTGTGGGAAAGTATTTACGGAGGTATCCAGGGAAATATTTTAAAAGCTTCTACCACTAAAAAATTATTTTTCTCCATAGCTACGAACCTTGCTAGAACTCATTTTCGGACTCTACAGGTTTTGAAAGGAAGAGATCTGCGACTCGTATCAAAACCGTTTTTTCGGAAGGTATTTGATTTTATCTCCAGTCTTTTTTTGTTTTTGGTTTCTTTGGTTCCTTATCTTATATTCGATTCCATTGTATTATCTAAGATTCGTAAGGCGACTGGCGGCAATCTAAGAGGCTCGGTTTCGGGCGGAGGGGCTTTGCCGTTTCATGTGGATGAGTTTTTCAATACGATAGGAATCCCTGTTCTGGAAGGTTACGGAATGACGGAAACTTCTCCTGTGATTGCAGTGAGAACACAGGACAATCTGGTCGCAGGAACAGTTGGTCCTCTCTACGGAGGTACTGAGATCCGGTTAGTAGATTGGAAGACGGGTGAAGTGTTTTTGGACACTACCTTGGGCCTTATCGAATATGGTAGAAAGGGAGAGATCCATGTAAACGGTCCTCAAGTGATGCAGGGTTATTTCAAAAACCCGGAGGCTACTTCCAAAGTTTTAAAAGACGGTTGGATGAATACGGGGGATTTAGGAATTTTTACGGCAAACGACTGTTTGAAAATCGTAGGCAGAACCAAGGAAACCATCGTACTTTTGGGCGGAGAAAATGTGGAGCCTGTTCCTATCGAAGCAAAACTTCTGGAATCCGAATTTATCGACCAATGTATGGTAGTCGGACAAGATCGTAAATTTTTATCAGCACTGATTGTTCCCAACATACAGGCATTATCTGAGTATGGAACGGATCTATCTCAAATTGCCAAAACGACAAAGGTAAAGGAAAAGATAGAAAACGAAGTTAAAACCAAGATCAATGCGGGGGAAGGATTCAAATCTTTTGAAAGAGTAGTGGAGATTGCAGTTCTATCCAAACCATTTGAAGTAGGGGACGAACTTACCGCCAAACTTTCCTTAAAGAGACATGTGATTACCGAAAAGTATGCAGAAAACATAGAAGAGATGTACAAATAATACTTTATTTTCTTTAGATCCGGTTCCTTCCCGCGGGGAAGTTCTCCCCGCAAAATTTTTGGTCTGCGGTCTTTGCTCAGTTTCCGGAAGCGATCCTGGTTACATTCACGCTAAAAGTTCTTTCCGATTTTTGGTTGGAAAAGTCGGAAGCGATGACCTTGATGATGTTTTCCCCCGTTTTTAAATTCAAGACTCCTACCAGGTAACGATCTTTGAAGTAAAGGTCATCAAAGCTAAGCCCATTTGCAGTTTTCCATTTTCCTTTATCGAAATGAATGGAGTCGAAAGATGTTTTGCCCATCGGTTCTCCGTTGAAGATATATTCGATATTTCGAATTCCCCTGCGTTGGCTGTTTTTCACTCCCCCGTCAAACACGCTGACCGTCAGTGGAAATGCTTTGGAAACATTGATATTGTCTCCATCATTGATATTTGTATAGGTTTCTCCTACGTGGATAAAGAGATTTGCAATTTGAGGCAACATTGTATCTTCTTGCGGAGGAAGGTATGCCAAAGGGTCGAGTAAGGTTTTTCCGAAATCCTTGCCCAAAACAAAATGCAAATGCCCCCCCGTGGAATGACCCGTATTTCCGGAAGAGCCGATCACTTCCCCGGCTCCTATTTCTATTTTGTTTCGGATATTTTCGTGACGAGAGCCTGCTAGGTGATAATAGCCGCTGATATAACCGTCTTTGTGCGCCACCCAAAGAATATTTCCCGAACCTCTCTCTTCTTCGAATGGATTGTCTTCTCCGTAACGGGAGTAGAGAACATAGCCGTTTTCCAGACTATGCACAGGTTGAAAGACGGAGGAGATATCCAATCCGTTATGAAAATGGTCTTTTCGGGATTCCCCAAAGCTACTTGTGATCAGGGAAGGAAGATCCAAACCCTGGATCGGCCACTGAAATTCGGGTTTCCCAACCGTTTGCGAATGAAGTGTTATAAAAAGTAAAGAAAACGGTATTAAAAATAAAAGAAAACTTGCCAGAAGGGCAATCTTTCGAAGACTTCTTTTCATATTTATGAAACTATTCCGATCGGGTTCAAATCAGGAAAGAAGATAATGCCAGCTGTTGCATATTCGAATGAAGAAATCCTAGACATTGTAAAAAAAAGCGGAACAGGGGAAGAGGCCGCACTTCGGAAATTTTTTGACATTTTTTCCCAAGATATATATAACTTCCCGATCCGGGTTTTTCATCTTTCGGAAGATGATGCCTCCGATTATTATATATATGCGTTCGAGAGGCTCAAAACCGGAAAGAGATTCCAAAGTTTCGTCGGCAAATCCAGTTTCAAAACTTGGTTTTTTTCCGTATTAAGAAACCTTCTCATTGATTGGCAAAGAACCAAACGGGAATTAAAGATCCATTCCTTGGGAAAGGTCAATAAAGACGGGAAAGAGTATAACACGATCGAAGACGAACCTGATACCCGCGCAGAGCAGCAAACGCAAGCGATCGACATTTCCGAAAAATTTCAAGTCGCACTTCAGGAAGTGAAAATAGAAAGTAGGGTTGTATTCAAACTCTCTTTTATTTATTACCTTCACCTAACAGAAGAAGAGGTGAATTACATCTCGGAAAAGGCAAATATCAGTACTGTAGATTTGCAAATAGAGATCATGGCCTTACGGGAGAATCTTTCTGACAAAGAAGAGGACAACCTTCGCAATGAAGACAAAATCACTTCATTATATTTAAATATACTTGATTTAAAGGAACAAAAGAAGACAAAAGCAACTGGTGATTCGATTGAAGCGGCTCATTTGCGGGATCGGATAGATCACTCACTAAAAAAGAAATACGAGCAAAGACGAAAATTGATCGAAAAAAAGCAAAAAGGGCATTTCCTAGTACGTACTCCTTATCGCGAAATATCCCGCATTTTAGGGATATCCGAGGGTGGAGTCAGTGTGACTTTACTTCGAGTGGTGGAAAAATTTCAGAAAAATTTTCGAGATTTCAGTGAAGAAAATTGAAAAAATTCGTCTCCTTATTAGGATTCTTAGTTGAGGTGGGACAATGGAAGTTTCGGATTCAGATAAAGCGCACGACGATTCGCAATTAATCAAGCAATTGTTTGTGGAAGGCAAAGACATCTCCTCAGATCTGCTTTTGTCCTCAGAAGAAAATTTTGCAGAATATGTATCATTAGAAGAGACTTTAGTAGGATTATTCGGCGACTTATCCCTGCATTTCAAAGAGGATAGCTTTGCTAGCTTTCGGGAAAAATTGGATTTGGCAAAAGCCGAATTCTCTCTCGGATCTGGTGCAGGAAACGAGTTGCCGGAGTTCTTAAAACACTATACTGATGAAAATCTGGTGCAACCGCAGAGGAAGGATAGTTTGATTCTTCGTCTTTCCAGCAAAGGCATCCAAATCATAGACAGTCTGCTTGAAACGATACAGATTCGAGAGTCACTTGTTATGACTCCCAGCTTACGTGCGTCAGCGGAAGCAACTTCTCCGGACACGAATTCCGTCGTTTTCGAAGAAACCACCACTCAAAATCAAAGGTTTTATTATCAGATCGTCAAAGAAACCCCGGAAGAAATCTATTTGAGCGTAAAAGCCGAAACAAACGGAGAAGGTCCGTTCCATCAGGTGAATCTGAAAAAAGACGGTAGATTCATTCTCTCGAGCAAAATCTCCCAAGAAGGAACTGCTAGTTTTTCCGGACTCAAACCTGGAAATTACAGTATTGAGTTTCTCGCCATTGGACGCTCAAAATCATTTGACTTGTCCGTTCTAGTTGGCTAGTCTTTCGGAGAGATGCTTTCTCTCATCATCGACCGAGTCGGAAATGTAAATATATTCAATGTTCTGGAAGGAAATATTCCGGGCGAAGAATCTCATATTCAATCCACCATCGACGATGATCTTATTTTAGAATATATCAGCGAAGTCGACAGCCTAGTACGTGTTTCTCAGGCAGTACTTAACAACCAAAACCAAGTAGTCAATGCGGATGTTCTTCATGACCTTCGGATTTTGGGAGAAACCTTCTACCAACAGTTTTTTCCGGAAAGCATCGTTCAAAAACTCAAAAGCACATCCCAAAAAAGCATTCATTTCAATATAGATCCGGCTTTGGCGCTCATTCCTTGGGAACTTTTGCATGATGGGAATTCCTTTCTGTCGGATCGTTTTCGGATCGGCAAGACGATCCGAGGGGGACTTCATCTTTCTCCCCAAAGATCCAACGAAAAAATCAAAATGTTGATCATTGCCGATCCCACGGAGGATTTGCCGGGAGCTCAAAAAGAGGGGGAAGTTTTATTTTCTATCCTGAGCCAAAAAGTCCCCGCCCACCTTCTGGAATTGGAATTTATCGGGGGAAGACAGGTCACCAAACTCAAGTTACTTTCTCTCATCAAAGACAAACATGTGATTCATTATTCGGGGCACTTGCATTTTTCAGATGATTCTTTGGAAAACGGATGGTTGCTTTCCGACGGTAAAATACTGAAAGCACGTGAAATCAAATCCACAGGGATCAATACTGATATAGTATTTTCAAACTCTTGTATGTCGGCAAAGATGGCGGGCAAAAAACTCAATACAGATATTTTGAATCAATACGCGGGGGCATTTTTAACTGCAGGAATCAAAACCTTTATCGGAACCAATTGGGAAATTTTGGACAACGAAAGAACGATTGATTTTACGATTCGGTTTTATACTTTTTTATTCACTGAAAAATCCGTGGGAGAGTCTTTGTTTTTGGCAAAAGAATTTGCCAGAAGGAATTACCATTCCAACGATTTGACGTGGGCCAATTATGCGTTATACGGCAATCCCGACTTTTTATTGATCACGCAGCCAAGAACCAGCTTGCCTGCTCAGAAAATTTTGAATCCTACACTTGTATTCGAATTTTATCCTTCTCCGATAGCACTTGCTTATTCCAAATTTTTATCTCTTCAGAAAACCGCAACTCCTCAGATCGATCTTTTGAAATCTTTGGTATTTATCTTTGAAAGTTTTTCCAAAGTGCTAGGTATGATCGTATTCAGCGATCATAGATTTCATTCCATGGACAAGGCGATCCCAAATAACCCGGATGATGCGGTTAGCATTCGCAAATGGTGGGAATTGGTTTATAGTTGTATTTGGGATTTTCAGAAATTGAAAATTTCCACGTTTATGGAATCCGTTTCGGATACTTTGAATGCGCAAAAAGACACCATATTCAAAATCATCGGTTGGATGGAGTCTTGGGAAGAAAAGCAGATTCCTAAAGACGATTTGGAATCTTATCTCATTATCTTTCAATTTTTCCAAGAGAATTTGATGTTGGAATTTTCGGAACTGGAAAAAATAAATATACTTTTGGTTTCAGAAAGCAACCAACATCATTATTTTTTCAAAGGAACCAAACCTACCTATGCACTCATCAATGCACCCGGTGTGAAAGACCGAACGATCGATCAACAGTTGATCAATTATCGGGGCAGCTTGGTCTTATTTCATGATAAGAAAAAAACCGCCATTCCCTATCTTACTTATTTCAAAGAAAAAAAAGAAACAGGTGATTTGGAATTGGTATTTAGCGGACTGGAGACTTTTAAAATGGAAACATTCCCCGGTTGAGTTTATGCCATCCTAACAAGGGCAACGTATCTTGCGGTGCCTGTTGTGGTCTTTTTAATTTGGAACTGGACACAGGAGGTTATAAAAAACTTCTCCAAGATAGAACCGAGGAATTTCATTCCAATGTGAATTTTTCCATTCGCCATAGTTTTCCCGCTTACAGACAATCCAGAGAAAAGTTGGAAAACGGGATTCCCAAAAAGGATGAAATGACTTATAATTGTCCGTTTCTCGGTTATGTGAATCGGGACGGGAAAAAGATAGGATGTATGATTCATCCTATCTTTACGGGAGATCCTAAAAGTCAGAATTTTTCCTTTTACGGTGCTTCCATCTGCCAGGCTTATGATTGCAAAAACAAAGAACATGAGTTGGCCCTTCTCTGGGAAGATTTGTTTGTAAAGATCGCAGAGGATTCGGTTCAATTTTCCCATTTGGCTTCCGATCATATTTTGATCTATGCAATAGAGAAGTGGATGGGTTTTAAAAATTGGAATATGGAAGAAGGGATTTTACGATTTCAAGAACTTATCCTGTCCTTACTTCATCTTCGTTTGAAGCAAATCGCAAATTTTAATCCTACATCTTTCGAAGTCAGATACAATAGTTTTTCGGAAGAATCTTCCGTTTATGTTTTTTTAAGAGAGAGCTTGGGAGAAGGGTTTTGTGATTTGGAGGAAGAGATGAAAAAGGCCCCGGAAAGAATCGCCTAACCGGGGATTATTGAACCCAAGGGATTCTTAAGCTTTAGAAGTTGCAGAAGCTACTTTTTGTTTCGCGTCAGCAACAGTAGTATTTACTTTTCCGATAAGGGAATCAATTTGTGAAATTCCGTCTTGGAGGTATTTTCTCAAATTTACAGATACTTCGCTTTGGTCTTGTGCACCTTTTGCGGCTAGGCTTTGGAATTCAGTGTTGATTTTGGTCCACGCTGATTCTGCTTCCGTTTTTGCAGTAGTTACTGCGCCTAAGATAAAGTTTAAACTGTCTTTTACTTGTTTTTCCATTTTCGGTTCCTCGTTTTAGTTGTGCAATGCACTATTCATTTTTGTGCGCTGCTCCATAGAATGTCAATGTTTTTTTTAATTTTTTTCCGTCGGGTTTAAAAAAAAATGACCTATGGTTTCTGACCGATTTTCGCCCATCTCCTGGAAAACAGGGGAATTGACCCTTCTCGACCAACGTTCCCTCCCTAGAAAAAAGACATTTCTGAAGATTACGACTTCAAATGAGACTATCTCAGCTATCCGTGAAATGGCGGTTAGGGGAGCGCCCGCCATTGCCATTACAGGAGTGTTCGGGCTTGCTCTCGGGGCGAAATCAAAATCAGGAGAAGTCTCACCGAACGATTTAAAAAATCTATTGGCAAGTGTAATGGAGTCCAGGCCCACGGCAGTCAACCTTTCCTATGCATTGAAAGAAGCGGAAGATAGAGTAAAACACTCGTTAAACTGGGAGGAAGTTTCCGTCATTTGGGAAAAGCTTGCTTTGGAACTTATGCAGAATGATCTTTCCGACAACCTGAGCCTGGGCAAAAACGGATTAAGTTTGTTTTCAGAATCCAAAGACGAAATTCATATCGTCACTCATTGCAATACAGGAGCGCTGGCTACGGCAGGACACGGAACCGCATTGGGAGTGATCCGGTCTCTCCGGGATGCGGGAAAAAAAGTAATCGTGTATGCGGATGAGACGAGACCTTTCTTGCAAGGTTCGAGGCTGACTGTATTTGAAATGATGGAAGAAGGAATTGAATGTTATATCATTACGGACGGAATGTCCGGATGGCTGTTTAACAATCGTAAAATCGATGCAGTTCTGGTGGGGTGCGACCGTGTTGCTGCAAACGGTGATACAGCAAATAAAATCGGAACTTATACATTGGCTATATCCGCAAAACAACATGGGGTTCCTTTTTACGTATGTGCAACGAAGGATAGTTTTGATTTGAAATTGGAAACAGGATCTCAAATCCCGATTGAGATGAGAAGGGAAGAAGAGGTAACTCGTTTTGATTTTTTGAAAGATGGAAACGGAGAGATTTTTGTACCCGAAGGAATGACCGCACCAGTGGGGGCTCGGGCGCTCAATCCGTCTTTCGATATCACTCCCAGCTCGTTTATTAAAAATTTTATTACAGAGTTCGGATGTTTTCCTCCGGGCGAAATCAAAACTCGTCTAAAGAAGTGAGGCATTATGGAAGAAGAAATTACATTGGGCGGAGGATGTTTTTGGTGTACCGAAGCGGTATATCTTAGAATTCCCGGAGTTCTTTCGGTAAAGTCCGGTTATGCGGGCGGCACCGTAAAATCTCCCACTTACAAACAGATTTGCACTGGTACCACAGGTCATGCAGAAGTCATCCAAGTAAAATTTGACTCGGACCAAATAGATCTCTCTCAGATTTTAGGTATCTTCTGGAAGGCTCATGATCCTACCACTCTCAATCGACAGGGGAATGATGTCGGAACTCAGTATCGGTCCGTTATTTTTTATAAGAATGAAGCTCAAAAAAAGATAGCTGAGGATTCCAAAAAGAATGCGGCAAAGTCATTTTCCAATCCGATCGTTACCGAGATTTCTCCTCTACCGGAATTTTATATGGCAGAGGATTACCATCAGGACTACTTCCGGTTGAACCCGGGGAATCCATACTGCAATTATGTAATTCCTCCGAAGCTGGACAAACTTGGTTTAAAGTTGTAGAAAGGGAGTTATTTTGCTTTGAAGGCTGTCATCATTGCTTTGTCCTGATTGGGGAAAAAGTTCATGATGAAAGCAGTTTGCGCTTTTGTCAGTTTTTCAATCTGCCGTCTGTACTTGATAGTTGCCCCGGGGTGCGCGGTATTTCGAACCACAACTTTCACATTCTCATTGTTATAACGAGTCATTTTGAGTTCTTCTACTTTTGATTTTAAAAGTTCAAGGGTTCTCGATTTTTTTTGGTAATTATCGAATACTTCCTTGAATTTAAGTTTGCGGGCATCGTCTATTTTTCCGCGGGATCTTTGTACAATGTCTTTGATCTTTTGAATTTCAGGTAAAACCGCTTCCAGTTCTTTTTCCAATTGGACGAGTCTGCTGGAACCTTCCGTAAATAACCGGTCGTTTTTGTAATGAAATCCCACTTCGATGGTTGTATCCATTTGCGCTGTGGAACCAAACGAGGATAATGTGACGCCTTTGAAAGCAAGGACTTCCGATCCGACCAGAGAAGATGTCTCTCCGGTTAGGATTATGTTTCCCAAACAAAAGATTTTAGAACCGAGGATAAAGTTTTCTACGATACAGTCTCCGTCGATTTCTATAATTGCATTTTCAATGAATTTGGTACGAAGATCTCCTTTGATACGGATGATTCCTTTTCCCTTTCCTTTGACTCCGCCCTTTACTTCCAAGTCTTCGCCGACCGTAACTTCGGAGGACTCGACGTTTCCATCCAAGTAAAGAGATCCGCTGCATACTACAACGGCACCTTCTTCGATGGTTCCTTTTACTTTAATGGTACCGTCAAAATTGATATTTCCCGTTCCAAGTCCTATGCTTGAATCAATATTTAACTCGGAAGATACGGTGAGTGAATTGTCTGTGGAGAAAACGGCACCGCTGACTGCGGCATAAAATTCTTTTACGGTATAACCCGGGTTCTCGGCATCTTCCACAGTCTTGGGAAGTACATTTCGTCCGAGAGTGATCTTGGGTCTGTCGATCGGATTGGGATAAACTGGCTTTCCTTCAACATCTGTCCCCTGTTCGCCGGCAACTCCTTCGAATAAGGTAGCTAGTTTGTCTCCCTCTTTGACATGTATGTATTTATTGATATTTCTGAAATCAGCGCTTCCGTCTTCTTTTACTACAACTCTTTGCGCTCTCGGGAAAAAAAACTTGATCCAACCGCTTTTACCTTGTTTGGCGGGAATCCCTCTTGCAATAATGAATTCGATTTGGGCTTTTTGTTGGCTGGCATCTTTAGTCGCACTGTCAATGGCCGTAACTGCTTTGTCAAGTTCATTCATTGTTATGCGATCCGGATGAATTCCGACTTTTTCAATAGATTCCAATATCACATATTTGTCCAATATCCCGCCGATCAACCATAATGGTTTTGCTACTAAAGTAGCTGTTAGACGGTCATCAGAAATTTGAACTCGCAAACCCCTTTCCGGATTGAATTCTGGGTTTTTGTTCTGGGCGCTATCCATTCTGGTTAAATTATCGGCAAATTGCTATAAAAAGCCAAGAATAATCTCAATTCTTTAACCATTTGAAAAAAGATCCGAAGGTTTGCAATAATGCCGGAATTCCTGCAATTTGGGTGTGAAGGGGCAATTGGTCGCCATGGACAAGCGCACTTGAAGTTCGGAATATGAATTTATGGTTTTTTTCTTGAAAATAGTCGGCTAATTTCTCCGATTCTTTAGGCGAAATGACCGGATCCGTTTCTCCATGCAAAAGGGAAACCGGTGCTTTGAGACCTTTTATATTATGATAGGGAGAAAAGGCTTTGAGGATGCTTGTGTCGTACGAAGCTAACATACGTTTGGCAACTTCTTCGCGGAAGGAAGTGGAAGTCGTTACTTTGTGATAAAAATCCTGAGAAACCTTTTTGGTTTTTTTCAAAAGCACAGGTGCTTTTGCAGTTTCTTTCGTTCGAAGTAGAGCATTGTCAACTGCAGCTTCGTAAAAAACAGGCAAAAGTTCGGATGCTAGTTTGGGTTCCAAACGATTGATTAAGTTGTAAAGTAAAACCAGAACTCCATAATTATCTACATCGTAATTTTCGAAAACAAAGGGGAAGGTATCTAAAAAGTCCGAATAAGCACCTACTGCCATAATGGAAGAAACCCGTTCGGCCAATTTGGGGCGTGAAAAAGCGATAAGGCCCATTCCACCCGAAAAACTCACGGAAAAATATCCGAATCTTTTTCCGTCATACCACAACTGATTGTCCGAAAGTTCGATTCCCAATTCTTCTATATGGTCGACTGTTTCTGCTTTAAGTAACAATCCTCTTACTTCTACTAGTTCGGGAAGGATGACGCTAAATCCGCAATAAGCAAGATTCTCCGCGAGGTCGATGATTCTTTGATCATCAATTCCAAGAATGCTCATCCCATGTTGAAGGTAAATGCCCGGAAGCTTGTTTCTGTTTTTGCCCGCGGGCCAATATACGCTCGCTCTTCTTTTGTTTTTCAGAGTGAGCGATTCGCTTTGAATCTTTTTATTTTTTATGAGTCCGCCGTAAAGGGAGATCAGTGGAAAGGAGAGGAGATATTGCCTCATGCTGGCTCAAATATTTATTTCTGCGGGTATTTTTCCAGCAATAAAATTGTATAAAGTCTTCCCAGGTATTCCTCTTCCCGTCTGTCTTTCAGAAAAAAAATCAAAATGTATTGTCTGTACCTTTCCAAAGAGATAGGGACAAGCTTGTGGTTTAAGTTTTCAGGAGGTAGAATGTCTATTTCAAATCGCCCGAGTCGCATTTCGGAAATAAGTTTCCCACTAATTTGGTTGGCAAATTCCATCATGATGGAGGAGGAATGTGCTTTGGATGTGGAATCAATTTGAAACGATTTTGCAATACGAGGAAGTAACTTAAGTTTGGTGTAGCCGTCCAATCCCAGATAAACTTTTCCATTCAGATCCCCCACAAATTCTACACAGGTGGCATTTTCATAACAAAATCCTTCGTTTTTTGAAGGACCGTAAGCCTCTCTCTCCGCCTGGACTTGGAGTGTTTTCTGAAAATGTTCCGGCAGAACCTGAGAAACGCTTAAGATGAATTTTTCGTCTAGGAGTGGATCCATCTATGCCGCATTATGCAGAATGCTGTCTTCCAAAGATCGATAGGCTTTTTTGATCCATTGGTCGAATCGAATCCCCGGTTCCGTCTTTGAAGAATAACCTAATGCCAGTTCGCAGTTGAAGTCCAGCGAATCCAATTCTTCCACAAAGGATTGAATGAAAGTTGTAAATTTTTCCAAATTGGAATTCGGAATGAAGCCTGCGATGATGTGATCTTCCAGTTGGAATAAGCCGATATCGCTGAATCCTTTCTTTTTTACGGCTTCGTTCAAGCAGATTGCAAATTCCTGCGAATGAGAGGAGTTGATAAATTTGAGAAGGATCAGATTTTGGTGAAGGTGGGAATAAAAACGATCCTTTGCAGTAGTATAAAAATGAGATTTGTTGAATAGATAAGTTTTGGGATCACGAAGTGCCTTATGGTATTCTTTTTTCTCCAAAAGTTTTTCGGACAACAGAATGGTTGATTCCCAGAAAGAGTTGATTTCATTTTCAAAAAATCTGTCTTTTGTTTCCAGACAAATCAAACCGAATAGACTTTGGTTCAAAGAAAGAGGCAAATAAAGTTTACGACCCGATCTGTTTAGTGAAGGCAATAATTCTAATATTCTGTTTTGTTCATATTCTTCCCAATCCAAGTCGTTGGATTCCGAATCGATGAGAAGACTGTCTTTTTGCCAAAAACATTCCGTGAATCCGAAGCCATCATAATACGCGTATAAGGTGGAGGATATCTTTTTGTTTTTTTTCGGTAGAATGTATTCTTTGACCGTTTCCGAAAAAAGGTTTCGGTTGTCCCTATTCTTTAATTCCTTTGCCATGGAAACAGGATCGGTGTCGGAAAAGAAAGGAATCTCGGGTATCAATTCCGAATTTGCGGTTTGAGTCTCCGGGTTTGGATCTACCGGAGCGGTTTCTTCAGAAACCATAGTGGAAACATTCTCTTCAAATTGAGCCGGAACCGTGCTCATTTCTGAGATTGCATACATAAGAAGGCAAAGCAGTAATGTGGAAGTGAGAAGGAGACCGAATGTGGTCCAAGAAAAATACAACCAAAATTGGAGTAAAAGCCCCGTGCTAAAAAAAATAATAGGAATTAAATATCGTTTCATGATAGATTTGCCGTTACTCTTTATAACGGGCAGATTTCCAAATCTCTGAAATGATTTTCTCTCCGAAAGCAACCACAGAATGAAACTTTATACCGAGCTCGCCGAATACTATTTTACCATTGAAGAAGCCGGCAGAAAGTTCTCGGAAGAAGTCGATTTTCTCAGGGAAACTTTCAAAAGACATAAAATCGGAACCATCATCGATATAGGTTGCGGAACTGGGGAACATGTAAAGGAAATCCAAGCCATGGGTTTCAAAGTTCTAGGTGTGGACGCATCCCAAAGGATGCTCGAAATTGCAAAAGTCCGATATCCCCATTGCCATTTCGAATATGGTAAGATGGAAGATTTTGTAGCAAAACAACCAGTAGATGCCATTGTGTGTCTTTACGGAACTTTCAATTATCTATTGAACGATGATGCTCTCATCGGTTTTCTTCGCAATACTTATAAAAATCTGAAACAAGCGGGACTTATCGTCTTTGAAATTTGGAATGCGGATCCAATCCATCGCATCAAAAGAAAGCCTATAACCGTTGTTAGCAATGTTCGTCAGGGAAATATTTCCATCCGCCGTAACCGTGGATTTCGTATGACAAGAGCAGACGATATCGCCATTGTGGAAGTGAATTACATTTATAATCTGAATTCGAAAGATGTGAAGGACCGTCATACGATGAGAGTCTTTCATTATCCGCAGATACAAACTTTTTTAGATGATGCCAAATTTGAAATATTGCATGTTTATGGAAGTTATGCTGAGGAGAAATACTTAAAAACAGGGGCAAGGATTCTCGTCGTAGCAAAAAAGAGATCTTGACTTCCTTTTTCAATCTGTTATCCCAATGAGTTGGGAGAATATATGACTGATACATCCAAATTCCAAGTAGTAGTGATCGGAGGAGGACCGGGAGGTTATGTCGCGGCAATTCGTTCCGCGCAACTCGGACTCAGTACTGCAATCATTGAAAGAGAAAGACTCGGTGGAATTTGTTTGAATTGGGGATGTATTCCCACCAAAGCTCTGTTAGAGAGTGCGCATGTTTTGGAACACTTGAAAAAAGCCGCAAGTTTCGGATTGAAAGCGGAGAACGTATCCGTAGAATTCGAACAAGTCATCAAACGTTCCCGTTCCGTTGCGGATCAAATGGCAAAAGGTGTCGAGTTTTTGATGAAGAAAAACAAAATCACTGTTCTCAGCGGAGATGCGATTCTCAAAGACAAATCCAATATTGAGATCAAAAATGAAAAAGGCGAAACAAGTTTGGTTTCTGCCGAATATATCATACTTGCCGTAGGAGCCAAAAACAAAGCTCTTCCTTTTTTGCCATTTGACGGAGATAAGGTGCTTTCGGCAAAAGAAGCAATGATCCAAAAAACCGTGCCTAAAAATCTTGCTATTATCGGCGCGGGTGCCATTGGGGTGGAGTTTGCCGATTTTTACCAGTCAATGGGTTCCAAGGTGACGATCATCGAATTTCAAGATCATCTTTTGCCGAATGAAGATACGGAGATATCTCAGATTCTGGAAAGAAGTTATAAAAAAAGGGAAATAGAACAATACTTGAGTTATGCGGTCGAGTCTGCTACCGTTTCCGGAGCCGAGGTGGAACTTGTATTGCAGGACCGTAAGTCTGCAAAGAAAGAAAAATTGAAATTCGATAAGGTGATCGTCGGCGTAGGGATTGCACCAAACACAAGTAATATCGGTCTGGAAGCGATCGGTGTCAAAACAAAAAACGGATTTATTGATGTGGATGCGAAGTATAGAACGTCAATAGATACCATTTATTCCATTGGGGATTGTATTGCGACTCCTTCTCTTGCCCATGTGGCGAGCGCCGAAGGGATTCGTGCTGCGGAAGATATTTCCATTAGAAATGGAAACCCGCATAAGGTCAGCATCCATCCTTTAAATTATAATTATATCCCCGGATGTACTTATTGTCATCCGGAAGTGGCGAGTGTGGGGCTATCGGAGGCAAAAGCACTCTCGTTAGGTTATGAAGTTCAAATCGGTAAGTTTCCATTTACCGCCAGCGGTCGTGCTCAAGCGCAAGGAGATACTACCGGTATGGTAAAGATCGTTTCCGATAAAAAACACGGAGAGATATTGGGAGCACATATCATCGGAAGCGGCGCTACGGAATTGATCGCAGAGCTAACATTAGGTGCCAATATGGAAGTCACGGTTCGCGAACTTGCAAATACAGTTCATGCCCATCCTACCATCTCGGAAGGAATTATGGATGCAGCGGCGGCGGTCTTCGGCGAAGCGATTAATATTTGAAATCCGAAATTAGTTTCCGCTTTGATCGCATAACCAGCTATTTACGAATTAAGATCTTCGCGCCAGGGATTGCAGTGGAAACCCTTCGCTTTCATGCGAAGGTTGGAACGGAAAGCCCGGTCGGGGGTTCGATCGGTTTTTGTCATCCGATAGATCCGAGGCGCCCAAAAAACAAAAATCAGAGAAAGCTTTCCGGAAGGGAGGTATAGGATGGATTTTGGTATCCCCGCCCTGATTTGGGTGGGGAACTACACCCGCCTCCCAATGTGTTCCTTTTAACATATGTTAACTTATTTGTAAAGTGGAAGTCTGTTTTCGTTAAATTTTTTAAAACAAAGTTCGGCTTTCTGCCGTTTGGGGGTGGTGGTTAGAGTTCTAACTTCATTCTCAGCCAATCTAACGTTTGTTTGGGATTTTCAAAGGGGAAAAAATGAGTGATCTCGGGCCAAATGGTGACGGAGGAATTCGGATTTTTTTTGGTGATGAGTTTTGCGAGGTCAGGGCTGCAGACTTCGTATTTTTCAGGGATCAACACATGGACTTCCCGAGAGACCCTATAAAAATTTATGAATATATGATAATGCGAGTCGCCGAATATCTGCGCTTCCACTCTCGGGTCACAGCATAGTTCCACTTCGTTTCCATTGCCCGTTTTTTTAAGGCAAGAGTTCAAATAATCTTCAAAGATAGTGTCGTTAAACTTTGCGAAGGCGGGAAACTGACGATAGGATCTTTTCACTAGTTCCATGGAGCTGAAGATTTTTCTTCTTTTTGATGCGCCCTTTTCCAGGGGGCTCTTTAAAAATTTCCCCATCGTTATCATTTTCCAACCGAGGATGACCGGGTCGAATGTTATCAGTTTTTCAAATCGTTCCGGTTCTTTGACGGAAGCAAGTATTGTAGAAGCGCCTCCCAAAGAATGGCCTATGGTTTGAATCGAATTTATCTTTTCGTGGTTGAGAAGGGATAAGATCTGGTCCCGAAAGAAATTCCAATTTTTAAAATCCAAACTGAAATCACTTTTTCCATGTCCTGCAAAATCCAATGCAAGAACCCGGTAGTCTTTTTGCAAGGCCTCGTGGTAATACTTGTAACAACCGGCGCTGTATCCGTTGGCATGGCAGAACAGAAGGGGAGGTTTGTCTGATTCATAGTCGTAGTATGTTAGATTGATTCCTCGGAAAGCAAAGGATTTTGTTTTCATTTTTCTATTTGACCTGCTTACAAATCATTCCAAATTGCCAGTAACTCATGCAAGTCCAGATCATCCTAGTCTTCTGTATAGCTGTATTCTTCAACGCTCTTGCGAATATATTGATTAAATCCTCTTCCTTACAAGATGCGCAAGGCCAAGGCACTTCCTCTCCGGTTGGAATCATTTGGACGATTTTAAATCCTTATTTTATTGCGGGTCTTGCTTCCTTCGGACTGGCACTTCTCGGTTATCGGTTTGTTTTGGGCAAGGGGCTCAAGCTTTCTCTCGCCTATCCGGTGTTCACTTCCAGCGGATTTATCATCGTGCTCATGGCATCTGCTTTCTTTTTCAAAGAAAGGTTGAATTGGACTCAGTGGATTGGGATAGCTTTCATTATGATCGGTGTTTGGCTTACCGCCTTGCAAATGTTTGATGTTGAATCTTGAAACCTACTTGCTTTTTTCTGATATCCCTTTGCCTGTTTTTTTGTAAACCCTCCCCGAAAGTTTCTTTCCCCGTCCCCGAAGTTCCGAGCAAACCCAACATCATCTGGATTGTAATTGATTCCTTGCGGGGGGATGTGATCGGAAGATACGGGGTTACCCCCGAATTGGAAAAATTTTCCAAAACTTCCTATGTATTTGCAAACCATCTGGTCAATGCGGCTTGGACAAGACCCTCCACTCTTGTATTTTTTACCGGCAAGTATGCTTCGAGAAACCCTGTCAATTTTTGGGATTACCCCGCTCCTAAAAACGAAGTAACAGCTTTTTATGAATCCGAACTTTTTCCTTTGCCAAAACTTTTATCACAAAACGGGCTTAATACGGTCATGGTGGGAAACAATCCTTTCGTTACGGATAAAAACGGTTTAGGTGTGAATGTTGGTTTTCAAACTCTGCATGAATATTCCCATTTGAGCAATGACACTCCACAGATTACAAAAAAAAGTTTGGAAGTCATTGCCTCTTTTTCGGAAACTAAGAAACCTTTTTTCTTTTTTTTGAATTTCAACGATCCTCATAAACCTTATACTCCCCCCGCCGGCTTTCGGGAAAGAATAAAGTCGGATGAAATTATGGAGGAAAGAAAGCGGGATTATCTCGGAGAAGTCGCTTATGTAGACGAAGAGTTGTCCGTTATATTTGATTCTTTAAAAAAGAACGGACTTTGGGACAACACTTGCATCATCATAACGGCTGACCATGGTGAGGTGATGCATCCTGAACATGCGATCTCTCCTTTTACAGGAACAAATACTTTTTTCGGACACGGGCAGGATTTATTTTTGGAAAATATTTCCGTTCCTCTCTTGATCAAATTTCCAAATCAAACAACAAGCGCGGTTTTAAAAAACAGAACTCGTTCCATTGATTTGTATCCTACGATTTTGGAATTGTTGGGAATGGAAAAAAAATCAGGGCTCGACGGAGAAAGTTTGTTTCCTATCATTCGCGGTGAAGAGACCAAAAAACGGTTGTACTACGGAGAAACAAGATCCACTCAAGGAATCGGAATTGAAAACGATTTTCTTCTACAACGATCCTATCGTTTCCATGAGTTAGGACGATTTTGGGAAGGAGGAGTCGGTAGGGAAACTTTCTATTTTTATGATGTTTCCAAAGACCCGGAACAAATCCATCCGATTCGATTTTTGGACATTTCCGAAATTAAAAACTCGGAGCTTGCAAACGATAAGAAGACAAGGATTGAGTCTTTATGGTCGCGTATCCGATTGACGGAACCAACTTTGACCCGTTATACGATTCGCCTGAATCCCGGACAATTTAAAAAAGGGACTTTGAAGGCTGTAGCTCAGGTGAATGTGGGCCGAGTCCGTATCCTTAAAAAAAACACCAATCCTGCTTTGGAAATTTCCCAAACGGAAAGACAATTGACCGTTCTTTGGAATTCGGATAAATACAAACAATTCGAAGGTAAACCGCAGGATTCGGAAGTTATCTTTGAAGTCTACCCTGATGTGACTTTCCCAAGTTTTCATTTGTTTCAAAATGATTTGGAAATTACCAACGGACATTTGGGCGCGGGCTCTTTTGATTTAACACCTGTTGGCTGTAGTTTGAATTGCGGAACCTTGTATGATTCTCCTATCGGTTCACCGATTCCTGCAAATGAAACCCGCTTGCAAGTTTGGAGATCCGGAAATAATAAAAAAGAATACGTTCGTTCGGATAAATTGGAGACAGACGCGGTGAATATACTTCGCAAACAAGGTTATATTCAATAAATCAGTCGTTATCGTTATTGGTTGCGCTGACGTCCGTCGGATTGATTCCGTTATAATTCGTATCTCCGGAAGTGATTGTTCCTGTGATAATAGAGTAAAGAATATTTCCATCTATCGCACCTGCATCTTCTACTCCGGTGATCGTAATCGTTTTGGGAGTGCTCCAACAATCCACACCGGGACAACTTCCGTCAAATTGAACATTCGCGACTGCGATCGTTCCTTCCGCCGTATTGGAAGAGCTGAGAGGAATCGTCACAGTGCTACTCGGTTGACTATTCAAACGAATTGTAAAATTGGCAGTGCTTCCCGACTCGGTTGTCACAAGCCCGGCTGTTGGAGTGATGATGACGGAAGCAGTATCATCGTCCGTATTGGTGATGGAAACATCAGGTAAAGTTTGACCGTTGAAACCGGTTCCTCCTCCTGACAAAGAACCCAGTTGTGCTAAAAAATTGATATTTCCATCTACACTGAAGTCGTCGATCCCCGTTACATATACATCTTGCAAAGTATTCCAATTGCCAGTTGTAAAACTAAGACTTGTCGGAGAAGTGGTTCCTTCCGATGTGTTGTTGCTCGTGATCGTTCCAAGTGTGACGCCGGATGCGGGTCTTGCGCGAAGTCTGACTTGAAATCTTGCCTGCCCGCCCGCCTCAGTTGTGTTAAGTGCCGGGCTTCCCACAAGTCCACCGCTTGCATTGGCACCGCCTGCGCCCGGGCAGGAAACTATGCTCGAACAAGGAATGATATCGAATATGGTTTCTATATTACTGCCGGAAGTAGGCAGTGTATAGGCGGATAAGGATTGATAAAGAACGGAACCGGTGCCTCCTGTTGTAACTTCACCGGAAGACGAGGTCAGCGCGATGGTAAAATTCTGATCTCCGGATACTCCTGTATTTACGCCTGTCATTGTTACCGTTTGCGATGAACCATAGTTAGATGGAGTGAACGTCAAAGTCGATGGACTGAACGTTACAATTCCGCCAGGAGTAGGAGTGTAACTCACCGTAATATCGGCAACCGGTTGGGAACTTAAGATCAAATCAAAAGCGGACTGTGCTCCCGACCAGGAAGTGAGGAAAGGGCTAGGGGTCTGGTTGCTGACTGTATAACCTGAAGTATCGTTGTCGGTTAAAGTCAAACCGGGATCTGTCGGATCGTAACCATTATAATAAGCGTCTCCCGAAGTGAGTGTGCCGACTTGGATCGGACAGGAAATCGTTCCGTCATTTGCTGCATCGTCATTTGGAGTAACAGTGATTTGGTTGTGAGTGCCTGCTGTATTCCAATTGGAAGAGTCCAACGTAACAGTCGTTGAGGAAATGGCAAATTGATCCACTGTCGGACTGGAAAGTAGTCTGCAGGGATAAGATGTACTCAAGGAAATCGGAATCGTAACGGAACTGCTGGGAGCTTGTACCAAAAAAATATATATTTGGAATGCGGCGGCATTTTCCGCCATGCTCATGGAAGCAGGAGTGGAAATAGTCACCTTGCTTACAGCAACATCATAGTTGATCAGATTGGCTGTTGCGCCCGTAGCTCCTACAAAACTATTGTACCAGGAAGGTGTGCTTCCCGACTCGGTTCCCCCCGATACCGTTACCGTATAACTAACATTTGCTGTATCCCCGTTATCCGGCTCCCCCCGGATTATAACGTCGACGGGAATATTCCAATTGGTGGAATCAAAAGTATACACATTTGAGCTTGCAAGCACATCGGGACCCGTGGATACAAGGATTCTTCCTTCTGCGGAATTCGTACTTGTGACTGTTACTGTGACGGAGTTTCCCACAATCGGTGAAGTAGCCAATTGCAGCTGATAGGTGGTCTGCAATCCGTTCTCTGCTGTAAATGCTTGAGAACCCGCTTTCAAAGCGAATGCTGCTTTGTTAGGTGACGGATTATCGTCATCTGTAATGGATACCGTCACATCGCTCGGGTCCTGCCCGTCATAATCCGTGCCGGAAGAAGAAATCGCACCTAAAGTAAAAGTATGATTTCTTGTTAAAATCTCATCATATGAATCGTTCGATGGAATGATTGTTACTGTTTGATTTGTGTTCCAGTTTGCCTGAGTAAAAGTAAGACTTGCTGGAGAAAATGTATATTGAGTAACGTCCGGTGCGGAAAATACCTCCGAGCTCATAGGAATCGTGACGGAACCTGTCGCACAGTTTGCTAAAGTCCCGGGGGTGTCACAAGGTGCTGAATTGAGTCTTACAGTAAAGGTTCCGTTGGCGCCTCCTTCAGTAACAGAGACAGTTCCTGTGGAAATGGTAAAACCTTTTGTGTCATTATCAAGCAATGTAACCAATAGATTTCCGGTTGCAGGTGTGTAACCGGAAATGATTTGATCCGGCCTGAGCCCTGCATAAAAAGAACCGACGGCTACCGGGATATTGATGTTCACCGGAATGTCCCCGTCATCGAATGCATCCGTAACGGAACGTATTGTGATTGTTTGTGCAATATCCCATCCGCTTGTTGATGAAGATCCTGTAAAATTATTTGCCTGTCCGTTCGTAGTAGTGAATGTTAGGCTGCGAGAAGTGGTAGGATTGCCACTGCTATCCAAAACAACGATCTCGGAAGTGTCCGAACTTACAATGGGTCCGATTGTAACGGTGGAGCCGGGTAAAATAGCGAGTTTGATTTCAAAAGTAATCGTAGATGTACCGTTTTCGGAAAGAGTCAACCCGGAAGAAATATTTTGCAGTATTACTTGAGGAGTGCCGCTATCAACATTGGTTGCACTTACGGAAGAAACGGACATCCCGCTGTACTTGGCATCGGCCGAAGTGGCATTGGCAAAATTGATATTTACACTTCCGTTTCCATCCAGGCTTCCATCTAACACTGATGTGATTGTAACCGTTTGGGCAACATTCCAATTGGCAGTAGTAAAACTGAGACTGGAAGGAGACACGGTTATCTCTGCGGTATTGCTGGATGTAATACTTGTTAAGTTGACGGTTGCTGTCGGTTGGGAATTCAGAACAACTGTAAATGTCGTGGATATGGGGCCAGCATTTTCATTTACAACCAAACCGGATGCAGGCGACATTGTAAATCCCGCCGTATCGTCGTCTGTAACCGAAATACTGACCGAAGAAGGAATTGTAACGGAGTCGTAGCCTGTATCCCTGGAACCGGAAGACGTATCCACGGAACCGAAGGAAATCGTCACAGATCTGGTATCCTCATCAATCGCATTGTTTTGTCCTGTAGCCGTAATGGATTGGGGCACATTCCAGTTGGCGGAAGAAAAACTCAAAGTAGCCGGACTGACTGTCACTAGTCCTGCGTTAGACGAATTGATGCCAGTGATATTTACTGTTTGGCCGGCAGGAGGTCTGGAAGTCAGACTGAATGAAAACACCTGGGATCCTCCGTTTTCGGAAAAGCTGACAGCGCTTGTCGGAGTGAGTGTAAATCCTCTGGTATCATCATCCGTATTTGTGACATTGGGAAAACTCGGAGCAACGGGACAAAGTGGCGTTGCAGGAGGAATACAAAGTGTACTATTATAATATCCGTCACTTGATGTTGCGGAACTTGCAACGATTGTAACTGTTTGATTTCCATCCGCTTCGAAATCATTCACACCTGTCACAGTGACAAGCTGGGGAACATTCCAGTTTGCGGAAGTGAATACCAAAGAGGACGGCGTTGCTGTTCCTTCCGTCGCAGGGGAAGCGACAATGGATGAAATGGTAACGTTCCCGGTAGGAATCGTATTCATTACGACTGAAAATTGTGCGAGACCACCTGCTTCTGTTATAGTTAAGGGAGTGTTGCTGACGACTGTAAATCCGGCAGTATCATTGTCGGTATTTGTTCCTGTCGCAACGGGAACAGATTTACCATTGTAAGACGGATCATCGGAACTGGTAAGCCCGGCGGAAATTGTATAATTTTGGGCACCGTCAATGACAGCTCCGTCATCCGCACCTGTTATTTCAATGTATTGAGCGGTGTCCCAATTATCATAAGTAAATGTAAGAGTCGTGTTAGGTGTTGTTGCATCTGCAGGAACGGAAGAAGAAAATCCGCTCAAGGTCACAGGTCTCATCGGTCGTGTTTGCAAAACATAATAGATTTTTGCGGTAGTTCCGTTTTCGGAAGTGAGAAGTCCGCTCACAGGATTTGTGGCGACTCCTGATGTTTCATCGTCTGTGTTCACTAATGGAATGATGGGGAGACTTTGTTCCGCAAATCTTCCATCCTCAGTAAGCCAATTCCCCAAACTGACCTGATAGGAAATGTTTCCGTCACTGAGTGAATCATCAAGTCCTTTGATCGTGATTGTTTGGACCGTATTCCAATCGGATGGAGTGAAAGTCAGATAATTGCCACCGACTAAGGCGCCTTCCGTAGTATCCGAAACGGAGATCGGCCCGATACGAACTTCGCTTTTGGGTTCAAGGTTGAGTTTGACTTCGAAGCTGGCTTGTTTTCCGGATTCACTTGTAAAAAGGTAAACATCTGCATCGTAGATCAGATTGCCTTTTTCCGAAGAGCCGCTGAAGAATGCTCCGAGCCAAAGGAAAAGATTGGAGCGTACGATAGTTTGGCAGGAAAAAGTGAAGAATAAAATACAAGCTAACGTTAGGTGAATTTTTTTCATCACTGAATCCGAACGACAATTACCAGAATAAAAATCGCTTTTCTTTTCCGATACTTCTCTTTATATATAACGTATCAAACCCTTTGGATTCCCGGCTCTTTTTTAAGAAACGGTAAATAAATATCATGACCAATCCCAAATCAAATCCATCTGCAGGTCCCTTGGCAGGTGTGAAAATTGTTGACTTATCCTTGCTACTTCCCGGGCCGCTCTGTTCACAGCATCTTGCCGATATGGGTGCGGAAGTAATCAAAATTGAAAACCCCAGGGCTTATGACGGCACTCGCGCGATGTTAAAAGGTAACTTAGGTTATTCGGCGTTATTCATGATGTTGAATCGCAATAAAAAAGCCATCACTTTGAATTTAAAACGTCCTGCTTCCCAAGAAATTTTATTCAAGCTCCTTGCCGATGCGGATATTCTTTTGGAAGGATTTCGCCCGGACGGAATGGATAAGATGGGGATAGGATACGATGTCTTGAAAGAAAAATTTCCAAGACTTATCTATTGTGGAATTTCCGGATACGGAACTTCGGGAAAATACGTAAACTTTGCGGGACACGATTTGAATTATTTGGCGCTCTCGGGAGTTCTTCATCAAACGGGAAATCCTCCTAGGCCCGCCGGGTTCCAGCTTGCAGATATCGGAGGGGGAACTTTGACAGCTGTCTCCGCCATTCTCGCAGCACTTTATCATCGGGAAAAAACGGGAAGAGGTCAAAGGATCGACGTCTCAATGACGGATGCATCTTTACAGTTTCTTTCTTTGTTCGGAGGAATTTATTCTGCCTCCGGAAAATCTCCCGAGCCGGGAAATGAAATTCTCTCGGGAAAACTTCCCAATTACAATATTTACGAAACCAAAGAAGGGAGATATGTGGCATTGGGTGCTTTGGAAGATATGTTCTTCCAAACTTTTCTTCGCGCTGCAGGATTGGAGAACCTAACCAAAGAGACTCCTCTTACGGAAGAAAACCTCCATATCGTTAAGCAAACGTTAGTTGATTATTTCTTATCAAAAACCTATGTTGACTTGGAACCTATTTTTTTAAATGAAGATTCCTGCCTTACCCCTATTTTGTCTTTGGAAGAAGTGGTGAAAGATTCTCATTTCAGAGAACGCAAAATGATATTTGAAACCAAAACCGACAAATACGGGGATGTGCTTCAATTCGGTTCTCCTTTTCATTTTTCGGAAACCCCTGTCACTTATCGAAATGACCCTCCTGACCACGGGGAACATACGAACGAAATTTTGAAATCTTTGGGATATTCCGAAGGAAATATAGAAGAATTTAGAAAAGACAGAGTCATTTAGTTTTTCTTTTTTCATATGCCTTGCTATTTTGTCCCATGTCTCCTGTAAAATGGATTGATTGGGTATTATATGAAACTGATTCAAGCATCCGACTTGCATTTATCCGCTTCCAATGACAAGGAATACGGATTAGATGTTCTCCGGGAAATTTTCCGAACTGCGGAAAAAAACAAAGCCATAGCAGTATTGTTATGTGGTGATATATTCGATACTTATTCAGACCTGGAATCGCTTCGTACGGTCTTTGTCGAAGAGACAAAGCAGTTTAGCGGCAAAGTTTATTTTCTTCCGGGAAATCATGAAGCTCTGCGCAGGAAAGGAACTGAAAGCGGGTACGGGAAATTCGATTGGGGTCCCCAAGTTCAGGTAATTGATCGGGAGCCTTACGAATTGATTCCTTTGAATGACGAAGTTGAAATCTTGGGAATTCCTCATCAGGAAAACTACGGTAAATTATTAACCGGCAATCCACCTTCCAAAAAAGCAAAACTCAGAATAGGAATGGCACATGCGACCGTGTCCGGGATGAGTTTTGCGGGAATCAATAATGAAGAAGAGGACGGAGGGATACTGGATTCCAATCAGTTACAGTCGTTGAACTGTGATTATGTGGCAGTCGGTCATATCCATTCGGCACGTTCCCAAATGTTTGGAAATTGCGAGATTGCTTATGCGGGATCTTCCCGAGTCTGGAGAAAAGGGGAAACCGGTCCGAGACAAGGGTATTTGTTGGAAGTAAAAAACAACCGCATTCAAAAATCACCTTTGATCTGGGAAAAAGCGGGACAGTTTCGGGAAGTGAACATTGATCTGGCGTTAGACGGAAAGCCTGAAAAAGATCCGGAATTTTACTTTGAAGGATTCGGTCCGAACGATTGGGTCTATATCCGATGGAACGGTTATGTGGAAGATATGAATCCTAAAAAGAATTTTGAATCAAAACTCTTGAAAGAATGGAAATCGAAATTCAGAGCATTGGATTTTGACAAGGAAGAGTCGGGCTTACGTCTGATTTCCGGAATCCAGGAAAATACATTTATCAAACGTTTTGTGGACGAGATGGAAAAAAGAAAAGACAGCGAAGATCCCAAAACCTGGGAAAGAATGAAACGGCTCGGTTTTGAAATGTTGGTATCGGGAAAAAATTAAGAATGGATATCAGTTTAAAAAAATTCGGACTATTCGTTAACAAATCTTTTTCATTCAAACGGATTACTATTTTTTACGGAGGAAATGAATCAGGGAAAACCACTGTATTTGATGCAATCGTTTCCTCTTTAATTAAAGTTAGTGGAACAACCGTTTATGGAAAAAAAATAAATGCCCGCTATCAGAAAGACAAATCGGTTCAATCTTCCATTCCTGCTTATTCCATCTCGGCTCCCAGTTTTCTGCATACCTATGCCATTCGGGAAGGAAATGTTCAGTTCAATTTGGATGAAGATAAAAACAAAAACGAAGTGATCCAAGTCATTCAGAATTCATTATTTGATACGGGATTTGATCCGAAGAAATTAAAAGAAAAATGTTTGGAGTCCTCTGAAAAAACAGGAATTAGAAAAGCCGCCAAAAATTACAAATCACTCAAAGAATCTTTGGATAAAGCGGAAGCCGATTTTCTGAGAATTGATCGGGACCGAATGAATAGTTTAAAGGAATGGTCTTCCATTCCCGATTTGGAAACCAAAAAGCAAAATTTGGAAGAAGAATTGAAAAAGATGGAAGATTTCCTGATACAAACAAACGCTCGTTATGAGATTTTGGAAAAAAAAGAAACTCACTCTTCTTTGGACAAATTGTACGCATCCGTTCTTCTTTGGGAAGATAAATCCAAAAATATTTCCAGTCTGAAAAAACTATTGGAATCCAATTCTGAAGGTTTGCTTACTTCCTCCGAAAAAAAATCCTCCGAGCTTTCTTTTGAAATCAAATCTTTGAAAAATGCATCGGAAGAAAAAGAAAAAAGAATCGCTTCTCTTTCTCTTGAAAGACAGGAAGCGGACAAGAAACTGAATTCTCTCTCGTTGTTTGAACCGATGGCTCGAAGTTTTGAAAAACGATTGGATGAAATTTTATCGGCAACGATTGTAAAAACACAGATTATTTGGCAGGTTCCTTATATTATTGCCTCTATTTCAATTTCCTTTATAGGTTTTATTGCAAGTATACTTTCTGTGAAGGACGGATTCACCGTTACTCCCTTGTTCATCGGCGGGTTGCTGCTTGTTTTGACAGGGGGACTTGTATTTCTTCTTTTCGCTAAAAAGATAAATATAGAAAAAGATGAAGGATCTGTAAACGCCCATGTTAAATATTTATCGGAAGATATGATCCTTCAAACAAAGGATACGATTCGGCCGATTCTTGCTACAAAGGACGGAATCAGAGAAGCATTGAAAGGTTATTTTTCCGATTTGGAATCCGAACGAAGACAAAATCAAATAAAGGAAGATGCTTTGATTTCCGAGAAGAACCATCTAACGGATGTTTTGAAAAAGATCCGTAGGTTGCAGGAAGAGTGGGAAGAGACCAAAACGATCACAGAAGAAATTTTAAAAAAATCCGATTCTATTTCCATAGAAGAATACAAGGATAAAATCAGATCGGCGAAATCTGTTTTGGAGGAATTTTCGGAATTGGACTTGCGTCTTTCTCAAATTGCCAAAGAACACCTAACACACTCGATTGAAGAATTAAAGTTAAGAATAAAAGACAAATTAACAAATTTCGAAAAGGAAAACATACCGAAGGATTTTTCTTTGGATGAAAAAAATGAAAAATCGAATCTGAAACTCACGATCGAATCTAAAAAAAAGGACAAAGAGATAAAGTCCAAAGAAGTTCATGAACTGCAATATTCTTTAGCAAGTTTGGTCGCCACTTCCACCGAAAGGTTGAATCGGATTTTAAAAGAATGGGAAAAATCTTCAACTGACTTGGATCAGGCGAAAAAGGACTTTGACGATGCAGAGCTGAATTTTAGCGCTTATCAGAATCTGGCAAAGGTATTTGCTGATATGGATGCAAATTCGGGCAATCAAATGCAAGTTTTGATCGAGTCTTTAGGAAAGAGATGGAATGAACTTCTTTCAGGAAATGAACTTAGAAAATTGGAATGGGATGATATTGCCAAAAAACCTTCCAGTTTCGACAAAAGAAACGAATTAAGGGATTTTGACAATCTATCCACAGGCACACAGGAATTATTATCCTTTGCACTTCGTTTGGAATATGCAAAAAGGATGTCCGGTGAAGAAAAGATACCTTGGATTTTATTGGATGAACCTTTCCGACATATGGATGAAACGAGAACCCGTTCCGCAGTGAATTATTGTTTGGATTTTTTAGGGAAAGAAGAATGGAACGGAGTGTTTTTTACCTTTGATTCGAATCTGGTAAAAACGATTCAGGAGAATGCAAAATCAAAAAACCTGGACTGCATTCTCCATGAATTAACTTAGATTAGTTTTTTTGCTTCTGTAAGTACTGTCTCATAGTTTGGCTCGCTTCCTATTTCCGGAACAAGTTCTACGTGACGGATTACATCCGATTTGTCCACAACGAAGACAGCGCGCGCGGATAGTCCGGTCAATGGTCCTGTCCCTATATGTGTTCCGTAGTTTTTGGAAAAAGAAAAATTTCTAAACTGAGATCCTGTTATAAAATTCGGAGAAGAAATTCCTTCCGTGGCGCAGAATCGTTTCATTGCAAAAGGAAGATCGCCTGATACGATTAAGGTGGTGATCTCGGATTCTTTTGCTACTTTTTCGTTGAATTTTTTTGCTTCGATTGCGCAAACGGATGTGTCCAGACTTGGAACTGCTACGAAGATTTTTACTTTGCCTGCAAAATCTTTTAAAGAAATTTCACTCAGGTCCTGAGCGGTTACATGAAAGTCGGGAGCTTTGTCTCCTGCTTTAGGAAGATTTCCTTCCAAAGAAATAGGATTGCCTTTTAATGTTACGGATGCCATGATTATTCCTTACCAGTCTTTTTAATTAGACGGTTTTTCCAAAAATAGGGGATTTAAAAATCATTGCATCATTTTTTCGGTGACAGAGATGGCATCCTTCAATTCTCCCGATCGAATATGCTGGGATAATTCTTTCGTGGATTTCCATTCTTCTTCGGAAAAATCAGGATGGATAGCGGGCAAAATGGATTTTTCTTCTTCACTCAGATTTCCGTCAAAACAGGAACCGATTAGAAATAAGTGAAATGCTAATTTTCTTTCGAAAGGATTGCACAGGGATAATGTTTTCTGAAACTCGGACAATTTGTCCAGATCTTTTAAATCGGAATTCAATCCGAAGCATTTAACAAGCTTTAGTAGTAGAAATTCGAAATTAGGATGAAACGTTTTTGTAAACACGATTGAATTTGCAATTGCCTGGAGACAGGCTAATTTTCCGTTTGCCGTAAGATTTATGGAAACCGCGTTTATTTCTATGATGATTCGTTCCGCGATCTTTCTTGTAATCACTCTCATCCTTAATTCTTTTAAGATCAGGAATGTGACATACGCATCCCAAAAACCTGTGATCGGCGCTGAAACATATTCTATATAAAGCCGTAACGAACCTCTTCCGATGAGAGCCTTTAACGCAAATTTTGCGAGAATGTTTGAAAGTATCACTTTGATCTTGTAAAGCAATGTCTTCAAAGCCAGGGTTCTGCGATTCAATCTTTGATACGGATCAATTCCGAATAATCTGAGTTCCGGGTCCGGGATTTCAAGAGCGATGCGTGCAAGCATTCCCGGAATCGGGGTTACAAGTTCCGGCTCGTCTTCTAGCTCGATATTTGCAAGTTCAGCTATCCGATAAGATTCGTACAACCCCAGCTTGAATAATAAATAAAACTCAATAAGAGTAAAAAATACGATCAGTAACAAAACATAGATTATATGAACGATTCTTGACTCTAATACGGACTCTTCGGCTTGCGGGAGTAAAAAATTGACATATACAAATAAAAACGAAGGCACAAATCCTATGAGAAATGATAGAAAGCTGCCCCGCCAAATGATCCGATTCGAACTTTGCCGAAAATTGAATTGGTCGTTGGATTTTTTGTCCGTTTCTTTTTCTGCAAAGGAAAATAAAACCTTTCTTCCCCATTTTTCCAATAAACCGGGTGAATGAATTTTTTTTTGATTTTCCATTGGGTCTAAATGAATTTTCGGGAAGTAGAATTGTAAAGTGGATACATTTACTTTGCTTCCGCAGTTTTTCCGTGATTCAATGGCAAAAAGGCGAACTTATTTTAAAAATTTTTTGGGAGAGAAAGAAGAGAGTAGCGGGAAACTGGAATTTGTGTTAGGCGGTTGTTTGCAGCCCACGAACCACACCCCCCAACCCCTTTGAGCGCCAATAGAAAAGCGAAAAGTATTCGGAGAATCATCAGCGAAGCTGATCAACAGGGCGGGGGATTTCAATATTCACTGCCACATTATGTCGCATCACCCTCGTATCTCCCGGATCATCTCTTTTGGGATCATTGGAACATCCCCAGGGCCTGCCAACGGAAGATACACCAAAAATCTGGTTGTATCCGAGCCGGACTCCAGTTCGATCCTTCCTTTGTGTTTTTCTATGATTCCTTTTACGATTCCCAACCCAAGTCCCGTTCCTTCCCCTTGGTCTTTTGTAGTAAAGAAAGGGTCCCAGATTTTGTCTTTGATATCATGGGAAATTCCGCATCCGTTATCTTCAAATCCGACTAACACATAGTCTTCGCCTATCCTTCGTGTAGAAATGATTAGGTGAGGTTTTTCCGTTTTCTTCATTGCATGAAGTGCGTTCGTGATCAGATTGGTCCAGACTTGGTTCAGTTCGTCAATATTGCATTTAATGAGCGGCAACTTTTCATATCTGCGATCAATTTCCACACCTTGTTTGATTTGACTTTGCACTATGATCAATGTATTCTCTATCCCCTCATGAAGATCGGCTTCCGAATAGGAAGATTGGCCCAAGTGGGAATAGTATTTAAGCGCTTTTACAATCCGCACCACATTGCGTATGGCATACTTGATATTTTTGACATTGCGGTGAAGTCCGGCGCTATTCCGCAAAATCTCATACACTTCCTTTCCACCTTCGTTCCAAATGGAAACCAATTCCGATTCCAAATGTACAATGGAGTTTTCGATAAGAAAGGTGGCAAGCTCTGAAGCATCGTGTTCCGACAATCCTCTTTCGATGAACCTGTGTTTGGCTTCTTTTTTTAATTTGAATTTATCTTTCGGATCTATTTTTCCTTTCGATTCTTCCCGAATCAAACAATAGAGCACGTCCATGTATTTTTTCAAAAGATCGGGGCTTTGAATCAGTTTGGTAAGATCCGCCAAATGTGAAAAAATATAAATCAAATTGGATTCCAGATTTTCGGCACTACCGTTGATTACTCCCGCTGGAGTATTGATTTCGTGTGCAATTCCCGCAACCATTACACCGAGAGAAGCCATCTTTTCCGATTGAACCAGATGGGCTTGCGTTTCTTCCAGTTCTTTGGTTCTTTCCCGAACTTTGGCTTCCAGTGTTTCAGTGAGATGAACTAACTGTTGATAAATCATCGAATTGGATAATGACATAAGAGAAACGGAAAGAATTTCCAGAATGGTTTCGATTTCCGCTAGTCCGTAACTATGCTTTTTTGTGTTTTTGCCGAGCAGTATGAAACCTACCAGGCTGCTTTTCATTGCAAGAGTAGCAACTAACATGGAATTTGTTCTGTCAAAGAAACTGAGAGCGGCGTTTTTTATTTTCGAGTGATTATGAGTTTTTTCGTTTTCAAAATTTTCTTTTAAATGAATTCCCTCACGGTCGGAAAGCCAAAGCAAAAAAGGATCGAACACGGGAAGCGATGTGAGAATGTTTGAATTGGCACCGTCGGGATAAGGCCTTGGTCGAAAATGTCCTTCCTTTTCATCCCAAGTATAAACCAAAACGAATTCGGCCGGGATTTTTGCCGCAAGAAAGTTGGCGATCGTTTGGCTGATGATATCCGGATCGTTATAAGAAATCAGATCTTCTTTGAATTTTTCGAGTGCAAATAGATTTTGTACCAGTTCATCCCGTTTCTTGGGTCCCTTCTCATCTTCCTTTGGAATTTGCGGACGGGTATGGGTGGGGATTTCCGCAGTTTCTGATTTTTTTCCACCGAGAAAAAATCGAAAGATGGCTTGTATCTTCATGATGGTTCCTGATAACTTGAAAGAAGAACCTCACTCTATTAGGAATTCATCTTTGGGTAAAGAACAATTTACAATCGCACGCATCTTCGGAGCCTATTATGAGTTATACTCAAAGGATAGATTGTATGTTCGCGCGGTTCTCAAAGGCAAATTGAGATTGAAGAGCACGGAAGACAGACATCCGTTTGTAGTCGGTGATCTTGTGACTGCCGAGTCAGGCTACGGAGAAGAATGGATCATTCTTGAAAAAGAAGAAAGATCGAACTATCTCACTCGCAGAAGCGAACATGGAGACAATCATGTTTTATGCGCAAATCTCGACCAAGTGGCAATACTTGCTTCCTATAAGGATCCTGAAACAAAAGACGGGTTTATTGATCGGCTGTTAGTTGCTTGTTATCATACCAAAATCAAACCTCTTATCATTTTTACAAAATCCGATTTGGTAGACTCATCCTTGAAAAAAGAAAAGGAGGATTTTTATTCCAATCTGGGTTATGATGTGATGAGCATTTCCATTGAAGATGAAAAATCTTTCCCTGTTTTATGGAAAGTTCTGCAAGGAAAGAAAACCTTTCTTTGCGGAAACTCGGGAGTCGGTAAATCGACCTTGCTGAACCAACTAACAAAAAAAAGTGTTCAGAAAGTTCAGAAAACGAATGAGGTCAGCGGTTCCACCAAAAAAGGAAAACATACGACTACAAACTCGCTTGCAGTGTTTTTAGAAGAAGACACCGTGATCATTGATTCTCCCGGTGTGAAGGAATGGGGGATTCTTCATCTATCCAAACAGGAGCTTTTGGAAAGTTTTCCCGAACTTTCTTTGGCAAAGGAAAAATGTTCTTCCCCGTATTGTTGTGACTTGGGTCTCGAATGCAATATGGTGCGCTTCATGGAGACCGGTTTATTGGAATCTCGTAAAAAAAATCTCGAATCCATGTTCGAAAGTTTGGATAAACCCCACCGTGTGACCAGAAGAGACCATTGGTCCCAGGCAATCACAAAAAGATATTAGGTAAAAGAGTTGCAAGGCTCTCAGTTGTTTATTAAAATTAGGATGTTCTTTCGTTAGAGGAGGCGCTATGAAACTCATTCTTTCCCCCAAAAAATTCACTCTGGTCTTCGTGGCAATTTTTGCCATATTCAGTCTTTTTTGTCAAAAGGATTCCAAGACTTCCAATCCCGAGGCACAAGTAGAACGAGCGGCCGTTTTTGCCTTTATCAAAGGCGATGTCGTTTTGTTACGTGAAGGAAACCAAATAAAACCCAGCTTAGGCGATGCTTTGGTTGCAACCGACACGGTGGTAACGGGCGCAAATGGTGCAGCCGAAATTCTGTTAGGTGAAGACGGCGTGTTGAAACTTGCCAAAAACACTTCCCTCAGTGTCAATTCCGCTTTAAAAGGTCGTGCGGAAGAACGAAATACTGAAGTGAATCTTCAGTATGGAAAATTAGTCACCGTTCTCAGGAAAGAGCGTAAGTCCGAATCCTTCTACGTAATCACTTCGACTTCGATTGCGGGTGTTAGAGGGACTTCCTTCTTGACCAGCGTAGAAAATCCAAGTTCGAAATCAGGATCTGTTCCTTGCAGCCAAAGTAATTGTGTTGTTAAATACACAGTTCTTGACGGAGCGATTGCCATTAAAAAATCAAATTCGGAAAACGAATTGGTTTTAGACAAACAAAAGAAAGCAACAGTCGGTCCCAATTCCAAACTGAGTGAAAAATTAGTAGAACCTTTGGATTCTCAATCTCTTGGAGAATTGAAAGAGATGCTTGTTTTTGAGAACACCAAGATGTTGGAATTCGAATCCTTATCCGATGAGTTGAGATCCAATAACGAAGTGTTGAAACAAATGGATGCAGGATTTTCTCTTGACGAAGTGGAAACTTCCGTTCGTAGAAAAGAAGCTACCCGAAACAAATCGGATGAAGTGATCACCACTGCAAAATCCATAGAAGAATCCAAATACATTCAAAAAGATGTACAAAAAGATTCATTGAAATTACCAGCCAAAGAAGGTTTTGATAAGACTAGATGAGATTTATTTTAATAGCGGTTTTCGCTTTTGTTTTCCAGGCTTGTGCTTCCGTTTCACAGATTGAGACCTTAAACTCTTCAATCGCGAAACCGGTCTTCCGAAGTGCGGAGCCTGGACTTTCCGAACCAAATCCTTCCGGTAGAGACTACCGGGAAAGATTACTGATCAAACAGGCCCCTCACTTTACGATAGTTTGGCGGGAACTTTCTCCCGGTGTCAATCGGGAAGAAATCAATTTGTTGGAAGAACGGGTTATCTCTTCCCATGCTTCTTTCGGAAAATATGTTTCCGTAGATCCTTCTCGGATTGGGGACGGAGAGGTTTTAAAAGCAAATGATATTGATGTGATTTTGGAATTACAATTTTCATCGAATAAGGATGAAATTGCAGTCAATGTCCAGTACAAAGACCCGGTTCTTTCGCAAAACTTCGGATCGGCTTTTTACAGTTACCATCAGATCCATGATGAAACAACGATTGCGACAAAAAACCAGCGAAAGACTTTGGAAATCTTTCAGGCAAAAAATAAGTTGGTTCCCCTTGTTCCGTCGGTTCATTCTTACTTATCCGAAGTTTCCGCTCCTTCAAATGACGAGATTCAAAAAATCTTGGAATCCACTGTACGCGGAAAAGTTTCCGTTTTTTCCTCTTCTCCCGGGACTTCCATTATGTTGGATGGTAAGGAAATAGGCAAAGCTCCTCTTATCGATTATTCCATGTTAAATGGTAAACACCAATTGTCTTTTTCCAAACCGGGAAAGGATCCGGTTTTTCGTTCTATTTTGATTCGCGCAGGAAAGACCAGCCGTGTATTCCAAGAGTGGAATGACGATATTTCTCAGGGAACGGTTCTATTATCCAGCTTTCCGACGGGATTGGATGTTTTGGTATCCGGTCAGAAAAAGGGAAAAACCCAATATGCCGAATCCGGTGTTCCTTACGGAAGTTATAATGTACAATTCGTACGTACAAGAGAAAATAATAATTACGAATACGCCAGTTCCGAAATTTCAATCCGTCCCAAATCCATTGCAAGTCTGGCGCTTCCTATTGCTTTGGAAGAAGGTGCAGGTTGGGAAGCGGAAGAGTTCTGGGAAACATCGGGCGGTTCCCCTCATTTTGTGGCTTCTTTTCCGGGCCAACTTCTATTCCAGAAAAAACAGGACCTGCCCAAAGGTTGGTATGGAGTTTTTTCGGAAGATATCATTCCTGATCGTGTGGAATCCAGTATCAAACTGGGACTTGCAGGCGAGTTAGGCGGAAGATTGGGAATCTATCTTACGGACAAAGAAGGTCATTCCATTCTTGTCGTCGTAGACAAAACCGATTTTCATTTGGTTAATTTTGCCAAAGACGAAAAAGAATCTCTTGTAAAATCTTCTTACCGTTGGAAATCGGAAGACGTTGAAAAGGGTAGAGTGTTCCGTTGGGAAACTGATCCCGAAAAGCAACTGTTACGCGTTTATCTGGGCAATTCCTTGATTCAGGAAAAACCTTGGAACTTTAAATCCCTCTGGCGTATTGCCATCCTCACTCCTTCGGATTCCTTTCTTTCCGGAAATCCGGTCCGAGGTGTTAAAATTCATTATCCCGATATGGTAAAATTTGAGGAGAAAATCAAAAAATGAAAAAACCTCTCCTGTCTTTATTTATTGTTAGCTCTGTTTTTTTATGGAACTGTCAATCGCGTGATTTTCGATCCGTTTCCGTTAGTGACAAACTTGCGGATAAAGCCACAACTGCATCCGATAAGGAAAACCTGGAAGCGGCAAGATTGATCTTGGCGGCAGGGAATAATGATTTCCAAAAAGGAAAATTCGAAGAAGCAATCGCGCATGCGAACGAAGCTAATGGGAAGTATGAAACTGTGGAAGCCTATTCTTTGCTTGGTGCCTCCAAATACCAATTGGGAGAATATGCGGAATCAAAGGAAGCATATGGATTGGGAGAAAGATTGGATTCCCAAAATGAAAAATTACTCATTGGTCTCGGGACGGTTCAGTCTACTTTGGGAGAGAACGAAGAGGCTACCACCACTTATCAAAAGTTAGTTGATATTAGGCCGGATGAGCCGGTTTACAAATACAAGGTGGGAACTTTACTCAAAGCCCAGAAAAAATATCAAGAGAGTTATGTTACTCTAAAACCCTTGGAAGAAAACAAGAATTTTCCTTATCCTGTAGAGTTACTCAATCAACTGGGTGATGTTTGTTTGGAACTAAAAAAATATGATGAGGCGGAAAGCTATTTTGCCAAAGCAGAAGCGCTCCAGCCGGATCTAAAGTCTGCAGGTTTAGCCAAACAATCCACAAAAATTGCATCCTTGGTCCAAAAAGGAAACGATGCGGTTTCCAAAAAACAATATGATATTGCCATTTCCGAATATAAGAAGGCGACCGATTTGCAGCCGTCAAATGCTTCTCTTTGGACATTCCTGGGTAACGCTTATTTTCTAAAAACTTTATACACTGATTCCGAAGCTAGTTTCCGAAAAGCTTTGTCATTGCAGGACAGTCTTGCTGCTGCTTATCTCGGTTTAGCGAACGTGCAAATTCGTAAAAAAAGTTTTTCCGAGTGTTTGAAGACGACCGGCATTGCGCTTAAAAAATCTCCCCGGAATGCAGAATTGAAAAACAAACAAGGGATTTGCGAGTGGAAATGGGGACAAATCCAGAAAGCAACTCTCAGTTTTCAAGATTCTTCCGTTTGGGACAAAAATTTCTTCGAACCGAAATTGAATCTGGCATATGTACTTCTCGACCAAGGCAGAAATGCAGAGGCAATTGAAGTTTTGAAAAAAGCCGAATCCCATCCTCACGCAAATAAAGAAGATCTTAAAAAGGCTCTCTCGATTGCCGAAGCACAGTTGTTTGTCGCTAATGGTGATCAGTTTTTAAGACAGGGAAAGAAGAAACAGGCTTTGGAAGAATACGGTCGGGCACTCGGTCGTTCTCCTAAAGATCCTTCTCCCCATAATGCATTCGGTCGCGCTTACTTCGTGTTTGGTGAATATAAAAAATCCGAGTCTTCCTATCAAGAAGCATTGCGCAATGACCCGGAGAATTTGGGTTCCGTCCAAGGACTTGCACGTTTGTATGCTAAAACAGGTGATTCTAAAAAAGAGAAAGAATACATCAAACGTCTTGAAAAACTTTCCGCGGACGATCCCTTTGCTGCAATTACACTTGGTAGGATTGCGGAAGACGCCGGCAAATACGAAGAAGCGGAATCCACCTATCTTGGTTTGAAGAAAAAATTTCCGGACAATGAAGCTTTGAATTATCGTCTCGCAAGTCTTTATTACAAAAAGGCAGTAGAAGAAAACGAGAAAGAAAATTATTCGAATGCCGCCGACTATATTCAAAAATCCAAAAAGTATTCCAAAGACATTCCCGAGGTGACTCAAACGGAAAAGACAATTCAGGAGAACGCGCGTTTTGCGGAAATTCTCCCTTGGGTTGCGGAGGGCAATTGGCTTTACGATAAGAAAAAATACGATGAAGCCATTGTTCCTTACCAAAAAGCCTATAATAAAATCCCAAAACCGTCTCTTCTGGTAAAGATAGCGGAATGTTATATGGCTAAGGGTGAAGAAGAAAAAGGAATCGCCATTCTGGAAAAAGCCGCAAAAGAAAACAAAGACAACGCATCTTCTTTCAAGGAAGGAATCTATGCTTTCTTTTACAAAAAAGGGGAAACTTCCAAAGCGGAAGAAGGATTTAACAATCTTTTAAGGGAAAAGCCGGATTCGTTTTACAGCTATTATATGTTAGGTTTGATTGCGATGAAAAAGAAGGAATACGAGCCTTCCATCTCCCAATTGGACAAGTCGATTTTACTCAATGGAAATTTTGCTCCGGCGAATGTAGCAAAAGGACTCAGTTTGTACAAACTGGGCCAAACCGAGCCAGCCAAAAAAGAATTCGAAAAAGCACGTGTGAAGGACATCAATTTTTCCTTATCTTCTTATAATTTGGCAGTTGCCTACTTTAATGAGGATTTGGTGAAAGAATCGAAGGTACTCCTTGAAGACTTGAAAAAGAACAATCCCGATTTTACAGACGGAGAATTGCAACTTGCTTATATTTACTTCAGAGAGAATCGGTTGGATGATGCGGAGAAATCGGTTCTCTCGGTTTTAAAAGAAGAAAGGTCTGCGGAAGCATTGTTTGCTCATTGGAAGATTTTGGATGCGAAATACAAACAAGATCCCGATGATAGCATCCATTCCAAACGAATTCAGATTCAAAATCAGATTTGGAAGGAATATCCTGAAACAAAATATGCCCGTCTTCTTCCTACGCAAGATATGGACGATGTTCCTTTTGTTGTAACCGATTTGACTTTGGGCGGAACCGTGGTCGGAAATCCGATCCTATACCCGAACCGGGTGATTGTGAACTACGGAACCGCACTTGCCGGTTTGGATCGAAATACAAAGGAACCTGTTTGGAAACTTTCTACTCCTGAAGCCTTCACTTATCTTATCCCCAGCACACAGTTGTTAGCATTTAAAAACGGTGTGGTGCAGAAAATCTATCCTGACACTGGAAAAAAAGGGATCACTCTCTCTTTGCCGAATACATATCCGATTTTACAAGCGGATTTGGGCGGTGATTCCATTCTTGTTCTGAATGAAAATCCCAAAGACAAAGAAAGGATTCTTTCCATTTTGGATTGGAATGGAAAGAAAAAATCAGAACTAAAATGGAAGGATTTGAATTCTTTTGCTGTTACCAAATCGGGAAATTTGGTGACTCTCAGAGAAAATAAAAAAGAATTTTTGTTTTCTTCCACTCCTCTTTCCGTCCCGAACCCGAATCCGCCGACTGCTTCTTTACTTAAAAAAGGCTCAAGTGATAAGATCGGATTTCTTGGTTGTGGAGCAAATTCCTGTTTGGTGAAAGTGGAAAATCAAATCTTTGAAATCGATTCCAAATCGAAGCTAGGGGCACTTCCGAATGTAGGAAATATTCGCGGCTTTTACGAAACTGAAGATACGGTTCATATCAAGACGGAAGAAAAGATATTTGTCTGGAAATCCGGTTTGAAGTGGTCCGATTCTTACCCGAGTGATGCTGAGTTTCGTTTTCCTGTGGGAGAACATATTGTGGAACCGAAATCCAAAGAACTCACAGTCACTACTGACGGTAAAAAGAAATCCGTTCCTTGGAGATCGGAAAAAGACGGAAAACGCCTGACAACGATTACACTTAAATGAGTGATCTAGACTTTGTTTCTTTCTAAATAGTATATTTGTTTCCCCTCGTTTCTTTTTTCCGTTTCGAAAAAAGATCGGGGGAATTCGGGGCGGTCAAAAAAATATTCTTCCATTCCTTCCCAATTGAATTTGCTTGTTTTGCGAAACAGAGAAATACATTTTCTGGCGTAAGGACCGTAATCCGTTGCAAACAAAAGACGCCCGTTTGGTGCCAAAAGGTTATGGACTTCTTCTAAAAATTTCGGCTTCATCACTCTGTTTTTATGATGTTTTCTTTTGGGCCAAGGATCGGGAAAATTGATCAAAACTGTTTCAAACATTTCTTTTTCCAAGAGTTCTGAAAAAAACCATTGGAAGTTGACTGTCATATAACGGATATTTTCCAAACCCAATTCTTTCCTTTTTTCTTCCGTAGCGATCACTCGGTCAATTTTTCGTTCCATTAATAGAAAGCCCGTAGTCGGATTTTTTTTTGCAAGTTCGATTGCTACTTCTCCCCAACCTGAACCCAGTTCAAGCCAGTAGTTTTTTATGTGGTCGGGGAAACATTTTTTTATGTCGATTTTTTTTCCCCACTCTTTAGGTTGCAGGAGATAGTCTGAAGAATAGGGCGTTCGTAAGGTGAACTTCCATAGCTTTTGACGAATTTCAGGATTTACTAACAAGGAACTTACCACTTTCTACCGATATTTGACTTTAGAATACAAGTTCTGAAAACAATCTTCACAGGAAACAAAGATTTCCCAAAGGAATGGAATGAAAATTACTCTTTTTGGTGTTCGAGGCTCGTTACCGACTCCAGTCGGGAAACGGGAACAGCAGGATAAACTGCTGAAGATCTTAAAACAAGCCAAAGCCGAGTGGACCAAAAATCCAAATGGTTTTTCCGAAGAGAAATTTCTGGAATCCCTTCCCATCCCCCTGGAACAAGACTTAGGTGGAAATACCACCTGTGTATATTTGGAAGGGGAATCCGGAGAAAAAGTTATTTTCGACATGGGGACTGGAATTCGTGTTTTGGGAAACCTTCTCGCTCCGATTGCTTTCAACGGACAACCTCTCGATATCAACATACTTGTGTCCCACACACATTGGGATCATATCCAAGGCTGGCCTTTTTTCAAACCGGCTTATTCTCCGACCACTAACATTCATTTTTATTCTGCGATTGCGAACTTGGAAGAAAGACTCGTTCGCCAGCAACATCCTGAAAACTTTCCCATTACCTTCAATCAGATGGCTTCCAAAAAAGAATTTCATCTTTGGAAAGAATTTCAATCTTATCCACTCGGAAATTTAAAGGTCATTCCTTTCGGACTCCGTCATCCGGGCAGTTGTTTGGGATATCGTGTTCGTGAAGGGGAAAAGAAATTTTTGTTTTGTACGGATGTGGAATACAGAGAAGAAGACCGCGGTCAACTTTTGGAATTGAAACCTCACATCGCCGGTGCAGATTTGCTTGTGATTGATGCGCAGTATAGCACTGCTGAGGCGGAAAAGAAAATCGGTTGGGGACATACCGCTGTTCGGCAAGCGGTCGAGTTTGCTGAGATGATGGAAATCAAATCAGTAGTACTCACTCATCACGAGCCTGATCATGAAGACACGGAAGTGGTTCGAATTATTTTAGAAGAAGGAAAACCTTCCAATCCCAAAAATATTTCGATCCATATAGCAAAAGAAGGAATGAGTTTTCATTTGTAGATTGTTTGTAACCAAGAACTGTTATTATTTTTTGATAAAGCGTCTGTGTAGATTGCCGATCTGCGCTGCATTTTTTTCCTGTATACCTGCCTTCTCAGCAAAATCCGGCCACTTACATACTGCTTCCTCTACAGCTTCTATTATGATACGGGGACGTTTTATATCTGCAAACTTAGCTGCTTCCAATAAATCTTCCAACATAAAATGCTCACGTTTTCCATTACATGACATCTGGTGTTGTTCTATAAATTGATTTCCCGGTTTATAACTGAAACAAAGGTCATACGCAGGAGACAACTGCCAGTTACCATCTCCGAACATCAAAAAAGCATGGTTTTTGGTATGATCATCTTGATTGCGGCTGCAAATATTGAAAACCATGCGGCGATACATTTCGTTAAGTGTATCCTGGCCCAGCCCCATCTCTCGTATTGTTTGGAACAATCTTTCATATCCATAACTGCCCGGCGGATCACGATCAGCATGGATCATTCCTGCGAAAGTTAAAACATGCACTTTGTCATTGCCATTGACCCTATCAAATCGTTTTGTCATGAAGTGTGCCTTTTTTCCATCTTTCAATAATTGGCACTCCATCATATTGATCCCTGATTCATATGCCATTTCACTGTAAGCGAATTCGATTCGACCGATTTGTGTACCGGTTGCATGTTCTTCATTTTCCATTTCATCGAACTTGATCAACCAATGTTCGTAATCCTTAGGAACATTGGCTTGACCTGATAATACATCTTTGGTCTGACTATTGATTGCTATAATCGCTTTTGCTTTTGCTCCTCCGGCGCTCGTACCAACTGCAATGAGCGCATCTATTCCATCATTCACCAAACTGGCATTTGCCGATTTATGTTCATTCAATACTCCTTTAGCTACTTCGACCAAATCGCTTACTTGTATGGGAATCGGTTTATTTAAGTTTCGGGTTTCCAAGTCCGGTTCATATTCCAATGCCCCCATTCCACGGGTTCCCACATAACACAATCGTTCCAATGGATTCATATCTTCCAGTTTACGACCATGTTTTGCCAGATAGGCATCTAACAATCGATTGCCGAATTTTTCCGGCAAACTATCGGCGATTACACCCGGCAATCCCTTAAATGTTTTTGTATCTTTCAGCTCAGGGTATTGAAAAACCCGGGAGGAGAGAGGCAATAAGAGCGGACTGATTTCATAGCGACGGGATCGGATAAATTCAGGGTCATATTCAAATAAAGCGAGTCCTCGATTTTTATCCCAGACCAATCCTCCTACCCGCTCCCCCCATAAATTGACAGCAACAGGTTGTTCCATTATGATTTGCGCCGCCCCATCACTCTGCTTGTCGGTCTTTTGGATTCGAATGATTCCTGGTTACCAGGTTTTCTTTTTTTTGTAAGCTGCTCCATTGGCGATTGTATCGGTGCATCAAGAAGTGGCAATAACCAGTCAGTGAAGCCGAGAACTCGGGTAAGTCGGATCAGTGTAGATAGTTTCATATCGTTACCAGATAGAGCAGCGCTGATCGTATTTCGGTTCAAGTCAGCCAACTTGGCGAGATCCTGTTTGTCTTGTTTTGTCTGCTTCGCTCTCTTTTCAAGATTTTCGGCGATTGTCTGTAGCAGGATCTCTATAGGGGCGTTACGATTTGTTTGCATAGTTTGATAGGCGTATATTCGATTTTGTTGTGAATATGCCTAGTATAGCAGGCGTAAAAAATTAGTCAAATATTTGCTTACGCATAGTTTGATAGGCGCACCTTTGATTTTATCACAAATATGCATAGTAAACTAGGCATATTTGTGATGATTCTGATTAACATCTTCATTTATTAATCAGATAATACGAATGCATTCCTTTGCCTTTGCCGGACCAAGATTTACAATTTACTTCCAGTTCGGTTTCGGAATGGATTTGGTATGGTTTTGCAAAGAAGAGTTGGATAAAAAAACGAAGCAATGTTGAAATATTTTCCAATGCACTCATACTTGCTATATTTTTCGTTCGAATCACATCCATATAACAAGAATCAGATTCTCCGAAATACAATCTTTCTTTCTTCGGTAAAGTGTAACCGGAAACAGACTCTGTTTCTTCATTCAAAATCTCGGATCTTGAAACGGTTCCTTCTAAGATCAAATCTCCTTTTTTGGAAAGAACCGCAATTTTTCTGAAAAATCCTCCTGGGATTTTTTCATTTCCTATAAATCCACCGGTAAAAATGCGGGTTCCGTTATCTGTGATTGCTCGAACAATCTCCCATTTATTTGAGTATTTATGTACTTCGTAATTGGTAAGCAGGTGTTCCATCCCGCCTGTGCCTTCCACCGTTTCCACATTTCCATCATGTATGATTGTACCTTTTACTTTTACGAAAGAGAGAGGAATGTCAGCCTGAACAAATCGTCCGTCTTCTGTTAGGTTCAGCTTTCCTCCGGAGATAGCAATGCCTGTCCTTTGGTTGGGAAAAAAATCCAAGTCGATCGTCCATTCGGGAAAAACCATATGGATGGAATATTTTCCGTCCTTATAATCCATCCGGTTTTCTCCGCTTTGTTGAAAGAACCCCCCTTTTTTCATTTCAAATTCATCCTGACCGAACTCTTTTGTGGAATAATAGAGAGGTTCGTTGTCATGTTTGATGATGACACTGATTCCGTTGTTCTTTGTTCCCGGACCGAAATTGCTGACCAAAAAAGTAGCGAATAGTTTGTAGGATCCGTTTTGTAAGGAAAAATTCCAAGCCTGTAAGTAACCTTCTTCCGAGTAAATCTGAGTTCTAAAATCGGAAGGGTTGCCCAATCGAACCAAGTTGGTTCCGTCCGCTTCTAACCGCCAACAAATCATAAAAAGAAAACAGAACGAACAGAGCTTTTGCATTGGCAAAGCTTTCATTTTGATTTGGACTTTGCTAGTTTTTTTTCATTTTTAGAGATATGGAACTCTTCTTTTACGGGCTCAGTATTTTTAGAAAACAAATCCCCTAGGCTGGTAATGGAAAAAACGGGGTGTTCCAGGTTTCCAATCAAAACCATTCTGGATCTCTCTTCCGAAATCCCGTCGATATGAATCCAGGTGTTGGTTGGGAAAGAACTTTCCAGGATGCAAGCCGATACATAGTATTCATAATCTCCTATTTTTGATAAAAAAACTCTGATTTTTGCGATCGGGCTTTCTACCAAAGCCTGCCGGAACTTTTGCAGCTTTGTATTTTGAATGTTACAGGTTTCGTAATAATGATTCAAAACCCTCAAGATATGTTGAAATTCCTCTTTTCTGGAGGTAAGCTCCCTCCAGAGAACGGTTTCCTTTTCGCGCATGTTTTTTACCTCATTTAGAGGGGTAAAGAACTCTGCCGATTGGTTCCCAAATTCGATTCTCACTTGAAAAAAAGTTTCCGTTCGTAATCATGAACGAAACGGACATGCTGACTCATATTTTAGAAATATTTTGGATCGAGAAGCTTCGTTTTACCCAGTATACAATTAATAAAATCGCAAAAATCCCGGACTCCGAGTATGAGTTTTCTTCCGCAGACCGGCCCAAATCGATTGCATGGGCTGTGGAGCAGATGGTTGCATTTGATCGCAACTTTGCTTTCTATCTTCCTCTCTCTTTGCGGTTCGGAGCTTTGTTTTCTTTCCCTCCTTATAAGGAATTGGATGTGGAAAAGGATGTGGAAGACATTCGGGATAAATTTACCCCTCCCGCATTCCCGCTCCGTTTTTTAGATATTTCTATTGATTCCGCAAAATTATTAAATATAACAAATGTAAATGTTTCCAAAGAGAAATTGATAAAGGACTGGCGACTAACTTTGATTAGAATTGAAGACAGGTTGGCCGGTCTTTCCGAAAAAGAAGCGTTTAAAAAAAGATACGCGTCTCTTTCGGGCATTCATACTCTACCCGGTGCAATCAACAATTCCACCGAGTTTTGTCATTTTCTATGGAACAAACATGCAGCACCTTTTCTAGAATCATGATCGTAAGCGAAATTATAAATCAATAACAGCTATTAGGAGAGTTACATGGGAAAAATTAAAGTAAAAACACCGCTTGTCGAATTAGACGGTGACGAAATGACAAGAATCATCTGGAAAGAAATCAAAGAAAGATTCATCTACCCTTATTTAGATATTACACTTGAATATTACGACCTTGGTGTCGAATACCGGGACAAAACAGACGACCAAGTAACTGTGGATTCCGCAAATGCGATCAAAAAACACGGAGTAGGTGTTAAATGCGCAACCATTACTCCCAATGCAGACAGGGTAAAAGAATACAGCCTGAAACAAGAATGGAAATCTCCGAACGGAACCATTCGTGCGATTTTGGACGGAACCGTCTTTAGAAAACCGATTATAATCAAAAATATTCCCGCTGCCGTAAACTCATGGAAAAAACCGATCGCAATCGGTCGTCATGCTTACGGTGATATTTACCGTGATGTGGAAATGATCATTGACGGACCAGGTAAAGTGGAACTGATTTATACGGATGCATCCGGAAAAGAAAAACAAAGATTGGTTGTAAATGAATACAAAGGACCGGGGGTTGCGCTTGCTATGCACAACTTGGACAAGTCCATCGAATCTTTTGCACTTGCTTGTTTCAATTACGCTCTTTCTGAAAAAATCAGCATCTGGTTTGCTACAAAAGATACTATCTCCAAAAAATACCATGCACGTTTCCGCGAGATCTTTGACGAGCTTGCGGCAAAGAAAGACGCAGAAATGAAAGCTGCCGGCATCACTTACAATTATTTTTTAATTGATGATGCAGTGGCGCAAATTATGAAAAACGAAGGCGGCCAACTCTGGGCGCTGATGAACTATGACGGAGATGTAATGTCCGATATGGTTGCTTCCGGATTCGGATCTTTGGGACTTATGACTTCCGTTCTTGTTTCTCCTGACGGAAAATACGAATACGAAGCGGCTCACGGAACTGTAACCCGTCACTACCGTAAATACCAAAAAGGGGAAACTACTTCCACCAACTCCGTTGCATCTATCTTTGCATGGACAGGTGCCCTTGCGAAAAGAGGCGAGTTAGACGGAACTCCGGATGTCGTGAATTTTGCAGTAAAGCTGGAAGAGTCCATCATCGAAACCATCGAAGGGGGAGAAATGACAAAAGATCTACTTTCTCTTTCGACTGCGGCTAAAAAAACCGAATTGGATACTTTCCAATTTATGGAAGCTGTTCAAAAAAGACTCGATTCTAAATTGAAATAAGAAACTTTTACCCTACCTCTTGTTCTCCTTGAGGTAGGGTACCTTCCTTTATAGGCTTTGGCAGTTTGATTGCCGATCATGCGAAAATCCGGTCCAATGGGCAATTTGTTTTGAATCATCTGGAGGAAATATGAAGCCTTTCGTCTTAATCTTTGGCAACCCTTACCGTGTGTTCATCGGTGTATCTGGCGCAAAATATATATTAGATGGCGTATACGAATTAAATATAGATTTAAAATAATACAGACAGAGTTCAATGTACAATCGATTTTTAGACTGGTTTATGGAAGAAAGCCGAAACGCCAAATCCGCTTCTTCCTATTTTAATTCATTTATTGAGTTTTTGATTCGGGAAGATTTTCGGATCATACGTTCAAGTATGGGAACGAGGACGGTTCATCCTCAGGTGGAAACAGTTTCCTATCTTTGGGCGCCGAATGATAGATTGTCTATTTTTGACAATATAGCGGGGGATCTCGAGGTTTCCTCTCGGGTATTTACCTTCGGAATCGGTTCTCTCAAAGAGATCCGTTTCAAACAGGGCACTTCACGAACAGAACCGTTCAAACTCAGCCCCATTTACCGTATATTGCAGTCCAAGAAGACTTATGTATTTTCTTTTTTGGACTATCAGGAAGAGCCTTTGCCTTTTCCCATCTTGGAAGATTTGAAAGAGCACAAAGCGACCGGCTACATAGCAATACCTGCAATAGAGGCTGGGAATCCGGTTGCATTCAAAAGTTTTGTTACGGATCATCCTGAAGGATTTACCCCCGAAAAGGTCGCTTTTTTGGAAAAAGCGAGTAATGTAATGTATGTTAAATGGTCGAATTTTATGCGAGCCGAGTTTACGGAGACACTTCTCAGCGTTTATTTGGGAAAAAGGACAGGTTCTCTCGTTTATTCGGGAAAAGTCCATTTAGGAGATGTGGAAAATATGAATTCCGTTATCTGGTTTTCAGATATTCGTAATTACTCCGGATTAAGTGAGGATTTATCTCCGTCGGATATAATACACATGTTGAACGATTATTTCGGAGCAATTATCCCTTCCATTGAGAAAAACGGAGGGGAGGTTCTGAAAATGTTAGGGGACGGCATTTTGGCAGTTTTTCCCTTTGACGAAAAAAATAAAAAAAGGGTCCGAATGAAAGCTTTACTTTCCGTTCGGCAAGTCTTTGATGAATTGCGAAAATTAAACCGGATTCGTATCAAAGATTCAAAAACACCGATTCGCCACGGAGTAGGGCTCCATAAAGGACAAATTTTATACGGAAATATCGGGTCCAGAGATAGATTAGACTTTACAGTGATCGGAGAAGCTGTCAATCTTGCAAGCCGGATTGCAGGGATGTGCGGAGAGTTGAAGAAGGCTGTTCTCGCTTCCGAAGAATTTGTGAGCGATATGAACATTCGATGGGAAGATATCGGCGAACACAAGTTAAAAGGGATTGCTGTCCCGAAGCGGATTTTTGCGATTTCGGAAGAAGTAAAAAGAATGTAATGCTTTTATGAACAATAGTATTCTTACAAATATTTTAGAGTCGATAGATGCTCTGGTCTACGTGTCCGATATGGGGTCAGGGAAGATATTATTTGTAAATGAGTATGGAAAATCCATTTGGGGAAATATCCCTTCCGAACTGGATGAAAACGAAGACGTTAAATCGAATTCAATCTCGACACTTTTTACCTGGAATGCGTCAATTTTAGGTTCAGAAACGGTTTCTTCCAAAAGCGAACCTTATGAACGTCAATTCGGTCCTGAAGGTCAATTTTACGAATGCCATGATACTGTGATCGTCTGGGGTTCGGGAAAAGCACGACTCACTTGCGCGATCAATGTACATGACAGAAGAGAGCAGGAAAAACTTTATAAAACCGTTTTTCAGGCAGTGTCCGATTCTATTTTTATCCTTAGAGTGGAAGAGGAAGGTTTGCTTCGCTTTCTAGGAACCAATCCTGCCTTTCAAAATGAATGGCAATTACCCCTATCCAAAATCTTCGGTAAAACGATTCATGAAGTTTTTTCTTCCGAAGTAGCAAACCATCTGTTATCGCAATGCGAACAATCCTTGGAAGACAAAAAACTGATTCAGTTCGAACTGGAACATAGAATCCGGGGGATTTTAAAAACATGGTCCGTAAAAATAACGCCCGTTATTGATGAATTCGGAGAAATTTCCCTTTTGATCGGTGTGGCGGACGACATATCTGAAAGAATCCGCTCCGAGAAAGCCATCAAACAATCGCAAGACGACCTAAAGGAAGCCAATCAAAGACTTCTGATTGCAATTGATCATTCCAATAAAATGGCTGATACTGCAAGAGAAGCGAGTGCTGCCAAAAGCGAATTTCTTGCAAATATGAGTCATGAGATCCGTACACCGATGAATGGAATCATTGGAATGACTCATCTTCTTTTGGAGACAGGCCTTACCCAGGAACAAAGAAAATATTCCGAACTTGTGAAGACGAGCGCCGAGTCCTTATTGTCCTTGTTAAACGATATTTTGGATTTTTCCAAAATAGAAGCCAAAAAGTTGGAATTGGAATACACCACTTTTAAAGTAAACAAAACAATCGAAGAAGTACTGTCTTTATTTCAAGCGAAGGTAACGGAAAAGATGATTTCCTTAAAGCATAGTTCCAATCTATCCGGGGAAGAGAGTTTTCTGGGAGATCCGAGCAGGCTCAAACAAATTTTAATTAACCTGATCGGCAACGCGATAAAATTTACAAGAGACGGGGGAGTTAGTGTCACCGTTGAAAAGAAAGAGGTCGTGGAAAATCGGACCAAGATTTTATTTTCCATCGAAGACACAGGGATCGGGATTCCCGCTCATGCGATCGATCAATTATTTTCACCTTTTCACCAAGTGGAAAGTTCCACCACAAGAAGGTTTGGTGGAACAGGACTTGGCCTTGCCATTGCCAAACAACTTTCGGAACTTATGGGTGGAACGATTGGAGTTGCAAGCGAACTGGGAAAAGGTTCTAGATTTTGGTTCACTTGCCTGTTTGAAAATAATGTATCTCATTTGAATCCTAACGATGCAACCGAATCGAAATCTTCCAACCCACCTAAAAATGCCCGTTTTCACGATAAAAAAGTTTTAGTAGCGGAAGACAATCCCACAAACCAAATCGTAGCGTTGGGTTTGTTGAGGAAAATCGGAATAGAAGCAAAACTTGTAAATAATGGAAAAGAGGTTTTGGAAGAACTATCCAAAAATAGTTACAATCTGGTTTTAATGGACTGTCAAATGCCGGAAATGGATGGGTTTGAGGCGACAGCTAGAATTCGTTCTCAGACGGAGGAAAATTTCCAAACGAATATTCCCATCATTGCACTTACCGCCTACGCTATGAAAGGTGATCGTGAAAAATGCATCAATGCAGGTATGAACGATTATCTTTCCAAACCGATTCAGCCGACGGAACTTGCATTATTGATTGAAAAATGGTGTTGATCCGACACTAGCCGCAGCCGCCTGACGAACTTTGTTTATCAGCTGAACAAAAAATAGAATCCGAATGTGATTCCCAAAAGCAATCCCGCAAGCAATCTATCTTCTTTCCAAAATGCCTGTATCCTTTTTCCCTTTGGTTACAAACCAAGTAGAGTTCAATCCGTTTCACGCAGAACGTTTGTTTGATGGGACCTTTGCTTTGGCGCAGGAGTTGGGTTTTTCTCCTATGGTTTGGTCTCCTACAGCAGGGGAATCATATTCTCCCCGAAAGAAGATAAAGAGAAAAAGGTCTTAGCCGTCCTTACTGAAATCGCAAACAAATACGGCAAACAACCGAATCCTATCCTAAACCCGGTGGTATATGATTTTTACTCCGCCTGCTTCTCTGCCTTCGGGAGAAAAATTTTCCGCTATGATAAGGATTTGATTTTCATCGATTTTTTGGATCGTTGTTTTCCATCCCCATTTGGAATCGGAAGAAGGATCTTCGTAATGACCTAAAAAGGAAATGTCCGTTTCTGAATGGTTTCCTTCCGAAAACATAATGGCTGTCCCCATTCCGAAACTTTCGATCCATACCGATTCGAATTTTTTCCGGTCGATATGGTATCCATAAATGGCGATCCCTTCAATAGGATCGTCTCCGAAGCTGCTTTTGTATTCATGCAGGATAAATCTTCCACCTAATACAAGTTTCATGGATCCGGAAACATCCGCTTCATTTACTATTTTTCCATTTTCGAACATGGTGAACATTCTTCCCTGCCACTCTCCCGCAAGAGAAGCGAGTTCTTTATGAATTCCTTCTTTCTTAGATAATTCGAATTTTTCTTTACTCATATGACTACATCCATTTTTTATTGTTAGTTGAAAGCTATTACCAGGGGATTTCTTTTTTATCTCTGAAGAATTTACCTGTTGCTCCCGTTTCAGGTAATAATGCCGCCCAAACAATGGTTTCTGCACCTTGTTCGATCGTGCGTTCCGCACTAGGACCTCCCATATCCGTTCTCACCCAACCAGGGCATACCGAATTGACTTTGATATTTCTTCCTATTGTTTCTTTGGAAACGATGATTGTCAGCGCGTTTATCGCAGATTTGGAAATCCGATAGGCTGGATAACCCCCGCCCATATCCGACATTTGTCCCATCCCTGAGCTAACATTAACAATACGACCAAAACCGTTTTCTATCATCATAGGGAGGAACAACTGGCAGAGACGAAGCGGGCCAACTAGATTTGTTTCCAAGGTTTTCCCAGTTTCTTCTCTGGTAGTTCCGCCGAAACCGTCATGATCCAGATAAACTCCTGCGTTGTTGATAAGTATGTCGAGTCTGGTATAAGTCTTTTTGATATAATCAAATAAACTCAAGGCGCTTCTTTCATTAGAGACATCCAAGGGAAAAAAATCGGCCTTTCCTCCTCTGCCTATGATCTCTTCCTGTGTTAGTTTTCCTTCCGCTTTATTTCTGGAAGTGACAATGACAAAGATACCTTCTGCGGCAAGATCAAGCGCCACTTGTTTGCCTATCCCTCGGTTGGATCCTGTTACGATTGCAATTTTTTCTTTCCGATTCATTCTGCCTCCGAGTCCGGATTTTTATCAGATTAAACCGAAAAATCAGGAAATACAATCTGATTTTTTCCAATACAAGAATGCGGTTCCCAATTCAATTGGGAAAATTCTATGATATCTACAACTTCTTTTCCGATTCAAATTCGCTGGGCGGACATTGACCAAAACCATCACCTAAGACATTCCGTTTATTATGATTATGGTGCGATTGCAAGGATTCAATTTTTATCAAACTACGGTTTGACGAGTAGTAAATTTACTGAATTGAAAACAGGGCCGATCCTGTTTCGGGAAGAGGCGATCTTCAAACGGGAGATTCATTTCGAAGATAAGATTACAATCAATGCCGTTTTGACAAAAGCAAGGCCTGATTTTTCCAGATGGAGCATTCAACATAGTATCATTAAGAACGAAGATATACTTGCCGCCGTGATCAATGTAGACGGTGCTTGGATTGATACTGAGATACGAAAATTAATCGTTCCGAGTGAGTTTGTAAAAGAGGCTTTTTCCAAATTCCCAAAGGCTCCTCAATTTGAAGTTTTGGATTGAAAAATTTATTAATTACTGTTAGTTTGTCCGGATTCATAAGAAAAATTCTTATCTTTTCCGCACATGCCAGGATACAGACAATCGGTTTTCTCCACGTCTAACCTGAATGATTTTGCATCCGCTTGTTTTATTTTGACACCTTGCCAAAATACGGATGCATCATCCTTTGCATAATCCGAATCCATGGAAATTTTGGAATCCAACGGATTGGGATAAGTCAACGGTTTGAAATCCTTTGTGTTACAGGAAAACGCATGGACTGCTAGAACATTGAAATAATAACATCCTCTTTTGTCTTTCGCATAGCTATCGTATAACAAGAATGTTTCGGGATCGGCGTCTTTGATTTTTTCTCCTTTATAGTAGATGGAATTTTTCGTTTTGATGATATCATAAAATTTCGAATCCAAAACACCGACAGAATCCTTATTTCTTTCTTCCAACTTGATTCCTTCATAATACAAATGTTTTTCGTCCGTTCCATAATCCGTATCGAGCCCCCGGCTTTTTAAGATTTGAAATGTTTTGGGATCGGAATCTTCCAAAGGAACTAAAACCAATTTGTCTTCCGTCCAAACTTTCAAATCCAAGGGAATAATGATGATCCAGGCTTTCGGAGAATTGGTTTTTAATTCGGTTTGAGTGGAAATATAATATACACTCTTCTTATCTGAAAAATGGGTATGATTCAAAATTTGAAAGGACTTCGGATCTATGTCCGTCAATCGGTTCTCTTTGTAATAGATATGATCGTTGTCTTTGGCAAAATAACGATCTAAAATGGTAAATCCTTCCCTATTCGTTGTATCGATTTTATTATTTTCATAATAAGGAAAAAACCAATACTTATAATAGTACCCATTTGAACAGGATACAAATAGAAGGATTAAAATTAGATAATATTTTCCGAATTGCATTATGGATTTTTCAGACTCTTTCAGTTTTGTAGATAGTAAGAAGATTTTATTTTCAGGAAATGGAACTCATTTGCGAAATTCAAGACAATCTTCCCGCAAATGAGCAAAAGTAATTGATTCCGGTTTATTTGAGTTTAGCCAAGTCTTTGATCCATTTTGTGGTCTCAGTTTCGATAAACTTTTTGTCAGTGACGACCCATCTGGACATCAGTACATGCATTCCATCTTCCACTCTGACTTCCCGATTCAAAGGATTCGGATTTTTGTCGGCGCCAAACTGAGTAAAGGCGGATCTCATTGCAGAGACGCTTGCGGTAGGATCCTGTTCCGTTTCCGATTTATAATAATATAGAAGCAGTACCGGACTTGAAATTTTTCCAAATACCTCAGGAACTGCGGCATAATTTTTCAAATCGTTTACACCAACTAACGCAGAGTAATACTGTTCGGGATACCAATAGTCGTTTCTTTGCGGTAATACCTTCGGATTGTCGTTATGACTTGAGCTTCTGATTTTACCTTTAAGTATATGTACAAATGTCAAACCGCCGGGATAATTGTACAACCCGAGCCCTCCCGCAGTAGGAGCATAAAAGGGATTTCCCAATACAAGTCCGTCTACTTCTTCCGGAAATTCGGAAGCGAGCCAAGTGCCTAGTAGTCCTCCGAGCGAAGATCCGAATACAACCACTTTGTCCCCTTGGCCCTGCATCATATGCAACGCTTCACTGGCAGAATCCAGATAATCCGAAAATTTTTGCGCTGCCTGGTCTTCTTTGTTGGTTCCGTGACCCGGGAGTCGGAGCAGATAGGTATTTGCTTTGAAAGTTTTCGCCAGTTTTTCCATCACTTCTTCACCTTCTGCCCGTGAGGCGCCGAAACCGTGAATGTATAAAAAAGCCAAAGGAGTTTTTTTGCCGAAGCTAATGTATTTTTCTTCGTTGCCCGGTCTGTGTCCCTTTTCCTTGCTCAATCGGAGTTTTGTCTGGTAAAATTCTTCAAAACTGATTTTAGGAACATCTTTTTTGGGAGTATAATTCGGTCTCCCGGCACAAAAAGAAAAAATGACAAAAACGGCTGTTAGTGTGACAAATCGGAGAAAAAATCTTCTCCTGGAAATTAGAGCATTCTTAGCATTCATAACTGCCATAAGGTCTCCCGCTGTCAAAATCCTGTAAAGACGGAAAAATTGTGGAAATTTATATCAATAGAGAATTGCGTTCTCTTTCGGTTTCCGCCAGGAAAAATCCTTTGCACGAGAGAGCGTGTACGGAAAAAGGTAGTAAATACCCCATCGTTAGAAGGAACATCCCTGAATGTATACCCAATTCACTGAACAACAACTGGAAATCAGAGACTTAGTTCGCAATTTTGTTAGAAAAGAAATCCCTCATGAAGTTGCTTTACATTGGGATGAAAAAAATGCCCACCCCACCGAACTCATCAATAAAATGCGTTCCGAACTTGGAATTAACGGTCTAGTCATCCCGGAAGAATACGGCGGATGGGGACTAGGTGCCATCGAACAGTGCCTCGCCATTGAAGAATTATCTCGTGGTTGTTTGGGGATTTCTCTGGGGTTTGCCTATACTGGTCTTGGAATCCTTCCTATTTTGAAAGGTGCCACGCACGAACAAAAATTGAAATGGCTTCCTCCCATCGCTGATGGAAAATTAGGAGTTTCATTCTGTTTATCCGAGCCAGGTGCCGGTTCCGACGTTCCCGGTATGAGCACTCGTGCTGAGAAAAAAGGGGACAAATGGATCATTAACGGTGCAAAACAATGGATCACCGGTGCTTCCGATGCACAGGCATTCACTGTATTTGCTTATACAGACCGTAACCGAGGAACTCGCGGAGTATCCTGTTTCTATGTTCCGAGAGATGCAAAAGGTTGTATCGTCGGTAAAAAAGAAGATAAATTGGGAATCCGTGCATCTTCCACCCACCAAGTTATTTTTGAAGATTGTGAAGTTCCTGAAGAGAACTTGATCGGAAAGGAAAACCTTGGATTTGTTTACGCGCTTCAAACATTGAATGCTTCCCGTCCGTTCGTAGCCGTTATGGGTGTGGGTGTAGCACAAGCGGCACTTGATCATGCAGCGCGTTACGCACGTGAAAGAGAGCAGTTTGGAGTTAAAATCTCCACTTTCCAAGCAGTTCAACACATGTTAGCCGATATGGCGATCAAAGTGGAAACTGCAAGAGAAATCACTTACAAAGCAGCTCGTTTATCCGATGCCAACGATCCTACTCTACCGAAATATTCCGCAATTGCAAAAGCTTACGCTTCCGAATGTGCGATGCAGTGTGCTACGGATGCAGTTCAGATCTTCGGCGGATACGGATATACGAAAGAATATCCGGTGGAAAAACTAATGAGAGATGCAAAAATTCTTTGCATCTTCGAAGGAACCACTCAAATCCAAAAGAACGAAATTGCAGCTTACGTAATCAAAGACGCAGCTTCCAAAAAAGAATAATTTCTACGGATAGTTTATCTTTCCTCCCGAAGGCCGCTAGGACACTGAACAATGTGGAATAGCGGTCTTTTTTTATTCAAATTCACTCTTCAACTTCTGTCGAAAAGATATTAAAAAACCCAATGCAAAAAATTATTAAAAAGCAAAGACGAATACGGAGAATTGGTGATCGCTTTCGCCAAAACCAACCAAAACACCAAGAAAGTATTAATCAGTGTTTTGCGATCCGCGGAAGAAGTCGCCGTTCTTTCGGAGAAAATACATTCTGCGATTCAAAATATTTCCGCATCTATAAAAGGGATCGTATCCATGTCGGAGAAAGCCTCCAAGGCTGCTGACTCCGGTTTCCGTTATAAATGAAACAAGGCAGGATTTATTTTTCGCAGTTTACAAAGAAGCAAATCAAAAAGGTTTTTTTAAATAAGAGATAGAGTTGATCTATCCTGCTTGCCCGCCATAACAAGGTTATGCGGGCGAGAGATCTGTGGTAAATGCGAACCGATTTAATCTGTTAAGTTTAAAGCGGATCGGTTTCCGGTACGACTGTAGGACCATTCTCCTGATTGGAATTCAAAGGTTTGGCATTTTCGTTCGTATTCGTAGATGAATTGTTGTTTTGAGGAATGTAAGGATCGTTTGTGTTCTGGTCGGATGAAAAAGGATTTTTGAATCCGTCAGCACTGTTCAACCAGGTATTGTCTTCTTTCGGTTTGTCTTCACTCGGAAAACTGTCAATCGGTCGGATGGTAATGGAAATGTATTGGATCGCCTTTTCGTCTTTTACCGGATCCAGATATGCCAGACTGTCATTTCTCCATCGGTAGCGGGCCCTAGGTTCCATCCTGAATGTTTTCATAATCAGATCCAAATCTCTTGCATAAACTCCATATTGTTTTCTGGGGGTCTTTGCCTGAATCACATAATACATGTTACCTTTCTTATGAAATAAAAACCTATTGGAAACAACTACTTTGTTTTCCACATAATGTAGAACTAAAAATACAGTTTCATCGAAACCGGGGATTTCTTCTTCCAGGCTTTTTTCCCGAACCACTTTCAGGTCGGGATACTTTTGCAAAAATGTATCAATCGATTCTTCGATGAAACGATCCAAATCGTAATCTTTGGTTCTGCGAACCACATCGATTTGAAGGATTGCCTCTCTGTTTGCTTTTGCAAATTGAATTCTGGCAGTATCATGGTTGCGAAGCACGGCCTTCGACCAACCTCTCGGGTATTCAAAGGCAAATCCCAAAGAATCTTCGATCCAAGTTCCTGCAAAAACGGGAACACTGAAAACCAGTAGTAGGGTGGTGAGAAAAACGCGCGCATTCATCATATTTAATATCGGCCTAATCCCTCTCTATTATTTATACTGGGCTGTACCTTTTCGCAAGTCCCATTTGGGGATTAAGTGTAAATCTCTCCAAGATTCCTCGGAATAGGCTTCTATGGAATGAAGTAAAGGCCCCAGAGGGGATTCATGGTAGGGAAGCCGCTGCAGCTTTCGCAGAATCTTGTAAAATAAATCAAATATGGGAACAAAAAAAGGAAGCACTGGCAAACCAAGGAGCCCCCATCTCGGCTTTCTATGAGTTTTAAATTCTTCTATGACCTGCTGGATGGTAACGGATTCCGGATGGGATAAGACATAAACCGGTTGGATGGAAGCACCTGTCAAAGCTCTGTCGATCCAAGCTGAAATAGCAAGGTTCAGATCTTCTATGTGGATGATGGATTTCGGGCTTTGATTTTTGATTTTGGGATAAAATCCTTTTTTGTACAAAGAAAATAATTTTTGTATGAAACTTTTTGAACTCAACCCATAAACAGATGCTATACGGAATATGGAATAGGGTATCCTCGCGTCTCTAAGATACTCTTCCGCTGCTATTTTTGATCTTGCATACACAGTGGAACCTAACATGGGACTTGTGGTATAAATCGGTTCTTCTTGCGCTCCGTATACGGATACTGAACTTGCGAGTAACATCGCTTTGGAATGTTTTTCCTTTGCAAATGCTGCCAGATGTTTGGTAGATTCCGCATTGATTGTGAAAAAATCTTTTTCGGATAATTTCGATCCCGATACCGCCCCTGCCAAATGTATGATCAGATCGATCGGCTCGGCAATCTGAAAATCTTTTGTCGATTGGATTGCGGTTAAATCCCTTTCGTAAAATTTAAAATTCTTATGATGCCGGATGGTTTCCGAGATCCTTCCGTATTCTTTGCCTATGGCAATGATTTTATACTTTTCTAAAACGGATTCAATGAGTCTTCGTCCTAGAACTCCTGAACCTCCTGTGATTAGCACATTCATCTTTTTCATAAGATCTATAGAAAATAAATTTGGGACCAACCCACTACCGCTCCCAACGCGGCACCCACAAGAATCAAAAGCATCTCGTCTTCCTGGAAAGCGGATCTGAGTATCGATTCAAATTCATCGGGAGGCAAACTTGCCATTCTTTCTCCCATCGTTTTTTCCAGTTCCATTGCCTCTCCCAAATAAGTCTCTAATTCGGAAGAATTTTGAATGGCAGTTTCGGACATTGTCTTTGCAATCTTTTCTTTCACGACTTCATAGTTTTCCCATCTACCCGAGGCATAAAGAATCGGTTTGGCAAGTGTAGTGATATTGTCGACTTGTTTGAGTATTGCCCTGCGAATGGTTTCTAAAATTTCACCAGCTGCCTTTCCGAAAACCAATTCTTCCATGATATTTTTAGGTGTGAGTATTTTTTCTGCAACTAACTTTGCATAAAGTAGAGAAACTGCCCTTTGGCGTTTTAGAAAAAGTCCCTGGTAAGTAAATATTCCCAAAATTTTTGTAGGGTAGAGCGGTCTGAATATCATTTCCAGCGCCAGATAATTTGTCAGATACCCGACGATTACACCTTGCAGCGGCAAAGTCCACCAAATGGGGAAATACATCCAAATCACCATTTGAATGAGCCCGAGCAAAAATCCGAAATAAAATCCCGACCTTTCGATGAATTTGAATTCAGGTGCGCCCACTTCCTGAAAAAGTTCAACCACCAAACTCACATTATCTCCCGATAGCTTTTTCAAAACCAATGTTTTTACATCAAACAAGGAATCAATATCAGCTTGTAGTTTACGGATTACTTTTCGGATGGTAAACCCGGTTTCTCTTTTTACTTTATGATAAATTTCCTCTTTTACCAAATCGGGCAACATAGGCCAGATTCTGGAATCCATACTTTCCGCAAATTCATACATGGATTCTTTGATGGAGGGATCAATCGAAGGTAAAAATTCCTTTTCAGCGCGAACGGGATCGACTTTTAAAAACACTTCTTGAATGTTTAACAACCGTTCCGTGATTACGTCCACGGACTTACTCGCCATCTTATGGGCTTTTCTGGGAATGATCCCCTGCCAGCCCAAGTAAGGAGGAAACCCCCAAAATTTGATAGGGTAAAATGTCATCTTCAGGGCAAGCCAATTGGTCACCCAACCTACGAACCCATAAGTGAACGGAATGCATAATAGTTTCAGGGTTTCCAGACTCACTAGTTCGTGCGGCATTGTGGAATCCAAAGGATGGGGGATTTCCCATAATGAAATCCATTTCTCATCTCCATTTACGAAAAAAATCGTATTTTTTATACTCAATGCGACATAGTATCGGCAAATATTTGACACAAAAGACAAAAATTGTTTGTGTTTTGTACAATTAAAACTAGTATCTACGCAGAAATGAAAAAGTAGCGAAATTCCGTACTTTTAATTTGTAAAAGAAAGCGAATCTTTTGAGGGGAAAATTTATGAACCAACGAGGGATATTTTTATTAGTACTTACCCTCTCTTTTCTGCCAGTTGGTTGTTCAAAAAAGTCCAAATCGATGCCTTTTTGGTTTTTACTTGGTTCAGGTGGAGCGGGCAACGCAGCAGATTCTGCCTCAGGAGCCACTCCTGCCGATTCCAATGGGGTTTCTCTTCCCGCGTCCAGTGATTCTACCGTTCCCTCTTCTTCCGGGGGAGTCCCTGAAAATCAGGCACAACAGGAAGTTCCGACTTCAGGCCCGGCTAAAATTACAGGTGTTATCCGACCTGTCGTTTCAGGTTCCACTGCTACGGACGTATGCGGGCAACCCGGGGCACCTTCCGCTCCCAATTGTTTGGATTTAACATTAATTAGTATTAGAATTGAAGTTGCAAATGGAAATTCATACAGCTTAGTCGCTTCTTCCAATGCGGAAGCGGATGGCAGTTTTGTCATCGATGTGGATAATCTTCCCAATAATAATTATAGGGTTTTGATCAATACCGGCAACGGTTTGAATTACAGTTACCAGGATTTTTCCTTTGTTTTCGATCCTACACAAAACGGTTTTACCTTAGTGGATGTAGGGGACTTGAAAGCGGAAAGACTCTACTATACATCGGGTCAGGCACAGATCACAGGATCTATTTCCACTCCTGGCTTTTCCGGGGACGGAGTGACCGTTCCCAGCGGACCTCTTGTCGATATAACTGTTGTTTTACGGGATGGTGAAAATAATCTTGTAGGAACTACTACAACTGCGGGAGACGGGACTTTTTCCTTTAGCATTCCCAACCTGCCTAATGGAAATTATACGATCGAATACCAAGGTTCCTCCGTTACCTCAAACGGCCAGCCGTTCGCAAATAATTCGGAAACCATTCACTTTACATTCCAAGGAACCAACCCTTCTGTTACGACTGTTGTGGCTTTGGGAGAAACAACCCTTCCTTGGATGGCGGCAACGGATAGCAGTCTTACCTTAAACGGATCGGTGATAGGCAGTGCGGTTTCCGGAGATTCCGTAACCGCATTTACGATTAAAATCAAAAACGAGCAGGGCGCCGTTGTTGACTCTACAAATCGTTCCGGTAATGGATCCTTTCAATTGACTGCATCGGGATTGCCCAATGGAGTTTATTATATTGAAGTCTCCGCAAACAATTTTTTCACAGTATCTCAATCCTTTTTGTTCACAGCGGCACCGGATGGAGGCATGAAAAATATAACTCTGCCTTCTCCTATCGGAATCATTGCCCGTCCTTCCAATGTGGTTGGTTATGTAAGAGACGGAAATTCAAATCACATTCCCGGTTCTGCGATCAACTTCAAACCGGACAGGACGCAAGCTCCTTCCAATTTGGTATATCTGACCGGCGATCCCCTGATCGGAAATGCCGCCAAACTTTGGATTGTTGAATCTCTTTCCGCAGTTGCAGCAGTGAATTGTGCTATAAACCCTTCCGGTTCTCCCTCTATTTGTTCCTGCGCGATTGCTCCGACAATATCCTGTTTGGTGGCAGTACAGGGAGCCGGTCCTTGGAATTATTCCACTTGGGGCAACAAAGTTTACGAAGTCCGTCCTTCCGACAACCAAGTGTATTTTAGCGCAGTAGCGGGAAAATGGGCATATTATATTTCCGCTCCCGGTTTTGAAAACTGGTGTGGTGGAAATTCTTCACCTTGTTCTTCCAATCCGCAAACGATTACCCTCAATGGAAACGACCATAACGCAGGTAATGTGTCAATGACTTCGATCACAAACAGATCGCAGATTTCTGGAACAATTGTTGTGAGAGATACCGCACCTACCAATCCGAGCTTGTATTCCAATCAAACAGGACTCTTTGCGGTTCTTTTGGGAAATACTACAGCAAGCGGACAGCCGCTTGCTCATATCGCAGTGACTTCCGGAGGAAGTTTTGCTTTTAACGGTTTTTCTTATGTGGTTACACTTCCTGCCGGTTTGGCTTCGGATACGGATCGGGTCGGCTATGCTTTGCAGACTTTGAAAACAGGCGGAGCCAGCACTCTTGCGGGTGCGGATTCGATTGCAGTTGATAACGATCAAAATGCATCGATTGATGTGATTGCAGCCAACCAATACTATTTCCGTCAGTCCTCCTATCAACTTGTGATAGTGGATACTGTCGTATCTTCACCTAGAGCCAGTTATCTGGCGGCTACTTCGTTGAGTGTTGACAATTCCAACGTAGCAACCAACCAGTATGCTTCGACACCTGTCACATTCACAGTGAACGGAACAGCGGTTCATAATGTTCGGGCAACTCTTTCCGGAACTGTAACCGATGCCATTTCCACGGGAGTGGTGAGCGGTGCCACTTTAACTTTAGGTAGATTTGATTCAGGAAACTTTGTCGCCGATGTTAGACGGGACTGTTCCGGTGGATTTGTAAATGATTCCTGTACGGTAGCTGCGGTTCGAACTGCGGGACAGGATCAGGTGATCGGATCGGTTACTTCTCAATCAAACGGCAGTTATGCTTTCTCGTTTGTTCCGCAGGGAACTTACACCATTCGTGTGGAAAAAAACGGGATCGTCACCTACTTCCCTGTGGAAGTGGGAAGCGGAGGAGGAACTGTTTCCGTAAATACTCCTGTGATCACAAGTGACGGGAAAGGCCATCTTTCCGGGTCTGTTCGCACACCCGGAGGATTTGCATTTTCGGGAACTTATTCTCTTGAGATTGTTGATCCGAATGCGGGAATCATTCGTCCTACGACAGGAGTTCAACCTGCATCCATTGCAACAGGAGCGACTACGTTTTCGAATGCAAACCAATATACCATTTTCAATATCAATGCGGGTAGATGGAAAGTTCGGTTCGTAGCAAGCGGTTACAAAACCGTAGAAGGAATCGTGGATATCCAAGCGGACGCAACAACCAATTTTGATATCATTACCTTTGTCCCGGGAACCCAAACTCCAGGTGCCATCTCTGGAAGAGCTTTGTCGGCTTTGTACAATACGGGAGTTTGTGATCTAACGGCTCGTATACGACCGGGAGTCAACGTGAAATCCGGTTCATATGCGATTGATGCCAATGGAACGACGATTCCTTCCGTAAAAACGGCAACTGACGGATCTTATGCGATTCCGAATGTTCCTCCCGGAAACTATACTTTGGAAGCAACCGGTTCGGGAAAAAGAGGGAATTGTACAAGTTCCGTGGAAGCTTATTCTACAACCTTCCGCACAGTCATTGCCGCAGGAACGGAAACACCTTCCAATCAGAATATCTTAGTCTCACCGGTGCTTGGAGATTCCGAGATGAGAGTTGTTTTATCTTGGGGAGCAAAACCCAAAGATTTGGATTCCCATTTGCAATACAGCGCAACCAATAGCGGAAGCAGAATCGTATGGAACAGGAAAGCCCCTCTCGGTGCAGGCAATGGAGAACTGGATTATGATATCACTACGGGATACGGGCCGGAAACGATTTCCTTAAAAGGGGCAATTTGGTCGCAAGACGTACGTTATTACAGTATTTACAACTGGTCGGGAGAGGCCAATATGGGTGTTTCCGGCGCCACCATACGGGTGTTTAAGGGAAGTATCGGGGAAGTAAGAAATTATGCGATCAGTCCGAATCATTCCAACAGATGGTGGAAGATCTTTTGTATCGGTGCCGATAAAAACATCACGGATGTAGGAACTTCCAATTGTAATGCTTCGGGGTTTTTGGAACGATCAATGTATTGATCAAATCACTGTTATTTGGCTAGCTTAGAGATTCTTAATACCAGAGGGGTTATTTCCCTCTGGTTTTTTTTGTACTTTTGATTTTTGAGAGTCGATTTCGAAAGTCTTCTATTTGAAACTGGTTGAGTATTGACCGTTGTTCACGGCCACATCCAGGTTGAGATCGTACAATTCACTCAAATGTTTTGCAGTGAGTACATCCTCTTTTTTACCGTAATTTAATATCTTTCCTTCTTTCAAAAGCAGAACCGAAGAAAAATCCTTTGGTATTTCTTCCAAACGATGGGTAATTAAGATTCTGGTTAGACCGGGATTTTCCTTTTTGATTTTCGAAATGCTCCCGTTCAATTCGAAACGCGCAGTAACATCGAGAGCCGCAGCAGGTTCGTCCAGGATCAGAATTTCTTTTCCTTTACCGAGTGCTCGCAGCAAGAGGACTTTAGATTTTTCACCTGAAGATAGAGTCGAGTAAGTTTGTTTTGCCTTATGAGTAAGGTTGAGCAGAGAAAGTCTTTCTGTTGTTTTTGCTTTCTCTTCATCCGTTGGGTCGTTGTACAGACCTAAGGTGGAATAGAATCCTGTCAAAATCATCTCTTCTACCGTAAGGGATTTTTGTAATAATTGTTCTTGGTGGGAAGGTTGTACGATTCCGATTTTGGTTTGGATCGGTTTCAGCGCGGTTGTTCCGTATTCTTCGTTCAATACGAAAACGGAGCCGGTCGTCGGCCAAAGATAACCAAACAACAGATTGATGAGAGTCGTTTTGCCCGCACCGTTTCGGCCGAGTATGACAAGAGACTCTGCCTTGGGAACGGAAAAAGAGATATCGTCCAAGATACAGTTTCCATTTCGAAAAAAGGAAACATGGGAGAATCGAAGGAAATTATCCATTCGATTTTTTGTATAGCGTTTCTACTTTTTTGACTTTTTCCGAAAAGATTTCCAAACTGTCCAAATTAAATTTTGCGAGTAGGTTTTTGTCGATGGCATAAAAACCTTTTTTCTGTTCTTGGAAGTCACACATCATATTTGCCATGTAAATGATTTCCACCAAATCGCGTAAATCGACCGGAGCCATAAAAGGTTTGTGATGGTACTCAATGGCAACACGAAGATCTGACGGGAATTCCCATTTTTCCGCAAGTAGTCCGCCTAACTGAGGATGGCTGAGACCGATGGACATCTCTTCCAAAAGGGTGGAGTTTCCCGAGTCGGAACCTCTTTGATAGGTTTCTATCTTTTTGAAGAAGGCCCGATCCACAGATAATAATACGAATTTTCCTATGTCATGTAACAAGGCACTGACGGCAATCGTATCTGCAATTTTATTTCCATGCAGGTGATCCGTAGCAAGGAATCTTGCATAATAACTGCAACGATTGGAATGTTCCCAAACATCCTGCATTTTTCCGTATTGACCATCCATGATTTTACGAACGCCGGAAACATAGAGAAGGTTGCGAAGGTTTTTTAAACCTACAACCTTGATGGCTTGCAAAATGGAATTCACCTGACTACGATTAGCAAAAAATGCGGAATTGGAAAGTTTTAAAAGATCTGCGGCTAGTGAGGGATTTTTTTCGATTTCTGCTGAAATCATATTCAAATCCGCATCAGGGTTGTTGCAAAGCTGGATGACTTTTGTCAAAGAATGAGGGAGGGGAGGTAATCCTTCTATTTCATTCAAAACTTTGGTTTTGAGAGTCGTTGTAATTTCTACCGCAGAAGTCACATCAGGCACTGATAGCGTAGCTCTTGTTAGTTTGTCATTCGTGTGAATTCTGAATTTATCCGAGCCTATACCCGAATTTTTAAGTAATAATTGAATGAGTACGATTCCAAGTCCCGCTGATTCCTGACTATCGGATACGTCTGAAAAAGCATCTGCAAGATCGTTGTAATTTTTAGCGACTTCGATCCGTTTGTTGATCCTTGCTAATTCTTCCTGAGTGATGGGTGCGTTGTTTTCCACTGCAAAATGAATGCTGTTGCCATCCACTTTGATAAGAAGTCCGATATAATAATTTCCACCATCCAAATGCGCCAATTGTTCATTCCAACGGAGAATGATATTTTCTTGGAATCTTTCCATACCCTTGATATAATCGTTCGGATTTTGGATGTCCAATTTTTCACGTAAAAAATAGTCCCGTTTTGCGTTGGCCTTGTTCGCATTCATCAGAAGTTCTTTTAAAACGGTAAAAACGACTTCTACCAAATACAGTTTGTCCATGTAGCCCATAACATGAACCAAAAGGGCGTAAATTTCCTGGTTTTGTTCTTCTGTAACGAAGTAATAATGAAGCCTTGATTCTTTGGTTGTCTCTAGTTGAGAGATGATTTCCTGAAAATTCACTGTTCTTTACTTATCCCAGTAACACCCTTTTTGAATACGTTTTGGTGCTTTGCGTTATTTTTTTCACGGGGGCGAGGATTTGTCCCAGCCCTTTGGTATCATGGTTTCTATAAGGAGATCTTTATGAAAGCACATTTAGATGGAAAAGGAAAGAATGAGGTATCGGGTTCTTTGGATCTGGAAAATCTACATACATTGATGGAGGAAAGATTGGAAAGGATTCTGGCTGAAATTTCGCAAAAGAAGCCTGGGAGGAAAATAGTTTATATCCCTACAATGCCTGCTAACAAAGAGAAAGCAGAATGGAATTTGAGTGAAATCCCTATACTATTCGGGGCTTAAATCAACTTCCAGCGTTTTAAAGTAGAGATAGAAATTGAATCGGGAAATTCTTGGAAAGCCTTTTCCCACAACCAGGAATCTATTGCGGGAATCCCCCGAAAACTTCGGATCCACCATTCCTTATGCTCGGAAGAGGTGTGAACAACGGTCGGTTCTTTTTTCGTAACGGATTTATATTCTTCCATAGAAATAACTTTTAGGTCATTATCTTTTTTCCAAATCGACTCCCAGGCGATTTTGTTTTTGCCTTTTCTTTCTTTTCCGTAAATTCCAGTTTGTAATTTTTCCAAAGGATTTCTTCTAGTTACCATAGGCAAACGATAACTTTCATAACCGGTTCCTCTGCAATGCGATTTGCCCTGTTCTTCCTTAAAACCAACTCCAACTAATATAAGTTTATCTGCTCCGCCTTCCTTTGCAAAAGACAAAGCCATTCCTGCCAGATTCAGACTTGGATTTTTCAAATACGGCCAATCCGATTTTTCGGATTTCGGATCTTTTTTCTTTTCCCACATAAACTGAATTAGTTGGTCAAAAGGGTGGTTGGTGTTGATCAGATAAACCGGATTCGTTAAGGAAAATAAATAGGAATTTGCGCCAAGCCAGGTAAGGATGGGAATCGTATTCGGAATAGACGGCAAAAAGTGGAATAAGGTTCCGCGACCCGGATCTAAAGAGAGAATCGCATCGGGAATGATTTTTTTTGCGAGTAGAAATTGAATATTTGTATCTGCTGCGATCAAAACACATCGGGATCTTTCTTGTGGCAGATTTTCCCATTCCGATTCCAGGGAAGGACTCGCTCCTAAAAAAAATACATCTTTGTCTTTTAGATTCAAACCTTGGATCCATTCCCGTTTGGAAATGTTCGTTTCCGAACTGAGTTTCAGATTTTTTAAATAATTTCCAGTCCATAGTTTTTGAAAATGGGATTTGGTGGAACGGTTTACGGAAGATCCGCTTTCACTTTTTTGCAGAAGAAAACTTTTGAATCGGGCAATCTCATCTTCCGCATGACGGGCATAATATGGAAACGGATGGATCTCATATCTTATTTGCGGTCTGCCGATTTCGATTTGAAAGGATTCCAATATTTCTTTTGCCTCTTCGGTTACGAGATCGGGAGGAAGAAGGCGGAATTTGATATTTTGTTCGGTAAGTTTCTCTGCGATTTGATTCCAAAGTGTTTGAAAAGCAGGGTCCGAGTGAATTTCCGGAAAAGGCTCCCAAAAGAGTAAAAATGGAAAATGGATTTTGGATTCGAGTAAGGACTCTATGTGATGCAAAGCACCGAGACCGATCAAACAGGCTAAGGAATTTTCGTTAGGAGAGAGAGATTGGACAAATCGCAATCCTTCCTTTTGGGGATCGAATCGCGAATGTATAAATGTATTTTGTTCGGGGTGAAAGAAATTTAGAAGTTTGTGATTTTCAAAGATAGCTTGGAAAGCGATGGCTTCTAGTCCTTATCTTCTTCCTCATCGTCATCATCGTCCGAATCATCATCCTCTTCGTCATCATCGTCGTCCGAATCATCATCGTCATCGAAGTCATCACCGAATTCATCTTCCTCTCCATCCAATGCTTCCGGTTTGCGAGCTTCTTCTTCGGGAATGAAATCTTCTTCGATGTCTTCTTCCGCATGAGGCGCAACGGAACTTGTCAGAGTAGAGGTAACCCCTGCAATTTTGTCTTTTTCGGCTTGGAGTTTTTCGCGTTCTTCTTTAGAGAGATATTTCCATTGAACTAAATCATTTGTAAGAGCATAAAGTGCTTGTACTGTGAGCTTTCTATTTTTAAGTTTCTTAGGGAGAGTGATTTTGTCGATTTTGTCGATCACTCCAAAGCCAGCGACACAGGTTTCGTATTTTTTTTCACGGCATAATTCAATTAAGGATACGATATCAAAGTCTTCTTTGTTGGATTGGCTCATTTTTTTATGATTCCCCAGAGATAGGAGTGGAATGTTAAACCAGTCTGGGAGCGCAAGCTCCCGTGTCAAGGGGAATCTTGGAGAAAACAGGCTTTACAGCCTACCTCCTGGAGACAGAATAGGACGGAAAAGATCTTAGAATGGGACAAATATCCTTCCCCGCCTTCCTAATCACCTTCTTATTTCTCGGGTTCTGTGCTCCCACCAAATCTTCCTATTTCGGGGAAGAAAACTGGGTCGCAACCACGAGTGACGGCACAGAAATCAAATTCTCCCAATTGGAAAAAGAACAATTGGCTCTGAACGTCTATGCCCCCAACTGTGCCCCTTGCCAAAGGGAAGTTCCCACATTAAATTACCTTTCTCAGGAAATTGAGACCAAATTTCCTACAAAAGCAATCTATATGGTAGTGGATCCTTATCAGATTGTTCCCGATTTACCAGCTGACGCGAGTTGGGGGGAAGCTTTTTCCAAAGCCAAAAAAGTCATGGAAAAAGAAAAATCGGATTATAAGATACAGATTCCTATTTTATTTATGAAACATCCCTTTACCATTATCCCCAATTCCCTAGTGAGCGGAACACCCGAAACATTATTATTCGAAACCAGACCTCTGCGGTTGTATTATAATTTCATAGGTTCCATCTCGGAAGAATCCAAACAGGAAGAAATTGAAAAAGATCTGAAAGTTGCCTTCTTTCGTCATCAGTTCGGGATGGGTTTATGAGAAGTTTGATGATTCGTTTCAAAGACTGCGAAGGCCCGGGCGTGCTTGAACATGTGTTACGTGAAAAAGGGTATCGGGTCAGTTATCATAATGCTTATGACGAAAAACTCCAACTCCATCCTTCGGCCCATTTGAATTTTGATCTGATCGTTTTATTGGGTGGTTCCCAAACTGTAGCCGACGATTCCAACGATTCTTTTTTTGCCCCCTATTATGAGTTAGTTGAAAGTGTTCTTGTCACTCCCGGTCGTAAATTGATAGGGATTTGTTTAGGCTCCCAGATCATTGCACGGGTATTAGGCGGCAAGGTAATTGTCGGAGACAAAGGTCCCGAAGTCGGATTTGCTCCCGTAAAGATCAAAAACAAATCAAATCGGATTTTTGCCGGGATCGATTCTTCCGAAATCCAGGCATTTCATTTGCATGAAGATGTATTTGCCATTCCTGAGGGTGCCGATCATCTTTTGGAAGGCGGATTTTATCCCAACCAGATGTTTTCTTATAAAGACAAGGCATTCGCATTCCAAACTCATATCGAGCCGACTTTGCCTATGTTACGCGTTTGGCAGGACGTTCATAAGGAATTCATTGCCAAAGGCGCGGGGGACTTTTCCAAATTGGCAGAAGACCAGAAAACAATGGAATCTTCCGCTAAGATCGTATTTCGCAATATTCTAAATATATAATGGATGATTTATGTTTCAAAAAATACTGACATTTCTTTTTGGTAGCAAATACGAGAGAGATTTAAAAAAACTTACTCCGATCGTGGAATCTATCAATACGTTTGAGCCGAAAATACGGGCTTTGAGCGACTCGGATCTCTCCAATCAAACTGAAATTTTTAAAGAACGTTTGTCTAGGGGGGAATCTTTGGATGAAATACTTCCCGAAGCATTTGCAACCGTTAGGGAAGTTTCTTACCGTACTTTGGGTATGCGCCACTTCGACGTGCAGATGATGGGGGGAATCGCTCTTCATTGGGGAAACATCTCCGAGATGAAAACGGGGGAAGGTAAAACTCTTACTTCCACTCTTCCCATTTACTTGAATTCATTATCCGGGCAAGGGGTTCATGTTGTAACGGTAAACGACTATTTGGCGAAACGCGATGCCAATTGGATGAAACCGATTTATGAATTTCTAAAAATCAGTGTGGGTATCATCCAACACGATATGGAACACGAAGAAAGAAAAGAAGCATATAACTCGGATATAACTTACGGAACCAATAACGAGTTCGGTTTTGATTATTTGCGGGACAATATGGTTTCTTATAAAGAACACAGAGTCCAAAGAAATCATAATTTTGCAATCGTGGATGAAGTGGATTCCATTTTGGTGGATGAAGCGAGAACTCCTCTTATCATATCCGGGCCTGCGGAAGAATCCACTGACAAGTATATCAAAGTGGATCGCATCATTCCCCGATTGATCGAAGGAGAAGACTATGAAGTGGATGAAAAAGCAAAAAACGTATTACTTTCCGAGACGGGAGTTCATCACGTAGAAGAGTTGTTGTCCGTAGATAATTTGTATCATGCGGATAATATCGAGCTAGTTCACCACGTTCACCAGGCTTTAAAAGCACATAAGATCTTCGATAAAGACAAGGATTATGTGGTTCAGGAAGACCAAGTAATTATCGTAGATGAATTTACCGGTCGTTTAATGAAAGGTAGGCGGTATTCCGACGGACTTCATCAGGCATTGGAAGCAAAAGAAGGCGTGTCGATCGCACGCGAATCCCAGACACTTGCCTCCATTACATTTCAGAACTTTTTTAGAATCTATAACAAACTCGCGGGTATGACCGGAACTGCGGATACGGAAGCGGAAGAATTCAAAAAAATCTACAGCCTGGATGTGATCGTAATTCCATCCAATGTAAAAATCCAAAGAATCGATTTGCCGGATCGTGTTTATAAAACGGAGAAAGAAAAATTCGATGCAGTAGTCAAAGATATCCAGGACAAGGTTACGAAAAAACAACCTGTTCTCGTCGGAACGATCTCCATAGAAAAATCCGAAGTTCTCTCTCGCTTATTGACTGTTAACGGATTACCACATAATGTGCTAAATGCGAAACAACACGAACGGGAATCCGAAATTGTCGCCAACGCAGGAAAACCGGGTGCGATTACGATTGCAACCAACATGGCAGGCCGTGGAACGGATATCGTTCTCGGCGGAGCTCAAAAATACAAAGACGATTTGGAAAAATTGGACGAGATCGCGCATAAGGCGGGAATCCATTCCGGAAACGGAATCCAAACGATTTATGCTTTCAGGGAACTTCTCGTTAAACAAAAGTTTGACGAAAGTGAGTCGGCACTTGCAAATATCGAACACATTCAAATTCGTAAACAATGTTCCGATATTCTGGAATCCGCCCGCAAATGGAGAAAAGATCATGATTTGGTGATCGGTGCCGGCGGACTTCATATCATCGGATCGGAGAGACATGAGTCCCGCCGTATTGATAATCAGTTGAGAGGTCGTTCGGGAAGACAGGGAGATCCGGGGTCTTCCCGATTTTATCTTTCCCTTCAGGATGATTTGATGCGCATCTTCGGTTCGGACAGAATCGCCCGAATCATGGATACATTAAAGATGCCGGAAGGACAGGAATTGGAACACAGTATGGTTTCCAATGCGATTGCCCGTGCTCAGAAACGAGTGGAAGGCCATAACTTTGATATTCGTAAACATTTGTTGGAATACGACGACGTGATGAATCGCCAACGAATCTATATCTATGGAATCCGTAACGAATTGTTGGATAAGGGAAACATGTCCGAGAAGATTTTCGATTTTCTCGATGAAGTGGCGGAAAACCAAATCATTACCTATTGTGAAGGCAATAATGTTTCCTCTTGGGAAACGGAGCCTTTGAATGAATGGTTGTCTTCCATCGGGATTCAGTTTCAACTAGACCTAGAAACTTATAAAAAAGCATCTAATCCTCAACTTAAACTTTTTGAAGATATTTCTTCCGCTTTCAAAGCAACTTATCAAGGTAAGGTGGAGCGGGTCGGAGAAAACATCTGGCGTTCGATTGAAAGCAACGTATTTCTGGATATCCTGGATCATAGATGGAAAGATCATCTCTATGCGATGGATCATTTGAAAGAAGGTATTTGGACTGTAGGTTACGGAGAAAAAAATCCTCTGGTAGAATACAAACTCCAAGGCTTTAAGCTTTTTGATCAATTGGTGGATAACCTAAAAGTGGAAGTGGTGTCATTTCTTTTCCGACTGGAAGTGAGTGAATCGGACAAATCGAATGTGGGGACGGAATCTCCTAAAGAATATAAAAAAGTAGGAATGGAATCCCGTGAAGAAGTGGATATGTTTGGGAATGAAAAAAAATCAAATCAAACCAAACCTCAGGTCACAAACACAACGAGCTCCGGTGGCGGTTCCGAAAGAAGATCCAGTCGTAGAAAAAAATAATAGAATTTGATCGAATAAGAAGGCTTTCGAAAAAAAGAAGCCTTCTCTTCCTTCTTATTTCACTTTAAATTTTGCAGTGGTATCGGCTATGTTAGCGGATATATCCGTGATCTGGCCGGCTAACTGCATTTAAATCTTCCGAATTATGTGCAAGCAATTCCGCTCGTTTTGCAAGTTCGTTTATAACCAACTGCATTTCTTCCGATGTCTGTTTTTGTTCCTGGCTTGAAAATTCTATCATCTCTGCCATACCTTTCAATCCGTTCAGTTCTGTTATAACAAGAGTTGCGCTCTTTGCTTGTACAGACATCAAAATCAGGTTTTCGAATATTTGATAAATTTTTCTAGTGCTTCGAATTTCTTCGATTTCCTTCTCCGAAAAACCGATGGTCTTGTTCTGTTCTAAGAATAGAGAGATAAATAAAAAAGAATAGGGATGACTAAGGGCAGCGGTAATAAAAAAAGTCTGCTCTTGATGGAGATTTTTTTCAGCATTTAAATTTTACCTTACTGGTCAAATATTAGCAGCTTTCTTAGAAGAAGGGCTTATTTTTTAGGAAAATTGCCTCGATTTTGTCATTTTATTGCAAAAATGTAGCAAATCTTTTTAGAAGGACTACCCGGAAAGAGGTTCTCATTATTGCTTGGAAGATTTGATTCCCTATATTACCATAGAAATATGAAGAACTTAGCAATTATGACAATTACCGGTTTTGCAATTTTGAATTGTTTTTCCTCACAAGACGTTCAGATGAAAAATAAACAAGCATTATACGATAATTGTATGGAAACGTTTAAGGACGAAGGAAAGTGCAAGTCTTTCCTTGAAAAATCCGAAGCCGACTTAAAATCTTCGGAAGAAATCCGAAGGGAACAGGTTGCCAAGCTTTCGAAAGAACAACTGGCCGGTTTGAAGTTAAGGCAAGACATCAAAGATACGTTGGCGTCCAAGAACAATCTGTTTGTGAAAGAATATCTGGGTGAGCCGGACGAAATCAAACACTTCGGAGATCGTGAGTATTGGGTATACACCCGTCCGGTTAGCAAATACAAACCCGATTCCGACCCTGACGAAGAAATCACTGTTATCTTCCGTCGAACTATGGTAGAAAAGGTGAATCATATAAAGCCTGCTTCGCATGAAGAATCTCTTTTTCAATTTAAGAAAGTCATTCCGCGCAAGAAACCGGAAGGAGACAAAGAAGGTGAAAAGACAGAGGCAGAACAAAAGTAATATATTAATCGTTTCGCACTCCACGCTCCTGTGCGCGTAACCTCCGTGTTACGACGCACGAGCTTCGGCCGTCCTGGCCTCGCCACCGCGAGAAGTGCTTCACTCAGCTTTAAGAGTAGAGCAGTAAGCTAACTTCTATTATCTTGGCGCCATTTCCGGCTCTCCCTCGACGAGGGCGCTCGGTCGATCCGGGCGAGGGGGGTTTATTTCAAGACTATCACTTTTGCGAGATGAAATTAAAAAACCGATATCTTACTTGCTAAATCTAAAAACGTAAATACTTTGCTCCCAAGTAAATCTGATCCATAAATTTCCTCACCGCCTAGTAATTTGAATTTATTTTGCGATGAATTAATAATATAAATTTGGCTAAATTCAATCTTTGCATTTCCTTCCAATAAGTCTTTAGCTTTGATTTTTTTGTAGATCTTTTTCTGAATTGGCGTATAATTGAAGTTATATTTTGTTTCTGTCCCAATGTGTTGAATCACTCTTATTGGCTTATCATTTTTAATTGAATAGAGAGCATACTGCGCTTGATCATCATCAAACTTAATTTGTAATGAATCAGAATATAATAATTCATTTGTAATAGTTAATGGACAATTTTCAAACTCGTGATAGGCATATATATTATCTATCTCGCCTAGATTATTTGGGTAGTCATAAGTAGCACATATTGCTTTGCTTTCCTTTATAATTTTCAAGGGAGGGAGTTCTATGCCAGAGTAATGATAGTAGCCTTCTTCATTTGTTTTTTTTATAGCTTTTATTTTTGATCCAATAAAACCTTTAGTAGATTGATTGTATCCAGCAATCGTTTGTTCATTATTTAAGATAAAAGTAGAAATAGTTTGAAAATTACTATTTAAACCTTCATAAAAGAAACTTTTTTTTTCATCAAAATCGACAAAACTGTATGCAATAAATATGATTTTCGGTTTTTTTTCTTTAAGGATATTCAAGAGATTCAAAAGACTTGAATGAAATCCTTGATTCTTCATATGCAATAAAGATTCACCATCTACATCTATAATAGTGATGAGTTTTGAGTCATTTTTTAGATTGGTTATCTTGATTTTGGATTCTAGATTATTTATTGCATTGCATCCAATAAGCAGTAAAAACAAAAAAAAGAGAAAAAATTTAATCATATTTTAAGCCCTTGGTTCCCTTGCACTTTCAGATGTTGGATTATTGGATGGATCTATCGGTTTCTTATCTGGTCCAAGTTTTTCCAAAAGATTTGGTTTGTTATTCTCTTCATCTTTTGTGGCTTTAATTGTTTTATCAAGATTTATAATACCGTTAGCTTTGATATAAGTGTCACCAATCTTGAGTCTTAGAGTTTTTCCTTTTGCGTCAATTATATGGTCACCTGAAGTTGGGTCTTTCCAAATTTGACCACTTTTTACACTGTCTACACTAGCCTCACCATATTTAGTAATGATGGCCTCCCCGTGTTTTAGAGCTCTTGCGTTTTCTTTTCCCACGTTTTATAAAGGAATCTGGAAACCGATTCTCCCCTTCAAGAAAGACATTTGCATTGTCCTTCAGATATTTGTCTTTGTTCTTTTTAGCATCTTCATAAGCCTGGTTCTTTTTGGTGTCTGGTTCAATTACCGCCTGTCTACTTTTTACATCAGTTGGAATTTTTGGAGATTGTGACTCTTCTTCTTCAGAACTTCCATTCTCATTTTCTTTCTTCCCTATATTTGTGCCTACTCCAGCAATAATATCAGCTCCCTCATTATTTTGGGCTTCTTTCTGCTTTTGCCGTGCTTCAGCCTGTTCTTGTAGAGATCCTCTTAGTTCGGATTGATTGGTGACAATCCCTTGTTTCCATGCATTCTTAGGATCATTGGCTGGATTAAGTGAAACTGATGCACCCGACTCGGAATCATAATTGATCTGTGTTGATCCTTGGCTAAAACCAGCGTTAAATCCACCTGTATTGAAGTTGTATCCCGCAGATACACTATAACCTTCTTTGGTGCTGTATTCTGCAGTGAGTCCACCGTTTTGAGTGATTCCCACTGTTGCACTACTACCGTTTGCATTATTGGTAGTGTGTTCCAGACCCGCACCATCTCTTTGGTTGAATGTGAGTGAATTACTGCTTCCGATGCTTCCATCTCTGTTAAAGTTGTTTTGGGTTACAAATGCACCAAACCCCTCATCCTTGTTATACGTGACTCCACCACTATAGTTTCCTGTAGTCGCACCTAAAGCTGCTCCAAAGCCACTGCCTTGGGAATAGGTGACTCCTGCGGTGAGTCCATTCTCTGTCTTGACTCCCAAGGCAACGCTAGCTCCCGATTTTTGGGTATAATTCACTCCTGCTTGGATGGATCCAATGGCTAATCCGGCACTAACCCCAAATCCTTCTTTTTCTGAATAGGATAACCCTAGTTTTGCTCCACCATAGTTCAATCCCGCACTAACAGTCGCTCCACCTTTCTCTGAGATACCGGCAGTAACTTTTGCAGGGCCATAACCGACACCTACGCTAGCCCCGAATCCATTTTCTGAATCATAAGACAATCCGACACTGACGGAACCGCCCGTATAACCTTGAACGATACCATTTACAACACCGCCGGCAGCACCAACTAACGCACCTTGTAGCCCACCACTTGCAGCGCCTTGCGCCGCTCCGATCGCTGCAACTGCTACATAAAGAGAAGCTCCACCTGTAAAAGGTGCAAGTGCCACAGCGGCAACTGTTGTTACTATTTGAAATTCTTTAGTTTCATAAAACTTCTCCTTCGGCTTACTCATCTTATCTAACTGTTGTGAGATGGCCCATGCAGGTATGCCTGTTGCTTCAGCGATGGCATTGGTAGCTTCTTGTTTTGCGTAGTCTTTGACTGCATCCTTCATCGACTTACCACCGACAAGACCGGAGATGAGTCCCGCTGGAAGTCCAGTTGCTTCCGCAATGGCTGAGGTGATGATTCCGTTGACTTTTTCTGTAACGACAGATTTAAAACTCTGTGCTAAGTTTTGTCCGCTTGCCGTTCCGGAAAGAACATCAAATAGAAAACCTTTGCTTTCCTTCTCAGATTCATTCGCTTTCGCCTGAGCCTGAACGTCTTTGATCGTGCCGTCCAGATATTGAGTGAACGCTCCATTAGCAGATGTTACTTCATTGGCTGCGAAAGTAGTTCCCATACCGTTGAGTTCGAAGCTATGACCCATTGCCCCTAAAGAGAATGCAGAAGGGATATTGAGATCCTGCATTCCATAACTCATCTCGATCGGTATGCCTTTGATATTTATCGTTCCTCTTAGCTCTCTGGAACCTAAGTGGCGTTGTGTGGAAACAGGCACTCCTTTGATAGATACCCAATTTTCTCCTTTGGAATCACCGGGAAGAGTTCCTTGTCGGAAATTGTATTTTGACTGTTTAAAGTTATCTCGAAGCCCGCCCATATTCGGAGCGTAATCGTTCCGCACTCCACGCTCCTGTGCGCGTAACATCCGTGTTACGACGCACGAGCTCCGGCATCCCTGCCTCCGCTACCGCGAGAAGTGCTTCACTCACTTTTAAGAGTAGAATAGTAAGCTATTTCTTGTTATTCGGGCGCTGTTTCCGGCTCTCCCTCGACGACAACGCTCGGTTGATCCGGGCGAGGGGGTTTGTGTTTGTTTATAGATTTTGTTTAAGTAGGAAGAGAAAAATAAAAGAGGATTTCAGGTCAATAACCAACTCTTCAAGTATGAAGAGTTGGTTTCAAGGCTGATTTAATCAAGAAGGAAGCTCGTTTCTAAAAATTGTTGTAAAGCTATTTTCTTTGAACAATTTACTGATCATTTTGTTTAAAATTATAGTTTTTACGAGGCTCAGGGAGTTTTTCATGTAAGAATCTGTTGTTTTGGGAAACCCGGAGGGGGAGAATTGAGTTTGATAGCTAGAAATTGTAAAATGCGATCTGGGATCGATAGATTAGGACAAATGGGTCGGAAGCCGACAGTTTGGTTCTCGGAATCAAATGATTCTCTGGTGTTTGTTATACGGACAAAGGAAAGGTTGAATGAACTGGGACCGGAAATAAGTACAACCTTGGACAAGGAAAAGTAAGGCGTATGTTTGGAATCGGATCCCGGGTGGAAGGAATAAGGTTCCAGGCCTGCCATTTCCTTATGGAAATCGGATTGAACTTGTTTTTGTAAGGTGATGATTTCTGAAACGATGTCTCTTTCTTCGTTTTCCCAAGTAGCTTCCGTTACTGAATCCGTGGGAAGAGGAGCTTCTTCTGCTAATCGGATTTGTTTTACCAACTGAGCTTGGCTCAGGTTTTCTGGCAGTCGCTTCGATCCCAGTTCGGATTCCCATATTCTGGCTTCCAGTTCCGATTCGAAACTAGCAGTGATTGTGCTAGTTTCTGCGAATAGATACCCGGGAGCGAAACATAACAAAATTAGCAGAAATAAGCTTCTACCTATTCGTAACTTTATTATTTTCCGTAAAAACTCCACGATAACGGCCATTACAACCTGATCATAGAAAAGGTAACAAGATTTTTTTAGAAATATTTGATTCCAGGGTGAGTGTTTAGAAATTAAGCAATTCGTCTGTCTGGTGAACTTGTGAATCTAATTTTGGTTCGTACAATAAAAAACCCGGAACGAAACCGTTCCGGGTTAATGTTCTCGGGACTTATATTACTAGTATGATCTAGTAAACAAGAGATCCGGTTAAATCTACAGTAGCAGTTCCCCCCGCAGGGAAAACATAAGCTTTAGTGCACTTGTTGAAAGCCGCACCAGTTGCAACTGCTTGTTGAGCCATTGCATACTTGAACTGTGTAAGGTTACAAGGTTGAATCGGATCAGCTACACCGGCAACAACACAAGCTTTCAAAGCATCATAAGTTTCTTTGCTTTTCAACTTTTCTTTGGCACAGCCAACGCCTGCATTGAAGAATTGGTTTCCCGCAACGCAACTGTTTGCTAGTGCATAGGCACCCAAACAAGTTTGCTCTATAATGTCAGGGGTCGTTGTGTTCCCTTGTGCAAGGTAAAGCAAAAGAGTAGGGTTGTCCTGCGCTTTCTCTCCATTTTTAGTGCAACCCGCTGTGAGCATCATGCCTGTTGTAAGAAGAGTTGCGATTGTAAGTAAGGTTAGTTTATTGTTTCGTTTCATTTTTATCCTCTCCTTAAAACTTCGCAACCGCACCGATGATAATACCGTTTTGATGGGAAGCTGGTCTTCCTGCTAAGTCTACGAATTGTTGACCCGGACCCCAGTCTCTTCTCAAGTCGATCTTAACTTGGAGATTTTCCGTTAAGTTGATCGTAGGTGTGAGTGTGAAAGTTTTGATTTGACCGTAGTTACTTGCGGCACGCATACCGATGTTTTCTTGCCACTTGAGGTCATAACGATCTACAGGTGTGAAAGCAAATAGAGCAGGGTTCACTGCCAAAGATCCACCGTAACGTTTGTCATCCAAATACTCAAATCTAAGCCCTAGAGCAAACATATCAGTGAACTGATACTTAGCTTGGAACTGGTAAGTTTGATATACTCTTTTGACTCTGTTTTCACGAGTTAGGCTTGTAGTATTTCCGAAACCTGCAGCCACTAAACCCGGATCCAATTCTGCAATTGAGATTCCCGGTAGGTTGTCTATAAGTTTTTGTCTAGTTACACCGCTTGCTTCGTATCCGAATGCTGCTGTGTTTGTTTGACCTGCTCTTTCACCGTAAGTATAGTCAAAGATCGTAGTCAATTTGTCAGTCGGTTTGAAGATCAGGATTACGTTTTGGAGCAACCAATGGTCAGTACCGAAACGAGATTGTTTTGGAATGGTAGTTCCCGCAAGGTTACTGGAATAGAAAAGAGCATTGTCTTGTCTACCCATGATGTTATCGTTTGCGCTTAATGTGTTCCATACGGCGGTAAACTTGTCACTGAACGCATACTTTACTTGTGTTCCGATCGCTCTGGTAGGGTTCGGACCATCTGCGTAAGCATGTTGTTGAGTGCTTGTTAGGCTGGATGTAGTGGACGTATCACCATAAGCCGCAAGACCGTTGTAACCGAATTGCTGACCGTTACCAGTGTATCCTGTTCCTTGCGCACTATTGTAAACATACAATGATGTGGAAAGTTTTTCAGTAACTTGTAAGTTTGCTCTCGCACCGGTGTGGATAAAGGGGATTGTGTTAAAGAACACATACCCAATGGTGTAGGAAATGTTGTCTTTCGAATCCAAAAGTTCCAGTCCGATGTGAGTTGCCATCTTACCGACGTCAACAGTCAAACCTTTCAATACGTTGAAGTATGCAGATACATAAGCTTGTTGGAGCAATTGCATGTTGTGCAAAGAGTTAGTCGTTTGGTAAGGACGCTCTTGGTACATGTTGTTTTGACCATTTTGCATATCCAAACGGAAACCCCAAGGGCTTTCTTTATCTGCAATCTTTTCCATAGACAACTTAACTGCGTTTACCGCAAATTGTTTGTTATATGTGTGAAAAGTTCCCGAAGTATCTTGAGTCGCACCTTGCCGGTTGTTGGTAGTGTAATTGTAATACACATCCACGTAACCGGAAAAATTGACTAGGTCGTACCATGACTTTTCTTTTTCCTTTTTGTCTTGGGAAAAGATCGAAGTCTGGCTGAATAGAATAACAACCGTAGTTGCTAAGAGAGTATATTTATTTCTCATTTGCCATTTTCTCCTATGTCGTTCTAGTGCAAGTAGTGTACCAAGGGAAGATTAGGAAAAAATTTATGTCCTGAAAAGAACAGGATTCACGCAAAACCAGTGCAGAATGAGCATTTATTACACATTTTTTTCTTGTAATAAATATCAGGATATAGGAAATCTTTGGAAAAAAATTACAGTTTGCTTACGAAATAAGCAGAGTGCTCGGTGAGGGTGGCAATTTGGTTGTTTATTGGATCTTTCCAAACCATTTCTAACAGAAATTGCAACAGCTCTCCATATTTTTGCTTAGGTAGAGAAGGGAAAAGGGTTTCGATATCTTTTCCATTCAAAGCAAGCTCGGAAAGTAGAAGAGGGGGTTTGGATTGCCAAATCGTAAATAGTTTTTCAAACCATGGTATGCCTTCCTTGTCATTTAACTTCGAGATGACAACTTTAAGACCCGCGAATACTTCATTTGGTTCCATTTTTTTTGTATTTATATGTTTGGCAATGGGTGCCAGGAACCGTTTTCGGATATCATAATCTTCTAAAGGAAGCGGCTTCATCAGATCTTGGCAGGTGGAAAAAAAGAATAATGCGTCTTTGATCAATTGATTGGAAAATTTCAGTTTTTTCAGGAACTCTTCGCATTCGGTCGGGTTTGCTAAAGGAAAGATGGCAAAAATCCACATACCTAGTATAAAACCCGAATTTTCTTTGGGAACCGAATCCAATGCCAATAAACTTTTGTTTTGCGGTGTGTGGCTTTCAGATAAAAAATTCGGAAAAAAAAGAGAGAGAGTTCCTTCTTCTAAAAGCAATTTCAACATTTCGGAAGGCTTTGGCCCGAGGAATGATTTTGTAATTTCTTCCTGCAAACGTTCCACTGAAATTTTTGCAGTAATCTGTTTTGTAATTTCTATCGCCTTCCTAGTGTTTGGTTCTATGGAAAAATCCAAAACACTCGCAAATCGCATGGCACGCACAGGTCTGAGACCGTCTTCCGAAAATCTTTTGACAGGATCGCCTATCGTTCGGATCAGTTTCTTTCGAATATCGACTTGACCTTCATGTTCGTCTATCAGTTCATCCGTTTCCAGGTTCAATGCAAGCGCATTCATTGTAAAATCCCTTCGTTTCAAATCTTCACTGAGAGACGAGCCGAACTCCACATGATCGGGCCTTCTTCCGTCCGTGTAATCTTTGTCTATCCGGAATGTTGTGATTTCATAATTTACTTTTTCCATCACTACGGTTACCGTTCCGTGTTGGATTCCCGTTTCTATTACATGCCGGAATAATTTTTTGATATCTTCGGGTCTTGCCGAAGTGGTAAGGTCGTATTCTTTCGGAACCTTTCCCATACAAAGATCCCTTACGGACCCGCCTACGAGATAGGATTCGAAATCTGCGTTTTTTAAAGTTTTATAAAGAACCTGAAGGTGAGACCGAAATGGTTCCGGGATGTGGATTAAGCCTACTGGCAAGATTTACAAGTGCCTCGAAAAACGATTTCCACCGAGTCAGTCGAAAAACCTTTCAGTTGTTTGGTGGATGGAATCCCGTTCCAAGGATCATCTATACATTCGATTTTGCCGCATACGTTGCAAATTAAGTGTCCATGAGCTAAAGATACGGTGCGTCCGCCTTCTTCTTTCAATTCAAAGTAGGTGAGTCTGTCGGCAGAGTGAAGGGAATTCAGGATATTTTTCTCTTCCAGATCAGCTAAGGCGCGATAAATGGTAACCCGATCCCAAGACTCGTCTTTAGGCAGCTTTTCCATGATCTCCTGGTGATTCAGAGGTCTTCTGGAATCTTGGAGGATGGATATGACTTTTTCTCTGTTTTTGGTTACTTTGAGCCCAATCTTTTTCAGAATATTGGAAGGATCGCCTGTCGCCATAATTTGTTTATCCTGTATGAGTGTGGATTGTCTATTCTAAAATCACAGATTGTTTCCAGATTTCCAAATAGCGGATTCCCCATTCCGGTTTTGTTCTCAAAAGCAGTTCGATTTCCTCGCCTTCTTCCTTAGGCAAAATCAGTTTTGTAAAGCTGAGATCAATTTGTCTGGACAATATGGCCTCCAATCGGCTCTGGCTCGCTTGGAAAGCTTCGGAACAGTCTTTTTCTTTTGTAGATTGCAGGATTTTGTTTTCTTCGCAGAACCGGGCAAGCCGGAAAACGGAAGCGGAATTTTTCAGCTCATCGAACTGGTCTTCCAAGGACTTTTGGCACTGAGTTAACAAAAAACAAAGAAAGAAAGTCCCGAGTTTCATTATTTTGCATCTTGCGCTAAATTGGCGAGGGCATCCGCTCTGGAGTTTTGTTCTCTCGGTATGTATTTGATCTCGAAAAATTCAAAACCGGATTTCAATTTCTCGCAGGCGATTTTGTATTGAAGCAAGTCCTTGTTTTTTACTTTATACTCACCTTTCATCTGTTTTACGACCAGCTCAGAATCCAATTTGAATTGGACTTTGGTTTCTCCAAGCTGAAGTGCCTTTTCCATTCCCCGGTGCAAAGCATCCCATTCCGCAACATTGTTAGTTGCGTTTCCTATCGATTCCGAGATGAAAAACACTTCCTCACCGTTCTTGGTTTGTCCGGAAACGCCGATTGCCGCAGGACCAGGGTTGCCTCGTGAGGATCCATCGCAGTAAATATAAAGCAGATCTTTCTCGTTCATCTAAGATAATGATTCCGTTTAGTACCCAGTCCTCAAGGAGAAAAGTGAAAAAGGCGAACTTTTCTTAAAAATTTTCTTTGGGGATGGAAAAAGGGCGGACGATTTTAAGGCTGCGTGGTATGGGGAAGGTATTGGGCGGCGGGTGTAGTTCCCCACCCAGATCGGGCGGGGATATATAGATGGCATCTAATATCCGTTACCCTATTCTGTCTGACTTTTAACCAAGGACCTTTTATGAATTCTCTCTCCGGCGCACTTCTTATGTTTGAGAACCGCCTAAAAAAGCTTAAAAAAGATCGCGAGAAATGGTCCAAGCGCACAGGCATTCATTCCTATCGTATTTATGATGAGGATATACCTCAGGTTCCGGTTATTTTAGATAAATATAGCGATTGTTTTGTGTTATATGACAGAAGCTCCTTGCGATTTCAAAACGAAACGGAACAAGAAGAGCGATTTAAGGAAATAGGACGGATTGTTCGGAATTCTTTCGGATTGGAAGACGAAAATCTTTTTTTGAAAAGAAGAAAGAAACAAAAAGGCAAAGATCAATATGAGAAGTTGTCCAGTGTTTCCAGGGAAATCTGGATAGAAGAAAATGGTATCCAATTTTTAATCAACTTGTCGGATTATCTTGATGCCGGTCTTTTTTTGGATCATCGTATAACAAGAAAAATGGTTGGAGAAAAGGTAAAAGGCAAATCGGTTTTGAATCTATTCTGTTATACCGGGTCTTTTACCGCATATGCCGCTGCAGGCGGGGCAAGCTCTACAGTTAGCATTGATTTGTCGAAGACTTATATCGAATGGGCTGGAAAGAATCTGGCAAAGAACGGTTTTAATTTGAGAAATCACGAACTTCTTTGCACGGATGTAATCAAATGGATCCGCGATGAGTCAAAAAATCCTTCTCGTAAAAAATACGACCTTATCGTTTTGGACCCGCCTACTTTTTCCAATAGCAAAAAGATGTCGGAGGAATGGGACGTTCAGGAAAATCATCGCAATCTTCTTTTGACTCTTTTGACAAAGTTCCTGACGGATACAGGGGAGATTTGGTTTTCAACTAACTTTCGTAAGTTTGAATGGAGGATTCCTGAAGAAGAATGGTCTGAACGGGATTTTCAATGCACCGATTTGTCTCTTGCCAGTATTCCGGAAGATTTTCGGGATAAAAAAATCCATAAATTATATCTTATTGCGCCTGCTTTGTGAAATGGCCGACCAGGGGCAAAAAGGCGAACTTTTCAAAAGAAAAATTGCGAAATTCGGAGTTGGATTTGCGGGAATAGGGCTTTTGTGTTAGGAGATTTCCGGCACAGCCCACGAGCTACACCCCCAATCCCCTTCTCCTGTGCCAATAGAAGCGAAGAAGTATTCGAAGAATCATCAGCGAAGCTGATCTCAAGGCGTGGGGGATTTTAACATTCTATATACAAACTATGTCGCATATGTCTTTTTCTTAGAATTCAAGCTTACTTATATGGAGTTAAAAAAAGCTGACGGATGTTAGAAGGGAAGTTCTTCACTTATCTAAAAATGGTTCAATCCGCTCTGCCAAAATCCTTCTGTTTTCGCCAGATTGCAAAGCAAGCACTCCCCGGAAGATCGCCTGTCTCTCGTTACTTTGTTTTTTGGAAAACGAACGGAGTTGATAAGCTAACGGAAGAAAGATGAGGTTGGCGAATGCGATTCCGTAAAATGTTGCGATAAAGGCTGTTGCAATTCCTTGCCCCAAAACACGTGTTCCACCTTCCAGGTTTTCCAAAACCGTTACTAGTCCGAGAACAGTACCTATGATTCCGATTGTGGGGGAGAAACCTGCCGCAGTTTCAAAAACTTTTGCGGAACGAAGGTCTTTTTTTTCGGATTCTTCATGAGCTTCCCAAAGAATTTCTTCGATGGTTCGGGGATCGGAACCATCCACAATCAATTGGATTCCTTTTTGAAGAAAAGGATGTTGCAATCGTTTGGCTTCTTCCTCTAAAGAAAGAAGCCCTTCTTTTCTCGCCTTTTCCCAAAATTTAAAAAAGATGGATTGTAAATCCAAAGATTCCTTTTCGAAAAGGGAGTTTCTTAAATCGCGTATCGCACGGCCGAGTTGTGACAGTGAAAAAGAAGCAATGGTTGCGCCTAGAGTTCCACCAACTATCAGTAAGAAGGCGGGAAGGTGCAGAAACGAACGAAAAGATGCTCCTTCGATTAGAATCGCAACGATGACGGAAAGTATGGCGGCAATGATTCCTAGTATAGTTGGGTGCATTATTGGATACGAGCCTCTCTCTTTTCAGGACGTGCGTATATTCTCCTGGAAGATTCCTTTTTTTCAATCACTTCATTTTTCAACCTACCCCAAATCACGGATTCGGGATTTTCCTTTACGCGGGCAAATATAAGCGGTTCCGCATCTTTCCAGTTTTCCTGGTTGAGATAAAGACGAACCTTTACTAACTCAAGTTCGTTGGCCAAATCGGTTTGGTTGTGATTGCGGTAGTATTTTTCCAATAGTGACATCGTTTTTAAAGCATTTTCGAAATCACTTAAGGACTCAAACATCGGAAGGAGAGTATTCCAAGCAAACTCCTGAAACTCTTCTTCGCCCGCAAGGTCTTCCAAGATAGGTATAAAATCAGGTTCAGGGGAAGTGAATTTCAAACTATTGTATGCTATGCGGAGAAGATCTTTTTTCGGGACTTCGAATTTCCGGGCCAACGTAATGGAATCAAGGGCCAGCTTGTTCTGACCGATGGAATAGTAAAAACTGGCATAATCCGCATAGGATTCGTAATACAACTGTTTGATTGTAAATGCGTCTTTTCGCAAATCACCGCTGGAAAATTTGATGATGGAATCCAGTGCGATCCTGGCTTCTTCAGTATTTGCATTTTCCAAACGCTCCTGAAAGTATTTCAATCTCCAATCTTTCGGAATACCTTCGGAAAATCCGATCGGCTGTTCCGTGTAAGGCGGATAATAAACATCGAAACTCCAAAACGAGACCCTCTTTAAGAGAGAAAGCGCATTGATATGGGGTGAGGGATTTTCTTTTTTCCGGCTGATGAATATGAGAAACGGATGTTTTTCTTTGCTCAACCTTTCGATATAGGAAATGATTTGGGATTGGTTGTTCTGCAAGCTCAAGATAATCGTTTTGTTTTTGATCTCGGTTTTTTTCGGTAAAAAAGGATCGGATTGAAACGGCAAGATTGATCTGTAAAATACAAACTCATCCGTTGCAATGTTTGCGTTTATAATTTTATAAGGAATCGGATCGTAAATTTCTTTTTTAGAAAACGGAGCATTGCTTCTGATGGAAGGCGGATGAAAGAATAGGATCGTTATCAGGCAAGTAACACCTAACATGATGAGTCTCGGAGTTCGGACGATGTGTTTTTGCATCAGATAAGGATAAACCAGGATCGGAACAAAACCTAGCGCGAGGAAAGATCGGATTCCCAACATAATATTCCAATGATACAAAATGAGAGATAATGCGGTGTATCCGAAAACTTCCAAACTTACGAAAATATATTCTTTTTTGCCTGACTCGTTCGGTTTGAAAAAACCTACCATACCGGCAAGCAGAATACAAAGTGCTATATGAAAATAATTCCAATAGGATTGGTATACAAAGAAGAAAAAGGCAATAACGAGTGTTGCGCGACCGATAAGGAAGACAGCCTTGGTTTCGTGCTTAATTCCTGTTAGTAGGGAAAGTATTCTCCCGAAAAAAACTGCGAATGAGATGGAAAGAATCAGCGGGATTTTCGGACCGGGTTGGAAATATACATGCAAAATGCAATATGAGATCAAAAGGGAGAGGGAGGATCTGTAAAATGGAGCGAATAGCGGATGTTTGCCGATTTTGGATCTGATTTTATAAAACCGGCTGGAAAACGCCGACTTCTGCAAAAAAGTGCTGAATAGATAGATTTCAAACAGAACGAACAAAACGGCTATGATGGTTTTTAGGGAATAATTATGATTTGGATCAAATAACGAGTGAAAGGTGAAAATCGTCACACCTAGAGCAAAACTTAAAAACCGATAATCTCTCAACGACCCGCAATACAATCCTGCGGTAAATCCTCCCAGGATCGCAGTGACTAAAATCAGCTCGAAAGAGAAAATATAATCTATCAAAAACTCCGAAGCACCTTCCTGAATCACCCAATAAGCTTCCGTACCGACCAAAAATAATAAAATAATTGTTAGCGGCCTTTGTAAATTCTGCGAATACTTTCTAAAAATAAAACCGAATCCGAAAAAAAATGCCAAAAGCGCCTGAAGAATGGGAAAAGCCGAATCGGTCGTATCCACCAAATTCAATTCGTTTGATGATGTATAAAAAAGCAGGGATATAAAGTATCCGAACGTTAAGCTTAACATAAACTCTAAAGAGGGAAAAAGGCCTGTTTCCCAGAATCGTTTCCATTGAGAATCCATAAAGAATTGAAGCCAAGGTTTCTAGGGTAAGTGAGAAGAGAAAGAGGAAAATTTAGATTTCATTTGGCAGTGCACAAAACGTTTGACTCCAGGGGGTAAGCTGCCGACATTGACAATAGCCATGCTAACGTTTTTGTCATTTTCTTTCCTTGCCATCTACGGCATTGACATTCTTCTCCTTTTTTACTTCGGGTTGCATACATACCTGATGGTTTTTCTTTATAGTCGCTATAAAGACAATTGTGCGGAAGACGAGACCAAACTATTATCCAAGTCCGACAAGAATCTGCCTACCGTCACAATTCAATTGCCAATCTTTAACGAATTTTATGTGATCGATCGTCTGATCGATGCTGCTTGTGCGATGGAATATCCCAAAGACAAACTGCAAATTCAAGTTCTGGACGATTCTACGGACGAGACGATTGAAAAAGTCAGATCTTTGGTTCATTCTTATTCTGGGAAAGGAATTTGGATCGAACACCTTCACCGCACAAACCGTCGCGGTCACAAAGCGGGCGCTTTGGATGAAGGTATGGCAAAGGCGAAAGGCGATTTCATTGCTATATTTGATGCAGACTTTACTCCTGAGCCTGACTTTCTGCTTCGTACCATGGGTTATTTTCAAGACCCTGTGATCGGAGTCGTACAGGCACGTTGGGGTCATATTAACGAAGATTATAACACTCTTACCAAAGCGCAAAGCTTCGGAATCGACGGTCATTTTATGATCGAACAAGTTGCACGCAACGGTTCCGGTCTTTGGATGAACTTCAATGGTACTGCAGGTATTTGGCGCCGTGCATGTATTGAAGACGCAGGTGGTTGGGAACATGATACTCTTACGGAAGACTTTGATTTGTCTTACCGCGCCGAGTTAAAAGGTTGGAAGTTCCGTTATATCAAAGACGTTGTTTGTAAGGCAGAAATTCCTGCTACTATGAACGCTTATAAGTCTCAACAATTCCGTTGGTGCAAGGGTTCTATCCAAACAGCAGTTAAACTGGTTCCCAGAATTTGGAACGCTAACGAACCTTGGAAGATCAAAGCCGAAGCGATTACCCACCTGATTAATTATTCGGTTCATCCTTTGATGATCATCAATATTTTACTGACTGCTCCTCTTCTACTTATGGAATATTGGGCAGGATTCAAATTGGATGATCTCCCGATTGAAATTTTATTCGGATCGGCAGCGATCCTTTCACTCGGATCTCTTGGCCCGGTGATTTTTTACGCATACTCCCAAAGAGAACTTCATAAAGACTGGAAAGGCAAATTGATCTATTTACCGGTTCTCGTTATGATTGGAACGGGAATTGCCGTTGTAAATACCTATGCTTGGCTCGAAGCGGTATTCGGAGTTCAGTCCGGTTTCAAACGCACTCCAAAACTTCGCATCGAAGGAACGGGGGACAATCTCAAGGAAAAAGTGAAATATGTGGTACCTGTGGATTACCGTGCCATCCTTGAGTTTTTTATGGGTGGTTATTGCGTATTCTGTATTTATGTTTCCTTTCTGGTAGGAAAACCATACGTCATCGGATTTATGGTTCTCTATTCGATCGGATTTTTTACCGTTTCTTTTCTTTCCGTCTCGGAATCCTTCTGGAAATTCAAGCCGGCCAGCAAAGAAGAAAAAGAGGCAAGTGCCCTCGCCTAAGTGGCTGGGGGTACTTACTTGACGAAACGGTCTATTTCTAAAAGCTGTACATTTCAAACCTAGGTCAGGGGTCTTCCATGAGTGAAAAAGTTTACTGCGCGAATTGTCTACACTGTGTTGTAGTTCGCCAATACGAATCGGAACAAGATAAATATATACTCCGCGTCAAGTGTAATAAAAAGAAGTGGTCTAAGCGTTCTGGAGAAGAAAAACTCTATAAATACTTTACTGTTGCCAGAAGAATGCAAACCAATTGCGAATTTTACGAAGAAATGGGAGAGATTTTGCCTTACATCAAAAACCTCAAAAAAGAACTCCCTATTAAAGATGAAATTTACATGGTGAAAGCAGTCTAAATCGGTGTGTTTTTTCCAAGACTTCCTCGAACATTTACCCGGAAGTTTCACAAAGCTGAAAACAAAAGAGAGCGGACGATCCAGGGAAGTTTCCTAATCGCCGTTCCTTCGGGGAGCAAAATTACAGAAATCTATCCCAAAAGGGTCAGCCTTGGGGAAGTTTTAATTGATTCAGGCGCCTTGCGCATTCTTGCTCCCGTGAATGGGGTCGCTACTCTTACAGAAGATGGGACCCATTTTCAAATCAAACAAGACGGGGTTTGGAAAACCAGCTCTCCCTTTCAAAATAGAAATTATTCGTTTGCTGAGGTATTGGAAAAATTCGTAGAGGGAGCTCTTGCTTCTCTCGATTTTCCGAATTTATCCTTACTCAAACTCTTTTCTTCTTTTTCGCCTGAAGATCATTTCAAAATAGTAATCTCACCTTTCACCCGTTATAACCATCTTTCTTTTGATGAGATGATTCTGACTGAGATGAAGGAACCTTTGGATCTGTTTCTATTACTTTTAAAATCTACATTCCCCAAGGCGGAGATTTTAAGTCATATCGACTCCGGCAAAATTCCCTATTCACACCCTCTGGGGATTCCCGAATTTTTTATTCATAAAACCACGGGAGAGAATATCCCTTTCGTCAACGAACAGATTCAAAACAATCGGATTTTGTTTTTGGGTCCTGAAACGATTTATCATATCTTGCGTTCCTTATACTATGACGAACCGTTCACCAGACGCCACCTGTCTGTCTGTTTGGTGGATAAGAAAGGAAGGATGGATACAGAATCCAGACAATTTCTTTTGACAAACGGACAATCTCTCGATTTTATCCGCCAAAATAACGATAAACGGTATAAAGTCGCAAGTTTTCAAAGTATGTTTGATTCCGTAAATGCATTGGATATCAATTCATTGGGCAATTTTAATATTTACGAACATTATTTGCTTTTGTTATACGAACGCCTTCCTGTGGTTCGTAACGAATTTGCATGTATCGATTGCAATGAATGCAATACCTATTGTCCTACAAATGCAAATCCGTTCGCACTCGTAAAAAAAAGATTTGAGGACTTTGAGAAGGAGTCCTGCATTGAATGCGGAATTTGCACCGTATACTGTCCTTCGGGCATTGACATACGGTCCAGGATCATAGAGGTGAAAGGATTTTAATGTTACGCAGCTTATACATACTTTCGGAAGGAAGTTGGGGAATTAAATCTTCAGAGATTTTTGCGGATTTGTTTTTTACTCTTTCTATTATCGTTACATTCTCTTTGTTTTTTATCTATCAGCCTTTTCTCTATCTTGCAGTCGGTTTGGAATTTTTGGTGATGGGCGGCGGCTTGTATTTTTATCTATTAAAGAAAAAAAATCAAATTTACCCGATTGCTCTACTCACTCAAATCATTCTGACGATTCTACTAGTTCCGATTCCGTTATTGCATCCGATTCTTGCCGTAATCGCTTTGTTATGTGGGTCTATTTTTTATGTTATTATAAATCAATTGTATTCGATTCGATTGGGACTGATCATTTATATTCTGTTTTTCTTTTTTCTTTGGGATATGTTGTTTCGTTTAATGGGAATTCCTTTGCGAGCAGACGAACAGACATCTCTTTTTTTCCCCGGAAGGGGAGCCCAGGAGGCAAATACCCTTGGTACTAATTTCGCATCTCCTTGGTTAGTTAGTCATAATCAACCGAATCCCCTGTTTCGGTCGAGTTTGGAATTTTTATCAACTTACATTCTGATCGGAGTGTCTTGGATCGCTTTTCGCAGACCTTTGTTATTTGTTTATTTTTTAGGTTGGCTAGCGATTTACTCTGTCATGGGTGTGCCTACGGGAAACATACCAATCAGCTGGATTGTGAGCTTTTCCTCGCTTTCCATTTTGGTGCATTTGGCGCCAGGGCGCAATTTTTACGGCTCTTTTTATATTTCAATCATTAGTTTTTGTATTTTGGTCCCGGTGTCTTGGCTGGCGGGCAAATTGGGAATCAGTCCTTTTTTAGTGTTCCTTCTTTTTTTTCCGATAGAAGCAATATTGGTGAGGGTTTTTCTTGGAAAATAACCTTCTTTTAAAACTATGGAAGTAGGATTTTTTCAATGAATCAACTCCTAGAGATTTTGGAGCCAAAAAATATTATTTTTGATTTCGAAGCCTCTTCTAAAGAAGAAGCAATTCGCAAAATGATTTCTCATATGGTAGGGACGTCCTCTTTGGATCCCGCATACCAAGAAGATATTATCACCTCTCTCCTCAATCGCGAAAAGTCCATGTCCACAGGCATTGGCAGCGGAGTTGCGATTCCCCATTGTTCCGTCCATTATGTGAACGAATTAAAATGTTCTATGGCAATTGCACCCAAAGGAATTGATTTTGAAGCTTTGGATCATTCCTTGGTTCAGATTTTCATTATGTTGATTGTTCCTAAAAACAAATTCCAGGATCATATCAAAACATTAGCACTCATTGCAAAAACTTTAAACATCCCAGAGGAAAGAGAGAAACTCATCAAAGCTAGAAATTTTGAAGAGATTCAAAAGGCGTTTCTTTCTCCCTCCTAACATAAGTCTGTGAAATCGGAAATTCTCCGTTTTGTTCTTTTCCTGATTTTGCTTAGCTTTATCGCCAATTTCATTTCCACCTATCGCGCAAAAGACAGAGAATTTCTGTATGCCGACGGAGGGATTTCGGAAACAAAAAAAATAGAACCTAACGTTCTTTCTGCGATCGGCACTTCCTATATCATGTTTTGGAAAAATATCGTTTGGGAAGGCGGAGGTAAAACCCAAAGCGGAGAAAACATCTATTCGCATATCGGCAGTAGGATTTTACCTAGTTTTCATCTTGCGCTTTTTGCGATTTTATTCGGATCGATTTTAGGAATTGTTTCTTCATTAACCGGCCTGTTTTTCAAGTCCAGATTTTTATTCAAGTCTTTGAGCTTTCTTTCGGAAACGATTCTTTCCACTCCAGTGTTCGTTGCCGCAGTGATTTTGTTATTACTCTTTTTCTATAAATGGGAAATCTTTCCTCCCGGCGGATATGAATCGTGGAATACGTATTATGTGGTATTACCCGGAATTGCTTTGGGAATGCGGGTATTTGCAAGGATTTATCTGTTTCACTCCAAAGAAGTGTGGATAGAATCTGATTCTCCTTACACTTTGCTTTTGAAAACGCGAGGTTATCCATGGAAACATATAGTTTTTAAGGAAATTTTTATAAAAGTTTTTCCGGTGACCATGATACTTATTGTTTTGGATTTCGGTTCTCTTATCTCCGGAGCGATGGTCGTGGAAGAAATATTCTTTTTTCCCGGAATCGGAAAGTCCTTGTTTTTTTCGATCAAATCTATGGATACAAATCTTCTTTCCACCTTACTCTTGTATACCGGTATCGTTTTTTATATTTTAAACCGCTTTGCCATGAAATGGCAGAAAAAATTGAGCGGTGATGAGGCGGATTATGGTTCTTCCTAAGCTATCCGTTCGCAATCTGGTTCGGTGTTTGACATTTTTTTTGGTCATTGCAGGAGTGATTTTTCATTCGCCGCCAAACTATGTTCAGTTGACAGATGTGAATTTGAGTCCTTTCCAAACTTGGGGCCATATTTTCGGTTGTGATCGTCTCGGGCGTGATAATTTCGCTCTTTTTTCCTATGGAGCATTAGCGACTGTTATTTTATGTGTCCCTGCCAAAGCTTTGACTTTGATTTTTGCTTCGCTTTTTTCGTTTTTATCTTATGTCGGGGAAGGGCGTTTTTCCATTCTGATTGAATCTTTGTTTTCGGTTTTTTTGTCTTTACCTTCCTTGCTTGTCGCGTTGATCATTATCGGAGTTTTTCCCGAAACAAAACTCACCATCATACTTGCGATCGTGCTATCCGATTGGGCCATGAATTACGAATCTTTGCAGGCAAAAATCAGAGAGGTAAAGGGAAGTGGTTATGTTTCGGCGGCTCTTGCGATGGGTGGTAAATCAAATCAAATATTTTTGTTACATTTTTTACCAGCACTTAGAATCCTGATTGAATACTTATTTTTGACGGGGATTCCCTCTGTAATTATGACGACGGCACTTTTTTCTTATCTAGGACTTGATACCAGCTTTTTTGATTGGGGGCCCGGGCTTGGAGAACAGATTTCTTTTTCCAAAGATTATTTTGAAAAAACTCCTGTTTCCGTTATTTTCCCCATATTGGGAATCATTGGTTTGGTGTATTCTTTTGGTCGAAGTGAGAACTGAAGTTAGGCGATGAAAAGTTTTACATCTTTTATTTTGATTCTCAGTTTTTTTGCCATGAGTGTTTCATCGCTTTTGGCTGTTGATCAATATTATAATTTTCCAAAACAATCCGTAAAGGGTAGTGTGGCTTTTGAAAAAAAAAGAAAGCTGTGTTTGTTTCCTTTTCGCACAGCGAATAAAGAAGCCAAATTTTCTTATCTTGCAACGGGACTTCCTTCGGTTCTATTTTCCGAATTGCGTAATATGGAATATGTTTACGTAGAATATCCTCATGCGGATATCATTTATCATTCGTTTGGTGCAAATCCGGAAAAAACCCTGCAAGAGAGAGTGGACTTCGAATCGGAAGGTTATAAAAAAAAGAAAAAGGACGTAACTACCCAGGAAGATTTGCAAGATCTCAGGGTCGGAAAGAAAGTCCTGCAACCGGACAAAGATCCCCGTTATATCAAATTGGAGCTCAAACAGATCTTTGAAACCAAGGCTCCTTTTTTCGAAGATGCATACTCCCTTTCCGGCAAATTCGGATGCGATTATACACTTACCGGCGAATTTTCGGCAAACGATCAAAGTTTAAAAATCAATGTGGAATTATTTGACGAGTATGAAGGCAAGGCGCATAAGTTTTCGCATAATACCAGTTTTGTTCGATCGTATCAGGAATTGAGTCCCTTGGGAGAAGAGATTCGCAAATACCTTCAGGGAAAAGAAACCACTTTGGTTCAAGTTGAAGTGAGCGGAGTGGAATCTTCGCTTATCTATCTGGATGGGATTTATCTGGGCAAATCTCCCGTTTTGGACAAAAAATTTCCAATCGGTAAACGAGAGTTATATGTATTCAAAGAAGGATATCATCCGCACAAACAAACGATTTATCTGGAAGCTGGCAAATCTTTTCATACCGATGTTAAGCTCGTAAAAATCGCAAGTAGTTCGTTCTTAACGGTAAATTCCAACGAAGAAGCGGATGTTTATTTAGGCGTAACCCACCTTGGAAAAACTCCCATTGAGAATGTTCCCATTCCCGTCGGAATGAATCGGCTTCGTGTTTCCAAAGAAGGATTTATAGATTCCTTCAGAGGAGTGGATGCCCAGGAAGGAAAATTATCTTCTTTCGATATAGAAATGAGACCCGGAAAATCAGAGATCTATTATCCGAACAAACAAAATGTATTTTTGGATCATAGCTATAAGGATTTTGCCACTTATTCGCTTTACGGAACACTTTTGTTTTATGCAGGTTATTTGTATTTTAATGTTACGGCGAATAAGGCTCGTGAGGCGGCGAGACCTCAGATTCAAATTACAAATTATGCGATTATTGACACGATGTATAAGGCAAACCAATCTGAATTTGCAGGCTGGTATCTATATCAATCGATGCTGATCAATGAAGCCGATTCCAATTATTGGCGTAATAAAAATGTCGCGGGAACCCTCCCGATCGAAAATCGTAAAGACCGCCAATTGGTTGCCTCACCGATGACAATCGGGATTGGAATCATGTTGGTGTCAGCTATCACATTTTATGTGTTAGGCTGGGATAATGAGTCTTTTGATTTCGGATTTATTCCTATGGGAACCGGAAAGAGTTCCGCCTCCGGTGCTACCGCAACATCCACCTTACCAGAGTCATACGGTTATTTCCAATACAACGGTAGATTTTAACACCTAAATTTTGCCTTGGCGCCTCGAAAGTATTCAATGAAGAATAATTTGACCGAATACCGATCGGGCTTTTCGCTTCAATCAAACGGAAAACATTCCACGCTCTTTTTCGCGGAACCTCCTGTTCCGACGAAAAAACTTCGGCCATCCTGGCCTACGTCACCGCGAGAAATGATTTCCGTGTTTTAAGAATGAATCACTGTAATTGATTTCCGCTGCAATCCCTGGCGCAACAATTGAATTTCGGATAAGGGTTGGGCAGGAGTGAATTTTTATGAATACTATCCCCGCCCTATCGACATTGGGTGGGGTTAACCACCCGCCACCCAATGCGTTCCGTTTAACATAAATAAAACGATTCGTCAACCTAACATTACAAAAGCTATAATTTATTTCAAAAAAGTTCGCCTTTTTGTCGTTAAACCTACCTCCAGCTGACAATCACTTTCTATGATTTCTCTTTCCTGTGGGCTAGTTGATGAGACATAATTCTGATTTCTTCTATTTTTTTACCGATTTTTTACATCCAAAAGTCCTATTTTTCAAAAAGAATCAGTGAATTTTTTATAATAAGTTCTTGACCACTCAGGTACATTTAGGATTCTGGTTTTTACCGAGATCGTCTTCGCGATGATCTGAATCGGGAGCTTGCAGGGAACTGTGATCGATAGAA
>NZ_RQHV01000022.1 GCF_004771005.1 Leptospira ilyithenensis
CATGGAACGATGGTTAAACTAGGATTTCTGATCTCGGAAAAATCGGTTTCCAAATATATTAAAACTCTTCGTAGATCACCTAACCCCAGGAAAAGGCTTGCTTGGAAAAACTTCTATGCTCTCCATTCCGATTCCATGACCGTCTCGGATCTATTTACAGTTTTTTCGTATAACTTTCTGGAAATGTATAAAGTTATATTTTTTATGGATTTGGAAACAAGACAAATCCTTCATTTCGACATAACAGTCAAAACCTCCACCAGATGGGTCAGAAAGGTTATCAAAGTAGCACTTAGAAAAAAAGATCCGAAGAATGCTTCTTATGTTCTTACGGATAACGATACCTTATTCG
>NZ_RQHV01000038.1 GCF_004771005.1 Leptospira ilyithenensis
AAATCATTTTTCCGTTTACAGGATGTGTGACCACTGCTTCTTCGAAGCTGTCAGGTGAATACTATATCAATACAGCATTAATGCTGGTTACTGCACGATTGCGTCATCTGGCAAGTCCCCAGTGGGGATCTAAAAAATACCTTGACATTACAAAAATTGAAAAGTTAAAATTTGAATCCCAATAGCTATTCGATTTCGAGAGTCTAATTCTGGTTTTGCGAAATATTTTGCACACTGCCTATCTGGTAACAAATACTACACTAACAAATCTAATAAAATTCTAATTCTATTTTAAAGTGCATCTAATGATTTTTAGGGAATTTTCTTTTACATAATCTTTTCAAAAGGAAACAATGGTGTTTCTGGTTTTTGCTTATGTGTATGAAACGAAAAATCCGATTTTTGCTTTCGATTATAATCATTCATCCTGCATATATTTATGCGCAGCAATCCGCTCTTTCCGGTAATGAAAGAAACTCTTCGGAAACAATCACTTTAAGTTCCATTGAGGAAGCAACTACTCTTGGTTTAAAACAAAACTTAAATTTGATTGCATCCAAGTTTGATATAGAGATATCGAGAGCAGAAGTATTGTCAGCCGGTTCAAGGAAGAATCCTTCTTTGAATGCGTTATCCAGTTTGAATCCGTTTCGTAAGAATTACGATCAAACAACAAGCGCCGGTCCCAAACAACTTGATTTGCTTTTTACAGTTCCGTTGGACATTTCACAAAAAATCAAATCGAGAAAAGATCTTGCTTATGCAAATTTAAAAATCTCCGAAATTCTTTTTCATGAACAAATTCGTGATGTATCAATGCAGATCCAGATTGTTTGCATCGACTTGATTTTACATGACGCATTACGTAAACTCTTAAAGGAAAAAGAATCCAATTTAACGGGCATGGTAAGGATGATAGAAAATAGAATCGGCGGTTCCAATATACAACCGTTATTACTAAGTCGTTCGAAACTTGCAGTAAATAATGCTTCTATCGAATTACGTCTTGTAAAACTCCAAAGAGACATGATTGCAAGGAAATTAATCACCTTACTGGGAATATATGATCAGAAGGAAATAATTTTAAATTTTCCTCTTCGTGAAATTCACCCATATGATTTGCCTGATTATGAATTTCTTATGGCGAGTTCAAAAGACAGTCTGCCGGGTTTTATCGCTTTAAAACTAGGATCGGAGTATTCGGAGAAAGCGGTCGAGTTGGCAAAAGCCGAGGTATGGGACGACTTTGATTTTTCTTTCGGTTTATCAAGGCAATATGCGCAAAATGCAAATCCGAGTGACACCGGGTCATCGAAATTACCCGGAGAATCTTCGTTTGCCTTCGGATTCAATATCCCATTGCCGGTATTATACCGAAACGAGGGTGAAATAAAAAAAGCTGAGATTTTGAAATTACAGAATTTAAAACGCTTAAATGCTTTTGAACTCGAGTTAGGTAAGGAAATACAAAAACTGCATTCAAATATACTTCTTTATAAGAAATTTATGATTGAAATAGAAAAAGAACAATTACCGAGAGCGCAACAGGTTTTGAATTCTCAAAAAAGATTATTTGGGACCGGCGGCTCGAATCTGTTGGAATATTTTGATTCCATTTCCGCTTATAACGAAACACTTGTTAATTATTATAATATAGTTTCGGAATATCGAAAGAACTTCATACAGTTGCTTTCGATAACAGGATTTCATGGCGGTAAATAAATTATATGCCGATTTTAATTTTAAAAAAATATATTCAGGTAATCTTGTTTTTTGTATTAACTGTTGTTTGTTTGTTTTTTCGTGGAATATTATTTTCTGATGACCCGGAACCTTCGTTAGAACCTTCGTTTTCTATCAGAGGAAATAGGGTTTATTTCAGCGAAAATTCGGAATTTCTCAAAAACACCCGAACTGATATTGCGGTTTCCGCTGAAAAAAGCAAACAGGTATTAAAAGCTATAGGTCAGATCGTTTTGGTATTGGAAAAATCAGGAGCTTTGATCGGTGAAAAAATAAATTTACTGCATTTGGATCCCGATCGATCTAAAAAATACGATCTTGATCATGTAAAAGGTGTTCCGGGGAACGCTTTTGGTTTAGTTGAAATGGATAGCGAGTTGATTAAAGAGATCCGAAAGGGACAGCCGCTTATTTTATCGTTATACGGACTGCGAAAAGATGTTGCAACTGCAACGGTTTACAAAATTTTTTCAAAAGGCAATGGTCGACAATCAAGTGTTATAATTTTTAAAATCGAGAATGGAAAGGGCTGGTATCCGGGTGCAAACTGTGAAATTACATTTCCTAATATTCTTTCCGTATTCACATATATTCCATCAAGAGCGGTAATACATCACGAGCTTCGCGATTATGTTTTTATCGAGGAGAATCAAGGCATATACCAATCGCGTAACATTCATGTGTTGGAGGAAACCCCGTCACATTTCAAAGTTTCGGGAGTTTTTCCGGGTGAAAGGATATTAACCGGAGGAGCGATTCTATTAAAACCTGTTTTAAGAGAGATTGAGAGTGAAGCGAAATAAAGGTAAATCTTTTTTATTACAAACGGTTGAATTTGCTTATGAAAACGGCGGATTAACGATACTTGCCGCATCTCTTGTCGGTGCTTTAGGGGTGGTTGCTTTCTTGAATTTGAATATTGATGCTTATCCGGATATCTCGGGAGTTCAGGTTCAGATCATCAGCGAGTATACCGGACGAGCTGCAGAGGAGGTGGAACAACAGGTAACCATTCCGATCGAAAGAGTAATGTACGGGATAAAAGGAGTTGAAATCGTCCGTTCTAGATCGATTTTCGGGCTTTCTCTGGTTCAAGTTATTTTTGAATCAGGAACTAACGATTACTTTGCCCGCTCTCAGGTTTTTGAAAAAATTTCTGAGGTCGATGTTCCTTCTACAGCCGTTGTTACGTTAGGTGGTTTGACTACCGCTTACGGCGAGATTTACAGGTACGAATTGACTCAAGGAGGAGAGACGAATCCGCTTGAATTGAGAACGATACATGACTGGACCGTTATTCCCAAGTTATCAAAAATCAAAGGTGTTGCCGGTGTTGCAAATTTCGGAGGCCTCGGAAAACAATATTCAATTCAGCTAATACCTGTTAATCTGCTGAGGTATGGAGTTACCTTACAGGATGTCATAAATGCGGTACAAATTAATAATAGCAACGGAGGCGGATCAATACTTGAACGGGGAAGTTCCGCGACGGTAATCAGGGGACTGGGTAGAATAAAAGATTATAAAGAATTGGAAAATATTCTTATAAAGAATTCATTCGGAACCAATGTTTATGTTCGTGATATAGGAAGCGTAATAATCGACCATCGCCCAAGAACGGGTGTTTTCGGGAAGGATGAGAAAAACGATTCGATCGAAGGAATAGTGCAGATGCGGAGAGGCGAAAATCCTTCTCAGGTTCTCGATCGGATTCATTCGGAAATCAAAGAATTGAATGACAATGTTCTTCCAGAGAATATAAAAATCAAACCGTTCTATGATCGCACTTTTCTTATTGAGAATACTTTGGTTACTGTAATAAAAAATACGCTCCTGGGGATCATTCTTGTGATAATAACGTTACTTATGTTTCTCGGAAACCTAAGAATGGCAGTTTTAGTCGCACTAACGATTCCTTTTTCTCTGCAATTTGCACTTTTAATGATGTATCTTGCGGATATTCCTATTTCTCTTTTATCGGTAGGGTCCATTGATTTCGGAATCATCGTTGACGGTTCTGTAATCATATCGGAAAATGTTATGCGGCATTTTTCCATGAAAGCAAAAAATAAACCGGCGGATTTGATTCTGAAAGCATCGAAAGAAGTACAAAAGCCGATGTTATTTTCTATGGTGATCGTAATTCTGGCTTATATACCTCTGCTTTCACTTACAAAGATAGAAGGCCTTTTGTTCCGCCCTATGGCGTTTACTCTATGTTTTGCGTTGTTCGGTGCCATTCTGTTTGCTCTGTACATTGCACCGACTGTTATCAAAAGTTTTTTTTCCAGTGCGGATTATTTGAATCTTGAAGAAAAAAGAGGCTTATTTGAAAAAATTGAAGTTTCTTACGCTCGGCTACTGCCTATTATTCTGAAAAAAAGAAAACAGGTGGCTTTTGTATTTTTCGTTTTTTTTATTTTTGTTTCGGTTGTTATTATACCAAAACTGGGAACCGAATTTTTGCCTTATATGGATGAAGGAACCTTTTGGTTAAGAGCCAACTTTCCTGAGGGAATTTCAATTGCTGAAACTACCGAATACTCGGCCGAGATCAGAAAAGAATTGAGGAATCTTAAAGAGGTAAATTACGTTACATCTCAAACGGGAAGAAATGATTTGGGAAACGATCCGTTTCCTTTGAACCGTGTTGAGTTTATGATCGGCCTTAAAGACAAGGCGGATTGGGTGGATTACTCGACCAAATCTCAACTTGAAACGGCAATACGTAAAAAAATAAAATCCCAATTTCCAACAGTAAAACTCAATTTAACTCAACCGATTATAGATTCCGTTACGGAAGATACAAATGGAACCTCAGCTGATCTTGCAGTAGATATTACAGGCCCTGATATGAGAATGCTTAGACAAATTGCATCGCAAACCGTTTCGATCCTTCAATCCATTGAGGGATCGGTAAACGTAAATATCGAACAGGAAGCTCCGCAGGCACAATCGCAAATTTTGATAGATAAGGATAAGTTATCAAGATACCGGCTATCAGCTGATAGTATGAATAATGTGATAAATACCGCAGTAGGCGGTCTCCCTATCAGTGAAATTTACGAAAATGAAAAACGTTTTGATATCTTGGTCAAATATTCGCCCGAGTTTAGGAATACGATCACAAGCATCAAACTTCTTCCTATTTTCAACGAACAGGGAGAGGCGGTTCCGCTCGGCCAGATTGCGAAAGTTCTCGTCAATGATGGAGAGACAATAATTGCCAGAGCAAGGGGGGAAAGGCGATTAACAGTCCGTTGCGATATCCGCAATAAAGCACAGGGTGATTTTGTGGATGAAGCGAAACTGCAGTTTCAAAAAAGGATACGAATACCTAAAGGATATAAGGTGGAATGGTTGGGTATGTTTGAAAATTTGGAAAGGGCTAGAATTCATTTTCTAATACTCATTCCTATTTCCGCCGCAATCATTTTTATCGTTTTGAATTTTATGTTTCAATCTTATTTAAAGGCGGGATTAATGATGTTTTCCGTTCCGTTTGCCATGACCGGAAGTTTTATCGCATTGTATTTAAGAGGAATGCATTTAAGCGTATCGGCGGCAGTAGGCTTGACTACATTATTCGGTATTGCAACAATGCATGGAATCTTGATGATTAGTAATATAATGCATGTTCAAGCTTCCGAATTAAATTTGAATTCTGCGATTATCCAAGGCTCCAAAATCAGGCTTCGCCCTGTTCTTATGACCGCCTTCGTCGCATTTATTGGTCTTTTGCCGGCATCGCTTGCAACTGAAATTGGATCTGATATCCAAAGACCGATCGCGACAGTAATGGTTTGGGGAATATTCTCTTCTGCCATATTAACACTTATTATATTGCCTGTATTTTATTCCTTTTTAGAAGAATGGAACCTTGCAAGGAAAGAGAAATAATGAATATCTTGATTATAGAAGATGAAGAGAGAATTGCGACTCTGATCAAGAGGGGTCTGGAGGAATTCGATTATAAAGTTACGGTTGCTTACGATGGTTTGTCGGGAAAGAAACTGGCTTCTCAAAATGATTACGATCTTATCATCGCTGATATCATTTTACCTAAGCTGAACGGAATTGATTTTTGTAAGGAAATTCGTTCCGCAAAACCGGATATAAGCATCATTCTATTAACGGCTTTGGGAACGACCGATGATAAAGTCGAAGGTTTTGATGCGGGGGCAGATGATTATATGGTGAAGCCGTTTGATTTTCGTGAGTTACATGTTAGAATTAGAAATTTATTGAAACGAAAGTTGAATAAAACGGCTTCACATGGATTTATTCTTAAATATTCCGATCTTGAATTGAATAGCCAGGCGAAGACTGTTAAAAGAGCTGACATTGAAATCAATCTTACAAAGAAAGAGTTTAGATTGCTTGAATATATGATGCAAAATTCGGAACGGATATTAACCAGAAGCGAGATTTCGGAGAATGTTTGGGATATCCGCTTCGATACCGGAACAAATTTTATAGATGTTTATATTAACTATTTGCGCAAAAAAATAGACAAGGGTTTTGAAACAAAACTGATTCATACAAAATCAGGAATGGGATTTGTTTTTAAAAAGGAATGAAGATAATAAATAAGCTCAGTCTTCTTTTTACAACAATAACTGCGGCGATCCTTTTAGGATTCGCAGGTATAACTTATTATTCCGCAGACAAAAACCGCGAGAGTGAGTTCTACAAAAGTTTGCGAAAAGAAGCAATAACGAAAGCAAATATTTTTTTCACAGCTAAAGTGGATGCTAAAGTGCTCCAGGCCATCTATATAAATAACAGAAAAATTCTAAATGAAGTTGAAGTCGCAATCTACGATACTTCTGCCAATTTATTATATCATGATGCAATTGAAATAGATCTTGTCAAAGAAACAGATCAAATGTTCGGCGATATAAACTCAAAAGGAGAAATAACATTCTATGAAGAAAAAAGGCAGGTGGTCGGACTGTTATTCCCTTTTAACGGAAAGAATTACATCGTAACCGCAACTGCATACGATCAATACGGTTATGATAAATTGGAAAACCTTAATAAGACAATGTTGATCGTCTTTATGGCCTCCATATTGATGATTTATTTTGCAGGTCGTTTTTTTTCAAAAAAGGCACTCTTGCCGGTAAGTAAAATTGTAAAAAGGGTAAAAAAAATCAATGCTTCAAATCTCGATTTAAGATTGAGCAGCACAGGTAAGGACGAATTATCCGAGTTAGCAAATACTTTCAATGAAACGCTGGATCGCCTTCAAAGTTCGTTCGAGAATCAAAAACATTTTGTATCCAATATTTCTCATGAATTAAATACGCCATTGGCTGCGGTAATTATCGAACTGGAATTGACTCTTAGTAAGAATGATCTGGAAATCAAAGGATATCAGTCGGTTATTAATGATGTATTACATGATGCCCGTAAATTGTCCAAGCTGGTAAAAAATTTGTTCGATTTCTCTAAGGCAAGTTATGATCCGGGCAGAATATCTTTTAGGGAAATTCGTTTGGATGAAATACTTCTGGATGCACAGGAACATGTTGTAAGATTGTATTCAAATTATAAGATTCGCATAGGTTACGGCGAAGAAAAAATACGCGAAGGAATCATTATCAACGGAAATGAATACTTACTTCGAACAGCTTTTATGAATTTAATGGAAAATGCATGCAAGTTTTCCGGCGATGCATGTTGTACCGTATTAATATCTTTCCGAAATGAAGGAACTATTCTTAATTTTATTGATACGGGAATAGGTATTAACGAAGAGGACTTGGGCAATATATTCAATCCGTTTTATCGAGGAACAAATTATGCTTTTGCAGAGGGAAATGGCATCGGATTGACCCTCGTAAAAAAGATAATAGAACTTCACAAGGGAAGGATTAGTGTAAGCTCAACTGTCAATCAGGGCAGTAATTTTAGCGTCGATTTTTCAATTTACTGATTTACAAAAAATACAAATGACTTCTAGCTTCCCGGATCGTAAAAATGCGATTATCTTCCTTTTTGCCTGTTTTATTCTTCAAACTGATTTTTTGTAAACTGTTGACTGCTATAAATAAATATATTATAATATTATTAGATTATAATTAATTTTTGTTTTTTATATTCGAATCTTCTAAAGACAGTTGACAATTTCTGCTTGATTATTATATATTTGCTTTGTAGAATAAATTTTCTTTTATTCTCGTTTATGAGTGGCTCTATCGCTCGCTCCGGAGTTAGCGCAAATGGGAACTTCTTTTTTCAGGTTTAATAGTTTTTGCATTCCTTTGGCAGGGAAAAATCCGTACAAGTTCGTTTTTATATTTGTAGGAATTCTTTTTTCCATCTTTGTGGTCGTTTTATTTAGATACAAACAGGTCGAACCTCTTGTTGCAGCGCATCGCGGAGGAACGGGAGATTATCCGGAGAACACAATCATAGCTTTGGAAAATGCACTGAAAAACGGTGCGGATATTTTGTGGGTAACCGTTCAATTATCCAAAGATGGTATACCAATGTTGTATCGCCCAACCGATCTATCCATGCTGACGGATGGCAAAGGTGCGATCAGCGAGTTTACTGCCGAAGAGCTCAAGACATTCAATGCAGGATATACTTTCGCCAGAACGGATTCCCTTGGAAATACAATTTATCCTTATCGTGATAGGCCGGTTCCGATTCCCACTTTAGAAGATTTTTTACGATTCATTCCGAAATCTGTGCCGATGCTGGTAGACATGAAACAGTTGCCGGTAGAACCTCTTGTACACGGGATTGCAAAAGTCATCGACTCGAAAAACGCCTGGCAACGAGTACGTTTTTATTCTACGGATGCGTTGTCGCTTTATATCATGAAAACATATTATCCTGAGGCGAAACTTTTCGAAACACGTGACATTACCCGCAATCGGTTGTTAGGTGTATCTTTGTCCGGGGAATGTGATACACCTCCTCCTGCCGGTACATGGATAGGAATCGAACTGGATAGAAAACTTACTGTCATCGAAAAATTTACCTTAGGTGAGGGAAGATCGAATATTTATGCACAGTGGTGGACTCGCCCTGCCATAGACTGTTTTAGAAGCAATGGTGATGTGAAGATTATGTTTTTCGGCGTCAATTCAAAGGAAGCTTACGAAAAATCCCTAAAACTAGGTGCTGATATAATCATGATGGATTCGCCTAGTGCAATCAAAACATTCCGCAGTTCGAGCCGATGGAAATTTCCTGAAGAAGATAATCTTGAAATGAAGTCCCTTCGTCTTTTTTTCGGACCTTTTCTTCGTATGCTCATTAATGTTCATTAATGAGAGGTTGTTTCTTTCATCCAAAAATAAATTTGTAACTTTCTGCTACAAAGAACGGAGACAAGTCAAAAAAAAATCGAACGTTTATTTTTTCAGGACAACAAATCTTTGTTTGTGGGAGGAATCGTTTTTGATTTCCCCTTCGCTATAGCCGATTTTTTTCCCTTCTTCCATAATCCATTCTGCAAAGTCAGGATGGGTTTCCAACGCCAGAATTCCTCCGATCACCAAATGGGAAAGAGCTCCCTGAAGGAGGTGCGAATGAAATATTTTAAAATCATCCACGAAGAGCGCGAGATGAGGCTCGAAGTTTAATACATCTTCCATGATGTCCTTTTTTTCTTCCGAAGGTATGTAGGGAGGATTGGAAACTATGGCGTGAAATTTCAAATCAGGAGAAATGTTTTTGAAAAGGTCTGATTCCAGGAAATGAATCTGCCGGGTTCCGTGGGGAATGACTTTTTCGTCGTTTGTTTTTGCAACTTCCAAAGCATCGTTTGAAATATCTGTGGCCCAGATTTCCGCCTGAGGGATCAGCCGGGACAAAGAAACTGCAATGCATCCGCTTCCGGTACATAGATCGAGTATCTTCGGGTTTTGTATTTCGGAGAAAATATTTTTGGAATCTTTATAGAACCAGTCCACCAATTCCTCGGTTTCGGGTCGGGGGATTAACGTATGTTTGTTGACATAGAAATCGTATTTATGGAAACCCTTTTTGCCTGTGATGTAGGCGACAGGTTTTTTTTTGCTTCTTTCGACAATGCGTTCCCGGTAAGTCTCGATTTCTTTCGGACTTAAGGGCATTTCAAACTGGGAATAGAGTTTGATGCGGGGGAGGTTTAGGAGATCGGATAACAACCATTCGGCGTCAATTCTTGGATTGGGGATGCCTTTTTTTTCTAAAAATTCCGTGGATCTTTTTAAGTAATAAAGTAGTGTGTTTGGTTCGGTCATTTTACCTTGCCCCCGACAGGATTCGAACCTGTGTCAACAGTTTAGGAAACTATTGTTCTATCCACCTGAACTACGGGAGCTTTAGCCTGGTTTTCGTTTCTGATTCACAATCCTTTGGAAATCATTGATATTGTGAATAACTATTTTGTCGGGATATAGATCCAATTTGCCTGTTTTTACAAATTGCATAATGACTTTTTGTACTTCTCCGACGGGCTGCGCACACCAACTGGCAATGTCTTCGACGGTAGAAGTCAAAACGATCTCGCTATAGACATCGTTCGAATATTGTTTTTCGTAAAGCATAACGAATACATCGCATACTTTCCCCAATATATCATCCATAAGAAGGATCATCAACCTGCGTTTTTGGTCGTAGATCCGAAAGGAAAAGATGTGGAGTAATTTCATCGCTAATGCAGGGTTTTTGGTCATCAGCATTTCAAAATTGGCACGATTGAAATTGAGTGCTTTTACTTCTGTGACCGCAGTGGCTGTGGCGGAACGAGGTTGTTCTTCCAGAATAGCCATCTCACCTAAGATGTCGCCTGCTTCCAATACATCCAGGGTTTTGATCGAATTTCCGATTGTTTTTGTGATTTTTACCTTTCCTTCTTTGATCAGGTAAAAATCGTTTCCCGGTTCGTATTCGCAAAACAAGACATCATTCGGCTCAAAAACTTTTCCGAATTTTCCGAACATTGCTTCCAGCATTTGATCATTCATTAGGATTTACCGGCTTTGACTTTTGCTTTTGCATCTTCGGAAATGCTGTCATCTGTAGGAGGGAGAAGAATAACTTTCTGATACAACTGTAATGCTTTGTCTCTTTCCCCGTTTGCTTCTGTAGCGAGTGCTAAATGGTAAACAGTCTCTTTCAACAGTTGACCTTTCGGATATCTTTTGATAAAATTGGAAAAAGTATTAATCGCAGAAGCATTGTCCTTTGCTTTGTAATGCGCCTTTCCCAGGTAGAATAAGGAATTTTCCACTAATTGTTCTTCTTCTTGGGTAACTGAGTCGGTTCTTTCCGAAATCTCTTTGTAAATGGAACTCGCTTCTATGAATTTACCTGCGCTCATCATCGTGGAGGCTTTGTCATGTTGGGACTGAATGGAATTCGGATCTACTGTGGAAGTGGACGGATCTTTTTGGATCGCCATTGTTTTTAACATTTCCTGCAATTTTCCGTTCCCAGCACCAGGTTCCGGTTTATAAATTAACTCGGGTAAGGTGAGAGGATAAGTGCCTTTTCTTACCGCCAAGTCTTGCAATTGTTTTGCGCGGTCAATGTACTGGCCGTCCGGATAATGTTGCAGGTATTGACTGAATGCATACGCGGCATGTTCGTGGTTTCCGTTTTTGAAAAACACTTCGGCGACATTCATAAGTTCGAAGGGAGGGTTTTTTGCCTCCCCTTGGCCTAAAATTTCTCTTACTTGTCTGTGGACTTGGCGAAGTTGGCTTGAAAAAACTTTTAACATCTTGATGATAAGATGTGTTTTATCACTTACGAATCTTTCAAATTCAGGAACTTTAAATACAAGTACAGTGGCAGCTCCTATCACTTGAGCTGTTTCTTCTCTAGGGTATCTTCCTAGCGCACTTTTCACGCCGAAAAATTCTCCGAGCTTAACGTCTTCTTTCAGTTCGACGCCGTTTACGTTGGAGTAGGTGAGAACTACTCGTCCTTTTTGGAGAACAAAAATATCTTCCGCTTTGTCTTTCTCAAAGTAGACAATGGAACCGCCTTTATAATTTCGAACAATGGGGCCAGACAAGATTATCCTCTTAGCGTATAAAATTCATAAAATAGGTAAAAAAGCCAAATCCTTTTTGTACCCAACACTCGAAGAAACTTGGTCTAATAATGCTTTTGGAGACCCTGCGACTATCTTTTCAGAACCTTTCACAGAAATCAGTTCCGATTCTATTCCTAGCTCAGAAAAAAGTTTTTTATAGGTGGAAGACCCGTAAACAGGCATTCCATCGATGACCACCAGATCCACATTCTCCCATCCGAGTTGGGAAACTGAAATCTCAGACGAATTTGTCCCGTCATTTATGACAACTAAATCGGCAATTTGCCCTTCCTTGATGCTTCCCAAGTCCGGTTTTCGAAAGGCTCGGGAAGGGTTTTCCGTTACCCATTGGAGTAGTGTCGATTCGGGCAATTCTTCTTCATATAAATCCTGAAACAGGGATTTAGCTAGTTTCAATTCTTCTAATATATGCAAAGACCCCGAAGGGGAAAAATCGGTTCCCAGGCAAACATTGATCCCTGCATCCATAAACAATTTGATGTTAGTTGTTTTACCGAAGATATGCAAATTGGATCCCGGGCACCATACCACGGAAGCATTTGCTTTTGCAATTCTCTCCACTTCTCTGGGACCGAACGGCAAACAATGAATCAGCACGGAATGAGGACCGAGCGCATCCATTTTTTCCAATCTCTTCAAAGAGCCGAGAGAATCTTCGTCCAAGCCTTCTCCCAAATGAGTCACAAAAGGCAGGTTAGATGCTTCGGCGAGTTTGTATTCCAGGGCAGAACCTTCCCCCCAATTCAAATTGTAATTTCCTACGGAATGAGCCAGAGTGTATTCGGAAAGCAAACGAACGGGCAATACATCAACAAATGATTTCTGAATGGAATGGGGAATATGATCATGAACAGATGTTACTCCCGCCAGTAGGTTCTTATAAGCTCCCAGGTAATAGAGTAGTTCGCTATCCAATTGTTGTCTTTCCGCAAATACTCCGGAAGATTTATAAAGGTTATCATAAGCGAGCCAAGAACTGTGCTTCGTATTACCTCCGATTTTAGGAAGGTAACTCGCGAGAAGATGGTCATGAGAATTGAAAAAACCAGGGTAGATCTTTTTGTTTTTGAAATCAAATGTTTTGGAACCGGGTTCAACGCGGGAAGAAAGTTCTTTTTTTTGCAAGGAACCGATTTTGTTTCCTTCCAGTTTTAAATCAAGATCGGTCAGTTTTCCGTTTTGGAACACTTGGGCATTCGAAATTGTCCAAGAACTCATGTTAGCTTCCTTGCTGCAGAAAAAGAACGGGGTTGATTGCTGATTTGTTATGATTCACTTGAAAATACAGTCCTTTGTCTTTTATAAGAGTGCCCAAACGTTCTTTTGCAACGAGGGTTTGTCCTTCCGTCACTTGCACTCTTTCTAAATTTCCATATACGGAATACCAGCCATTCTCATGTTCCAGAATGATATAATTTTCATACCCATCCATATAATCGATATGCACTACTTTTCCCGGAAGTGCCGCCCGCACCCAGCCGGAATTTTCTCTGGAGTAACGAACTCCTCTGTGGGGGTCATAGGTTAATTCCGAATAAGGTTTTGCAATTTTTTCAAAACCGGGAAGGGGAGAATTCGGCTTTGATTTCGGAGCTATTTTTTTCACTTCCGACTTGGAAACCGTTGTATTTCCGATTCGCAAAAGTTCATTTTGGTAGAGTGCTTCTTTTTCCGTTCTTCCGTTGATCGCGGCAAGTTCCTTCGGTGTGGTTCTTAATTTTTTGGCAATTCCCCACCAGGAATCACCAGCTTGTACTCGATAGGTGTTCCTATCTGTCGGTTTTTGTTTTGCGAAAGTCCTATCCGGGGTGATTTCTAAAAAAAGGAACAAAAGACAGATTTGTATCAGTAGATTTCGCATAAGAATCTAGTATTAACTTCGACATTTTTACGATTTCATACATTTGTTTTTGGGTTCGAATTAGGAGATGATGGGGGCCTCGAAACTTCGTTTCGACCGGGCTCTTCCGCGACTCCGCCTGTCGGCTGCGGTCCTTCGGACGGCGACTTTGTCGCCCCTCTCCGATCCCTGGCCTATCGTAAAGATTTGAATTTTTTCTCATGGAAGACTCCCTGGATGGAGCCTTGCGAGGGAAGACAAATTGGCAAAAAGGCGAACTTATTTCGAGAAATTTCGGGAAAATGCAAAGAGGAATTGCAAATTCGATTGGAATGTGTTAGTTGGAACTCATTGGGTGGCGGGTGGTTCACCCCACCCAAATCAGGGCGGGGATACCAAAATCCCATCTTATAAGGAGAGCCTTGCTTCGAACAAAACAAAAGATGCGAGGCATCCCTAAGATAAATAAAGCCATTCTTTTCTTAAAAACAAGTGAGATGCTCCCGGCGCGGTGGCGAGGCCAGGACGGCCGAAGCTCGTGCGTTGTGACAGGAGATCACACGCACAGGAGCCGGAAGCATCGAACGCTTACTCTTCTTCTCTGTTGTTTACTTTGTATTTTTTCATCAACTCGTCTGCTACGTTTCTTGGAACTTGAGCATACTTGGAAAATTCCATTGCAAACTCAGCCTTTCCTTGTGTAGAAGAACGAAGAATAGTTGAATACCCGAACATATCTGCAAGCGGAACTTCCGCTTCGATTTTCGCGTAACCGTTTTCTTCCGTAGTATTTAGAATCATACCACGTCTTTGGTTGATGGAAGCAAGGATCGCTCCTTGGAACTCAGTCGGTCCTTCCACTTCTACTTTCATGATCGGTTCTAGAATGATCGGAGCTGCTTTTGAGAATCCTTGACGGAAACCGTAACGAGCACCGATTTGGAACGCCATATCGGATGAATCCACATCATGGTAAGCACCGTCATTTACGATACAACGAACTCCGATGATCGGAAATCCGATGAGAGATCCTCTTTCCAAACAAGAACGGAAACCTTTATCACAAGATCCGATGTATTCGCGAGGGATGGATCCACCTACGATTTTATCTACAAATTCGTAATCTTTTCCTTCTTCGGAAGGAATCGGTTCTATGATACCTGCAACACGGGAGAACTGACCTTGACCACCCGTTTGTTTTTTATGAGTGTAATCAAATTCTGCCGCTTTCGTGATGGTTTCTCTGTAAGCTACTTGTGGTGCACCTGTTACCAGATCCACACCATACTCACGTTTCATCCTTTCGATATAAACTTCCAAGTGAAGCTCTCCCATCCCTTTGATGATGGTTTGGCCTGACTCTTTGTCGATTTCCGTTTGGAATGTAGGGTCTTCCTTTGTGAAACGGTTGAGAGCTTTCGCAAGGTTGGGAAGTTGTTTCGACTCTTTGCATTCGATGGTAAGTGAAATCACCGGAGTAGGAACAAACATAGACTCCATAGTCAGTTTTGTCTTACCGTCAGTGAATGTATCCCCGGATGCGCAATCGATTCCGAAAAGAGCAACGATATCACCCGCTTCCGCTTTTGTGATATCTTCCATCTCATCCGAGTGCATTCGCACCAAACGACCGATATTATGACGTTTGTTATTCGAAGAATTGTAGATCGTCATACCTTTTTCCAGGCGACCTTGGTACACCCGAACGTATGTTAACTGACCGTATCTTCCGTCTTCCAATTTGAAAGCAAGGCAAACCAACGGTTTGTCCGTTTCGGAATCCATAATGATTTCGTTGGCTTCGTTTCCTACTTCTTTTGCTTTGTTTACAACATCGTAAGGAGAAGCTAGGTAATCCATCACTCCATCCAGAAGTCTTTGAACCCCTTTGTTTTTGAAAGCGGAACCCATAAATACGGGAACGAATTTAAGTGCAAGAACTCCTCTTCGGATTGCTTCTTTGACGCGAGCTTCCGTAGGAGCACCTTCCAGCAATTCTTCCGTGAGTTCGTCACTGAAAAGAGAAACCGCATCCAGAAGTGCTTCTCTCTTTTCGTTGGCAAGTTCTTGCATTTCCGCAGGAATATCGGTGATTCGGATATCTTGTCCGGCAGCACCTTCGAAGTAATAAGCCTTCATTTCCACAAGGTCTACAATTCCCACTAGATCGTTTTCAAGTCCGATCGGTAGTTGAACCGCATGTGCGTTTAGGAATAGTTTTTCCCGGAGTTGATCGATAACTCGGAACGGGTTGGCACCGGTTCTGTCCAATTTGTTGATAAATGCAAGTCGTGGAACACTGTATCTTTTCATTTGGCGGTCTACAGTGATGGACTGGGATTGAACTCCCGCCACACCGCAGAGAACCATAATCGCCGAGTCAAGTACACGAAGGGATCTCTCTACTTCGATCGTAAAGTCTACGTGGCCCGGAGTATCGATGATGTTGATTTGGATGTCTTTCCAAGTGGTATAGGTAGCCGCAGACTGGATTGTAATTCCGCGCTCTCTTTCGAGTTCCATACTATCCATCTTCGCACCCACACCGTCTTTTCCACGTACTTCGTGGATGGCGTGGATTTTGTTTGTATAAAATAAAATCCTTTCTGTCAGGGTAGTTTTACCCGAGTCGATGTGGGCGGAAATCCCGATATTACGAATTTTCTCAATTTTTGGGTCGTGTTTGGTTGCAGCAGCAGAGGTCATACTTTCCTCGAAAATATTCTATGAAAAAAATTTAGATTCTACCAAATTCTGAAATTAAGCTCATTTGTAAAGTACTTGGGCTTTTTAGGTAGGGCAAAATCCTAGGACTTTGGGGAGAAATTTGATCCATTTGATCTTATCACGTCTTAGGCGATTTTTTAGAACCATGTCCTTTGCCAGGGTAGTTTGCCTTGGGTTTTTATCGGCAATCATAATTGGATCTTTTTTCATTTATAGCAGTGAGAGGGGGGAGATTTCCTATGTTGACTCCTTGTATTTATCCGCCTCGGCACTTTGCGTGACGGGACTTTCTCCCGTAAATCTTTCCGATCTGAATCACGGAACCCATTGGATCATTCTCTCTCTCATCCAGTTGGGGGGACTCGGGATCATTAGTTTTACCGTAATCATCGGGTTTTTAATCATAAAAGGGATTTCCAGAAATTCAAAATTCAACGCATTCGTGACTGCCGCCATTGACAAGGGAGAAGAAACGGAAAAATTAAAATCGAATGAAGTGAATAGAATGCTTCTTTCCATTATCAATATTTCATTCACTCTGGAATTACTCGGGGCCATCGGTTTGTATCTTCATATGCCTGACGGTGTGGAAGGCGGAAACGAGAGATGGTTTTTTTCCATTTTTACGGCAGTCTCAGCATTCAATAACGCAGGTTTTTCGATTACAAACGATTTGTCCGCTTTACGTTATGACCCGTTCAGTTTGTACATAGTTTCCGGCCTTGTAATTCTCGGAGGTATCGGTTTTCCGGTTATCATACTACTCGAAAAATTTTTACTGACGGTTATATTCAGAATTGTAAGCAAAATTGAAATTGCGGCGGAAACTGTCCTCTTGAAAAAAACCCTAACCACAGGAGAGATTCCCAAACTATTTCTTTTGCCTGCACAAGTGTCTGCATTCTTGGAAGGGCGGATTGAAAATTACAATCAGCATTTGAGAGGAGAGTCTACCCGAATCCAATCGAGATTGCTTGTATTCGGATCTGCCATCTTGCTTTTGTTTGGTGCCGTAGGGGTTTATTTATTAGAAAAAGGAAATCCTCACACGTTCAGTTCTCTCGGACCGATTGATAAAATCGCAAACGCTATCTTTATCTCTACTTGTGCGAGAACCGCAGGCTTTCAAACAATGGACCTGGGAAATTTAAATGATGCATCGGTCATCATTATCACCGTACTGATGTTTATCGGTGGTGGTCCACAAGGTACTGCGGGAGGGATCAAGATCACTACATTCGTTTTGCTTCTTGCTTATTTGAAAAACGTGATCCAACCTTACAAACCGGTAATGCTTTTCGGAGAAGTTGTTTCTAAAAATTCCGTGGCAGTTGCGATTCGGGTTTATTTTTTGGCAACTCTCGCTTTGGCTTTTGCATTTATCGTACTCGGAGTTCTGGACGGAAATCAACACTCCTTACATGTGATATTTTTCGAAATGATTTCCGCATTTTCAACGGTCGGATTCAGTCTCAATCTGACACCTCAGTTGGGCGATGTGGAAAAGTTACTTTATGCGTTCATTATGTTTGTAGGCAGAGTCGGGATTTTTACCATTTTGATTTCCGCTACGGGACATTCCGGTGTTCCTAAGATGGGCGGAGTGGACGATGGAGTGAAGATCCAGGTCGGCTAAGAAAATCACTTTACTTAGCTTGTATGAATTTAAAAATCTGAAGGATTGGAAAAGGTTATGGCATTTACAGATTATATCAAAATCGGTTTTAAAAAACCGAATCTCTCACCTGATGAGATAGAAAAAGAAAACAAAAAAAACAGACTGGAAGAATCATTCGAAAAGATCTATTCCAGATTGGAGTCGATTGAAATTCTGAATTCAAACGAAAAGTTTGAAGATAGTTCGATTCTTTCCGGTTCGCTCGCCTTAGATACGATCAATCTTTCCCTGGATTTTTTCGGAAAACCGAAAGCTAAGACGGGTGCCGATTGGAAATCCGAAATTTCGAAACTAGGCAATGACAAGCTAACATCAATTTACGAAAGTTATCCGAATGTTTTGAATCTATCCGCTTCCGTTTCGTTAAAGGAAGAGGATTTGGAAAAATTGGAAACGGAACTTTCCAATTTGATTTCCGAACTCAACAGTCATTTCAAACAAATCAAAAAATCTGATCTTTATACGACTCTCACTCAGTATAAAAACCGAATCCTCGTTCAAACAGTCGCAGTGGTTTTGATTTTAATGGCAACAGTCGGATCTTATACTTATCAAAAGATCACTCGCCCTGATATGAAACAAACAGATATTCAGGTTTATTTTTTATCCGAAAAAAATCCGAGTCCAGTAGATGAAGCTTTGGCTACCGCTCCGATTGATCTGACCAAAAAGGGCGAGTGGGTGGTTTACAAATTTCCAACCTCCGCAAATCAAGAGTTAAATGGAATTCGAATTGATCCGATACAGCAGAAAAAAATGCGTTATTCTGTAGATACTTTGAGAGTTTTGAATTCGAAAGGTTCCGTTCTATTCGAAAGGGATTTCCGATTGGATGAAACATTGCTTCCTAAAGACAAAGATAAATTCGGTCAGATCAGCGATATGAAGACTGGCGGAAAAGCGAAAGCAGGTTCCCCGATTGAAATGGAATCTACCGGAAACGATCCTTATTTCATTGTTTATTTTTCCAAAGTAAAGGATGCATCTTCCGTTGAATTGAAAATGCGCCATTTGGAAGCACATAAAAAATTTACTAACTAAATAATATCGTGATTCTACTCTATTTAAAACTGATGAGGCTTCCGCAATGGATCAAAAACGTGATCCTGTTTGCGGGACTTATCTTTTCCAAAAAAATATTCGATCAAACTTCCTTTACCCGGGTATGCGCTGCATTTTTGCTATTTTCCTTTGTTGCAAGTTCCCAATACGTGTTTAATGATTTTTTAGACAAAGAGGAAGATGCAAAACATCCTGAAAAAAAACACCGTCCTCTTGCCAGTGGCGCATTGGATGCGGGTCTCGCCCTTGCTATTACCGGTGTTATACTGCCATTTGCGCTGATCGGTTCGTACTGGCTTTCTCCTACTTTTTTCTTTCTTACATTATTCTATTTGGTTTTCAATGTACTATATAGCAAGGTTTTGAAACACATAGTGATTTTGGACGTGATGAGTATTTCCATCGGGTTTGTCATTCGTGCGATCGCCGGAGCGGTTGTGATCAATGTTCAATTTTCCCATTGGTTACTACTTTGTACGTTTACCTTGGCATTGTTTTGGGGATTTTCCAAACGAAGGGGAGAGATCAATATTCTTCAGGAAAATGCCGGCAAACATAGAAAAATCTTGGACGAATACTCTCTGGAATTTTTGGATCTGATGATGGCGATCACCTCTACTTTAACGCTTGTTAGCTATGTCATGTATTCTGTCAGCCCTACGACTGCAAAAAATCTAGGCACTGAAAATCTGGTTTATACCGTTCCCATCGTTGTGTATGCGATTTTTCGAAGCCTTTATATCATTTATATCAAAAATATGGGACATGATCCGACTAAGGCGATTCTAACGGACAAATCCGTATTGGCTTCCGGGTTCCTTTGGTTATGCCTTGTGTTATTTTTGGTGTTCGGAAACTTATCAGTCCTTCTGCCAGTCATACAATAGGGGACTGAAAATGATCTTTTGGAAAAATTGGCCTTATCGGCTCAAAGTTGTTTCTGCTTTTTTTATCTTTTTTGTAGCAACTTTGGTGTTCGGATTTTTCAAAGGAAGAGGATTTGATCCTCGCATTCCGATCGAAACACTTGCCGAAACCCCGGCCGAAGCGATTTCCTGGGAAAAGAAGCCGAAGGTGATTTACTTTTGGGCCACCTGGTGCACCGTTTGCAAAGGTTACTCCTATATTCTGAATTCCAATTTGAATCTGCTGAATCAGGACAAAATCCCGTTTTTATCCGTAGTAGCCCCGGATGAAGAAGGTTCGCCGGACGCACTCCAAAAATACATCCAAGAACATGATATCAAATACCCTGTGTTAAAAGGAAATTACCAACTTCTCCGCGATTGGGGAATTTCCGCTTTCCCAACTACGGTTTTTTTAAATGCAAAAGGAGAAGTTGTTTTTGCGGATACGGGAATTATCAGCCCTCTCAGTTTTTGGCTTCGTTCTTTTCTCACGACTCTCTTTTAAACAACCGATGAATCTATTATGGAGCAACCATTCAAGCCAAAGCCGTTACTTAATAAATCCGAGCTCCGCCAAATCAAGCGCAGTCGGACGCGCGTGGAAGGTAAAAAAGTCCTTACTGATGACGTAAGAAAGCTCAAATCCTTAAAAGTTACTCCCGACCTCAGCCCGACGGAAGCAGTTCATTATTATAAAGAACCCATCTGGATCGAATATTATATTCCTAAGGAATCCAGATTTGCCTATGAAACAAAATTTTTATTCATACTGCTCGTTGATCCAATTCCCAATGAGGAAGAATCCGACATCGCATTGAAGGAAGCGATCGAGAAAAAGACAATCATTGATGTATGGACTTACATTAATGAAAGCAGGGAACATTTGGATTTTATAAAAGGATCTTATCATAGTACGATTTCCATGCATGAAACGATCAGTCATATTTTTACAGCTTATCTTGAAACAAAAAGCACAGAAGAATTGAAAATTGCGTGTTACTTGACGGAAGCATTGCTTAAGTATGAGCCTACTCTTGCGAGTCTTCGTTTCTTTCGAGACTATGTAATTTTCAATTTGAATTATTTTATCCGCGAATTGAATAAAGCAAAGATCGAATTTTCTTTGGAAGACGCCACAGTATCGCTTTTGATCAAAAGAAGAAATGAAGTTTGGGAAGAAGAAAATCGGGCAGAGGATGAAGATTTCGATTTGCTTGCCGCTTTGTTTTTTGAACAGGCTTTCCCGAACCGAGGGGCAAGCGAACTTTCCACGGACGACCTGCGCTTAGTCGAATGAATTTCCATACAACCAAGTAAAAAGTTTACGGATGTTTTCTATATTTTTTTGTTCCTTGTCTCCCGAATTATTTTCAACAAATCTTTCTTCCAGTTTGTAACGAACCGGGATTTTTTTTTCTTGGAATTCGAACGTAAGTTTTTTGAAATTCACCGAACCCGACCTGGGTATTTTTTCTTTTTTGGTTATGGGAAGGGAATTGGAAATCACTTCCAAGATCTCGGAATAATTGAAAAGTGAGGGAGAAATTTCGGTAATCCCTTGGGAAAGATCTCTGTATAGATTTCCCTTGTCGAAGTTTTTCAATCCCAAAAACAGAACTTGTTTTTCTTTTTGAACCGACTTTAAGATTTCAACCGATTTGGAAATGGGGGAAGGCACTGCGTCCCAATCCACCAAAACCAGATGGATGGGGCTTGTTTTGATTCGCGCTACCAAATGTTCGAATACACCTTCTGTATACGCCGCTTCTCCCATAGCACGCAGTAGGCTGAAGATATGTTTGTCAAACCTTGCCTGAGTGGAAAAGATCGCCCAGTTCGTAGAACTAGAATTAGCTGGAAATATGGGGAATTCGGAAAAATGGCTGCCGTCTTCTTGCCACAATAAACTCACACCTGCCTTTCTGTAATTTTCCCTTTCCCCTTCCGTAAAGAGACCAAATAGCAATGGTTCAATGCTCCATTCCAATAATTCTTTTGCAAGCTCCGGTGTCGGTTTGGAAAAAAAAAGAATCCCTGAGGAATGATCCTTCCAATTTTTCGAATGCACCTCGGTAATTTGGAGGGAGTGGTATTTGAGCCAAGCATGTAGTAATTTTCCTTCTTTCTCGGAACCCGGGGAAATCAAAACTGCTCCAAATAGAGGAATCATTCAGATTGTATTTTGGTTGACCCCCTGTTCTCGAAAAGACATTTTAAAATTCGTTCTTCTATGAAGATTCTAAAACGTTACGCCAATCGCAGACTTTACGATCCCGAGACCAGCTCCACTATCACTTTGGAAGATGTGGCTAGGATGATCATCGGTGGAGAAGAAATTAAAGTTTTGGACAATATGTCCAGTGAGGATATCACCCCTAAGATCTTAGGCCAGACTTTTCTCAAGGTAAGTTTGGGCCAACGTAATGAATACTTTTCAAATTTTATGCTCACTTCTCTCATCCGGGAAACGGGAAGGGATATCTCCGGGTTATTTGAACGATTGGTACTAGGGGGGATCGGTGCCAATTATCTTACCTCGGAACGATTGGAAAAGATCGTCACCTCTATGGTGGATTTGGGGGAATTGAAGGAAGCGGATTTCAGCCACTACAGAGAAGACCTGCTTCGTAAAATGGCTTCTCGTGCCAGTGAGAAAAAAGAACAAATTCAAAAGGACTTGGAAAAATTATCCATCAGCTTACAGGAAAAAGAAACTCCTACTCTCGGTGACCTTTCTGAAAAATTAAAAGAAGTCGCAGAAAAATTAAAAGATACGTAATCAATAAGGATAAAAAACCGTCAGACTTTAATATAAGAGGTTCTCTGTGAAACGTTTAGTGAAGCTTATTTTTATTTCCATTCTAGGGGTTGTTGTTTCCCCAGGATTAGTACTAAATGCAGATGAAGGAGTGTCAGTTCCCAGAGAAAGGTTGGCCTTTTTTGCCGAGCAGCAAAAAAGGATCGCTTCTGCCGACCCTGAAGAAATCAGAGATGCTATCGACCGATTAACTTATGTTAAAAGTAAATTGGGAACCAGAGATTTGATCGCTGCCTTGAGAGGAGCACCGAATTTTCCCAGTTCGACTCAAAATTCACCGGTTGTAAAATTTTATGCTGCAAAGGCGCTCGGGCGCAAAGGCGAGACCGTTGCCATTGAACCTTTGTTAATTGAATATAAAAAACAATCCGAAGCTCTTGTGGAAAGAGAAAATAAACCCCGCAAATTGAAAGACGGTGTTTACGGATCAGAGAGTTTATCCAGTCCTTATTTTTTTGCTGAGGATGATATCTCCATGGTTCTGGCTTGCGGCGAAATGCTGAGGTCTCTCGGAACTCTTCCATTGACAGAAAACTCCGAAAAAGAAATCAAACAGGCGCTCATTCATAAAAATTTCTATATTCGTTCTTCTGCCGCAGATGCCATCTATCTGGCCGGAAAGAAAGAAACGATGTCCAACCTTCCCGAACTTTTAAGTCATGAAAAAGATCCTTATGCTAAAATCTCCATCTTGAGTGCACTCGCAGGACTTGAAAGACTACCCAATCAAAATTTCAAGGCAGTGGTGGATACTTTAAAAGACAGTGATCCTGAAATCAGAAAAAAAGCATCCGAAGCACTGGTTCGAATGGATCTGACTCTTGCTGCACCTCATTTGGAGAATGCCATTGCGAGTGAAAATGACCAAAGGGTACTTTTGCAAATGAAAGAGGATTATAAACAAATTCAATCCTTTCGGGTTCCTTAAAGCACTTCGGCCGGATTTCTCCAGTATTTTAAACATCCTGTGGATTCTGTTATCTCGCCTGCGGCTTCGCCCGGGTGAGAGAGGCTGAATCTGATGAGAAACTTGTTTCTCATTTTCTTCGTGGACAAAATCAGTTTTCCCAAAAGTAATAACTTTTGCGGAGTTCTTATGAAGTTAAATAGTATTTTAGAAGCAATCGGAAACACCCCTCATGTTCGCCTGTCTCGTCTTTTTGGAGAAAACCACCAAGTTTGGCTGAAGTTAGAGCGTCAAAATCCGGGCGGATCCATCAAAGATAGGATCGCTCTTTCTATGATCGAGGATGCGGAAAAAACAGGTAAGTTGACAAAGGATTCCATGATTGTGGAGCCTACTTCCGGAAATACAGGGATAGGGCTTGCTATGGTTGCTGCGGTAAAAGGGTATCCAATCACTCTTGTTATGCCGGAACATATGTCGATCGAAAGAAGAAGAATCATGGCGGCATACGGTGCCAAGTTCGAACTTACCCCTCGTGAAAAGGGAATGCCGGGAGCGATTGAAAAAGCGAAAGAAATACTCGCTTCCAATCCGAAAGCATGGATGCCTCAACAGTTTGAGAACGAGGCAAATATCAGAGTTCATAGAGAAACCACTGCGGAAGAGATTGCAAAAGATTTCCCGGAAGGTTTGGATTATATCATTACAGGTGTGGGAACTGGCGGGCATATCACAGGCTGTGCTGAGAACCTGAAGAAAAAATTTCCTAAATTGAAAATCATTGCAGTGGAGCCGGAAGGTTCACCTGTTCTCAGTGGCGGTAAACCCGGACCACACCCCTTACAAGGGATAGGTGCCGGTTTCATTCCTAAAAACTGTAAAACGGAACTTTTGGATGAAATCATCACTGTAGGAAAAGATGAATCATTTGCTATGGCTGTTGAGATTGCAAAAAAAGAAGGTATCTTTATCGGAACTTCTTCCGGCGCAAGTCTTGCGGCAGTGGCTAAAAAATTAAAAGACATTCCTGCAGGATCAAAGGTTCTTACTTTCTGTTATGATACGGGAGAAAGATATCTGTCGATTGAAGGATTGTTCGTTTAGTTTTCAGGACAAAAACTATCACAAAACTAATCATAGTTGAGTCTCCTACCAAAGCGGCGGCTTTACAATCTTACCTTGACGGAGATTGGAAAGTCGTTGCAACCAAGGGTCATATCAAAGACCTTCCTCCCAAACAATACGGAATCGATTTTGCCAACGACTTTGAGCCCAGTTACGAATGGCTGAAAGGCAAAAAAACATTATTTTCTAATATTCGAAAATTATCCAAGTCCAGTTCCCATATATATATTGCCTCGGACCCGGATCGGGAAGGGGAGATGATCGCCGAACATATATCCAACGAGCTCGGTGATAAAAAAGGGAATATGTTTCGCATTCGTTTGAAAGAGATTTCCAAACAGGAAGTCATATCCGCTTTAAAAAACCCTTCTACGGTAGACCGGCAATTGGTTGATTCCCAGGTAGCAAGGAGAGTGATTGATCGTATTTTCGGCTTTGAAATTTCTCCTTTTCTTTGGAAGTATTTGGGAGGATCTTCACTTTCCGCTGGAAGAGTTCAGTCTACCGTATTACGATGGATATGCGAAAGAGAGGCAGAGATAAGGAATTTCATTCCTGAAGTTTATGTTTCTCTAAAGGCAAAGATGACTAATAAGGAAGAAAATTTCGAATTGGATTATGTTTTGCCCAAATCGAAAGAGAGGTTAAACGAAAAAGAAGCAAAATCGGTGCTTTCCAAATACGGTGTATCCGGAAAAGGAAAAGCTCGGCCCGATACTTTTTTAACATTGGAATCAATTGATGAGAAGGAATATAAAAATTATCCTCCTCCTCCTTTTACTACTGCCGTACTACAGGAAACAGCTTCGCGGGTTTTCGGATTTAGCGGATCTCATACGATGAAGATCGCTCAAGTATTATTCGAAGGAAAGCGGATGAAGAACGGGGAATACCAGGGGCTCATCACTTATATGAGAACCGACTCGACCCATGTCACGGACGGCAAAAAAAAGATCGCATTACGTTTCTTAAATGAAAAATTTTCGGATCTTGTCCGGGGTGTTCCCACCAAAGGAAAAGAAAAACTGCATAGCCAGGGAGCACATGAGGCGATCCTTCCGATCGATCCTTATCTTATGCCCGAAAGTTTACGATCTTCTTTGAAACCGGACGAATTCAAATTGTACGAACTGATTTGGCAAAGGTTTCTGGAAAGTTTTCTGTTGCCTGAAACGGGAATCGAAAGAAGTTATATTTTCGAATCCAAAGGAGAGAGATGGAATACCAAAGAAAAAGAAGGGAAATCGCCCGGATTCAAAGGATTTCTGGGAAAAGATAAACCTCCCGTGGATCTGCGAAAAGGTTTGAAGCCCGGAACAAAAGTTCCCGTCACAGAATGGATTTGGGAAGATAAAAAAACTTCACCGCCTGCTCGTTATACGGAAGGAAGTCTGATCCAAAAAATGGAAAAAACGGGAGTCGGGAGACCTTCTACTTATTCGCAAACTCTTGCTACGCTTATGAAACGTAAGTATGTTTCCCAAAATCAAAAAAAGATAGGAGCATCCGCATTAGGTGAAAGTGTAAATGATCTTTTGGTTGAACGGTTTGACGAAATCGTCGGAGAGAATTTCACAAAGTCGATGGAAGAAGAATTGGATCTCTTGGCCGGGGGCAGTGGTGCCCGTGTCAAACTGATCAGAACGTTTTATCATAGGGTCTTGGAATTAAAAAAATTAACATCGGCGGTTAAAAAAGAAAAAACTAAGGACAAAGGGAAATGGGTTCCGCAAAAAGGAACCAGGACCTGTCCAACTTGTAATGAGGGAATGATTTTAACCAAGTTTTCGAAAACCGGAAAAACGATCTATTATTGTTCTCGTTACCCACATTGTGATTATGCTTCTTACGAAGAATAATCGAAGGAAAATCACCTGAGACGTAAAATTACTTTATTGAATCTGGGTGGTCCTAGGACTGCTCTTGAAATCGAAACTTTTTTAAGGGATCTTTTTTTGGATCCTTATGTATTCGACCTTCCTCTTTGGGAACCACTCCGCCAAATACTTGCTAAATACATTGCCAAAAAGAGAGCACCAAAGGTGCGTTCGACCTACGAATCCATGGGGTTCGGAGGCGGAAGTCCTCTTGTTGAAGAAACGATCAAACAGACTGCGGCTGTTGTAAAAGTTCTGAACGAAAAAACTTCAGATCAATGGTTCGGTCAGGTCGCTATGGCCTGCGGTTATCCGAATTTGAAAGATGTTCTGAAAAAAGATGACGGCCCGGGTCCCAATCATATTTGGGTCCCTCTCTTTCCTCAGTATTCGCGTTCTACCGTTTTGTCCGTTGCAAAGATTGCCGAATCCATCATCGATAAATATCCGTTAAATGAAAAGGGTTGGCTGCGGCCTTTTGGATTGGATCCTCGTTTTTTGGATGTGTCCGCTTCTTTGATTCTGGATTATTTTCAAGGTGAACTTTCCGAAAACCATTTTCTTCACCTGGAAAATGCGAAAGGAATTGACGATTGGAAGACGGTGGATTTGGTTTTCTCCGCTCATGGAATTCCTATGAGGCTTGTTCGAAAAGGAGATACATATGTGAATGAAATAGAAACATCCGTCTTGGAAATTACCAAACGATTGAGAGAAAAAGGTTTTTCAGGAGAAATACATTTATCTTATCAAAGCAGAGTAGGCCCTGCCAAATGGACAGAGCCGAATACAAAGATTACCCTGCATGAGCTTGGTAGGCAAGGAAGACGAATTGCAGTCTATCCTATCAGTTTTGTAAGCGATCATTTGGAAACTCTGGAAGAGATAGGAGTCGAGTTACGGGATTTGGCTTTGAAGTCGGGCGCGGCTTCCTATTATAGAATTCCTTCTTTCGGAACCTATCCTTTGTTTGTTGATCTACTTTCCGATCTTATATTGGAATCCGTTTGATGGAAATCTTGGTCTTATTATATTGATTTTTTATAGATATGCGAAAGATAACTACGGATTCAGAGCGGCTTCGATGAGTCCTCTGAGCCCGATTCCGTATCTGTAATTTCCTAAAAAACGAATTGATTGGGAAGAGGCGGTGGATTCGTTTTCTATCTCATCAAGATAACGATTGAATTTGAGTAGTTCGGTTCCGTAGATAGGAAAAGATTGTTTCCAGATTTTAGGATGGAAGGAAACGATATCTTCTTCGCCGGAAGATGCGGATACGATCTTTCTGTCTGCTATTACCAAGTTTCGGATTTCCTCCTCGGTTAGGTGGTCTAAAAACTCACCTGCGTAAATCCAGGTTTCCGAGTGAAGTTCTCCGAACACTCTCCCTTCAAAAATAAAATCATTTAGTAATACTCCATTCGCTGATACTTCAGAGTCTTTTGGAAATAAAACTCCGAAGCCAGGTTTCTTTAGGAGACTTGTTTTTGTAAAACAAGTGATGGTAGCAAGGGAAAGAAGGGGGATAGATTTTATATTATGTTTCGAAAGCGCCGATTGGGTGACTTTATTTTCATTTAATATTCGATAGGTGGACTGAACATTCATACAAAATATGATTTTGTGATCGGGGTATTCTTTTTTTAATTTTTCCAGGCTGGTAATTTCTGAATTAGTAAGGATTTCAATTTTACCATCCAAGGTTCCCGTCAGATTTGAAATCAGATCCGACATCCCGCCTTGAAAGGAGATCAGTCCTTTTTTGTTTGGTTTCTTTCGGGATTTATTTTTGGAGTTTTTAAAATTGCGATAAACAGAATCTCCCTCTTTCCATAAAAATCGGGAAAACACCATCCTCGGGTCCATGTCTTTTAATTTTGCAGCATAGATTCCGCCTAAAGTCGGTTCAATGAGATGTATGGTGGCTTGTTTTCCGAATATCCTAAAACTCCAGCTTTCGAAGGACTCGTTTTCTTTTGGCTTTGCATTTAAAAACAAAAAACCGATGAGTGTACGCACGATGGAAAAGAAAGAGATTGGGATTTGTCTCAGGTGATTTTGAATCAGGAAGTATCTTTTTTTCGAAGAGGCTAGCGGTTGAATGGAGCTTAAATTCAAGTCTTGGAGCAGTTCTTCCGTTGCGTAGGAATTCAAGAAACCGTTTGCAGCTGTTTCGACCAACCCGAATTCCGTTTTGTAAGTATCAAGCATTCCCCCCAAACGATCGGATCTTTCGATTAGGGTAACTTTTTTACCTTTTTTTAGGGAGGAATGCGCAGCGATGAGCCCGCTGATCCCTCCTCCTACGATTAAAACGGAATCCGACACTTTATATTGCTTTTGAAAAGATTGGAAAATTCGGCTGAGAATTTCTCAGCTTTTCATCTAACGCAGTACATACGATTCTCAGGAAAGGGCGACCATCTTCTGTGATTTTTATCTTATTTTCAGCCCATTCGACCAAATGATCCGATTCCATTTCCAAGAGGTAATTTTTTAGATCCTCTTTCCACTCGCTAGGAATTTCCACTTCCCAAGTGGTCATTAGTTTTAAAATCAGTTGTCTTCTCTTTTTATCGGAATCATTCAGTTTATGGCCTCTAAAGCTGGGAATGGTTTTTTCGTTCACGATCCTTCTATATTTGATTTCCAATTTTTCATTTTGGTGAAAAGAGTCGGATGTTTCCGAAATGGAAGAAGTTCCGAGTCCCAGCAAAACATCTGTTTTGTGTGAGCTGTAACCCATAAAGTTTCTATGCAATCTCCCTTCCTGCGAAGCTTTCCAGAGAGAATCCGTCTTTAATGCGAAATGATCCATTCCTATTTCCTGATAGCCCCCGGCTTCCAGTAATTTTCGGCCTCGTTCGTATAACTCCCGTTTTTCTTCAGATTTCGGAAGATCTTCTTCCGTAAAAAGCCTTTGCGAAGACTTGATCCAAGGTACATGCGCATAGGAGTAAAAAGCAATTCTATCCGGATGAAGGGAAAGGGTCAGCTCAATGGTTTTTTCCATGGAAGCAATCGTTTGTTTGGGAAGGCCATAGATCAGATCGAAATTTACGGAAGTATAACCCAATTCACGTGCGGTCTCCGTAATACTTTCGGTATTTTCGAACGGTTGGATTCGATTGACCAATCTTTGCACTTCGGCATCGAAGTCCTGAACTCCCAAGCTGATTCTTCTGAATCCGTATTTGTATAAAATCTCCAATTGAGTTCTTCTCGTTCTGCGGGGATCCACTTCAATGGAAAACTCGGCGTTTTTGTTGGGTGATAATTTGCCGGTGATATTTGATATCAAATATTCCAGATGTTTTTCGGATAAATAGGTCGGGGTCCCACCACCTAAATGAAGTTCATCGAGTGATCTGTTCTTTAAATTTGAAATCTTGGAAATATAAAGATCCAATTCTTTGATTACCGATTCCACATATGGTTCTTCTACGGAATGGTTTTTTGTAATGGAAGTATTGCATCCGCAGAAAGTGCATAGAGTTTCGCAAAAAGGTATATGAACGTAAATTGCAAGGGAAGAATCTTTTTTTGCAAGGTCTCTTTCCAAAGACTGAATCCATTCCTCCGAGGTCGGCATATCCGTCCAGTAGGGAACTGTCGGGTAACTGGTGTACCTTGGTGCCGGTATGTCGTATTTTCTCAGTAAATCTTTATGCGCTAACATGGAATTCCTCGCGGATGGTTGCGATCATTTCTTTGATATTGGATTCAGGTGTCCCTTGCAATACCCCGTGCCCAAGTCCCGATACCCAACCTTTTCTTTCTTCTTTAGTTAGACGTTTGATCGGCTTCAAATAATTCAGCAAGGCCTTCTTGAATTCTTCTTTGGGCAAAAAGAGCAAAGACTGATCGAAATTTCCCTGCAGGAATCCCCGGGAGTAACCGCCTTTTAGTAACTCTTCCATTGAGAATCGATGGTCCACTCCGAATCCTGCGAGACCTTCGGTATTTCTTATGAGATTTAATTGATGTTCGGTGGTCCCTTTTGCATAATAACCTACTTTGCCGGGAAACCGGGAAACAATCGTCTGCAAAGGTTTGGCAACATACTCTTTAAAATAATCAGGACTCAAATCTCCTGCAGCGGTGTCAAAAATCATAACCAATTCCGCGCCACCTTCCAATTGAAGGCGTAGATTTTCCAAAAGCAATGGAATGATCATCTCGAAAAAACCGGAAGCTAGACCTGAATTCACTTTGGAATGAGTCAGGTTGCCATCGTGTTTTCCGGAAGATGCATACGTGTAAAGAGTCCATGGTCCACCTAAGAATCCTATCAAAGAGGTTTCTTTCGGTAAAACTTCGCGAGTCAGAAGCATTGCTTTTTTTTGAAATTCCAATTGGAAAATCGCCTCGGGACCGGACCTCAGTTTCAAAAGGTCTTTTTCCGAATCCAGACGAAAGGAAAGCATAGGACCAGGATTGTAATCCAAACCCATTCCTAATGCTTCCAATGGAAAAAGAATATCCGAAAAAAGAATGGATACGTCAAATCCGAATTCCCTTACGGGACCTAACGCTACTTCTGCGGCGAGCTCCGGATTTTTACAGAGTTCTAAAAAACTGTATTTTTCCTTTAAGTTGCGGTAATGGGAATGGTATCTTCCCGCTTGCCTCATAAACCAGATAGGAGGTATGTCTTGCGGGATTCCTGCGAGAGCATTTGCAAAACGGGGGTTTCTGATTTGAGTGACGGATTTTAGATTCATTTGGAATATTCCTTTTTTAAACCGGACTCAGCTTTGTTTAAGGTTTCCTGAAGGATTTCTTTTGTATGAACTGTAGAAAGAAATCCAACCTCATATCCGCTAGGTGCCAGATAAACACCTTCTTTTAACAAGGCATGGAATAATTTTGCAAAATTATTCTTATGTCCTCCGGGGATCTGGGTTAAATTCCGAATCGAAGTATCACTGTATTCCTTAAACCAAAAAAGAGATCCGTAGCTCACTGCTTGCCATTTTATACCCGTATAACGGTCAAATATGCGAGAAAGCTCATGGGTAAAATCGGAACAGTTCTTTTCCAATGTCTTGTATGGATTTTCGTTCCATGCTTTTTTTAAACAAGCCAGCCCGGCTCTCATTCCGAAGGGATTGGCTGATAATGTGCCGGCTTGGTAGACAGGACCGCTCGGAGCGACGAGATCCATATATACTGCCTTTCCTGCATATGCTCCTACCGGAAATCCTCCACCTAAAATTTTCCCATAACAAACCAGGTCAGGTTCAATTCCTAATTCTCCTGCCATACCTTGGAACCCCACCCGAAATCCGGAGATGACTTCGTCGAACAAAAGCAAGGCTTCGTGTTTTTTCGCAAGGGCAGCTATCTTTTGTATAAATTCTTTTCTCTGTATGAGCAAACCATAGTTCGCTGGTAATGGTTCTATGATCACAGCAGCAATTAGGTCCCCTTCTTTTTGAAATAATGCTTCCAGGGCAGACTCATCATCAAGGGGTAAAACCAATGTATTTTTAATCATTTCTTCTCCGATTCCCGCGCTATCGGTTGAGCTCTGTCCGGCAAGTCCTGATCCGGCTTTTACTAAAAGCGCATCCAAATGACCGTGATAACATCCGTCGAATTTAAGAATTTTATTTCTTCCGGTAGAAGCACGTGCAACACGCAGGGCGCTCATCACCGCTTCCGTACCTGAATTTACAAACCGTATCTTTTCTACCCATGGAATCCTTGAGGTAATAAACTCGGCAAGTTCCAGGGAATAAGGTTCACAGGCTCCGAATGACCATGCGGTTTCCACAGTCTCCCGCACAACGTCCGCTATATCGGGATGTCTGTGACCGAATAATAACGGTCCGAAACTTTGGCAATAGTCTATATACTCTTTGCCTTCCACGTCGAATAATTTGGCACCTTCCGCCTTTTGAAAAAAGACGGGAGTTCCTCCTACTGAGGCAAATGAGCGAACAGGCGAATGAACTCCTCCCGGGGAAACTTTTTTGGAACGTTCAAATAAATCTTTGGAATTCATATAAATAATCTCTTGGCTTCTCTCGCCGCATAACTGATCAAAAACGAAACTCCCGCCCTTCTGAAGACGTTCCAGGTTTCAACGAGACCTTCTTCTCTTTTTAAAAATCCGTTTTTTGCAAGCAATTCGACTGATGCATATTCACCGCTCACTTGGTAGGCCCCTAAAGGAAGATTGGTTTTTTCTCTGATGGGAAGGATCAAATCAATTGATGTCATTCCGGGTTTTAACATGAGGAAGTCCGCGCCTTCCTTTTCGTCCCGAACGGATGCGGCAATTGCGGATTCCCTATCTCTTACATCCAATTGATATGTGGAACGGTCTCCGAAACTGGGAGTGGATTCCGCAGCATCACGGAACGGTCCGTAAAAATTACTTTTGAATTTTGTCGAATAACTCATGATAGGTATCTGATTAAAACCGTTGGAGTCCAGAATGTTTCGATGTGAGGCGACCCGTCCATCCATCATATCACTCGGTGCAATTCCGTCCGCTCCCGATTCGGCAAATAACAATGCTAAGTTGGATAATCGTTTCACCGATTTTTCATTATGAATCGTTCCGTCCGAATCCAAATGACCGCAATGACCGTGGGTTGTTACGGAACAAAGACAGGTATCCAGCCAGAGAAAAATATCCGGGAAATTCTTTTTGATACCTGATATGGCTTTATTATAGAAAGAAGAACTGAATTCCGTATCCGATTTCTTTTTTGGAACCGTAAATAGCAGGAATTGATCCACCCCGGAATTCATATCCGATTCAATTTGTTTGTATAGGGAAGATTCCGATTCCCTGTAAACTCCGGACATCCCGTCAATGGCTTCTCTTTCTTTCAGGTCTTCCACGATAAAGAGTGGTTGAATGAATTTTTTTGCATTTAAGGAACTGCTGCTTGAAAGTTCTCTTAGATGATGTGATTTTTTTATTCTTCGTAAATGGTTCATTGGTTCCAAGTATTTTATTTTTTAATATGATTTTCGATCCATCCCTCAAACGAAAGACATACATGAATCCGATTTGCCGCTTCTTCACCTAACTCTGATTTAACTTTAGAGAAAGTGGAACCCGGGCCTACAAAATGAATGATTTTTTTCAAGATGGGATATTTGGATGTAATGATATTGAATTCGGATCCGCTTCTCCAAAAAGCGGCCTTGATTTTTTCAGGATCGAAGTTTGCGGGAATTTCAGGAGCGGAAAGATTATAAGTAGGCACCAACGGATAAGTGGTTTTTGAAAGATCCGAGTCTTGATGTGATAGTTTGACAAAGTTCGGTTTTCGATTGAATAAGGTGTCTATTTTCAGGTCTTCCAATTCTCCAAGGCCGTCTACGGAACCGTGAATCCATATTCCTCTTTTTGCAAGTTCTCTCCAAGTCGTAAGTCCCGATGTCCAAATGATCTGCGTTTCCGAGTTTATGATCAGATCCTGTGGAAATGCGTAACCGCGGGCAATAAATAAATCGGAATTAGGCGGTATTTTGTAATTGATTCTTTCTCTTTGTCTCTGCGCCATTTTTGCCTGGGAAGGCCAGACCTCATCAATGGAAAAATGAAGATCCGGCATCGGTAGTATCCCTTTTTTGGATAAGTTCTCTTTATCGTCGGTTTCACCTTGTAAAAACCTGACTTGACCGTAAGGGCGGATGATTACGGCAACACCGATTTTCTGATGACAGCCTCCGCCAAACTGAGATAAGATTTCTCTTTCCGTTTCCGAAGATATTTTTGCTTTCATATCAGTTAGTTCTGAAAATAGGTCATAAATTTCCTTTTCGCTTTCCCGAACTTCGACGCAGAGAGCTCCTTGTGCGGGTGCGTTCGGATTCAAAGAAAGAGGAAGGATCATAAACAAACATTGATTTAACGAATCATATAAAAAATTCCGAATCTCTGTAAATTCGGAAATATCTTCGGTTAAAAAATCGGAATTTAACAAACGATCCAACGCAGCTTTTGCAATAATCAATCCGTGAGCATCACCCTCTAAAAATTTTCTGATCCTGGTTTGCACGTTCCCGCGAATGGGCGAAAAGGACAGAGTTGATTTTGTCAAAGGGTCGGGCAGGTATTCTGAAAAAAATCTTTGTAAATTGAATTCTCTTCTAGGGGAAGAAGTGCAAAATTTCAAATCTTTATCCGGATTTTTCCAGGAAGATTTTTTGAATAATAAAACGTCTCTTTGGTCTTCTCTCTGTAATACGGAGATGATGGATGTTCCTTTTCTTTTTTCAAGATCCAAATCTTTCCAGGAATGTACAATAGCATCCACTTCATTGTTTAATAAATCGTCTTGTAAGTCCTTTGTGAAAATTCCTTTTCCGGCGATTTGCCAAAGAGGACTTGTCAGATCTTTATCCCCGGAGGCTTCCTTAAATCTGTAAACAATTTCCAGTTCAGGGTTTGTATCTTTTAGTTTTTTACCGACGGTGTAAGCTTGGAGTTTGGCCAGAGTGGAAGATCTTGCACCGATTGTTATTTTTCTAAACAAGCTAAGTCTTCCCATCCGTGTAAAAGATGAATTTGCTCTTCTTCGCGTTCTCGTGTTAGTTCTTCAATCAGTGAAAGAATTTGCGGACGAAGGTTTGTCAGATGATTTTCCGTTTCAGTAATATTGGCTAAAATATCCTTAAAGGATACGTACTTAGTATTCGCAGGAATATGCTGTAATTCGGTTTCAGCTCGAAAATCTATTATCAATCTTTTAGATTTTATGTTTGAAATCAATGTTTCGGGAAAATAGGAAGATGCAATCACCAAAGATTCCGATCTGTCGGTATAGTTTTCCCAAAGAGAGGTTTGAACTGCATAACGTGATTTTAATTGGGACAATCGTTCCGAATTTCTCGCTACGACCGTAACGGATCTGCCTTTCTGAACCAGGTAAGGGAGAATGGACTCTACTAATTTACCACTTCCGAATAAACTAACGGACTCTTTCTCTTTGAGAAAGGAATCGGCAATACTGCCGTAAGTTTGTCTTCCTTGTCCCGTCAATAATTTGGAACGAACGATTTTAGTCTGTTCCAGAATTTGATCGCGTAACTTATGTAAGTTTTTTGAAAAAGGAGAGTCGTTCAGATTTTCCTTTCGAAAACGATCCCGAAATTGGGCGAGAATCTCACTTTCTCCGAAAAGTCGGGAATGGACTCCCGTGACTATTTCTAGAATCAATTGATAAGCGGCAAAGCCGAAGTGATAGGAAATGTTTTCCGGGATATCTTCCCGAGAAACCAATCTATCATCACCAATATAGACCGAACGCATGCAGGTGTGCCAGGAAACAAAACCGTCCAGTTCTTTCGCGGTTCTTTCTTCTGTGTCATCATGCAATACAATTAAGTTTCCCCACATAATTCTATCTTATCAAAATTAAGCCTCTATTTGTCACGGGATTGTCAGCCCTTGAAAAAATAATTTTCTTAATTGATTCTCATTCTCATCTTCTTGAGTGAAATCACTTATAAAAAATTGAAAAGTTCGATCAGTTTCTTTTTGTTAAGAAGAAGGTTTTTTCAGTCTAATGTCAACTATGGTTGATAAAATCCAAATCTCTGAAGATGAATTAAAACAAAAACTCACTCCCGAGCAATACCATGTAACAAGAAATAAAGGTACGGAACGTCCCTTTACAGGTGAATATTACCAACACAAAGAGAAAGGAACTTATCTTTGTGTATGTTGCGGACAGGAGTTGTTTGATTCGGAAACAAAGTATGAATCAGGAAGCGGTTGGCCCAGCTATTACCAAGCTATAAATGAATCTGCGATTGAAACGGAAACGGACAAAAGTCACTCCATGCAAAGGGTAGAGATTCATTGCAGCAAGTGCAATGCTCATCTTGGGCATGTATTTCCGGACGGCCCGAAACCTACGGGACTTAGATATTGTGTGAATTCATTATCCTTAACTTTTAAAAAGGAAGGATAAATAACTAAATTATATTATTTTGATTCGGAGAGCCAAGTTACTGTTTCGCCGCAATTTTTAGCCACAACGGCAGTAGGAAGAGCGTTCGGCTTTTCTTCAAAGCTAACAGCTCCGAAGTTAACACCGATTCTATGGTAAATTTTTCTAGCTAGTTTAGACAATTGATTCGCTTCACATTGATTTCCCAGCTTGGATTCAATAAGGGATATCATGGTTAATAATTCCGCATTTCCTTCCGAATCTTTCATTCCGATTGCCGATTTGAGCACAATAGCTTTTTTCAGATAGTCTCTAGCTTCCGAGAAACGGTTTGCACCCATGGAATGTTTTGCTTTTTCTTCCAAATCTTCGATGATCTGGGGAATACGGGAAAGGCGAACTTCGTGCAGAATCTCTTCGGCAGTCTTGTCCAGGACAGGATTTGCATAAAGACTGGGCAACCCGCCTATTATTACGGCAAATAGGTAGAGGATCATTCGGAATAATAGGCGAGAATGTTGCACAATGTATCTACTGCAGTAATCATGCCAAACAAGTCCAAATAAATCGGCTAGACTTTCTTTGGTAACATAAGAAACTGTAAGATAGCCTTGGTCGAGTGATCGCCTTTTAGAAAAACGGTAACGTTTCCTAAGGGGAGGAAAGTCCGGACACTAGGGGACAATCGGACCGAGTAATCCTCGGGGTGAAACGGGGAGACCTGTTTTATACGGAAAGTGCAACAGAAAGCAAACCGCCGAAACTATTTTAGTTGGTAAGGGTGAAAGGGTGGGGTAAGAGCCTACCGCTTGTTTTGTAAAAAACAAGGCATGGTAAACCCTCCGATGTGCAATCTCAAGTAAACAACCGTTATGAGCCTGTCCCGCCAGGTTGTGGGTAGAGAGCATTAGATAAATGATCACATAGAACAGAATCCGGCTTACGGGCCAAGGCTACTTTTTTCACTTCATTTCTTTTCCGCCGGTCGTTATTATTGTTTTATGAAACAATACCTAATTCTAAGTTGTTTACTCTTTGGACTTAGTTTTTGTGCGGGTGGGAATATTAAGATTAAATTGAATCCGGATCTTTCCGGCAATTTTTCCATTTACCAAAAAAAAATTAAAAACAAAACTCCGTCGACAATTGGTCTTGGATCTCATCTTTCTCCTGTTTCCGAAACGGAATTGATTTTACGGGAAAAAACCTTTCAGTTCAAAAACATAACATCTATTCTTCCTCCCGGAATTCGATTTGTCATTTATAAAGAATCGGAAGAAGATCATTCCACGTTTCTTTTTACAATCGATACATCCTCCGGGTCTCCTTTATTGAAAGCTCTTGAAATCAATAGAGAGGAAGTTTTGGCCCTGGTAAAAGAAGCAAAAACCAGAGATGATATTTATCGGTTTAATAATTTGGCCGAACACATTCAATTTGAGATATTTTTACCGTTTAACATAAAGGATGTGGTCTTTGCCGAAGCACGGACTCCCGGAGATTGGACTGCCCGCCATGACGGGGGAGGGAAGGTTGTTGTGAATTTGCCCCTTGCTTCTTTTTGGGAAAATGAGTTTCAGCAAACGAGCATTATCGTTAAGTTCAAGGAGTAAGGGAAGATCATTGGCAAAAAGGCGAACTTGTTTTTAAAAAAATCGGTGAAATAAGAATTCGCGTTGGCAAGAAATTGTTTTTGTGTTAGGCGTTTTGGTGCGAGCCCACGATCCACTCCCCCCAATCCCTATGCAGGGTGGGGGCTACCGATTCGCCCGCGCATGTATTATGTCACAAATCCGATTTTCCGAAATACTTTTCTTCCAGCTCCCGAATGACCCTTTTTAAAACTCCCCGTCTTTCATTTTGGTCGGGCAATCTTTCTTTCAATGTTTTTCGAATCAAAAACAATCTTTCGAAAAGTTCCCCGTCTTCTTTGGGAATAATATCTTCGAATAACTTACGCAATGTGGCTGTCAGTCCGGCAAATTTCCCGTCAGTGGAAATGGAAAATTGGACAGGTCCCAAATCTACCAATGAGGATGAATAAAAATCGCAATTGGGGGGATCATCCACGGCATTTGCCAAAATCCCGAGGGAATTTGCATGCAGTCGGAATCGTTTGTTTGTTTCGGAATCATTTGTTGCAATAAAAATCAAATCCCGCCCGACTAGGTCTTCTTCTTTCGCTTCTCTGATTTCCGGAATAATATCCGAGTGTTCTTCAATCCATTTTTGAACGAAAGGATTTGTTTCTTTAGTAATTATTGTTATGCGGGCAAGAGTCCCCTCCAAACCTTGGAGTTTTTCCAGGCAGGCAAGCCCCCCTCCGATCAACAGAACGTTTTTATTCTCAAGATTCAGGAAGATGGGGTATTTCTTTGTCAAAGGGTTATCGTATTACAACTGTAACTTGTTCTTGGTTTTTTTGATTTAATAGGTTACGAATCGCTTCGCCGATATAAAGAATGCCCGGGCCAGTTGTAATTTTTTGAATCCCGTTGGTTCTTGCGTCAGCAAGAATTGTGACGGAGAATGTTTCATGTTTGCCTGACAGATTTTCTATAAGCGCCATCGGAGTGTTTGGTGAAATCCCTTTGTCGATCAGCTTTTCGGCAAGTTCTTTAATTTTTCCGGCTCCCATAAGAATGGCAATGGTTCCTTGAAAATTTTCCATACCTGCCCAACTTTTATCATCTTCTAAAATCGTATGGCCGTCCAGAATGATCACTTGTCTGGAAACTCCTCTGAGAGTAAGAGATGTTTCCAAAGCGGCCGCGCCTGCGGTAACAGAACTGATCCCCGGAATGATTTCAAAAGGAATTTTATTTTTTTTCAGTGCTTCCAACTCTTCAGCTAACCGGCCGAATATGGAGGGATCGCCTCCTTTCAAACGGACAATCCTTTTGTCCGACAAAGCATACTCGATAAGTAAGGAATTGATTTCTTCCTGTGTGCGGGAGTGTTGCCCGCTGCGTTTTCCCACATAGAGACAGACTGCATGATTTGGAAAAATTTCCAAATAAGAAGGATCAAGAAGTGCATCGTATAAAATCACTTCGGCTTTTTGAATCCGATCAAGCCCGCGAATTGTTAATAGGTCGACCGAGCCAGGTCCACCACCTACAAAGCTAACAAAGCCTCGACCGGACTTTGCAAAAACCTCTGTCTTGGTTTTGGTGTTCATCTAAATATAGTTTACTTAGGTTTCTTTTCTTCGTCAAGATTTTCTCTGTGAAGTTGAATGCAACGTTCGTTTGAGCAGAAGAACTTCTAAAAGATCCGAATAAAATTGCTTACTATGACAATATTTTTTACAATTCTTCCATTTTTTTATTTACCCTAGGGTGGAATTGCATGGATCATTTAATTTATAAGACCTTTTGGACGTTTTACTGAATTTTTTCTGCAAATTTCAAATTACGCTAAGAACCTTCGGGACTTTCGCGCAAAATTCTCGCTCCATCGGATTAAATTTATCTTTAAGGACCCCTCTGTTCCATGCTTTCGGATGACAAACGAGCCAAATTCCTTCAGCTTTTAAAAGAAACCACAAAAGACGAGTGGGTATGGATGAATGGATATTTATCAGCACTTACGGAAACCTTAGGTGCGCTTCCTCCTACTGCGACGAGGGTCGTCGGTTCAGCGGGAGAAGAAGCGACGACCGCATTTTTACCTGCGGAAGTTGAATCCGTCAGATCGACACCTATTTCCTGTACGGTGGTCTACGGAACGGAAACAGGAAATTCCAAAAAACTATCCACTGAATTTGTAAAAAAACTAAAAGCGGCCGGCCATTCTGCAAAAATCAAAAGTACTGAACAGTATAAGCTTTCCGACTTGGAGGATGAATCTTATTTTTTTGTAATTATCTCCACTCATGGAGACGGAGATCCGCCTGCAGCTGCAAAATCCTTCGTAACCGGTTTGCAAGAAAGGAAGGACCCTTTGTCCAATCTCAAGTTCGCTGTACTCGCATTAGGTGATACGTCCTATCCTTTATTTTGCAAAACGGGAGAAGACGTAGACTCGATGTTAAATACTCTTGGCGGAACGAGGATTCATGAACTGGGCAAATGTGACGTGGATTATGAAGCGGTTGCACTGCCATGGATTGACGATGTTGTTCGTAAGCTAGCCATTAGTTCTTCGAATACGGTAGCTGCAAAAACAACTGCCAACCAGAAAGCAGCAAAACCTGCGGGAAGAGCCGTCTATGACGCAAAAGTAATCACCAATTTAGTGTTAAATGATGTTGGCGCTACCAAATCGACCAGACATATCGAATTGAAAGCGGATTCTTCCGTTGTCTACGAGCCTGGGGATAGCGCAGGTTTTTTTGCGCATAATTCAGAGTCGGAAGTTGCAGACGTTTTGAGGCTACTCGGCTTGGGAAAAGAAGATCGAATCCAATGGCAAGGGGAAACTTGGATGGCCGGAGATCTTTTAACAAAAAAACTTTCCATTCGGTTTCTACCGGAAAGAGTGATTAAAAAATACGAGGACTTAACAGGCAAGACTATCGTTCCAGGTAGAAAAGATTTGGATGCGCTTCTTACCGATTTTAAATTTGATGCTGGTTTTGATTCAAAAAAAATCTTTGAGATTTTGGAACCTATGGTTCCAAGATATTATTCGATTGCTTCTTCTCCCGCCGCACATGGAGAAAAGGAAGTTCACCTAACGGTTGCCGAATTGGAGATCGAAACTAGAACCGGTACGAAACCGGGACTTTGCTCGGGCTATCTTTCTTCATTTGCGGAAGGTTCGTCCATTCAGTTTTTTATTCAGAAAAATCCTTCGTTCCGGCTTCCTCCGCCTGACTCCGATTTAATTATGATCGGACCTGGAACCGGTATTGCACCTTTCCGTTCCTATCTTTTTGAAAGGGAATCTACAGGAGGGAATGGTAAAAACTGGTTGTTTTTCGGAGAAAGAAATTTTGTCTCCGATTTCTACTATCAAACCGAGCTCCAGGCTTTTATGGATACCGGTCTCTTGAACAGGCTAAATACCGCTTTTTCCCGCGACACCAAACAGAAAGTATATGTTCAGGATCGCATGGAAGAAAATGCGGCGGAACTTTTGAAATGGATTGAAGAAGGCGCCTATATTTATCTTTGCGGATCGAAAGACCCGATGAGTAAAGACGTAGATGCAAAGCTCATTGATATACTTTCCAGAAGAACCTTTCATACCGAGATAGACGCTTCCGATTTTTTAAAAGAGTTGGAAGAGTCCGGAAGATATAAAAAAGACGTTTATTAAGGATAAATACATATGTCCACACCTGAAAAAAAAGAATCATTAGCCGAGAAAGTCAAGAGATTGAGTCGGGGCTTACGCGGAACCTTGACTGAAAGTTTGAAGGATGAACACACAGGTTCCCTTCGTTCCGATGATCAATTATTATTGAAGTTTCACGGAATGTACCAACAGGATGACCGTGACAGAAGAGACGAACGCGCGTTAAAGAAACTGGAAAGACTGTATTCTTTTATGATTCGTCTTCGAATCCCCGGCGGAATGATCGGACCGGTTCATTGGGAAGCTTTGCATAATGTGGCAGGGCAAAATGCAACCGGGACGATAAAAATTACGACCAGACAAACGGTTCAATTGCATGGGATTTTAAAATCAAAGATCAAGCCGACGATCAAAGCATTTGACCAGGTTTTTCTGGATTCGGTTGCCGCTTGCGGGGATGTAAATCGTAACGTAACATGTACTGCGAATCCTTCCACTTCTCCTATCTACAAAGAAATATTTTCATACGCGGGAGAAATCAGCCGTTCCCTTTTGCCGAAGACCAGAGCTTATTATGAAATCTGGCTCGATGAAGAGAAGTTAGCTGAGAAGGAAGAGCCTCTCGACCCTTTGTACAAGGAACTCTATTTGCCCCGTAAGTTTAAGATAGCAATTGCGATTCCCCCTTATAATGATGTTGATATTCTCACGAATGATATAGGTCTTATTGCAATCATTGAAAATGACGTATTGCAGGGATTTAACGTTTCCATCGGGGGCGGACTCGGAACTACTCACGGAAATCCGGATACTTATCCGAGGATCGGATCCGTAATCGGATACATTCCTAAAAAAGATATTTTAAAAGTCGTATATGAGATCGTAACGGTTCAAAGAGATTTTGGAAACAGGGAAGATCGAAAACTGTCCAGATTGAAATACACAGTTGATCGTTTGGGCTTGGACTTTTATAAAGCCGAAGTGGAAAAAAGGACCGGAATCGGTTTTGAAAAGGCGCGTGAATTTAAATTCACAACCCGTACTGATGAGTTCGGTTGGTCGCAAGATAAAGCAGGTAACTGGCATTATACTGTTTTCGTGGAAAACGGTAGGGTATTGGATGAAAACGGTTATCTTTTAAAAACGGCTCTTTTGGAAGTTTCCAAAACAAGAAGGGCTGTGTTCCGTTTCACTTGCAATCAGAACGTAATTCTTTCCGATATTTTTCCAAAAGATAAAGATACAATCGAATCCATACTTGTGAAATACGGTGTTCACAAAAAAACCACGGAAGCATCTCCCATTCGAAAAAATTCGATAGCTTGTGTGGCATTAAGCACCTGTTCGTTGGCTTTGGCGGAAGGACAAAGATACCTTCCCATTTTGGTGGATAAAATTGAAGATCTGCTTTCCAAACATGACTTGAAATCGGAACCGATTTCGATTCGGATGACAGGTTGCCCTAACGGATGCGCTAGACCTTATATCTCCGAGATTGGGCTTGTAGGAACGGCTTATGGAAGATACAATCTTCATCTGGGGGCGGATTGGGAAGGGATGAGATTGAATAAAAAATACAAAGAGAATTTGGATGAGACTGCAATCCTTGGAGAACTGGACAATTTGTTCGGACGTTTTTCCAAAGATCGTAACGGTAAAGAATCCTTCGGTGATTTTACCAATCGAATCGGAATTTTGAATTAATTCCCCATTTGACATTTAAAGAAGAGCCTCAGGAAAGAAACGGATTCTATTTTTTGAATTCGTTTCTTTTTTCGCGCCCCGGATGGAAGGAGCGCCCCGTCGACTGACAGCCGGAAGTGGCGCCCGAAAATCCGCGATGGATCTCATTTTTTATGAGGGCGTCTGTAGTTTGTTATATGGTTTGATTTGCCTTCTTAGCTTGGTAGTTCCAGTAAGTAGCAAGCGACCAACCGCTGATAAGATGCCAAATTCCCCACCAAGCGCAAATTAAAGCCATACTCCCGAGTCCGTCAAAGAATCCGAAAACAAGGGCAAGACCCAGTCCTGAATTTTGAATCCCGGTTTCAATCGCGATCGTTCTCCTGTCTGCTATCGGTAGCTTTAGGATTTTAGCAAAGAAGTAACCTCCGAACAAACCGGCCGCGTTCATTAGGAATACCAATCCGAAAAGGATATGGATATAACTTAAAAAATATTTCAAGTTGGCAGCGAGTGCACCTATGATAAATACAACTAACAATGCTAAGGAGAAATATCGAATCGGTTTCTTCAGTTTGTTTGAGACTCTGGGAAAGAAGTAACTGAATACGATTCCGAGAAGCAACGGTGTAATCAGTATAAACAAAATGGATACGAACATTTCACTCGGATTCAAAGCTATGGAGCGAAGATAAGTTTGGGAAGGGGGGTATAAACTTCCCCAAAAGAAAAATCCAAGCGGGGTTGTAAAGACGGAAACTGTAGAGGAGAAAGCGGTGAGTCCGATCGAAAGAGCCAGATTGCTTCCCGCCAACAAACTGAAAAAATTTGACATGTTTCCGCCGGGACAAACAGCAACAAGTATCATACCCAAGGCCAAACCAGGATGCGGGTTGAGTGTATATAGTATAGCGAGCGTTAGCAGTGGTAATATTATAAATTGGCTGAAGATCCCCGCAAAGGCCGGTTTCGGGTTTTTCAGTAAATTGAGAAAATCGGCTTTTTTTAAGTCGAGTGCAATCCCGAACATAATAAAAGCCACAAACAAATTGAGTAAAAATAAACTGTCTTTGTTGAAGTTTAACCTAACATCATTTAGATCCATTTTATACGGTCCAACTTACTAAAATTTCCCGATCTCCGTTGAATGGCATACGACCATGGGAAACCGAAAAATTATCAATGATGAGAACATCTCCGTTTTCCCAACGAAATGCCGATAAATTTTCCCAGAATGTATTACAAATGGCAGAGATTTCCTTTGAAGTGAATTCTTCTCCGTCTCCATAAGTAACATGCATTGCATAATTTGAAGAATCACCTAGTTTTTTAAACCAAGTAATGACTGTTAATAGGAGAGCTACTCCCAGGGAACGTAACGTTTTTTGTCTTTTGAAAATTTTCCAAACTTCAATCACCGGTGTGTCAAAGTGAAACACTTGAGTGTGGTTGTGCCAAGCCGTGGTTCCCAGTTTCGGATGTTTTCTGAAACCGGATTGTTTATTGAATATGGTAAGAGAATCGACTCCTTCCCATTTCAATTCAAATCGGTTTTTTTTTGCAATTTTTTCCACCTCAGGAATGTTAGTTGTGTTAAACATTTCATCCCAACGTTTTGTTTTCCATAAAGAAAATCTTGATCCGGAACTAGGGCCATCGTATTTTCTTTGATAACGAATCCCTTTTGTTTCGATTTTCTTTTTGATTTCAGGATCGATCAGGTTATAAACTTTTCTGAGGTCGGTAAGAGGAGTTTCTCCTCCGTAATAGCTTGCTTGTTTGGCGAAGAAAAAAAGTTTTTTTGGCGGGTTGTCTAAAAAACTCATTTCAGCATGCTGCATGATCGGGTAGTGGGGAGGAAGCTCGCTTGCTGTGAAAACATAATCGGTTAGTTTGTCTCTCGGAGATGTTCCCAGGTAAAAATCGCCTAACTTATCTTTTGTGGCAAGTGCCACCGCTTCAAAGTCCAAGGCGGTTTTTAGCCCGAATCCCCGGAGCAAAATGGCGCCGTAAAGACCCAGATCCCGTTGCCATTCTTTTTCGTTTTTACTGATCCAATTTGCTATCGAATCCTTATCCGAATCATTTCTTGCTTGGTAAACAATGGGAAGTTTTTCTTGGGATAGGAAAGTCTTCTCGAAAATCGAAGGTTTTTTGACTGTACTACGAACTACCATTTTTCCAGTTTCAAAAGACTGTTTTTTTATTACAAGTCATTTCTGCTATATTGGATATTTTTTTGGTGATATTGGACGGGCTAGCAGATCAATCTAAAAAGCGGGACTTAAGTTCGGGAGTTGGCATCATACAGGATTCCGTTCTACCGAAGATTTTATATCTGGATTTTGCAACAAGGGTATAAACAAAGTCACGGAGAAACGATGGAAAAAGTATCAGAATGTAAAATATTCTCCAATGACCACCTAACTCTTTTAATACGTGAAGCCCGGCCGTGGAACGAAGATAGAATTTGTCGCCTTGAACCAGAACAAAAGAATCGAAGTCTTCTTTGGGCAAGTTGAATTTTTTCAAAAGGGTTTGGCCAGCTTCGGATTGTAAGGCGGCAAACTTGAATTTGCCCACTCTATCCCTTTTGATTGTGAACTGAACGACATTATTGCAAAGATTGCAGACTCCGTCAAAAAGAAGTATGTTTTGGGGTTCGGTTGTCATGGAATGCTATCGTTTAGACTGGTCGGACTGTGTATTCGGGTAAAGTATTAAGAGACATAATTTGTTTAGGCGAATCGGTAGCCCCCGCGCCTTAAGATCAGCTTCGCTGATGATTCTTCGAATACTTCCCCTTCTTCTATTGGCACAGAAGAAGGGGATAGGGGTGTGGCTCGTGGGCTCGCACTCCAACACCTAACACAAAAAATCATCTTTGCCAATGCGGAGTCCTTTTCTCTTTAATTTTTTCGCAAAACATTCGCCTTTTTGATCAGGAAATCGAACTTTCGTTGATTCTGGTTCTGAACGAACAAAGACTTACTTCTTTAAATCAACATCCCTGCGGCAACGGTATTGTTCGTTCCTTCATCCACCAAAACAAAACTTCCCGTTCCCCGGTTGTGCGCGTACGGGTCGTATGCGATCGGTTTGGCGACTTTTAGTTTGATTCGACCGATTTCATTCAAAGAGAGCCCATCGGCGGGTTTCTTTTCGTGAGTTTGCGTTTCGATTCGGAAACTGATTTCTTTGACTGCGGATTTCACCGAACCTGTGGTTTGGCGAAGAAGGTATTTGTTTCCGGGCAAAAGGGATTTTGCATCCATCCAACAAATATCCGCTTCCAATTCCTGAGAAACGGAAGGTTCCTCGCTCGCAGGAACGATCATATCTCCCCGGCTTATATCAATATCATCTTCCAGTAATATAGTAACTGACATTGGTGCATAGGCCTCATCAACGGAACCGGCGAATGTATCAATAGATTTGATTTTGGATTTTAACCCGCTAGGTAAAACAGTGATAGCATCGCCTTTTTTGAAACTTCCACTGCGAATTTGTCCCGCATAACCTCTGTAATCATGATGTTCGTTCGTTTGGGGGCGGATTACATATTGAACCGGGAAACGAGGTTGGTGTTTTTTTTCATCAGAAAGAATTTCCACTTCTTCCAGGTAACCGAGTAATGTATTTCCTTTCCACCAACTCATATCGGTTGACGGATCGACTACATTGTCTCCCCTTAATGCGGAGATAGGGATGAATTCTATGGATTCAAGTCCAAGGTCTTTTGCAAATTCCGTGTATTGGTTTTTAATCTCTTCAAATCTCGCTTCTGAAAAATCAACCAGATCCATTTTGTTGACGCAAACGGCCACATAAGGAATCCGAAGCAAGGAAACAATATATGAATGTCTGTAAGTTTGTTCTATGACGCCTTTTCTCGCATCAATCAATATGATCGCCAAATCAGAGTTTGAGGCTCCTGTTACCATGTTGCGGGTGTATTGTACGTGTCCGGGTGCGTCAGCGATGATGAATTTTCTTTTGGGTGTGGAAAAATATTTATAGGCGATATCAATTGTGATACCTTGTTCTCTTTCCGCTTTGAGTCCGTCTGTGAGTAAAGCCAGATTGATTTCCCCATTGACTTGGCCTGCTTTTTCAATCGCATCCAATTGGTCTTGGAAAACCGATTTGCTGTCGTAGAGTAGTCTACCGATTAACGTTGATTTGCCGTCGTCAACGCTGCCTGCCGTGATAAATCTTAATAAGTCCATTAAAAATAACCCCCTCTTTTTCTATCTTCCATGGCGGCTTCGGATCTTTTATCGTCCAGTCGGGAGCCTCTTTCCGTTGTGCGGGAGATCTGAATTTCGCGAATGATATCATCTATATGATTTGCCTCGGATTCAACTGCAGCAGTACAAGTCATATCTCCGACTGTTCTGAATCGGACCGTTTTTTCTTCCACTTTATCCGTGTTGTCCAATGTGATGAATTTCGAGACAGGAAAAACCAAATCGTCTCTCCATACAATTTCCCTTTTATGGGAAAAATATAGCGAAGGTAATGCGATATTTTCCGCACGGATGTATTCCCATACGTCCAGTTCGGTCCAGTTGCTGATGGGAAATACCCTTACATTTTCTCCCACATGGATTTTGCCGTTATAAATATTCCAAAGCTCGGGTCTTTGCAATTTCGGATCCCAACTTCCGAACTCATCTCTTACGGAAAATACTCTTTCTTTGGCTCGGGCTTTTTCTTCATCACGTCTTGCTCCGCCGATACAAGCGTCAAACTTGAATTCGGCGATTGTATCGAGAAGTGTTACTGTTTGGATTCCGTTTCGGCTTGGAAATTTCCCTTTTTCTTCCACTGCTTTTCCCTGGTCGATGGAATCTTGTACATAACGTACGATTAGTTTTTCGCCGATTTTAGCAGCCAATTCGTCCCTAAAGTCCAATGCTTCCTGGAAGTTGTGTCCTGTATCGATATGGACTAGGGGAAAAGGAAATTTTCCCGGACGAAATGCTTTCAAAGCCAAATGAACTAAAGTGATGGAATCTTTTCCTCCGGAAAAAAGGAGGGCTGGTCTTTCGAACTGGGCGGCTACTTCTCTGAGGATATAAATGGATTCGGCTTCTAACTGTTGTAAGTGGGAGAGTTTGGATTTTGTAGTCATGAGTTCTATCCTTTTTTAGGTGTTAATTTTCCATCCACCCAGTGGAGACCGCATTCTTTTGCGGATTCGTTTTCCCACCACCATCTTCCCGCCCGAAAATCTTCTCCGGGTTCGATGGCTCTTGTGCAAGGAGCACATCCTATACTGGGATAACCTTTGTCATGGAGGGGGTTGTAGGGAATGTTTTTATCTTTGACGTATTTTTTCGTATCTTCCCAGGTCCAATCAAGGATGGGATGATACTTTATGATTTGTTTGGCGGAGTCGATTTCGAATTTGGACATCTCTGTCCTGAATCCCGACTGTTCCCTTCTGATTCCTGTGATCCAAATCTTGGCACCGTTTAATGCCCGTTCCAAGGGGACTACTTTTCTGATATGACAACATTCTTTTCTGTTTTCCACCGAAGCGTAAAATGAATCTGGTCCGTTTGCGTTTACAAACTTTTCCAATTTTTCCGCATCCGGGAAATAAGTTTCTATCCTGGTTTTGTACTTATCATTTGTAATCTGATGAAGTTCGTAGGTCTCCCGAAAGAGTCTGCCCGTATCGAGTGTGACGATTCGGATTTTCAGATTTTGGGAAAGGATGGCATGTGTGATTGCTTGGTCTTCCAAACCGAAACTTGTGGAAAACACTGCTTGGCTTCCATATTCCCCGTCTAGGAAAGAGAGGGACTCTTCCAATCCGAGATTTTGCAGTTTAGCTTCAAGAGGTGCGGGATCAATCATAGTCATAGAAAGGATCTCTGTGGCAAAGAATCAATATATTAAACAATCTATTGTTTATTGGATGAATTGTAAAGTATATTGAGTGAAGTTTCGCGCTTAAGGGAAACAGGGAATCAAATTGTAAAATCGTCCACATATACTTTGGCCTTTCGTATCCTAAGGTAGACAGTTTCTCCCGGCAAAAGGTTGAGCTCCCGAAAATTTTCCTGCTCCAAAACGGATTCGATCAGAGTGCCTGTGTCCAAACGTTTCAGCTCGATGCGAACATTTCTACCTGTGGAATGAATGTATTGGATGTCTGCGGGAATTCCATCCTGTGCGGAACGAAGGATTTCGACATCATAGGGACGAACATAGGCAACCGCTTCCGAGTCTCTGACTTCGGAATGTTCCGGAGTCTCCATATGTATGTCTCCGATTTTTGCTTTGCCTTCTTGAACTCTTCCGTGAAACAAATTCACATCACCCAGAAAGTTGAATACAAAAGGACTTTTCGGTTTGTTGTAAACTTCGTCCGGGCTACCGATCTGTTCTATTTTTCCGGTTCGTAAGATAACAACGGAATCGCTTACTTCCAGAGCTTCTTCCTGATCATGCGTAACAAAAACGCTTGTTATGTGGATCTCGTCATGCAATCTTCTAAGCCAAGTTCGAAGTTCCTTTCTGACTTTTGCGTCCAGTGCGCCGAACGGCTCATCCAGTAATAAAAATTTCGGTTCTATGGCAAGTGCGCGGGCGAGAGCAACTCTTTGTCTTTGCCCTCCCGAAAGTTCGCTCGGATATCTTTTGTGATAATTTTCCAACTGGACCAGCTTTAAAAGTTTGTAAACCCGGTCTTCTATCTCCGATTTGGAAGGTCTTAGTTTGGATGATCTTACTTTCAAACCGAATGCAACATTTTCGAAAATATTCATATGGCGGAAAAGTGCGTAGTGTTGGAATACAAATCCCACTTCTCCGTTTTTTACTTCGGAAGCGGACTGGTTTTCATCATGAAAAACCACCTTGCCTGTGTCAGGTGCTTCTAGTCCTGCGATGATTCTCAAGAGAGTCGTCTTTCCGCTCCCCGACGGCCCGAGTAGGGCAACAAGCTCTCCGTGTTTGATGGAGAGATTGATGTCTTTTAGGGCGTGGAAGTTTCCGAAGTATTTGTTTAAATTTTGAATTTCAATAGACATATGATTTTACTTGACCCTTATATTTTTTTCGAGAAAGATCTTTAACACAAGAGTGAGCAAAGATAAAAACACGAGTAAGGTGGCAGCAGAAAAAGCACCGACCGAATTGTATTCATTATAAAGCATTTCAATCTGCAAAGGAAGAGTATTTGTTTTTCCGCGGATATGTCCGGAAAGAACGGAAACCGCCCCGAACTCCCCCATGGCTCTCGCATTGCATAGAATGATCCCGTACATAAGTCCCCATTTGATATTGGGGAGGATGATCTTTCTTATCGTTTGAAAAAGAGACGCCCCGAGTAAGATGCCTGCTTCCTCTTCTTCTTTTCCCTGGCTTTGCATAAGAGGAATAAGCTCACGGGCCACAAACGGAAGAGTGATAAAAATAGTAGCGATAACAAGTCCCGGTGTATTGAAAACAACTTTGATATCGTATTCCATCAGTGTTTCCCCGAGCCAACCTTGCCTTCCGAAGATGAGTAGAAAAATAAGACCGGAGATAACGGGCGATACTGCAAAAGGAGAATCCAAAATGGTGATGATTGTATTTTTGCCTGGAAATTCGAAGCGAGTGAGGGTGAATGCTGCAATCAATCCGAACAATGTGTTCACTGGAACCGCGATGAGTGCAACTTTGATGGTCAACCAAACAGCAGATAGAGTGTCTTTGTCCTGCAATGCCTTTACGTAACCATCTATTCCGTGTGCGAATGCTTCTATAAATACAGTGGCGATCGGTAGAATGAGAACTAAAATGGCAAAAAAATAGGCAAGCCCTATCAGTAGAAATTTGGAAAAAGGAAGTTTGTTTTTTCTCATGACAACTTCCTTGTGAATCTACTTTGAAAGTAGTTGATTAGAAACATAATGGCGAAAGAAAGCACAAGCATTACCACCGCGATTCCCGTGGCTTTTCCATACTCGTATTGTTCTAGTTTGGTGACAATCAGCAGAGGTAGAATTTCCGTCTTTCCGGGTAGATTGCCTGAGATAAAAACCACGGATCCGTATTCACCTATGCTACGGGCAAACGCCATTCCCGTGCCTGCGAGGAGGGAAGGCCAAACTTCCGGGAAAATGATCTTTCTGAATGTTTGAAAAGGAGTCGCACCCAAACAATAGGCGCTTTCTTCCAATTCCTTGGGTAGATCTTCTAACACCGGTTGGACGGTACGTACGACAAAGGGAAATCCGATAAATACAAGAGCGATGATAATACCTGCGGGGGTATATGCGATTTTGATATCGAAAGGTGCAAATAATTTTCCGATCCATCCGTTTTGAGAATAGATGGAAGCAAGTGCGATTCCTGCCACTGCGGTTGGTAAGGTGAAAGGTAAATCCACCAAAGTATCGATCAGTTTGCGGCCTGGAAATTCATAACGGACCAAAACCCAGGCAAATAAAAATCCGAGGAACAAGTTGATCAGAGCGGAGATTCCCCCCACCGTAAAACTTAAGACAAGTGCTTTTTGAATCCGATCTTCCTGGAAAACATCGAAAAGCCCTGTCCAGCCGATGGAAGCGGTTTTAAAAAAGAGTCCCAGAAGCGGAACAACCACCATGATACTGATGTAAAAGACAGTTGTTCCGAGGGTTAAACCGAAACTCGTTTTGGAGTAAGGTCGAATTGTTAAATTCATTTGCGAAAAGTGTAATTAATTGTTACTTTCCTGGTCCTTGCTCATAAATCGAATCAAAAATTCCCCCATCAGAAAAATGTTTCTTATGTGCGTTTTTCCAAGATCCTTCGATTTCACGAATATCAAAAACCTTTACAGCCGGGAATTTTGAAGCATTTGCTTTTAGAATGGCAGGATCAATCGGACGGAAAAAATGTTTAGCTATAGTCTCTTGTCCTTCTTTTGTATAGAGAAATTCAAGATAAGCTTTTGCTATTTCGCCAGTTCCTTTTTTTGCAGTCACTTTGGATACGATTGCAATAGGAGTTTCCGCTTTGATACTTTCCGAAGGATATACGATTTGGTAGTTGGCAACTCCGCCGTTTTCCTTTCTTGATTCAGCTAACGCGAGTTCGGCTTCATTTTCCCAAGTGATTAGGACATCACCGATTCCTCTTTGCACGAATGTAGTAGTGGATCCGCGAGCTCCCGTATCCAACACAGATGTATTTTTAAAAATAGCTTTGATAAATTCTGTAGCTTTTTCTTCGGTTTTATACTTGTTTTTAGCATATCCCCAAGCGGCCAGATAATTCCAGCGAGCTCCTCCCGAAGTTTTCGGGTTAGGCGTAATGAGTCCTGTTCCCGGTTTTACCAAATCATCCCAATCTTTGATTCCTTTCGGGTTTCCTTTTCGAACCAAAAATACGATGGTAGAGTAGTAGGGTGTGGAGTGGTTTGGAAATTGTTTTTCCCAATTTTCGTCGATTAACTTCGATTTTTCGGCAATACTGTCTATATCATAAGCAAGCGCAAGTGTTACCACATCCGCTTCCAATCCGTCGATTACGGCGCGAGCTTGTTTTCCTGAACCCCCGTGGGATTGTTGGATTTCCAAGGTTGCTTTGGTTTTCTTTTTCCAAATTTCTATAAATTGTTTATTCACATCTTCATAAAGTTCTCTTGTAGGATCAAAAGAGACGTTCAGAAGTGTTTGCCCGAAGATTCCGGAGAAAGACAGACTCGCGAAAAGCGCAAGGAAGGAAATCCCTCGCCCGACTTTGCCGATTCTCGATTTTTTAGTGTTATTGTCCATTTTCGTGCCACCTATGCTGCTAAATCGGATTTTTTATCCAATTTATTGGAGCTTTTGGCTATATTTCAGTATACTCCTCCGTTGTCAATTTGTTTCGCAATCTTTCGATCAATATTTTTCTGTAAGTTTTGGGCGCCTCTCCGACCGATTGATCGGATATTCACCTTTGATCCATTAGGTGGGAGACCGGGCTCTTCGCTTCAATCAGACGGAAAACAAGTAAAGTGATCCATTCTTAAATACGGAAAGCAATTCTCGCGGTAACGGAGGCCAAGGATGGCCGGAGTTTTTTCGTCGGAACAGGATGTTCCGCGAAAAAGAGCGGGGAATGTTTTCCGTTTGATTTCCGCTGCGATCTGTCCGCACACAGGACTTGCCAGGGCTCACTTTCTCCCGAAGCCTTTTCCCTGATCATCACCATTCATAGTAAGATGTTTCTTATGCTAAGAACTTCATTATTTGATTCATGGGATCTCGGGGTTTGGCACCGTTTTCGGAGATTTTTTATGAAAACTATTTACATTGGAATTGATTGGAGTCGTGATTTCATAAATCTAACAGCTCTGAGTGAAAATGAAAGTATTCTCTTAATAGAGCAGATCAATCTTCTTGATCATCAGATTGCAAAAATGAATTCAGATATTGATAGTCTTTACAACAATCATTCCGGTAGCCGCATTCTCAGTTCCATTCCTGCAATGGGAACCATGATAGGTGCGACTCTTCTCGCTGAACTCTCCGATGAATCAAGAAGGTTCCGGGATTATCGGGCTTTTCAGGCATATGCAGGAACATCTCCAATTTCCAGGCAAAGCGGGAAATCGTAGAAGCATGTTGTTATGCGACGTGCGTGTAACAAACATTTACGACACGCTCTTTATTGGCTTGCATTCAATTCATTGACTCGTGTGGAATGGGCTAGACAATTTTACGACGCACAGAGAGCAAAAGGAAAAGCAAATTCTATTGCTCTTCGATCACTTTCCAACAAGTGGGCAAAGATCATTTTTACTATTTGGTAAAAGAGTTCTCTTTATTCGCCGATTCTATTCAAAAAACCCCTTACACATAAAATTTTATTGACGCAATCCGCATAGTAAGCTGTGGCGTGGGGAATCAATCGTGGATAAGTTAGTTAATTAGCAAAAAGGCGAACTTATTTATAGAAAATTGTCGGAGATGGCAATATCCCTTTACCATTTCCTTGCGCAAAAATCAATCTGATCTCCAAAATCCATTCTTTTAATTTCAAAAAGTTCGCCTTTTTGCCTGAGTCAGGCATTGATTCGAACTCATATCTTTGGTATACTTTAGTTCCAAATGAAAAACGGATTTGGCGACCAACTTAGAGAATGGAGAAAGCTTCGCAAAAAAAGCCAATTGGAACTTGCTTTGGATGCGGAAATTTCGAGCAAACACATTAGCTTTTTGGAAACGGGGAGGGCCAATCCCAGCAAGGAAATGATCCATCGGCTTTCCGATGTTTTGGAGATTCCTTTCCGTGAGAGAAATTTATTAATGTTAGGTGCCGGTCTTTCTCCCTTGTATTCTGATCAGAAGATAGACGATCCGGAAATGAAGTCCGTTTCGGACGCCATTCATTTTATTTTAAAGCAACAAGAACCTTACCCGGCTATACTAACAAATGGTAGTTGGAATGTGCTCCGGGTCAATACTGCCGCCCGATCTTTGTTCGGGTTTTTCTTTTCAGACTCTCCCGTCATCGGCCAAAATCTCATGGAATTATTATTTCACCCCGATGGATTTCGAAAGCATATCATCAACTGGGATGAAGTGTGTCCTTTCCTCTTGGGAAGATTGAAACAGGAAGCTCGTTTGGGGAAAAGAGAAAGTTTTGAATTGTATGAAAGGATTTCCAAATTTTTACCCAAGGATCAGATCGAGTTTTTGCCAAAGGAAAATTTACCTCTCGTTTCGGTTGATATTTCTTTTGAAGGAAAGGTTTTGTCATTTTTATCCGTTATTTCCGCGTTCGGAACACCTTTGGATGTGGGCTTACAAGAGTTAAAGATAGAAACTTTTTTTCCGAATAATATTGAAACAGCGGAAACAATGGCATACCTTGCTTCCACTATTAAAAATTAGATTAGTTTAGTTCGCCGGGGTCTTTATGTTTCGAATTCCTTTGAATTCAAAAATGGCAAATCCTAAAACGGCAAGGCCCACCGCAGTAGCGAATGCAAATCCGAAGATGTGGATGTTTTCAAAAAAAGCGGAAAGTAGTCCTATCGTACCCAAAACCCAAGCCACATCCAGATAGAAGATAATATGAGAAATCGTAAGATTCGGTTTTTCTTTCTTGCCCATAAAAAATACAAATCCACCGAAACCTACAAGCCCTCCTCCCATTAGTTCCGGATATAAGCTGGGAAGGTTTCCGTAAAGAGTAGATAAATAATCTGCCAGAACCAAACAGATAACTCCGGTCGCCCCGGAAAGAAATCCATTGATTAGAAATGTGTTTTTTAAAAGGGAATACCCGTTCGAATGATTCATATTGTTCTCCAATAGGTAACAGTATAATGTCCAAACGGGGACAAAGTCGATTACCTGAGAGGTAATATTTGCATGTTTTATTCCGGCTGTTTGAAAAATAAAATAAGTTTAGGTTTTTATTTCCCTACCCGTGTTTTCATCAAAATACGTGACTGAAGTTAACAAACGTTTGTTCGTCTTCTCTGGATTTCGCATAATCAATCATGATGATAGTCGCTTGATTCCAAGCTATCCTTAACCCTATCCCTCGTGAATATTTATATCCCTTCCAGCCGATTTTGTGTTCATCGTCCCAAACACGCCCGTAGTCCATAAAAGGAACCAGGTTGAATACAAAATACTCACTTCCGATTTTTGTTTCTGCGAATTTCCAACGGACTTCCGAGTTTCCCCAACCCATCGTTCTACCCACAAAACGGTCTTGTTTGAATCCTCTGAGTGTTCGAAGTCCTCCGAGTCCTCCTATCATACCTTCCGTTCCCCAAAGGTTTCTATATTCGAAAAAGGGAGTATCTCCGTCGGTAAGTCCCATTGCGAAACGATTGGCGATGACCAATTTATCAAATATTTTAGGAAACGGACTCCAGAAAAATTTACCCTGAACAAAATACTTTTGAAAGTCGAAGTTGGAGCCCATTGCTTTTGAGTTTTTCTCATAAGTGGCTTCTAGAAACACCCCACTGTTCGGATCCGGTTCATAGTCTCTTGTATCGTAAACAATTCCCACCCGAACCGAATTCACATAACCACCATTATATCCGCGAAGTTTGCCGGCTTCATTGTCTTCCGTAAGTCTTGTCTTTCCATTCGGGACTTCGGCTCCGTAATTGAGCGGATCTCCTCCGAGCAAAGGGTCTTTTCCCTGTATCAGTTTTCCGTCGTAAGTATGGACAATGTTATTTGAAAACTTCAAGCCGGTTACCAAACGTACTGTCCCTCCCACATAGGATCTTTCCGCACTGGCAGTCGCCATCGGAGTTTCTATCTGGTAACGATTGTACATTCGATCCGTCACAAGATAACCTTGGCCGCTGGGAATTCCCGAATAGTTTCGTCCGCCAAACATCACGGAGTCGGAAGGCATGCCAGGTCGGAAATAGGTTAAATTTCTTTCCTGATCCATATAACTTGCATTTTGAATCAATCTTCCGTCCGATTGGTTTCGATCCAGATAGGAAAGGGGTTTTAAACTATTTTCCCCCAACCCGAAATAAAGAGTGGTGGGAGTGATTGTTAAAAATGCATCCGCCCGCAGCCTCCATTTGGTATCTGCGATAAAAGGCATATCCAAACTCAATTGGTGGTATTGTGCATTTTTGTTTGTATTGAAATATTGGGCGAAAAACCGCAACCGGTAAGGTGTATATTCAAACAAGGGGTCGGTTTTTTTGCCGTTATTGTACATATAGGCGCGAACTCCGTATCCAATCCCTTCGTTCGGATCCGAGTTGATTAATGGCAGACCGGTCGGATACCAACCCTCGTTTTTTTGCGCTAGGTCCTTTTTGCAAAGCTGTTTTGAGGCATCCATCGGAAAGGGGAGGTCTTTTCTAGGTGCCGGCTTTTCACACCCGTCCGAGGGCGCGAATTCCTGCGCTTTTAGTTCCAGACCAGCGAAATATAATGTACATATAGTACATAGAAAAAAGCTCAGTTGTTTGTGCATCATCGATGTCTCTAAGGGTAAAGCTGTCCTAGAGATCATCTTAAAATGGATTTAGTCAATATTAAAAAGTTCTAAAACGGGAGGATCTTTAATCTTTTAGATATTCGATTCTTTCTCGGATGCTTTCGTTGGATGGAATTTTTTTGGAAAGGTCTTCTAACATTTTAATGGCCTGGACTTTTTTGCCCATCAAATCCCAGAGATCGGACAATTCCAGGGCCGGTCTCGGATCATTCGGCGATTTGGCCAAAAGATTGACGTAGATTTCTTCCGCTTTGTCCAAGTCCCCGATCAATTTTAAGGCTGCTGCTTTTCCCAAAAGGGCAAAGTAGTCGTCTCCGTTCGCAAGGATTTTATTAAAACATTCCAATGCCTTGTCATATTTGCCGAGACCCCGCAGCGAGTCCGCATAACGATTGATAATCAGTTTGTTTTCAGGATCGAATTCCAGAATTTTTTCCCAGTAAAGGATCGCAGTTTCAAAAGCCTTTTTGCCCCGATAGGATTCCGCAAGTCCGTATAGAGCGAAAAAATTGCGTCCGTCCAATTCTTTGGCTCGTTCGTAATAAATGATCGCCTTGTCAAATTCTTTGATCTTTCGGTAGCTGTTTCCTATCTCCGTCAGGATCTTGATATTGTTCGGTTGGGTAGACAAAAGTTTTTCCCACCATTGGATCGCTTCCGTATAACGTTGGCAGGCAAAAAACAAATGACCAAGACCTACGATCACATACTGATCATTCGGATTGATCTGCAGCGCCTCCATATAATAAACTTCCGATTCTTTGAAGTTTTTTAACTTGCGATGGGCGTCCGCCACTCTTGAGAGAATACTTGCATCTGTAATTGTTATATGATGAAATTCTTCCGCTACTTCTATTATTTTTTTCAGGCTGTTAAGATCGCGGTAACAATTCATAAGCCCCATTAGGGAAAATTTATTTGTTGAATCTTGTGCTAAACATTTGCGATAATAAATAATCGCTTCTGCAGGTTGTTTTGTTTTGGCATAATAATCGCCTAAGCCCACTAGCCCGTAAGTGTTGGACGGATCTTCTTCCAGTAGGATTTCAAGACGTTCTTTCGCCTCTCGAAACCTTCCTTGGTCTAAGAATCGATACGCTTCCTTGGCTAAAGATTTTATTTTTGAAAATTTTTCATCTTCTTGGGGTTTTTCTATTTCTGTTTTGTCCATCGGATAGGCTCAATATCTAGGTTGAAAATTTGGACAGCAAAAATCGAGTTAAAAACGAGAGAACATTGACTTAATGCCCTTTTTTGCAGAAATGGCATTGGGGGAAAACATGACTACAAATACCGAAGCTATCTCAGGTGCCAGATTGATGGTCGAACTCTTGGAAGAGGCAGGTGTGGAGATTGTGTTTGGTTATCCCGGTGGTGCCATCCTTCCTTTTTACGATGAACTCTATCATAGCAAAAAAATCCGACACATTCTTGTCCGCCATGAGCAGGGTGCCATACATATGGCAGAAGGGTACGCACGTTCTACCGGAAAACTAGGTGTTTGCATTGCTACTTCCGGACCTGGTGCTACAAACCTGATCACAGGGCTCACTGATGCCAAGATGGATTCCATTCCGATCTTAGCCATTACGGGACAAGTTCCCACAACAGATATTGGAACCGACGCTTTCCAAGAGGCGGATATCTACGGGATCACGATTCCGATCACAAAATACAATGCTCTGATTAAATCTGCGGACGATCTTGCCCGTCATTTTGAAGAAGCGATGAAAATTGCGATGGGAGGAAGACCTGGTCCTGTACTACTCGACTTTCCGAAAGATGTCCAAACCGGAAAAACAACTGTTCGTAAAGCACCTTCCCTTAAGATCGCAACCCACCATTACGAGCGGCAAAAAGTAAAAGGTGATGCTAAGGAATTTGCGGAAATTCTGAATGCCGCAAAACGACCGTTACTTTATGTAGGGGGAGGAGCGATCAATTCTTTTGCTTCGGCTGAGATCAAGGCACTTGCGGAAAAAGCAAATGCCCCCGTTACAACAACACTTATGGGGATAGGGGCTTTCCCTGCCACTCATCCTCTCAGCGTTGGAATGCTCGGGATGCACGGAACGGCTTACGCAAATAAGGCGGTCCTCGAATGCGATTATATTCTGAACTTGGGTGCCAGGTTTGATGACAGGGTTGCAAAAAAATATGATTTTGCTCCGAATGCAATCCGAGCTCATATTGATATAGATGCAGCCGAATTCAATAAACGGGTGAATGTCGATCATGTACTTCACGGGGATTTGAAAGATGCAGTTCGTGAAATTTTACCTTATATCAAAACAACGGACAGATCCGAGTGGATCGGCAAAATTGCACAATTGAAAAATGATCATCCTTTGGATTTTGATAATTCCACTGATGTGATCAAACCTCAGGATTTTCTGAAACGGGTTTATGAAAAAACAAACGGAAAAGCGATTGTTTCCACGGATGTAGGCCAACACCAAATGTGGGCGGCACAATACTATTTATTTGATGAACCGAATACTTGGCTTACTTCCGGCGGACTTGGCACTATGGGTTACGGTCTCCCTGCAGCCATCGGAGCGAAATTCGGAAATCCCGACAAGACTGTGATCTGTGTTACGGGGGACGGATCGTTCCAGATGTGCATTCAGGAACTGGCAACTATCGCCCAATCAAAGTTAGGTGTCAAGATTTTACTCTTCAATAATAATTTTCTCGGAATGGTCCGCCAATGGCAGGAATTGTTTTACGAAGAAAGATTCAGCGAGTCTCAATGGACGTATAACCCGAATTTTGTGAAGCTTGCCGAATCATACGACATTCCCGGAATGCGAATTGAGAAAAAATCGGAAATTCAAAAAGGGATAGATTTTTTCCTAAATGACGAAGGTTCCGCTCTCATCGAAGTGATGATTCCTGCGGAAGAAAAAGTTTTTCCGATGATCCCTGCCGGAAAATCACAAAAGGATCTACTTGAATTTAAGGACTTGGCAAAGTTAAAGAAATGAAATATACACTCAGCATTTTAGTGAACAATCATCATGGAGTGATGAGCCATGTTTCGGGTCTTTTCACAAGAAGAGCTTATAATATCGATTCGATTGCGGTAGGTGTTACCGACAATCCCGAGATTTCTTCGATGACGATTGTGTTAAACGGGGATGATTTCATCGTAGGCCAGGTAAAAAACCAGTTATTGAAACTTCCTGACGTTTTGAAAGTTCAGGACATGGCTTATGCTAGTTCCGTCCAAAGGGAGTTGGTACTTATCTCAGTAACGATCACGGAATCCAATCGAACCGAAGCCCTCACCGTATGTGACGGGTTTGGTGCTAAGATTTTGGAAATTACGGAAGACTCTTTGCTTTTGGAATTTTCGGGAAATTCAAGACAAGTCGGAAATATGATCTCCCTTATGAAACAATTTGGAATCAGAGAGATTTCCCGCACCGGTCAAATCGCAATCGCATATAGAAATCAAAATTCTTTTTAGAACCTGCTTGACTTTTGTCCGAATACCGAAAACATATCGGCGTTTGGACAAAGGATCGGTATGTTTCAAAAAAAAATCATTTTACTATTTATTTTTGTCATTAATTTATTTCCTATTTTTGCACAGGATCCGAGTCGGGTTCGTGTGCCTTATCTCCAAGGAACAAATAGAACCGATATCACCCGCTACAAATGGGGAATTACCGCTCCCAACCGCTTTGAAGATATTTCCGGTGTTCCTATACCTCAGATTGGTGAGTTACGTTTAAAGTTTCCTGTCAACACTCCTTCCTTCTATTCGGGACCGGACGGAGGTGAAGTTTATCTTTGGAAAAAAGACAATTACAGATGGACTAGATCCGACGGAAGCATACTTACGGAATGGGAAAACGGAACTTGGAAATTGGAGACGCCGGACGGTCCTAATTTTACTTCCTTCGGAGTATTTGGTTCGTGTAGCGGTTGTTTACCGAAAATCCAATTGGACTGGAAAGACGGCTCCAAGTTGATACGGGATTGGGTTCCTCATAGAAAAGAATTCGCCTGGGTATTTCAAAAAAATAACGCATCGCCTGCCTTAAACTGGCAATTGATTGATCCTTCCAAAACAAAACCGGGTCGTTTTCAAGTTTCCAAATACAGTTTTTATCATTCTTCAGATTGGGATTTATACTTACAGGCGTTAAAAGAGAATTTTCCCGCTGATGAATTTTTCGCTTTTGCTAAAAAAGAATTCGATATGGAAAATATAGGTCAGGTGCCTGTCTTGTTATTTGATAAAAACGGGGAGATGTCCGCGTACCAAGGTAAGGAATTGCCGGGCGGCTCCGAAGAAGGAGGGTTTGGCGGTCAAAACTCAATCACTCTGTGTTGTGGAGAAAAGCAGATAAAACCTACCGGAAATTCCGTTTTGGATGAGGATGCTAAGAAAAGAGCCTTTCTGGGAACCTTTTATCACGAAACAATTCACAACTTGGAACAAATGACTTGTCTTTCTTATAAGTCCGGCTTGGCAAATTTACCGAAAGAAAATCTCCCTGATCCTTGGTTTGATGAAGGGATTGCCAATTACATTGCCGGTCAATTTTCTATTTCAAAAAAATATTATATCTACGAGGAGTTGGACAAAAAAATCCAAGCAGGCAAAATTCCTTCCAGCTATGCGGCTTTGTTGAAACATGGATACCAGGACTTGCTTCCTTATTCACTCGGCGCTTATATGGTCGAGTATATGCATAAAAGTTACGGCAGCAAAACGGTAGTTAACTACAATAAGGATACTTGTTTGGGAACGGATTCCGCTCTCGCTTTGGAGAAGGCAACAGGAGTCTCGGCAGATCAATTTATTTCCCTTGCGGTAGCCGACTTTCAATCCAAAAAATCAGTTTTATTCTCCGATTCTAAAAAGAAAACGCTGCAAGGTTATACGGTGATGGCGCCTGTGAATGTAAAAGCCTTTCAGAACTTTCTCGAAAAAGGTTTTTCTTTGCCCGCGTCTCCCTTTGACATTCAAAATTATGAGGAAATCCCTTCCGTTCGGGAGACCTTCCTTGCTTCCGTGGAACCGTTTTTTAAAAAAATAGAAGGGGACTTCGACGGTCCGGGGGAATCCACTTTTTTCCTATGGAAATCCGGAATCTATAAATGGCAGGGAAAAACTTGGGAGGCGACTTACTTTCCGGGCAATCAAACTGTTTTCAAAAAAGACGGTTGGTCTGTCATTGAGTGGGAAGATGGAAAAAGAAGGGTGGTTTCTTCGGATGGAACATCTGTTATGTTTTGGAAAAAAGACCAAAAAGGATATTTCGATTCTGCGGGAAAACAGATCAAAAAATAAAAAAAGGTTAGAGTTGGATGATGAAACTGTCATCCTTTCTCTAACCTTTTCGATTTCAATCGGTGTTTTGGTTTAGTTTATGATTGTCAGTTCTTAGTGGCCTTCCAGCCATTTCTCCGCTTCGAGTGCCGCCATACAACCGCTACCTGCCGCAGTGATCGCCTGTCTGTAGGTTTTGTCCTGTACATCTCCCGCAGCAAACACACCTTCGATATTGGTCCTGGTTGTTCCCGGTTTTGTGATGATATATCCCGTCTCATCCAAGTTCAATTGACCTTGGAAAATTTGAGTATTAGGAACATGGCCAATAGCATAAAAAAGTCCGCCCACTTGCAAATCAGTCACTGCCTTGTTGACAGTGTCTTCCAGTGTAATGGCTGTTAAGCCATTGTTCGCTCCCTTGGCTTCTACAATGGTTTTGTTCCAAAGTATTTCAATTTTAGGATGGGAAATGGCACGCTGTTGCATGATTTGCGAAGCACGAAGCTGATCTCTTCTATGAACCAAATAAACCTTGGAGGCAAATTTGGTAAGGTGGTTTGCTTCTTCTACCGCCGAGTCTCCCCCGCCGATCACGGCAAGTTCTTTGCCTCGGTAGATCGGAAGTGCTCCGTCACAGACAGCGCAGGCAGAGATTCCTCTTTGCCAAAATAGATCTTCGCCTTTTACATGCATACGTTTGGCAGTGGCACCTGTTGCGATGATGATGGATTCCGCTTCGATTTTTTCATCATCAGACCAGATCACAAAAGGGCGTTTGGAAAAATCCACTTTGGTGATGGTTTGTGTGTGAATTGTGGTTCCATATTTTGTGGATTGTTTTCGGAAAAGCTCAGTGAGTTCGGTTCCGTCGATTCCCTCGGGGAAACCAGGGAAATTTTCAACTTCCGTTGTTGTGGTCAATTGTCCGCCTGCGGCCACCCCGCCTGCCATAAAGCCTTCATACATAACTGGACTCAGATTGGCTCTCGCCGCGTAAATAGCAGCAGTGTGTCCTGCCGGTCCCGATCCTATAATAACGACTTTATATGCCATGTTTTTCTCCAATTTAAAATGATTCTAATTCTTAGACGCTTAAACCGTAAACTGTAAATCGGAAAAAAATCTCAGATTTTGGCTTCGCAGGCTCGCACCCAAGGAGCATAATAAGGATCCCCGGCAAGAGGGCTTATCTCCAGGAGCTTAAGATAATCTTTTTGTTTGTAGTTTCTTGTCAAACAAAGGTAGGTGGATTCAAAAAAATCCACGGTCTCTTTTTTCCCCTCAAAACGCATCTCTTCCAGGATATGCAAGGCTTCTTTTTCATACCCAGTGGTAAGAAGCAGGCGGAATAGCTCCCTTTGGATTTCCGGGTCGTCCTTATGGGTTTTGTAATATTTTTCCAGATAGAATAGGGATGTAGCGACAGAGCGGGGGGACTCGGCAAGGAGCAGGCCCATTCTTTTCAGAACTGGCTCGTAATCGGGATTTTCCCGGAGGGACTGCTCGTAAAAATAAAGTGCTTTTGTCTTTTCTCCCTTGGCTTCCCAGGCTTTGCCTTCTTGGAACAGGGCCTTTTCTTCTCCCACGCAGGAAGCAACTAACAAAGCGATAAGTGCAATTTGAAAAAATTTCATAAAAACGATGGCCCTTTCTCCTTTTTTCTCGTAAGTAGCTAATGTGGCAAAAAAAATAATAAGTCTCTTTAGCATTTTTGTCCGACCCTTTAAGTAACTTAAGAGAGTCACAATGGGTTCCAAATTGCCAAGTTCTCAAAATCAGCTATTGCAAACATTCCAAGAATACCTTTCCGTTGAAAAAGGGTTAAGCGATAATTCGATCTATTCCTACGGTTATGATCTCAATAAATTTGCGATCTTTCTAGAAAAACAACATATCAATTTTCTAGAAGTAAAGGCCAACGATATTATGCGTTTTTTGGAAGAAGAGAGAGAACGTAAAATCTCTGCTAAAACCTTGGCACGTGAAGTGGTTGCTATCAGGCAGTTTTATAAATACCTACGTGATGAAAAACGATTGGATTCGAACCCTACGGAGAAAATCGAAACTCCGGAAGTGGCAAGAACCATTCCCGATTATCTCACACAAGCAGAGATTGATGAACTTTTCAGAAACATAAAGGAAGACAACCTTTACGAATTAAGAGACAAGTGTATTTTTGAACTTTTGTATTCTTCGGGACTTCGTATTTCGGAAGCGTGTAACCTTCGTATAGGCGATATCGATATGGACAATATGGCGATCACTGTGGAAGGAAAAGGCGGAAGACAAAGACTTGTTCCTTTCGGCGAAAAATCTTTGGAGATTTTGAAAAAATATCTGGTAGAGAGCCGTCCTGAAATTTTGAAAAAACGTGTTTGCGAATTTGTATTTGTATCCAAAAAAGGATCGTATATCAATCGTAAGTCGGTTTGGAGACTTTTAAACCATTATATCAAAAGAACAAAGATCAAAAAGAAAGTCACTCCGCATACTCTCAGACATTCTTTTGCAACTCATCTTTTGGAAAACCATGCAGATTTGAAATCTGTGCAAGAGCTTCTCGGTCATATTGATATTTCTACAACTCAGATCTACACTCATATGGCGAATAAAACTCTTAAGGAAGTCCATAAGAAGTTTCATCCGCGTGGTTGATGACTCCCAATTCTCCTAAAAAGGCGGACTACGGAAAATTAGTCCGCTTACAGATTCCTTCTCATCCCAGATACATCTCCCATACGCGTAATTATTTTTTTAATCTTGCCCTGGATCATGGTTTCACACTTTACGAAGCTGTGGATTTGAAATTGATTCTCGGCGAAGCCATCAGCAATGTCATTAAACATGCGTATGCCGGTCATACGGACAAACCGATTTTTATCGATTTTTTGTTTGAAAAGGAGAAGGTTCAGGTCAAGATCCGGGACTACGGAATCAAAACAAAACCCCGGGATTTGAAAAGTTCCGATCTAAGTGATTATAGGGAATCCGGGATCGGATTATTTCTGATCAAACAACTCACCGATTATTATTTTCTGGATGAGTCGTTCGAAGTGGGCAACCAAATCATTTTGATCAAAAAGAAGTAAAAAGGCGAACTTATTTTCTAAAAATGATCCAAATTCGGGAAAGAATTTGTTTTTTGTTCCGAACAATGGTAAAGGGAAGTCATTGGTTGGCTTTGTGGTTTTCCCCACCCAGGAGATCAGCCTTGCTGATGATCCTTTAGATACTTCTTGCTTCTATTGGCGCGAGGGAGGGGCGGGGATGGTATACCTTCGATCCAGACGGTTCGTTACAACCACTTCCTTACTTACCCTCACCGACTAACTATCGCAATTTTTATATTCCATGATCCTATCCATTCACGCAAAGCCGAATTCCAAAAAACCGGGAATCGAAAAACTCACCGAAACGGAATGGGTCGTTCGCATCAAATCCTTGCCGGTGGAAGGCAAAGCCAACGAGGAACTGATTCAAAGGATCGCGGATGAACTGGGCACTTCTCCCTCCAAGGTGCAAATTCTCCAAGGGGGGACGGGCAAGAAAAAGAAAATTCTCATAGATATCTAGAAAGAATCCGAATCCATTTTCCTCGACAATCTCCGTCACTTAAAGATTATATCCTTATATGGAAGCCATACATGCGACCACGATATTGAGTGTCCGAAAAGACGGAAAAGTAGCCATGGGCGGAGACGGCCAGGTTTCAATGGGCCAAACCGTAATGAAACATACTGCACGCAAAGTGCGGAGGCTGCATGGTGGAAAAGTGCTCGCGGGCTTTGCCGGATCTGCAGCGGATGCGTTCACCTTATTCGAGTTATTTGAAAAAAAACTGGGAGAACATGGCGGCTCCGTTTCCCGTGCTGCGGTGGAGCTTGCTCGGGAATGGAGGATGGATCGTATGCTTCGCCGTTTGGAAGCCTTGCTGATCGTATGTGACGCCACCGAATCCTTTTTGATCTCAGGAACTGGAGATGTGATTTCTCCCGATGACGGAGTGCTCGCTATCGGTTCTGGTGGAAATTATGCACTGTCCGCCGCACGCGCATTATCCGAAAATACTTCTTTTAGCCCGACGGAGATCATTCAAAAAGCAATGAAAATCACCGCTGATATTTGTATTTATACTAACCATAATTTGGTGCTCGAAGAGTTATAGGAGAATAATGGAACCGAAAGAAATTTTAGCAGAAGTCGTTCCTAATCCCGAAGAGGAAAGTTTTAATTTTGATTTAACACCAAAGGAAATCGTGACTCGTTTGGATGAATACATCGTAGGGCAATCGAAAGCAAAAAGAGCGGTTGCTGTAGCACTTCGCAATCGGTCCCGGCGCAGAAAACTTCCCGAAGAATTAAGGGAAGAAGTTTATCCTAAAAATATTATTATGATCGGACCGACAGGGGTAGGGAAAACCGAAATAGCTCGCCGTCTGTCAAAGTTATGTGGCGCTCCCTTTTTAAAAATCGAAGCTACCAAGTATACGGAAGTCGGATATGTAGGTCGTGATGTGGAATCAATGATTCGTGATTTAGCCACAATCTCTCTCAATTTGGTTAAAAATGAATTTAGAGAAAAGGTGAAGGAAAGAGCATTCGAAAAAGCGGAAGAAACCATTCTTGATATCATCCTTCCTCCTATTTTTTATAAAAAAGAAGAAGAGCTTACCTTGGAAGAAAAAGAACGTTTCGCAAGTTACAAGCAGTCTCGCGAAAAGTTCAGGGAAAAACTCCGAGCGGGAAAGCTTGACGACCAGGAAATTGAAATTGATATTCCCAAATCTTCGGCACCTGCCGGAATTCCCATGTTGCAAGTGTTTGGTGCTGGGAATATGGAGGAGATGGATAACCAACTTCAAAATATTCTGGGTGATCTGATGCCTAAAAAACAGGGCAAACGAAAGATCAAAATCACCGAGGCAAAAAAACTGGTCAGCGAATCCGAAGCTGAAAAATTGATAGATTTGGAAAAAATGCAATCGGAAGCAGTTCGTAGAGCCGAGGAAATGGGAATTATCTTTCTGGATGAAATCGACAAGATCGCAGGAAGGGAAGGAAGACAAGGTGCGGATGTATCCCGGGAAGGTGTGCAAAGGGATCTTCTTCCTATTGTGGAAGGATCTACAGTATCGACAAAGATTGGTCCGTTAAGAACGGATCATATTTTGTTTATCGCGGCCGGGGCATTTCATATGTCCAAACCTTCCGATTTGATTCCTGAATTGCAGGGACGTTTTCCGATTCGAGTGGAGTTGGATACATTGTCCAGGGAGGATTTTGTTAAAATTCTTTCGACACCGAAGTCTTCTCTCACCAAACAATACGAAGCTTTACTTGCAACGGAAGGAGTTCAATTATCTTTTACGGAAGATGGAATCCATGAAATCGCAAATCTTGCATTTGAAATGAATGAAAAAAACGAGAACATAGGTGCTCGTCGTCTGAATACGATCATGGAAAAATTGCTGGAAGAAACCAGTTTTGAAGCACCTGATCTTGCGGAAGATAAAAAGAAAATAGAAGTGAACCGAAACTTTGTACAGTCCATTTTGAAAGGGATCATCGAAGACAAAGATTTGAGCAGATATATTTTATAAACTTGCTCAAATCTTTATTCACTCGTTAGAATCATTCCCAAGGTCTGATCTTTACACGTTCCAGACCTCTGAGTGAATTGCCTGCGAGCACATAATTGGAGTTAATCAGATCTTTCGGAAAACAATCTACCTCTTTCACCCAACCTTTGGAAATCAATTTTTCCCTAAGAGTTCCGGCAAGTCCTCCCAGACGAAGGGTTGGAGTAAACCACCGATTCCCTTTTTGAAAAAACAGGTTTCGTATGCATGTTTCCGATACTGTGCCGTCTTCAGCTAACAAAATCGAGTCTTCGCAGCCTAATTCCTGCGCTTCTTTGAGTGATTGTAAATAAAATCCTCTAACTGTTGTTTTGTGATAAAGAATCGGGTCGGAACTTGGAATTTTTTTTCTTCCCCAGCTTAAAGTGATTTTTCTTCTCTTATCCGTTCTGGTATAAGCATAAGTTTCCGCTTTAAACTCTCCCTTTGCATTCAAAAGAAGTCTTACCCGCAAAAGTCCCGAAGCTACATGGGATAGAGAATCGAGTGATTCCAGGGCTTTTGCTTTATCAAACGGATATCCGAAGCGGGAAGCCGATTTTTCCATTCGATTCAAATGCAAATTCAGAAACCGAAGTCTGCCGTTGAAAAATCTGATCGTTTCCAAGATTTCAAAATCAGGAATACTCTCCTTCGTTAAAAAGGATAATTTGGAAAGACATTCTTCATATTCGATTTCAGGGTCGGATAATATGGTTATCCCGCTTCCTACGGAATAACTTCCCTTGTATTCGAGATTATCCTTTCTTAAGTGAACCGTTCTAATGGAAACATTGGCAAGCGATTCCTGTTTGCCTTCGATGTTCTCCAAACGGAACAAAGAACCTGTATAAATCCCTCTTTCTCTTTTTTCAATGTCCTTGATGATCTCCAATGAACGTATCTTAGGCGCTCCGCTGACCGAACCGGAGGGGAAGAGGGTTGTTACCATTTCGGAAAAGGAGATTTCGGGAAGTAGTTCGGATTTTATTTCGGAAGTCATCTGCCAAACCGAATCAAGTGCTTCGGTTTCAAAAAGCGAAGTCACTTCTACGGTTCCAATCTTTGATATTTTTCCCAAATCATTTCGAAATAGATCCGTGATCATTACATTTTCCGCTCTTTCTTTTTCGGAAGTTTGCAATTGATTTTTAAGATTCAGATCTTCTTCAAAACTGATTCCCCGTTTGGCCGTACCTTTCATCGGTTTGGTGATGATTTTCCCATTGTTTTCAGACCAAAAAAGCTCAGGGGAAAGACTTAAGATGACTTCTTCACCTATGGGATAGTAGGCGGAATATTTTGTTTTCTGCTTTCTTTTCAGCTTTTGAAAGAATAAAAAAGGATCTGCAATCAATTTGAAATTTGTTTCAAAGCTGATATTGAGTTCGTAACTGTCGCCTTCTTGCAGATGGGATTGCGCTTTTTTGATTTGGGAAAGATAAGTTTCTTTGGAGATAGGCTGTGAAAGCTCTTCAATTCCTTCGGTTTCCAGTAATGGCAAATTCGGAGTTTGGTAGGTAATCCGCTTTTTTGAACCGAATATTTGGATATAAAGCAAGAGAGAATCGTTTGCTATATCTTTTGTTAGATGGTGTAGGTTCGGTTCTAAAAAATATCCTGCTTCAAAAAATATAGCACCGGTTACAAACAAATTTTCTTTGGAGTAATTTTCGGCTGCCTGAGTTGCTTTTAATAATTCGGAACGTATGAAACCGGGATCGGGATCTGAATTTGTAATTTGAATTTGCGCGACAGAGTTGTGAAACCAATCTGTCTTCGTAAATCCGGGAGAAGAGAGGCAATCTTCAAAAAGAACGCCTCCCTCCTTCCTGTATTCGTTTAGAAACTCTTGCCAGGAGAGTAATTTATTCGTAGTTAGAACTCCATTTTTTGCAATGCTTCTATCGGATAACTTAAATAGACGGAAGTGGTATGTTTACTAGTTTGAATGCTGAAACATTCCAAAGGATCCAATCCCAAGTTATAAAACCCTTCATCCACCATTGCAATCCCGAATCCGGCGCTTTCTTTTTCATCTAAAAAATCGGGGCGAAAAAACTCAGCTGATTTGCCTTCTTTTGCAAGCTCAGCGTGCAATTGCCTGCTTTTTTGAATTCTGGATAAGTCCATACCCATAATGGGAGAATCATTTCTGATTCGAATATAAAGTTCTGTTTCCCTGATTTCAATCTTCATAGAGATCTTTAGATTGTATTTTTTGGATTTTTCACGAACCAATTCCAGGAATTCCTGATCTTGCGGAGAAAGATTGATTTTTCTAGTTCTTTTTTTGTCCTGTAAAGTCAGGATCTTTTGAACATTCTTTTTTATCTTGTCCGGGACAATATAACGTTGCATTGCATCCCGTAGAGGTTCCGTTTCAAGAATCGTATCTAATAATTCTTCCGCTTCCTGTTCGGGAGTCTGACCGGATGATTGCAATTTTGATAAAAGCTCGTCTTTGAAGATCACGAAACGAGTGTTACCTTTGACTGCATTCAGAAGTACTTCCATTAAGCCGCTGAATAAATGAAAAGAGGTCAAAGGATTGGCTCCGATTTTATCTAAGATCCTTTGAACTATTTCGTTTACAACGTCTCTGGTTGATTTGGTTAGACCTTTTAATTCGAAATGAAAATGGTCTCTTGCTATGATAGAATCAAGGTTTTCTAGAATTTCTTGACCCTTATATTTGATTTTCTCGTTTCCCATAAGGCTCATCAGAACTTTTATGTTAAAAAACTAGGGAAAGTGGTATTTGTAAACCAGTTTTCCAAGAGAAGAGGGTTTATGAGTGATAAAGATTTTTTTCTTAAAACTCCCGATTTAGGTGATACGGAAAAAATAGAACTCATTCAATGGTTATGTAATCAGGGTGATCAAGTTTCCAAAGGGCAAGAGTTGATTGAATTGGTTACGGACAAAGCCGCCTTTCCCGTGGAATCTCCTTACGCCGGACTTTTAAAAGAAGTGAGAGTTAAGGCTGGTTCTGTAGTGAAAAAAGGGGAAATACTAGGGGTTCTTGAAATTATAGAATGAAAATTGTTCATATCTCGGATCTACATTTTCCGACTAAGATTCCGTTTTCCTCATTAAGAGGAAAATCCGTCATAGGATATTTGAATTATGCCGTTCGCAGGCAAAAAAAGTATCCGCCTGTTTTAATCGAAACTTTAATTCAAACTATTGAAAAATTAGAATACGATGCATTGATAATATCGGGAGATTTAACAAACGTATCTCATCCTTCGGAGTTTCCCCGTGCCAAAGAATGGTTGAAGCCGATCTTAGATGATCGTACTTTTATCATTCCGGGAAATCACGATCGTTACAAGAAGGAATCCGTACAACCTGTACTTTTATTCGAAAAAGAATTTGCGCCTTTCTTAGGTGAAGAAGTTTCAAAAACAAACTATTTGAGAAAAAAAGAAATCGGAGGATTTACTTTGATCGGATGGGATTCCAACCGACCACTTCCTATTGCAAAAGCGAACGGATCGGTAAGGCCGGAAATTATCTCCGAAACAAATTCATTTGTGAACAAACCCTATGTATTGGTTTGTCACCACCCTCTTTGGAATCCCAAATTCCAAGAAGAATCAAACGGCCATAAGATGGTAAACCGAAAGGAAGTAGCATCCCTTTTGAAAGAGAAACCTCCCGTTTTGTATCTTCATGGTCATACTCATACGAATTGGATCAAACGACCCGGAGAAAAAGCTCCGTTTTACGTTGTAAATTCGGCATCTAGTACTCGTTTGTCGGATTCGAAACATATCTCGGGATTTCATATTATAGACCTGAACGGGAACGGTAAGGCAGCTTTTAGAAGATTCAGTTATCATACGGAAACAAATCAATTTTTGGAAAGCCCACTTCTTATTTACGATGAAGAAGACGGTGTGATTTAATCGTTAGCAATTTAATTGGATTAGGGAAAACAAATGGCAAATTCAAAAGCGGATCTTTCCGCAGTGCAAAGACAACTGATGCAAGTAAAACATCCTGAACTCAAGAAGGATATCGTTAGTTTGGGAATGGTTGCAAAAGTGGATAATGGTGAAGAGGGAATCGATATCCTGATCAAAACACCAAATAATGACAGACGGTTACAGATCGGTTTGGAAGCGCAAGTGAGACAGCTTATATCCAAGATCGAAGGAATCGGAAAAGTAAAAATCAAATTCGAAGTGGACCAATCCATGAAGATGGAAGACGGAAACAGAATCTTCGGTGTCAAAAAAGTCATCGCTATAGGTTCCGGAAAAGGCGGGGTAGGTAAGTCTACTGTAACCGCAAATCTTGCCGCAGCACTACTCAAATCAGGAAAGAAGGTGGGGATTTTGGATGCGGATATCTACGGTCCATCCCTTGGAAAAATGTTCGGGGTAAACGGTCGTGTTGCTTTAAAATCGGAAGAAGACAAAATTTATCCTTTGGAAAAACACGGATTGAAACTGATTTCTTTTGCCTTCCTTGTTGCGGATGATCAACCGGTTGTTTGGCGGGGACCCATGCTTGGCAAAGCCATTGAACAGTTCTTATACGATGTTGTTTGGGGAGAATTGGACTATCTCTTGATAGACTTGCCTCCCGGTACGGGAGACGTTCAATTATCCCTTGCCCAACTCATTGATTTGGACGGGGCGATCATCGTGACTACGCCTCAGGAAGTGGCAGTGCTTGATGCAGGAAGAGCCGCGGCGATGTTCAAGCAGGTGAAGGTTCCGATACTCGGAATCGTTGAAAATATGTCCGGGTTTGCTTGTCCTTCTTGCGGTCATGTAACAGACTTATTTTCCAAAGGAGGAGGAGGAAAATTGGCAACCCAATTATCCGTTCCTCAGTTGGGTCAGGTTCCTCTTACCGTAGAGGTAATGAAATCTGGGGAATCCGGAATTCCAGCTGTTTTGGGAGATGGAAATAAAGCATTAATTGAGTCTTATTCTACCATAGTGAAGAATCTGGAAAGTCAATTAGCCCTCTGGGAAGATTAAAAATCACTTGTTCCCTGGAGTGGTTTTGACAGTCTAAATAAGGAATCATTATGAATTTTGAAAGAGGCTCAAAACCGAATCCGACTGGCAACCTGATTGCCTATTGCCATGTGTTTGGAGAAAATCCGATCGCTCCGGGAGGCAAAATCATTGCCTCCAACGTGGTTGTGAGTTTTCTAAAAATCGGAGACAATTACCCGGTTGTGACTTTTCCTCCTGTGGCACTTTCTTCCAAAGAGGAATTGTTGAAAATTCTAACTGAGAACATACATCTTTATGATGTGGTCCAATTGCCTGACTTTCAAATGCCGGACAATAAAGATCAGTCCAACCAATACATCCAAGAAAGAATGGAACAGTTCAATTCGATGGTTATGCGTTATGTTGAATACTGCAAAGCCAAAGAAAAAAAACAGGCAACAGGCGGGACGGAGAAATTGGAAGGCTTCAACCAACCTTTGGAAACTCTTGCCAATTTGTCTCTAGAGTTCAGAAGTTCTTCTGGGATCGCAAAAGAAGCAACCCGTTTGAAGATGGATCGTATTGTGGATTACTTTCAAAATCATCATCCTCAACTGGACATCGACAATTTTCAGAAAGCTCTGGCGTTTCCCGGAAAGTTAGGAGATGAACTGGTGAGTCTTTACATCCAAAAATTCAACGCGATTCAAATCGAGAATTATGAAGGCGCATCTGATTTGCGTCGTCGTATTCTTGCCATCGAATCCATGTCTCCTCAAGCATAAGCATAAGGGATTGTCAAAAATTTATTGTCAATCCCTGTTTTTGAAATCATACTCGCATGCCCCTGTCTTTTCCCGTATCTGTTGAAAAAAACGAATCCTTGAGGAAAAGAATGTCCGGTTTGAATTTGCTCGAATCGGATTTGGAAGAATCCTTTATCAGGTCCGGCGGTAAAGGCGGGCAGAATGTAAATAAAGTTTCAACCGCAGTTTATTTATTACATAAACCGACGGGAATGGATGTGAAATGTTCCGTATATCGTACCCAAGGACTGAACCGTTATAAGGCGAGAGTTCTACTGTGCGAAAAAATTGAAATTTTAAATCATCCTGAAAAGTCTTCCAAGCAAGCGGAACGCCTGAAAATAATTAAGCGGAAAAAAGATAAACTGCGCAAAACAAAAAAGTCAAAGCTGACGGATTCAAAAAACAAAGAATCTGCGGACTCGATTCAGAATGATCATCTCACTCCGGAGGAATGAAAGGGAAGACTACATGGACTTTATAATATTCTCTAAAAAGAACCTAACCTATCTCGGATTTATTTTTGTTTTCTTTTCCTGCAATCCTTTTGCGAAAACAAAAATCATTGAAGATTGGCGTTTCGGTTGGGAAATGCGTTGGTTGGAAATGGATGAGATCGATCGTTTTTCCGTATCGGAGGAAAATGCATCAAAGTCTTATCTGCCTTATCGGATTCCTTATTTATCCATTACACAACCACATAACAAAATACTTGTGGCGAGGCGTAAATGGGAAGAACTCCGAGAAATCGAATCACCTTCTCTTTTTTTAAGAGGAGGAGTTCGGATGCTTGGTCTTTACTCGGGAAATCAGCTTGTTGCCAGACAGTTTTATTTTTATCCGAACGGAATTTTCCTATAGGGTTCAGCGAGACTCCCGTCTATTCCGATTTGGTTTCCAATTATATGATAATGACAAATAGAAATCAAACTTTTGCGGGGCTTGGTTTCTTTTTTATAACACTTGGCATTTTTAGATGTGATTCCTTTTTCATTGGCTTTGATTACATTTGGATGGGTGACGTTGCCGTCTTTGATTTTGCAAGTGTTGATTTCCTGGGGGGAGATTGCAGCAGGAAAACCGAAGGCGTGGATATTGGCTTTGGGCAGCGTTTTTTTACTGGTATTCAACGGTCATGACATATTGGTCGCTATGAATGTATTACAGTCTATTACCAAATTGGCTCCTTGGGGCTTTTTCATATTTGTCATATTGTTATCCTTATACGGGGAAAATTTATTCAGGGATTCTGAAGTTAAGTTCATGCCTTTGCAAAGGAAATTGTAACAGCTGCTAGAATCCAGAATGCGATTTTACCCCCTAGTCCCCCTAAATGGGAAAATATAAACATCTCCGTTTATTTCCAACCTTCTCAGGAAGTGGGCGGGGACTTTTACGATTTCCAGGCATTGGGAAATAAAAAATACGGATTATTGATTGCAGATGTCGTAGGTCATGGGTTAGGTGCTTCTATTGTGGCTTCCTTATCCAAATTTTCTTTTTTTCAGAATCATAATTATTGGGAAAACCCTTCTTTCCTACTTTCGTCAATGAACGATGATTTGGTGAAAAGATCGCAAGGGCGGTTTACCACCGCTTCTTATTTTTATTTGGATCGGGAAAGAATGCGCTTTATTGTTGCGAGTGCCGGCCATCCTTCGTTTTTTCATTTGGCAAAAAAAGACGGAATGATCAATGAGATCAAACCGAGAGGAAAACCTTTGGGGATACTCGAAAATCTGACCTTCGTCGAAGAAGAATACAATTTAGAGTTAGGGGATCGTTTTTTATTTTATACGGACGGTTTGACGGAAGAAAGAGGCAAGGGTTTGGAAGAGTTTGGGATTCAAAACTTGAAAACTCTATTCAATCAATTTTCGAATCTTTTGCCGGATCAGGCTGTTGCCAAAATGATCGCTGAATTTAAATCCATTATGAATTTGCAAGGCCTTCCGCACGATGATATCACTTTGATTGTTTTGGAAGTTTGTTGATTTTTTTCGAACCAAAACAGGTAATTTTCAACCATTACAGGCTATGGATACTTTTAGAAACTCGTCCGGATTGTCCGTTTGTCGAGCGCACTGCATTTCTTCTATTCCGAAAATTTCTGGAACAAGATCCTTTATGTTTCTTGTTCCCTCACACTTACGGACACATTTGAATCGATTGTTATCACGAAAAACTTTCCATCAAATACTGCATCGTTTGTTGACTCAGTATTCCGAGTTTATCGTATTTTCCCATTGGAATCGTCATAGTTCTCTTGGAAAACAATACCAGGAGAAAGGACAATTATTGTTACGGATTGGCGCGAAGGTCAGATTGGAAGATTTGATTGAATTAAAGACGGTCGCAAACGGTTTGGGAATTTCCTATTGTTTGCTTTTTGCAAAACTGTTGGAACTGGATGAGTTAGGATGGGGGAGAGTGTTGGAGGAGGGTGGGGTGGTTAGAACTCTACCCAAACCACCCACCCTCCTCCTCAAAACCCAATTTTTTTTCCGTAAATACCAAACCCAATTGGTGTACCGGATATAAAAAAGGCCCGAAGATTTCTCTTCGAGCCTTTTAGGTCGCAAAGGAAGAATAAATTACATCATTCCGCCCATGCCTCCCATTCCACCCATACCGCCTGGCATTCCGCCGCCGCCTGCGTCTTTTGGTTCCGGTTTGTCAGTGATTGTCACTTCAGTAGTGAGGATCATTGCACCGATGGAAGCTGCGTTTTGAAGTGCAGAACGAACCACTTTTGCCGGATCTACCACACCTGCTTTGATCAAATCTTCCCAAACCATAGTAAGCGCGTTAAATCCTTCGTTTCCGGATTTAGCTCTTGCTTGTTCTACGATTACGGAACCTTCCAGACCTGCATTGGAAGTGATCATTCTGATCGGTTCTTCCAATGCACGAAGGATGATATTAGCACCTGTTTGTTCGTCCCCTGTTAATTTTAATGCTTTTACGGCATCTTGGGCACGAAGTAGAGTGAGTCCGCCGCCGGGAACAATTCCTTCTTCCACAGCTGCGCGAGTTGCGGATAATGCATCTTCTACGCGTGCTTTTTTCTCTTTCATTTCCACTTCAGTCGCTGCACCAACGTGAATCACTGCAACACCACCGGCAAGTTTTGCCAGACGTTCTTGTAGTTTTTCGCGATCGTAATCGGAAGTAGTATCTTCGATTTGTTTTTTGATTTGGCCCACGCGACCTTGGATGTCTTTGGAAGAACCTGCGCCTTCGATCACTGTAGTATTTTCTTTATCTACTACGATTTTCTTTGCACGGCCTAACATTTTAACATCGGCGTTTTCCAATTTCATACCTAAGTCTTCGGAGATCACTTGACCACCGGTAAGCACTGCGATGTCTTCCAACATTGCTTTTCTTCTGTCACCGAATCCAGGAGCTTTTACAGCCACGCATTGAATGGTTTTGCGAAGAGTGTTTACTACGATAGTTGCAAGAGCTTCCCCTTCCACTTCTTCCGCTATGATCACAAGAGGGCGACCTGCTTGAGCTACTTTTTCCAATACAGGAAGAAGGTCTTTCATAGAAGAGATTTTTTTATCGTAAATTAAAATGAAAGGATCTGCAAAAGTTGCAATCATTGCTTCCGGATCAGTCACCATATAAGGTGAAATATATCCTCGGTCAAATTGCATACCTTCAACGATATCAAGGGTGGTTTCGATTGATTTTGCTTCATCAACTGTAATTACACCTTCTTTACCGACTTTATCAAAAGCTTGTGCAATCAGATTTCCGATTTCTTTATCGTTGTTTGCAGAGATGGTTGCTACGTTTGCGTATTCAGCTTTGCTGTTGATTTTAATGGATCTTTTTTTTATTTCTTCAACGGCAGCAGTCACTGCCTTGTCGATACCATGTTTAAGAGCCATCGGGTTTGCACCGGCTGTTACGTTTTTCAAACCTTCGTTTACGATTGCTTGAGCTAGGATGGTTGCAGTAGTTGTTCCGTCACCGGCAATGTCGTTCGTCTTGGTGGAAACTTCTTTCACCATTTGAGCGCCCATGTTTTCAATTGCATCTTCCAATTCGATTTCTTTTGCAACTGTTACACCGTCTTTGGTGATGGTTGGAGATCCGAATTTTTTATCGATAACAACGTTTCTTCCTTTTGGTCCTAGGGTAACTTTAACTGCGTTAGCAAGTTTGTTAACTCCGGCTAAAAGTTTTCTACGTGCTGTTTCATCAAATTCTATTGTTTTTGACATAAATGATTCCTCTATTTTATGATTAGTTAACGACTGCTAAAATGTCGCTTTCACGGATGATAAGGTAGTCTTTGCCACCTTGTTTGATTTCAGTTCCGGAATATTTTCCGTAAAGAACCGTATCACCGACCTTCACTTCCAATGGAACAAGCTTTCCATCTTCGTAACGTCCTTGTCCGACTGCTGTTACTTTTCCTTCTTGGGGTTTTTCTTTTGCAGTATCAGGTACGATAATGGATCCGATTTTTTCTTCACCCTCAGTTTTGGGTTCAACTACGACTCTGTCTCCTAGCGGTTTTATAGATGCCATTTGGGTCAGTCTCCTTGTATAATGATTCTTTTTTGGTTTAGCACCGATGGTAAAAGAGTGCTAAACTTACATACCAGAATAAAAAATCTCTCTCCTAGCGTCAAGCACTTAGAACAAAAGAGTGCTAAATGTCTCTTTGTTGACAATCAGTAGGGTTGGACCTAGAAATGGGTTTGGTTATTAGGAGATTCGGTTTTTGCCGGAAAATTTCGATTTGTACATTGCTTTGTCCGCTTTGAGAACCAGATCATCCAGAGTGAGGGAATCCTCGGGGAAGGAGGAAATTCCTCCCGAAAAAGACAGATTCTTTTTTCTCAGGGTTTCCTTATTGAATTCGATTCGAATCTTTTCGGCGACTATTACCGCTCCCGGGGCGGAAGTATCGGACAATAACAGAGTGAATTCCTCTCCTCCCGTTCTACAGGCGATGTCTTCTTTTCTGATATTGCCAAGTATGATTTTACCTAAGTTTTTTAAAACTTCGTCCCCCATAGGATGGCCGAACTCATCGTTGATTTTTTTAAAATCGTCAATATCAATCACTACAACGGAAAAAATCCTATTATGCCTTCTTGCCTGATTGAATAGACGGAAAGACGCTTCATCGAAATACCTTTTATTATAAAGTCCTGTTAGGTGGTCTATGACCGTCATTCTTTCCTGTTCCAGATAAAGTTTAATTTCTATGACTTTGGGATTGTTCATCCGTTTGTCCTTGCTTAACAGAATATCAAGCAAAGCCACGCGGAAATCCACAGGTCTTCCCAGAGATTCAATCAATCTGGAAGTCAGTTCGAAACTTCTTTTCAATATATCTCTGGATTCTTCCGCAGGAAAGTTAATGTTTGTTAGTAAATACAAAAGCTGCGAAATCAGAAGATCGTCTTCCGCAGTCGGTTCTTTCGTAAATATCGCAGGTAATTCTTTTTCGTTTAACAGCTCATTTAAAATAACATCTAGTAAAGCTGTGGCATCTTGGATTTCTTTTTCATATTTCATATTTTTTTCAGTTGGTATGTGCGATCTGACGGATTAAACGTTTTGGTTAAAGTCCGAATAGCCCCGTTTTTTTTCTACGTGTTTTTTTAGTGGAGGAAACTCCTAACATTCCCAAAAGTCCTCTTGTTACTTCTTTGGCTACCGTCCTTCCTACGTCTCTCGCAAGAGGGTTTTTGGAAAGTTGTTCTATAAAGCTCGGATCTTCTTTTTGTTTTTTCCGTTTTTCTTTTTTGGGAGAATTTCCATTCGTTTCTTTTTCTTCCTCTTCTTCGGATTCCGCATAGGATTGTAGTTTTTTTTCTAAGATTTCATATGCGGACTCTCTATCCAATTCCTTGGAATATTTTTTTACGAGAGGGGAATCATCAATGATTTTGTCGATTTCATCTTTGGTTAAAACATCCATTCTGGAGCTGGGTGGCAAAAGAAATGTGCGAACGAGAGGAGTCGGAACTCCTTTGGGACTGAGTGCGGTGATAAACGCTTCTCCGATTCCCATTTTAGTTATTTCTTCATCTATGTCATAAAATTCAGTGATAGGGTAATTTTCTGAAGCTTCTTTGATTGCTTTTCTATCGTTGGCGGTGAACGCCCGTAAGGCGTGTTGCACTTTCAAGCCGAGCTGTGCAAGGATCGGAGAGGGGACGTCCGTCGGGGATTGTGTGCAAAAAAAGACTCCCACTCCTTTCGAACGAATTAAGCGGACTATACTTTCTATCTGATCGACCAATGTTTTGGAAGCTTCGTCAAAGACCAGATGAGCTTCATCGATAAAAATGACAAGTTTCGGTTTTTCCAAATCTCCTTCTTCCGGAAAATTTCCGTAAATCTCCGTCAGAAGAGATAACATAAAAGTGGAAAACAATCTGGGCTTGGATTGAATATCCGTTAGGCGGATGATGTTGATTTTTCCTCTGCCTTTTCCGTCTTTCACAAGCAAATCCTCCACATCGAAAGAAGGTTCTCCGAAAAAAATCTCTCCTCCCTGGCTTTCCAATTCAACGATTTTACGGAGAATGGTTGAAGCGGAACTGGAAGAAATGGCACCGTATTCTTTTTCTATTTCTTCTTTTCCTTCGTTGGTCAGGTATTGGAGTGCTTTTTTTATATCCTTTAAATCAAGAAGTGGAATTCCCAAATCATCACAGTATTTGAAAATTAAAGAAATAACGCCTGTTTGTGTGTCGTTGAGGCTTAAAATTCTGGAAAATAAGATGGGACCGAATTCGGTTACAGTTGCTCGTAGTTTTGCTCCGGGCTCTGCAGATAAAGTTAAAAACTCTACGGAAAATCCTTCTTCCTTCCAAGCGGCACCGATTTCTTCTGCTCTTTTTTCAACGGATTCTTTCTTTTCTCCTTCCGCGGCAATTCCGGAAAGATCTCCTTTGATATCCATAAGTAACACGGGAACTCCCGCGCGGGATAAACCTTCCGCAAGCAACTGTAAGGTTTTTGTCTTTCCGGTTCCTGTGGCACCGGCAATGAGTCCGTGTCTGTTTAAAGTTGAAAGAGGAATGGAGACATGAGCTTCGGCGGCAATTTTCTCTTCAAACATACCGCTTCCTAAAAAAATGGACTTTTCTTTGTCCGGGTAACCTGATTGAATCGATTCGATAAATTCTTTGTTATTCTTTTTTGCCATTTGTAATCCTTGCGATTCTCGAAACTTGAAACAATGAGCTGGAATCGGCAAGCAAAGATCGGATTTAGGAATCAGAAATGAATCGAACTATTCTCTATTTCTTACTGTTTTTTCCTTTTGTTTTTTTTGGCTAATAAAAACGGTTTGTTCGAAAGAGGAGAAAAAGTTTCGGATAGGGAGAAGGCTACGGAAATATGGAAAGATCTTTCTCCTTCGGAATTTTCCTATTTTACCAATTACGGAACGGCGGAATCCTGGTTCGGGCCTCTGTTGAAAGCGGGCTTTCTTACTTTGCAAAAATCAAAATCGGAATCGATCATTGAAGGGAATGTCCCGTTTGAAAATTTCTCGGATTATGATTGTTTGGTTCTAACTGCCTCTTTGATTTTTATTTTCAGGAATTTTTTCGCTTCGAATGGAATTTCAATAGAATCTGTTTTTTTACAGATATTTTTTGCAATCTTTTTTCTATCTTCAGTTTTGCCTTTCCTGTTGGGGATTATAAGAAATATATTTATTTTGAGAAGGATCAGAAAATCAGATACATCATCCTATATATGACACAAACGCTCGTTTTGTGGCCATATGCATATTTCATAATTTTCAATTCCTGATTTTCCTTGGGCGGGATTCTATATTATATTTTTTCAGCACTGATTTTAGAGTTTCAAACGTCTACTTGAGAAGTGATTGGAAACATCGGAAAGAAAATTCCAAAACAAGGGAAGTCTGTCAGGTTCGGGAGTATTTTAAAAATTTGCTAAAGGAGGAAAAAAATGTTCTATTCCTTCGCAAATAGGTTTGTATTTACCTGCGCTGGATTTAAATGATGATGTACTACACCGCCAAAATGTTAAAAAAGACTGCGCTCATTTACTGCCTGTTCCTGACGGAAACATTGAAATCATTTTGGACGGCGCTCCTACTTTTTTGCAAACGAAAGCCGGATCTTTTTTCCGCCGGACTGCATTTTCTTCCTCTGTATTTTCGGGAAAGGGCGGACTTTCTGCAGGTGCCGGAGCAAGTTCGGGTTGGTCCGGCAGTTCAGGAGGAGGTTCTTCCTCAAGTGGCGGGGGAGGCGGTTGGTGATTTTACCAACTTACTTAAGTTATGTTTTTCTTTCTCCATTCTTGTTTTCTTTGTTTTTCTGAACTCATGTAAAAAAGAAAATGGTATAGTTTCATCGGTCAAACCGAAGGAAGGGGTTTTGGATCTAAGAGGATTGGATCTGACCAAGTTGGAACCACTTTCTCTGGCAGGAGATTGGCATGCATTTCCCGGAAAGCTTCCTAAGACGGAGGCTGAATTTCTTTCCTTGGAAAAAGAAAAGCCGATGACACTTGCCATTCCGGGTTATTGGGTCAATCAAAACCTTCCCGCTCATGGTTTCGTAACCTATCGTTTGAAAATACTTGCGGATGATCCGGGCGGACTCATGATTTATTTGAGGGAGGCATCTTCCGCTTATAAATTATTTTCCTGGAACCCTGGGCTCGGACTCAGTGAATTGGGGAGCTCCGGAAAACTCGCAACTAACAAAGAAGATAGCATCGGCTATTATACCGAAAGTGCACGTTCCTTTCGCGTTCAGGAAGGAACTGTTTTATATTTGCTGGTTTCCAACTACCTTTATTCCAGAGGGGGACCTTATTACAGTCCTTTCTTGGGAAGTTCGGGAAAAACACTTGTTTGGTTGAGATTCAAAGAGAGAAAAAAACTTTTTTTTGTAGGAGTGTTTTTTTTACTCACACTCTATCACTTCGTTCTGTTTTTTCACAGACCAAAGGAAAGATATACGATTTGGTATGCTTTACTTTGTTTCTCCTGGCTCATTCGTATTTTGTTATTTGAAAGGGTTACCAGGGATTGGTTCGAACCAAGCGACTTTATGGAGATGTTGCAGATTCGACTGGAATACCTGGCATTTATTTCCGTGCAGTTATTTTCCGTTTTATTCTTCTTTGATTTTTTTGCAGTATTTCTCCGGAGCAAAGTAAGGAACTGGTATTTGGTCCCCATTGCATTTTTCGGAATCGTGATCAGTTTGGCACCTTATCAATATTATACGAAATTGCTTCAAATAACACAGGCATATATGGTCGTCATTCTTTTGTCTTCCCTTTATGCCGCAGTAAAATCCATCCAAAACAGAGATACCAGATACGGCGGATTCGTATTTTTGTTAGGCTCCCTCGTAATTCTTTTTACGACGATTTTCGATTCCATCGTTTTCCTAAAAAGATGGGATCTTCCTTTTCTAACCGACTTCGGATTCAGTATTTATTCCACCTGTCTTGCCGTTATTATTTCCAGTAGAAATTCTTATGCATGGGAAACCGCCGAATATCTAACATTGAATTTGCGAAAGGAAGTAGATTGGAAAACAATCGAACTTCGTCGTGAGAAGGAGAGGGCGGAAAAGGCAAGTGAGATGAAAGATAAATTCATCTCCATAGTTTCGCATGATATCCGTTCTCCTCTTTTCGGAATTTCTTCCGTAGTCAATCTTCTTACGGAAAGTCCTCCTAGCCTTTCTCCTGAAAATACCAAACAGGTTTTGGGAGATGCTTCTTCCGGATTGAAAAATCTGCTTTCCATGGTGGAAGAGTTGATCCAGTATTCCCGGTTTCAAAATGCCACAGTATTTCCCGATTATCAGTTGTTTGACTATTACATTCTGGCGGAATCTCTTTTGGAAAAGGCAAAAACGCTTACTGGTGCAAAAAAAATCAGTCTGACAACGGATGTTCTGGAATCTTCCGTAGGAATAGGGGATCCGAATTTGATAGAACATCTTCTTTGGAACCTGATTTCCAATTCCATCAAATTCACTCCCAATGGTGGTTCGATCCGTTTGAGTCTCACGGAAGAGGATAAAAACTGGTGTTTTTCCATTGAGGACTCGGGGATTGGAATTCCTGAAGTTTGGCTTTCTACCATTTTTGATTCGGGATTTAACTACCTCAGAAAAGGAACCAACGATGAGATCGGTGCGGGAGTGGGGCTTGCTTTCTGCAAAGAAGTAACGGATCGCCACGGAGGAAGACTGGAAGTACTATCTCAAAATGAAAAAGGCTCCACTTTCAAATTTTATCTGCCAAATTACGAGAAAGTTGTTCTTTTGTTAGATGATAATCCGGGATATAGAAACCAACTTAGAAAAATACTAAAGAATCTTCCTTGTATTGTATGGGAAGAGGAATTTCCCGATCATGCGATACGTTCCATTGGAAAACTAAAACCGGATTTGATTGTCGTGGACTATGCTATGCCGGAGAAAACAGGCATTCAGTTTTTAAAGGATTTGTATTCTGATAACGATATGGTAGAGATACGTTCTCTACTATTGTCCAGCTCTCAAACGGACCCGAACACTGGAAAAAAATTGGAAGAAGACGTAATTGCCATCGGAGGAGATGCTTTCCTGAAAAAAACCGTCTCCGATGAAAAATTACTAAACGAAATCAAAAAACTTCTTTCTTTAAATTAACATCTGTTCTTTGGCTCGTCCGATCAGTTCGGCAACCGTTTTGGAATTGAAGCGATCTTTCAGGCGGCCTACGTGGTATTCCACTGTACGTTTTGACAAACCGATTTCCGTTCCGATCTCTTGGTAAGTTTTTCCCTGACCGAGCAATGTTAAAATTTGTTTTTCTTTTTTATTTGCAACCTTTCCGTCTTGAGGTTTGCGATTGAAGATCAGTTTTAGATTTTTTGAATATACTGTTTTGCCGGCAGCAATATCGGTTAGGTTTTTAGTGAGACTTCCCAAATCATCCGATTTTAGAAGGTAACCGTCCACACCTGCTTCTATCGCAGAATGAACGATCGGTTGTTCATCTAACATCGTTAAAGTGACAACTTTCAGGTTTGGAAATTCTTTTTTCCAATCCTTTACCATATTTAGGACATTCTCTCCAGGGATTCGTAAATCTAGCAACAGGAAGTCAGGGTCTTTTTCTTTTAAGAGAGGTGCAATTTGAGCGGAATGTTCCGCCTCTCCTACAACTTCAAAATCAGGCGAGGAATTTACTACGTGTTTCACCCCAACCCTTGTGACAGCATGGTCTTCTACAAGGATCACTTTCTTCTTATGGCTCATTGCTCCCCCATTTTTTTCGTTTTCCTGTCTAGTTTCTGCAAAATCCATAGTTTTTACATATTTTTATAGTACTTCTCCGCTTGGCAGTAACTAAAATTCCTCGTATATTAATTGTAGAGCTTAGTTCCCACGGGTTCTGGGCTTAAGCCTATTCTATGTTTCCATTTAAAAATCCCGCATTTCCAATGTGGGATTTTTTTTATATAGGAAGAGACGTCGATTATGCCAATTTTCTCTTGCCAAATTGAGAAAATATCCACTTCATCAGGAAATCTAGGAGTTTTCATGAATCCCAAAGTTGAGAGTTTAAAAAAAATATACCTCTTTCATACCCTAAACCAAGACGAAGTTCTTCATATTGCTGAAAAAATTCACGAAATCCACCTACCTACCAGAAATGTTCTCTATGATATAGGAGAAGAAGCTGAGTCCATGTACATTGTAAAATACGGGACTTTGCAAATTTCCACTTCCACAAGCCAAGGGGATGACGTTCAATTGATCACAATCGGAGAAGGGGATCATTTCGGGGAATTGCCTTTTTTCGACGGAGAAAAACGTGTAGCGAAAGTGGAAGCAAAGGAAAATTCCGAACTTTATGAACTCCGTTACAAGGATTTGCATGATATGTTTGCCAAAAGTCGGGAAATGGAGACCAAATTCTACAAAGAAGTGACTCATTATTACATCAAACGTCTCCGTAAATTGACAAATGATTTGGCTTATGCGCGGGAACTTCGAAAACGATTTGCTTAATCGGAGTAAATTGAATAAAAAAGACAAAACGGCTAAGGAATGGATATTGGTGTCCGATAATTAGGTGTAGGCAGGGAGAAGGAATGCATGGTGGACCCCGAAATCCTAACCGAGAAGATCGTTACGCAGAATAAGACCTTCCTGGTGGATTTAAAGAAAAACCAAGCTGGCTTTTACCTGAAGGTTTCGGAATGGTCGAATAGCAAAAAGTCTTCGATTTTTCTTCCTGCTGAAGGAATCGATCGAATGATCGAAATCTTGCATAAATTCAAAAGCCAAATATCCGATACTGGATGATACGAAAGACCCGGAGTTAGGAGCCTTTTAGGAGTGAGTTTCATGGGGAAATTAGGAATGACCAAACTTATGTTAGGCCTCTTCCTTTCAATAGGAATGTTGTATGCACAAGCCGATACCGGCAATGCACAACCAGCGGCAGCAAATGATGATGATAGTCCTCTCAAAAAAATCGTTTTAGATGATTTTGAAGAGGCGGAAGACTGGAGAGTTAAATCAACGACTCCTCTTGGGGAAACCAAAACACTAAAATTAGTGCAACGTGGACTCATTAAGGATGTGTTTGATGAAAAAACTGTTCCAGATAGCGGCGGAGACAAAATCGAAAAAAACCATATCCTCGGTGTGAAAACACGTTTTGAGAGCAAAGGTTTTGATCGTGTCGAGCTCATGCCACCACACGAATTTATAATCAAAGGTAAAGTTCGCCAAATATCAGTTTGGGTTTTGGGCAGAAAATACCGTCACACTCTTTTCGCTAAATTTCGCGATTATAAAGATACTACGCATAATGTTCGTTTGGGGAAATTGGATTTTTTCGGTTGGAGAAAACTAACCGCGACGATTCCGGGTTTCATTCCACAAAGCACAAGGTTTGCTCTTTTGGATAAGAACTTACATTTTGTATCATTATTTGTAACTTCAGATGTTCATGAGGTTGCGGGAGATTTTTACTTCTATGTCGACGATTTACAAGTTCGTACAGATCGTTCGGAAGCAAAATACCCTGGATCCGAGATCAAGGACAACTGGTAGTAGGGCGGTATCATGATGGAAAATAATAAAAAATTAACAGCCATAGCTCTTTCCACAATTACGGGAATCTTTCTTATTGGGTTTGCTCAAGCCCAATATCAGATTTCCGGTGGAGTGGCTACATCCATTGGAAATGATATCACTTCCATGGAATTGAAAGCAATCACCATTGAATCTTGGGATGTTCCTGCAGGTTCTGCACCTTACGGTTGGGAAGCATTCACGGACAAAGACGGTGTGAATAAAGACGGATCGGGAGATATTAAATTCGATGAGAACAATAAATACTCTCCGACTTTAAATGATCCGGTTAAGTCTCCTCTTGTAATTAGAGAAGTAAAATTGGTTCCGGGCAAACCCGGAGACGTGAAGAACGTAGATAGCGGCAATGCAAAAGTATTGGGTGTAAAGTTTCAATTCACTTACCCCGGATACAATGTAGTTACCGTACGTCCTCCTCGCGTTCCCGAATACGAGATCACTCGTGCCAGACCTTACATTGACGAGAACAACCAAAAGAAATTCGAAAAAGTATACGGAATTGAAACTCCGGGTAACGTAAAAGCTCTTTCCGTTTGGGTGCTTGGACGTGGTAATGAATATCTTTTGGAAGGTTGGATTGAAGATTACACTGGCAACAATCATATCTTTCAATTCGGTTCTCTTGATTTCGTAGGCTGGAGACCTCTTCAGGTAGATATTCCGCCTGCGATCCCGCAGGAAGCGAATGCTTTCCCGGCGACAAGAAACCTGATCTTCAAACAATTCAAAATTCGATCCACTCCTCAAACCGGAGGGGAAATGGTTTATCTTTTCTTTGATGAACTGAGAGTTTTGGCAGATACGTTTGAAGTCCATTTTGACGGTGCGAACCTGGATTTCGATGACGAAGATTGCAAAAACAAGGTTAAGCTAGAGCAAATGCTCCAAAAATCCGGTGCTATTTCTACAGGCTCGAAGGTTCGTGACTGTGGCGGTGGACAAGGAAAATAAGTTAAAATCCCCATCCTCCGAAGAAAAACCCAGCTCTACGGCTGGGTTTTTTGTACTTTACAAGAACAAGACTATGCTGGATTCTTACTTATAGGACTGTTCTTTTTGCGTACTCATCGCTAAAAATACCGTAACAACGTTAGAACATTAACCACCCTTTATTGGAAATACGAAGAGGGAGATTCTTCTCATGCCCGAGACTATTACTGAAGACAAAACGAACAAAACAGCCGATTCTGATAAACTGACAGCGCTATTCAACGAAGAAATTTATGTACGCGCCGACGCTAGTTCTGTTCCTGCTTCCAAATTCAAAATCTATGATGATATTATTGAGGCGTACAAAGCCGAAGATAAGCTAGCAGCAGCAAAACAAAAGATAGAAGACCATTTCAAAGAACATCCGGAATCCATTTCAGCAAAATATATGCTGATGATTTTGTCGTTCATGGAAGATCCCATGGGCGATGCGAACCTAGTTAAGAATATTTTAGATTCCTTTAAGGCTCATGGAAAATGGACCATCATCGAATACATCACTGATTCTATCTTGAAGTTTGGTGATCATAGACTTGCTCTTCGTGTGAAAGCGGAAGCCCTTGACAAACTGAAAAAGAATAAAGAACTCAAAGTGGTTCTGGAAAAATTAGCAAAACAAGACAAAAAGAATCCGGAGATCGCAAAAAAATACGCCCTCACCATTATGGAAGAGGACAGACCTAAGGCGATTTCCTATCTCAAACAGGCAGCAGAGATCTTTGCAAAAAACAAAGATTATGCGCAAATGGAAGAGATCTGGCCGATACTCGTTACCAACAATTACGAAGATGTTTCTTTCTTCGACAAAATCGAACGAATTTTATTATCTCAACGTGAAAAAACAAGGTTAGTCGGTCTTTTGTATCCTATCGTCGAACCATTCAAACAAATGGAAGAATGGGACAAGGTTATCTACTTCCTTAAAAAGATCCTGGAACACGAAGCTGCTTCTCAAAAAGCAAGAAACGAACTGATCCGTTCTTATAAACAAAAATACGCAAATCACTCGTTGCTTGAAGACTTCCTCAAGATGAGTGAGCTCGGTAACAACCGTAAGCCTGTTAAGGTTTGTATCACCAACTTTGAGAGAAATATCGTATTTGATACCGACAATTACGTAATGCACCGAAATTGGGGAGTCGGTAAGATCACTTCCATTTCCCAAACAGGCGATTCCATCTTTGTTGATTTTGCCGAAAAGAAAGAACACAAACTTTCCATTCAGATGGCGATCACTTCTCTCAAACCTTTGAAGAAAGATCATATTTGGGTGCAACATTACGAAAACAAAGCGGGAGTGATTTCGCTTTTCCAAGACAACTTGGCCGAGTTCCTGACTCAATTGTTGAAATCTTATGATAATAAGATGTTAGTTGCCGATATGAAGAACGAACTCATCGGCACTTTTCTAAAAGCGGAAGACTGGTCCAAATGGTGGGCAAAAGTAAAATCCGTTCTGAAAAAAGAAGCTAATATCGGTATGAATCCTAAAAAGAAGGATGAAGTGGTTTACCATGAAAAGGCGATCACTCATTCCGAAACGTTGACTCAAAAATTCCAAGCAACCAGTGACGTGAACAAAAAATTGGAAATTGCAATGGAAGCCGTACGTGATGCGGATGAAGCCAACGAAGCAGGTGAATTTTTTATCTCCCATTATGTGGATGAAGAAAATGCAAGAGATTCCGTTCGCAGACTTTCCGCTTATCTTTATTTGGAAGAAGCTGCGAAAGCCTGGCCTACGGAAGAGTTCTCCCATAAGATAAGAGAATCCGAATTGCAATCATTGATCCAGGGGCTTTCCAAAGAAGAAGCTCTCAAAATTTCCAAGTCATTGGAAAACACGGATATCAAAAAAGGATTCAAAGATTTAATCCGAGCGCATCACCCGGAATCGATCAATATTCTGATCGGCCTGTTATTCGAAGTTCCGGTAAAGGTAAACCGTTCTGTTTTCCAGAACCTTGTCTCGGATGAAAAATACGCAGAATTGAATCTATTCATTGAAACTGTTTCCAATAAGTCGAAAGAACATCCGGAAGTTTTCCTTTGGGTGGCAAAATCCATCTTATCTCATACTTGGAAGTTCGATTGGATGAATGTTTCCGAAGAAGGTTTGGTCATCCGAGTTTTCCGTATCTTGAAACCTTTGACTAAAATCGAAGACAAGGGAACCAAACTCAAAAATCAAGCAATGGATATTCTTTTCGGAAAAGACAATACTCTTTTGAAAGATATTCTGCAAAATGCGGATGATGAGTATGTTCGCAAACTTTACGCACTTTTCAGAGAAGTAACTTATGTTACCGATTTGGAAAAAGATCAATTGTTCTCTCTTATCAATGAAGTCAAACCGAACGTAGTTTGGGATGAGTATGAAGGTCAAGACGAAGTGGATGATGATCCTCTCTCCAATCTTCCATCCGATGTGGTGCTCGTAACCCGTCAGGCATTCAACGCCAAAAAAGGAGAATTCGAACATCTTGTGAACGTAGAGATGTTGGAAAATTCCCGTGATATCGGAGAGGCGCAGGAGAAAGGGGATCTTCGGGAAAACGCGGAATACAAAGCTGCGATGGAAAAACAAGTTCAGTTGCAAGCTGCCATTAAAAAACTGGAAGCAGAACTTAAGAGTGCCCGAATTCTGGATATTTCCGAAGTAAAATCGGAAAAAGTAGGAATTGGAAATACGGTTAAACTCAAGAACAAAAAATCAGGCGAAGTCGTCACTTATTCCATCTTAGGTGCTTGGGACGCGGATACGGAAAAGAATATCATTTCTTACCAGTCTCCTCTTGCAAAATCTTTATTTGGAAAACATGTAGGCAGCGAAGCGACTCTTGTGTTCGGGTCTACAGAAACTACTTATGAAGTTTTGGAAATCTCCCGTTATTCGCTTTCGGGACAAGAAGCATAAACATCGTTTTTCCAGCCTGAGGTAACGATCAGATCGGTAAAAGGCTGGGAAATATTTTCTGCAAAGTCGAAAGCCCTAACTTCCAAAAGAAGGTAGGGCTTTTCTTTGTACAGGCTTTTCGGAAGAGTCACTTTGATTGCCTTTCGATCGGGGTCGTATTCGTAGGGGTATGTTTGTCCATCTAACAAAAGATTTACTGTAGTTTTGAAGCCCGTTCCTACATCATTCAAAGCATAATATCTGTTTTCAAAACAACCGGAACGGATTTCAGGCAATTCTATATGGCGGGCAAGACTTGTCATAGGAGTGATGGAAGGTGGAGACATATCTTCCAAAACCATAAGGTAACCCAACTTGGACAGAGAGAAAGAAAAACCGTTTGCTTTTCTTTTCCCGGCAACCGAGCTGAATTTTTTAATGGAGGAATCCCAGAAGAAAAGTGAATCTTTGTTAGTTGGTGAAACCGGCAAAATCAGTTCCCCTTGTCCATCTCCTTTCCAGGTGAAATTGACTGATTCTATTTTATAAATCTTACTCTTTAAAATAAGTCCTTTGGGAATGGAAAAGGGAAGATCCGTAGCGTCTTTTTTGTCTTCGATTTCTATTTTTCCGTTTCCTGTGGATTCGTTTTTGGAGACGTCAAAGCTGAAGTGTTTGTCGGAAGAGCTTACTTTTTTACCGAAACCGGAAGTCCCTGAAACAATGAAACCGTTAGGGGATTCGTTTTTAATTATGATCTTGATATAGGATCTGTTGGATGATGCATCCCTTAGTCCCGCCTCAAGAATCTGTCCTACTGAAGAAGGTTCCTTGTCCAGATCGAAAGAAAATCCTTCTTCTTTCCAGTCTTTGGGTTGTTCATACATATGATAAAAATAAACGGGAGGGGAAAGGGAAGATCTATTGATATCATAGAATTGATGTTTTTTTGCGCCGTCTTCAAAAGAGAGATAGGAAAAATCCCTTCGGAAGATTTCTTTTCCGTTTAAAAATAAATCCATACCGTACACATTGTTCTTATTGCGGGAACGGATGATATCGTATCCGCTCAATCTGACTTTGACTTTTCCTGTTAAGGAAAGTTCTTTGATTTGATTTCCCATTTCATCAAACAAAAAATAGATTCCTTTTTCCGATTCTTTTGCTTCCAAAATCAAAGGTTTGGGAAGTCCGCCTCCTTCTATAAATAGGGAGCTTATGGTAGGAGGTGTGTTGTCTTTTTGATGGAGGTCTGGGAAAAAAAGAGGATTGATGATTCCTTTTTCGGTTCTGAATTCCAAATGTAAATGGGAAATCCCCGATCCTGATTCCCCCGTTTTTCCGATCGGGTTTCCTTTTTTGGACTGAAAAAGCCCTTGGGGAAGTTTGATCTGAAAACCTTCCTTTTCTCCCATCATAAGAAGTGCTATTCTCAAATTTTCCAAATCGGAAAATCCTCCACCGAACGAATGTAAATGGGCGTATTTGGATTTGATTTTATATTTAGGGCTATAAAAATTCAAAGAGAGCCCGTATCCCAATTTGGAATAACTGATTTCATCCACATAACCGTCGAAAGTTGCAAGAATGCTATGTCCATTGAGCCCGTAAGACTTAAAATCGGAACCAAGGTGTAAGTTGTGATTTCTGATTTCGGCGAAAGTCCCGGTGACCGGGGAATAATAAGGAAGTGGGAAACCTACATCTTCTTTGGGGATCTCCGGGATCGGATGAGGTTCGGAACCTAGAGACAAATCCGGCTGTAAAAATAAAATTCCGGAGATAAGTAAAAACAAAATGCGAATCATAGAAGGGCTCTCCGCAGAATGCGGAAATACTATGGTTCTCGCAAGGAAAAAGAAGAAATCCTGTCTCAAGCATTCACAAAATTCGATTCCATTCCCAAAACCTTTGACAGAAAAAGAAACTGACCTAAAATGGTAGGGGGTTCTCCTTAAATTTGAATATGATGCGATTTTTCCCATTCTTTCTTTTGGCACTGATGATTCCCTTAGTGATGGGCTGTGCTACGGAACCGGGAAGACCGCCAAAGATTGACGGAGTTCCCATACCAGATATAAAACGAACTCTTTACATCCAAAACGTCAGAAACAATACATATTCGGCAGGCACTCACACCCGTTTGACACAGATGATTGTCGAAGAGATAGACCGCAGAGGAAGATTTCTTGGAACCAGAGACAAATCCAAGGCAACTTATCGGCTTTATTCTGAAATCGTCCACTACCAGGCAGTAGGGGATTTGATGGATCTAGCCGACCAGCAGATTACCACGGAGCTATTTGTAGTCACAAGAATTGAGCTTGTAGAGGCTGAGTCCGGTCGGAAATTACCTATGGAAAGAAATGAAATTCCGGGTAGAGCGTTTTATTCTACTCAGATCGGATACAGGGAATCGGAAGTGGAAGCCCAGAATCGGCTCCTTAGAGTCATGGCTTTGCGGATTGCTGAGGAAGCGGAAAGGTCCTGGTACTATTCACTTTCCGGAAAAATCAATTGATATTTACTATAAGTAGGGAGAACGACATTGTCTGAGGAAGAATCGCTTACAGAAGACACAATGAAAGAAATGCAGGCCTTCGAAGAATATTTGAAGGAGAAGGGTTTAAAAATTACGAACCAACGTTTGCTCGTTGCTCAGAAGATTTTTTCATCGCATAATCATTTTACCGCGGAAGGTCTTTTGGATGAACTAAAGGACAATCGGGATCGCATTTCCAAAGCAACTATCTACCGAATCCTTTCCATTATGGTGGAAGCAGGCCTTTTGGAAGAGCATGATTTCGGGAAAGATTACAAATATTACGAACATATCATCGGGCATGCGCATCACGATCATATCATCTGCATCCAATGCGGAAAGATCGTAGAGTTTGTGGATGATCGAATTGAAGAATTGCAAACCAACGCTGCCAAACAAAACGGATTTGTCATCACCGGCCATAGTTTGAATATTTTCGGAATTTGCGAAGCTTGCCAAAATAAAAAGAAATAGTGCCTCTTTCCTTCATTCAAACTTCTAAAGACCCGAACTCCTTCGCGCGCGGAGGAATTCTCAGTTTGGGTGACATAGAAGTGGAAACCCCTGTGTTTATGCCGGTAGGCACCAGGGGATCTGTCAAAGCACTCTCCTCCGAAGATATATTAGAACTTGGTTATAAATTAATTCTCGGAAATACTTATCATCTCTATTTGAAACCAGGCAAAGAGGTAATGGAAACCTTTGGCGGTTTAAAAAATTTTATGGCTTATCCGAACGCCTTGCTCACCGATTCGGGCGGATTTCAGGTATTCAGTCTTTCCGGTTTATTCAAATTCGAGGAAGACGGGGTAAGGTTTCAATCTCATATCGACGGAAGTCATCATAAATTCACGCCTGAGTCTGTGATCGATATGCAAAGAGCGATCGGATCCGATATTATGATGGTACTCGACGATTGTGCACCTTATGGAAGTTCGACGGAAAGATTGAAAGAATCCTTGGAACGCACTCATCGTTGGGCAAAACAATCCGTTGCCTATTGGCAAAACAATCCGAACAACCAAAATTTATTCTGCATCGTGCAAGGTGGTGTGAATGAGGCACTTCGCCTAGAAAGCTTACAAACATTGCAAAATATGGACTTTCCAGGGATTGCACTAGGCGGGCTTTCCGTCGGAGAACCGAGAGAAGAGTATGTAAGGATACTGGAAGCCCTATCTCCTCATCTGGATACCAAAAGACCCCGCTATCTTATGGGTGTAGGGACGGTAGTGGACATCTTGGACGGAGTTAAGAATGGGATTGATATGTTTGATTGCGTTTTGCCCACAAGAAATGCTCGAAATGGCCAGGTTTTTACCTCAAAAGGTAAGATCAATTTGAGAAACGAATCTCACAGACTCTCCACGGAGCCGATAGATCCCCTCTGCGAATGTAAGGTATGCAAGACCTATAGTTTAGGCTACCTAAGGCATCTTCACAAGGTGAAGGAAATCTTGGCTTTCACACTCTCCACCTATCACAACTTATATTTTATGAAACAATTCATGGACAATCTTCGGAAATCCATTGAAAAAGGAGAGTTTCAAACTTATTACGACCATTGGAAAAAATTATTTACTCCCTAAAATTATTAGGTTGACGTATCTGATTTTTTTTCATGCAATTGTACCGTCATTTCTACATTGATTGTAGCTTCACTGAGGAGTCTCTAGACACACATGGAAATCACTAGAAGGGAAAAAGATAAAATCGTAATCCTCGACATTAACGGGGAAATCGACCTTTACAACGCGCCAGAAATCAAGGATGTGATAGCAAAATTGATTGAAGAGCAAAAATACTGCATCGTTATTAACCTAGAGAAAGTTTCTTACATCGATTCTTCTGGAATCGGAGCTTTGATTTCAAGTTTATCCAACTTGAAAAAGTACCAAGGTGGATTGAAAATCATCAATGTTGCAGGTTCTGTTCGTAAAGTTTTCGAGTTAACTAAACTGACCTCTTTCTTCGAAATCTTCGATAGCGAAGACGAAGCCACAGCTGCATTTAAATAGAAAAGGAAGCAATTTGCTTTCTTTTCTATCAAAATTCCCAAGAATTAAGGAGTCCCAAATGGTGCAAAAGGAAAAGACGATAGTCTTTCTTTTGGCGGTGCTATTTTCTCTACCCGGTTTTATCAACTGCGGTCAGGAATTGCCTCTAAAAGAACTAGCCCTTGCCAAAGAGCAAGTGAGTCGTGCAGAAAATTTACAGGCCGAAAGTTATGCTCCGGAAGAATTTGCGGAAGCAAAAAGAAGTTTGAATGCTGCAAATGATTTTGCTGCGGAAGAGAAAGCTTCCGATTCCAAAAAGAATGCCGATTATGCAATTTCAAAAGCATATGATGCTTTGGAAAAAACGCTTCCGAAACTAGTAGCTAAGACCCGTGAAGAAGCAGTAACTCTGATTGATGCTGCCGATGAAGCGAACGCTGCCGAATATTCTTCGGAAGAATTTAAAAAGGCAAATGCTCTGAAAGAAGAAGGGGATGCAAAATTGGCTTCTGCCGATTCCTCTCTAGCTTCTTATTTGAGAGAAGAAAAAGACGGATCCAGCAAAGAAACAAAACGTACTCTCGCTTTGAGTGAATACGAAGCGTCTTATAATCTATTCAAAGATGCAAAACAAGCTGGCTCAGATGCTAAAGTGGTTGCTCTTGAAAAATCGGATGTACTCAAACAATCTGCCGAAGAGATCGAATCCAATTTGGACAAAGCTTCCAAGTATACAAACGGAACCAATCCTGCCGTCGAAGAAGAGAAAGCAAGAGTTGCATCTGCATTGGAAGATATCGACGCGGGAAAATTGAAATCCGCTGACGAAAAAATCAAAACTTCAAAAGCAGCATCGTCTGCGTTACTCGCAGGTGTTGTGAAAGACCATGCCAAAGCAAGAAACAGCCAGGCACGCGATGTTGTTGAAGATGCAAATTCCCGTTTTTCAGAGTTAAACTCCGATAGTTTGATCAAGTCTTCTCAATCCAAAGATGCTTACGGAAGCGCGCAAGAAAACTTGGGTGCTGCCAATGAATCCTTGAGAGCCTCTTCCACTTTGTTGGAACAGGAAAAATACGAAGATTCCATCGGACAATCGGAAGAAGCCATTCGTTTGGCTGAAATTTCCATCGACCAAGTGGCAAATTTAAAATCTCCCAAAACGAATCTTGCAGACAAAGGTAAAGATCGCGGAACAAGCGTTAAAACCGATGGAGATTCTGAAACTGCAACAAAAACTACCGATTCTACCAAATCAACATCTGAAAATGAAGGGGATGAAACTGGTGCAGGTTCCGGTATTATTTCTTTAGGGAAAGGTTGGAAACAATACACAGTGGAAAAACGTGTCCCTGCTGATTGTCTTTGGAGAATTGCGAAAAACAAAGAAATCTATAATGACTCAAAACTTTGGCCACGAATTTTCCAAGCAAACAAAGGAAAGATCAAAAACAAAGATTTGATCTTCCCGAAACAAAAAATAAACATTCCTCCGAAAGAAGGAAAACTGGGAAAACCACCTAAGAAATAGGTCTTTTGTTTTTTGAAAGAAAGGAAAAGCTGTCGTTAAGGCAGCTTTTTTTTTGCCTTTTTAGAAGGTGATATGACGCACAGAGGCTATACAGAACCGGTTGTTTCGGTAGAACCGGATGATTTTTCTTCCCTTGTAGATCTTGCCTGGGAAGAGGATCTTCCTTCGGGAGATATTACTACGGACTCTTTGTTTCGCAATTCGGAAAAAACGAAAGCCATCTTACTTGCCAAAGATGCAGGAATTCTCTGCGGAACAGATGTAATCGCTTGCCTTCTAAAAAAAACAAATCATACAATCCAATACTCCCCTTTTTTGAAAGACGGTGCCCGCTTGGGGAAAGGAAGTAAGATCGGAGAGCTTTACGGTAATCTTTCCTCCATTTTAAAAACGGAAAGGATTTTATTGAACTTTATTCAATACCTTTCCGGAATAGCAACTAATGCAGATTTGGTTGTGAACAAATATCCGAATTTGGTGATCTTGGATACTAGGAAAACTTTGCCCGGTTATCGAAAATTAGCAAAATACGCGGTTCACACCGGAGGAGGTTGGAATCATAGAATCAATCTTTCCGATATGGCAATGTTAAAAGACAATCATATTGCCAAGGCCGGCTCCATAGAAACTGCAGTTTCTTTAATTCGAAACCAGCGCCCTAATCATCGCATCGAATTGGAAATTGATCATTTAACACAGCTTAACGAGGCTATTAAGGCAATGCCTGATATCATCCTGTTGGATAATTTTTCCGATGAAGATACGAAAACCGCGATCTCTCTATTGAAAAAAGAGGCTCCGCAAATTTTGATAGAATGTTCGGGAGGAATCACTCCTGAAAAACTGGAATTCCTTTCCTCTTTCGAAGGGATAGGAGTGAGTATGGGTTATCTCACTCATACGGTCCGCTTTCTGGATATCAGCCTGGAGATTGAGTAATGGGAATCTACCAAGACATCAAAGACAAGTCCGAGTTATTCGAAGCTGTCGACAGAAGGTTGGGCCCTGACAAAGCAGGCTTGATTAAAAAAGCGTTTAATGTTGCCGATAGGATGCACGATGGACAAAAAAGATTGTCAGGTGAGCCTTATATCATTCATCCTTTGAATGTTGCTTCCATTCTAGACGAACTGGGGTTAGATGAAAGGGCGATTGCAGCGGGTCTTCTTCATGATGTAGTGGAAGATACTGAATACTCAAAAGACGATATGGCGGGTGAATTCGGAGACGATATCGCCGATCTTGTGGAAGGTGTTACAAAAATCTCCGAAATCAAATCCCAATCCAAAGAAACGGAAGCTGCCGATAACATCAGAAAGATGTTACTTGCTACCATTAAAGACGTGCGGGTAATGCTGATCAAACTTGCAGACAAAACTCATAATGTCCGCACTCTTAAATTTCAACCCTTAGAAAAACAGAAACGAATTGCAAAAGAAGTATTGTCTCTTTATGCTCCGATTGCCGGAAGATTGGGAGTCTATAAGGTAAAGTTTGAATTGGAAGATTTGTCCTTTCAGTCGCTTCATCCTGACGAGTATCAGGAAATAAAAAAAAGGGTAGCTGCTAAAAAATCGGAAAGAGACGAGTATATTGAAAAGATCAAAATCATTCTCAAACAAAGGTTAGCTGAAATCAATATAGATGCCAAAATCGACGGCAGGGCAAAACATTTTTATTCCATCTACAGGAAGATGGTTACAAAAGAAAAAACCTTTTCTGAAATCTTCGATTTACGAGCGGTTCGGATCATAACGAATGAAATCAAAGATTGTTACGGTGTACTCGGAATCGTGCATACTCTCTGGACTCCCATTCCCGGTAGATTTAAAGATTATATAGCCACTCCCAAAACGAACTTATACCAATCCTTGCATACGACCGTCTTTGGTCCTGACGGTAGACCTATGGAAGTCCAGATTCGTACGAAAGATATGAATGCAATTGCAGAGAACGGAATCGCAGCGCATTGGGCTTACAAAGAATCCGCAAATATCAGCCGAACTAGTGCGATTTTGCAACAAGGGGTTGAAAACGCATTCCGAATGAAATGGCTCGAAGTTCTTAAATCCTGGCAGGATCCGAATTTGGATTCGAAAGAGTTTATGGAAGAGCTTCAATATGATTTGCACGAAGACGAAGTATTTGTTTTCACTCCCAAGGGAGAAATCGTTGAAATGCCGAAAGGTGCAACGGTTCTGGATTACGCCTTTCGAATTCACACGGATGTGGGGCTTCATGCCCGCGGCGGTAAAATCAACGGAAGAATGGTGACTCTTCGCACCGAACTTAAGTCAGGTGATCAAGTCGAGATCATTACGGAAAAGAATTCAAAACCTTCCCCTATTTGGCTTCGGATTGTAAAAACATCTTCCGCCAGACAGAAGTTACGTGCCTATTTCAGAAGAATCCAGGAAGAATCTCAAAAGGAAACAATTGCTTCCGTATTGGAAAACAGTGCTCCGGTCATTGATGAAAATACTTTAAAAGAAATTAAAAAAGTTAAAATCAAAAAGCCCGTTTCCAAAACAACAGGCACAAACAAACCGGAATCGAAAGAATTCGGTGTTTCTGTTGCCGGTTGGAATGATGTTCCCGTTCGGATTGCCAGTTGTTGTACTCCCATCCCGGGTGATGAAATTATCGGATTTATCACCCGCGGTAGAGGTGTGAGCGTTCATAAGAAAGATTGTTCGACTGCGGAAAAACAAAAGGAATGGATGAAAACGATTCCAGTTCGCTGGGACGGTCCGGGTGAACCGATTCCACTTCAGATCGAGGTGCGTGCCAAAGATGTACAAGGGATTTATCTTTCTATGGTTGAGTCCATTTCCAATACAGAAACGAATATTCTGGAAGCAGGTGCGAGTTCCCATCCGAATGGGACGCTTACCGCCAAGTTTATGTTAGAGGTTGATCACTTGGATCAATTGAAAGAAATTTTGGAAAACCTCAGAATGATCCAAGGCGTTGTGTTTGCAGAAAGAGTTAAAAAATAAACCATTGGGATTGTTTTGCATTTAAGCTGAAAAACATTCCTTCCTGTTCTTTTTCCGAATCCGGTATTTGGAATGTTTCACCGCTCACTTGGTCAGTTAGGCTTTCCCTATAATACTCTTTCATGGGGATTCCGATTCTACCTGAGACGGGAAAGGTTTCCGGATTCCAGATCAACAATTCTTTTGCGGCTTCATGTTCCAGGATATAACAAAGTATCAAATCTGAAACAAACGTTTGTAAGGTTGGTATCGTTCTTTCTATTTTCCCTTTTCTTTTTTGAATGATTTCAAAAGCTCTTTTGTAAAATTGTTCTACAAAAATCGAACCGGTTTCTTTTTCCATTCTACCCATTTGCACTGGATTTTTTTTTAGATAACCTAGTTCCTGTTCTGCGTAATAAAGGATGATTCCCGGTAGAAAACTCAATACGGCAAAATAATCACATGATGAATTTCCGAAATGAGCGAACGCTCTTTTTTCATCGTGGTTCTCCAGGAAACGGATGGATTTGTTTTGGTAGTTCCTGTCAGCCTGCAAATGTTTTAAAACTCCGGCACCGGAACTTTCCGAAAATCTGTCATACAGAGTTTTATCGTAGGTGCCTTCAAATCCCAAACATTGCAATTCATACTCCTTATCCCAATAGGCTTCTGCATAGAATTTGAAACCAGGATGGATGGATTTTATTTTATCAATCATTGTCTGCCAGTAGGGGAGCGATCGGATCCCATGAGTTCTTTCGAAAACATCCGGCAGAGCTAACATCGCCATATCGCATCTCACTCCGTCACATAAAGAGGCGATCTCTATTAGAATATTCTTATGCAACCTTATCGTTTCTTCCTTTGAAAAATCCCATTGGACTGTATCCGTCCAACCGTCAAAAAAAGGATCTCTTCCGTGAACATACCTGTTTCCGTTTGTATGGAGAAACGAGTTATGATCGTTTTTTTCCGTTTTTAAAAAGCAGTCGGGAAAACGGTCTATATAAGGCGAATCGATGGAAAGATGGTTGGGAACAAAATCCAAAATCAGTTTTTTATTTTTCGAATGAAGCTCTTTCCTAAATGCAATGAGTCCTTGTTTAGAACTTACTTCGGGGTTCGGCTCATAAGAAAAAACCGCATAAGGAGATCCGATGACATCGTAATCCTGGAAGTCATCCAATGCTTTCCGGTATTCTTTTTGTAAACCGGGATGAGTGCTCGCAATTCTTTCGGATGCGGGGCTTTTTTTCCAAATACCCATCGGCCAGATCTCGTCCGCAGTGAGAACGGAAGGATTTTCCCAAAAAGAATTGGGCATTTGGTCCAGTTTACATCGGTGCCTTCTACAAAAAATCCTTGAGTGGAACTCGTACAACCAGGTTTGATGGAAGGGGTGTTTCATAAGAGACGACCTAAATTCTTCTAGAAGGAAAATAAATGCGCAAGCCCCTTTTGGTTTCAAAAATATTCGCAGCGGCGTTTCTGTTCGCTACCGTTTTTGTCCATTGTTCCGACTCTGACTCCGATTTCCCTGGCGGAAAGATTTCCAAACTCCCGGAAATTCCTTGGACCGGAGATCTAAATTCCATCCCAGCGCTTCTTCGGGCAGCCAATCCTGCCGCAAGCGAAGATGCTAAAAAAGGGGGAAGGATTAGCATCTATTCCCATCAATTCCCGAAGTCTTTGAATTATTATTTGGATCAATTCACTACCACCGCCAGAATATTTACTTCCATGTTCGAATCTTTGGTGATCTATCATCCTTTAACACTTGAACCTTATCCCAATTTGGCGAAATCCTGGAAGATATCAGCTGACAAGCGTAAGTTTACATTCTACTTGGATCAAAATGCAAAATGGTCGGATGGAAAATCCATCACTGCGGATGATGTGATATTTACTTATGATACGATCATGAACCCTGCAAATGCCACAGCAGTGTTTCGCATTTCCTTATCCCGATTTGTAAAACCGGTAAAGGAAGATCAGTTTACAGTTAGCTTTGAAGCTAAAGAAGTGCATTGGAACAATTTTAATGATTTGGCATCTTCCATCCTGATTTTACCAAAACATCATTTCGATGGAAAAGATTTTAATAAGGAGAACTTCGAGTTTCCCGTCGTATCAGGTCCTTATAAATTGATTGAGTCTAAGAAAGGAAGATATGTCAAATTGGAAAGAAGGCCGGATTGGTGGAAAAGAGCGTATCCGTTTCATAAAACCACCAATAACTTTGACCAGGTAGTTTATAAGGTTTATAACGAAGAAGCCGTCGCCTTACAAGCATTCAAGAAAGGAGATATTGACGTATATCCCGTATATAAAGCTTCCGTTTGGGTAGAGGAGGCCAAGGGCGAGATATTTGATAAAAATTGGATCGCAAAACAACGTTTTTTCAATTTAAAGCCGATCGGTTTTCAGGGTTGGGCAATGAATACCAGGAGAGAGATCTTTAGTGACAAACGGGTAAGAGAAGCGATGGCGGTTCTTGTAGATCGCAAACTCATGATCGACAAACTTGCATATGGTGAATATGATCCTACAAACAGTTATTATCCAGATTATTATTTCGGAGGAGAAAAAAATCCAAACACTCCTGTCGAATTCAATGTGGAAAAAGCGAGAAAGCTGCTTGCTGAAGCCGGATGGAAACCGAATGCACAAGGTTTGTTGGAAAAAAACGGAAAACCTTTCAAGTTTACGATCTTGGACAGAGACAAAAGTACGGAAAAATATTTTACAGTCTTTTTGGAAAAAGCAAAGGAAGTAGGTATAGATGCTAATATTGAAACTACTGACTTGGCTGCATGGAGCGCTCGTGTAGATAAATACGATTTTGATATGACCTGGGCGGCTTGGGGTTCGGGAGTTTTCAAAGATCCTGAAGCACAATGGCATTCCAAGTATGCGAGCGAAGAAGGGCAACCCAATCTACCCGGCTTGAAAATTCCTGCTGTGGATGTGTTGATTGAAAAACAAAAGTCCGAATTCGATTTGAACAAAAGAAACTTTATTGTAAAAGAAATCGATAAGATCATTTATAAAGAATATCCTTATGTTCTTTTATGGCATTTACCGAGCACACGGATTTTGTATTGGAGAAAGTTTTCCGCTCCGAGTCTTCCTCTTGGAAAATACGGAACGGAAGATTTCGTCACCGACTACTGGTGGTTTGACGAAGCTGCGGATTCCCAATTGAAAGAAGCAATCGCATCTCAAAAAGCTTTGGGAGAATACAAAGCAGTCGTTCCTTGGACTAAGTAGATGCCGGAGGGAGAAAGCCGTTTCAAAACGATTAAGGATAAGGTCTTCTCCCTTTGGAATCAATACCCCAGGTGGGGAAAGATTCCTCAGTTTTTGGAATTATTGGAAAAGGGACTGGATAAGGAACTTTTCCATGACCACGAAAAACAGGCGATTCCGATTCCCATCGAAGACCTTCCTGTTGACGAAGTCTTACGGCAATCCGGCTCTCTCAGAAAATTTTACGAGTGGGCCTTTCCTGTATCCCATGTATTCCGAATCACGCACCGATATAACAGAGAGTATTTGGACAATTTTCTTCCTCTGTCTCAGCAAGATTATATAGGAAGAGGTTCTTATAAATTTGTTTATAAACTTCCCTGGAATCAGGTAGTCAAAATCGGCAAATCTAAACTTCCTTCGGACGCTTTGTTCGGCTCCCTTTTCAAACAAGTGGGAAGAAATATGGATCAGTTTTTGAAGAAAGAAGAAATAGATTTAAAAAACTATCTTCAAAAACAAACCATTTTCGAATCCAACAGGGATGAGATCGAATTCAAATTCAAACGATTGGGATTGGAAAGATTGCATTACTGGAAATTAAAATCTTTAATCCCCGACTTGGTAATTCCTACCCGTTTTTTTATGGGGCTTCGCATTCGAAATACTCCATGGAAAGTCCCGTCTATCACTCTCACTCCTTGCGACCAGCAGACTTTGTTGCCCGGAAAACATCTGAAAGAGTTCACTATCAGAAATGAAAAACTGGATCAAAACGCGATTTTGGATAAATTTTTTCCCAAATGGAAATTGAATTTTGATACGCATCGTTTCGGAATCATTTCCCGTTCCAAATTGAAAAAGATTGCCGTGGATTTTAACCGGGTGATTGAAGTGACAAAGTTTCTCGCAGAAGAAGAAAAACTGATATTTGACGTACATGCCGAAAATATAATCATCACACTTCCCGACTTTGAACTGAAAATATTCGATTTTCATTTGTTTGACGACTTTCTTTACGAACCTTCCGAAGAAAATCCGAATCCGGAAATGGATCATATCAAACTTATCGAAGAGTTCATTCGTTCTTTTGAATTGGATAAATAGTTTTTTTGTTATGATAAAATTGAAAAACTTTTTTGTGAGATATTCATTTTTTATTTTATCCGCAATTGGCATTGGGTTTGCCATTTATAAATCGTATTCTTTGCGTTGGCTTTGTGATGATGCATTTATCAGTTTCGTATATGCAAGAAACTTGGCGGAAGGGGCAGGGCTTGTATTTCAATCGGGAGAGAGAGTCGAAGGATATAGCAATTTTCTCTGGACGATTTTACTTTCTTTGGGAATCAAATTTTCCTTCTCTTCATTAAACATTTCCGTTCTCTTCGGTATCCTGTCTTTTTTCGGACTATTGGTTTATTTTTCCTTCCAAGAGAAAAATAAATATCCTGCTCTTCTCCTTCCTATTTTCACTCTCCATCTTTCTTTATTTTACCATAATTGGATTTTTGCAACGTCCGGTTTGGAAACCATGTGTTTTACATTTTTCTTAAGTGTTGCTTTGCGGGAATGGGAGAAAGATTCCAAATATACAGGAGCTCTGCTTGCTGTCGTCAGCTTGATTCGCCCGGAAGGAGTTTTGTTTTTCGGAATTCATTTTTTATCTAAATTCGATCAGATCAAATCCATTAGCCATCTCAAACAGACATTGTCCAACTATCTCTTGTTACCACTTGGAGTCTTGGTCGGGATGGAGCTCTTGCGTATTGATTATTACGGAGAGATTTTGCCGAATACTTTTTATGCAAAGGCAAATCATTCCGGTTATTTCACGCAAGGGATAGGCTATCTTCTCTATTGGTTTCGGGCTTATCCTATTTATACTTTGATTTTTCCTTTGGTTATTTGTTTACTCGGTAGAAATCTTTTCTATCGTAGGAGAAAAAGTTTTTTATCGACCGCAGTGCTTTTGTACATTGCTTATGTGATTTATATAGGCGGCGATTTTATGGGAATGCGATTTTGGATTCCCGTTATCCCATATTTGTCCTGGATCGTATACACTCATACGAATGAATATTTGAAATTGATAAATTCTTCGGCAGCAAAGAATCAAATTCTTCCGAAACAAAAGAAGATCTCGGCTTATCTTTTTTTATTTTTGTTTCTGATCTCTCTTGCGGTGTACATAGATCCTTTTGGGAAACAAAATTCATTAGAGTCTACATGGAATGGAATCGGGGAAGAGAGAAGATTTTACGGGAACAAACTTACATTCGATAACGGTTATGATCGAAATTCTTTGAATGGCTTTCGAGTTGCATTTTTCGGAGCACAGGCTCATTTTATATACTGGATGCGCCCCGATTATGCATGGGAAGCGGAGACCGGCCTAACAGACAAAAGGCTTGCTCGTAAATCTACTAGTACTCGCGGGCGGGTTGGACATGAAAAAAACGCCAGTCTTCTTGAAATGAAAGAACGAAGATTGGATTTGGTCTTGGACGATCGTTTCCCTTCCGCTTCGTTGCCTTATATTACATACCAGTGGCGGGACTTTTCTTGGAAAATTATGGTGACTCATTACACTCCATTCAAGTTTTCTAATTTATGCGAACGGGAACATTGGGATTGTTCCCCGCTTTACAAAGAGATCGCTCGGAGAAAAATGGACACATCAAAGGATATTGATTTTTTACAATGATAGAAGATTCTCGCACCATTGAAGTTCCCTATGGCAAGATTCATTGTTTAACGCTCGGCAAAGATGCGTGGAAGGATACATTCCCCGGAGGTTCTTTTCCAAAAGAAGATGCAGGCTGGCAGTCTGCGACAAATATCATCGTTTCCAAATATACAAAACTTCCTACGGATAAAATCTTTTCCCTGCATCAGGTTCACAAAAGAGAGATTGCATTGGTGGAATCCGGTCGGATATCGGATTGGATTCCAGACCCGTCCCATTTTGACGCGATCATGGAAGATCATTTTCCGAATGAATCGGATAAGGCGGGAGACGGACTGGTTACTTTGCAGCCAAATACCGGTTTGGTGATTCGGTCTGCAGATTGTGTCCCGATCTTCTGTTATTCCAAAACAAAACCTATGATTGCAGCCTTACATTCCGGTTGGAAAGGGGCTTTGCTTGGAATCTCTGAAAAACTGATTCATTGGCTAAAGAGCCAGGGATTTACGGAAGAAGAGTTACAAGTGTTTGCCGGTCCTTCCATTTCCAAAAAGAATTATATCGTCCAATGGGATGTAGCAAAACATTTCATGAGCATGCCGCCCGGTGTTGTGATAGAAGCTCCCGGAATGGGATACTTACTTGGTGTGAAAGAGGCAATTCTCGTTAGACTGAGAAAGGAATTTCACAATTTAGCGTTGGATCCGCAAAACAATGAAGTGTTCCTCTCTCCTAAGTACTTTAGTCATCGTTCGAAAGAAGAGGGAAGAAATTTTAATGTTATATTTTGGGAATCTTAACCAGAGTTTCTTTTATCTTTTCCAGAATCTTTTCTCTTTTGATCGGTTTGATGATATATTCCATTGCACCGTGCTCCAATAGAGTTTTCACTACGCTGGGAGTATTTTCTTCCGAGATAAACATGATACGAGGCAATATCCCCATATCTTTTATATCCCAGAAAGCAGCATAACCGTCTACTTCAGGTAAAAAGATTTCGACGGTAATCAAATCAATTTGCTGTTTGTGTTCTTTGTACAATTGTAAAAGTTCTTTGCCGGTTTCTGCAATTCCAATGATCTTGAAACCTTCCGATTCCAAGATTTGTTGCAATTGTTTGGACTGAAACTTTGAGTTTTCCGCGATAAGTATATTATACGGTCTACCCGTTGGCGCTATTCCTGCTTGCATATGTCCCTCTGTCCTAATTCTTTAGATGGCGTTTTGGATTTCTTTCCCAATTTCTTTGGTTCCCAGAATTTTTGCGCCTTGTTCCGCAATATCTCCGGTTCGAAGGCCTTTTTTTAAAACAGTTCTGATCGCATTTTCGATTTTCACAGCTTCTTCTTCCAGACCGAAAGAGTAACGTAATAACAAAGCTCCGGAAAGAATCTGAGCAATCGGATTTGCGATTCCTTTTCCGGCAATATCCGGTGCCGATCCGCCGGATGGTTCGTAAAGTCCGAATCCCGATTCGGAAATGGAAGCCGATGGCAACATTCCAATGGAACCTGTGATGATGGATGCTTCATCAGATAGAATATCACCAAACATATTTTCACAAAGCATCACATCAAATTGTTTCGGTTTTACAATGAGCTGCATCGCCGCGTTGTCCACATAGAGATGATCAAGGGAACAATCGGAAAATTCCCTTTTGTGCAAATCAATCACAACTTCCCTCCAAAGAACGGAAGTTGTAAGTACGTTTGCTTTGTCGATACTGGTTACTTTTTTATTTCTTTTGCGGGCGGCTTCGAATGCTTTTCTTGCAATCCTTTCGATCTCTCTTCTGGAATATTTCATCGTATCATAGGCAAATTCTTCCGGGCCTGAACCCTCTCTGCCTTTCGGTTTTCCGAAATAAATTCCGGAGGTAAGTTCTCTTAAGATTAAAATATCCAATCCGTCCCCGATGATATCGGCACGAAGAGGGGATGCATTTTTCAATTCGGAATAGATAATTGCAGGGCGTAAATTGGCAAACAAATCAAAATGTTTGCGTAATGGAAGTAAGGCGCCTCTTTCCGGTTGTCTGTCGGGAGGTAGACCTTCCCATTTTGGTCCGCCTACGGAACCGAAAAAAATCGCTGCCGATTCTTCGCATAATTTTAAAGTTTCGGGAGGTAAAGGAGATCCTGTTGCGTCGATCGCCGCTCCACCAACTAATGCCGGTTCAAAGGAAAAGTCGTTTTTTTTAGAACCTAGTGCTTTGTTAACAACTTCCAAAGCAACTTCCATAACTTCCGGTCCGATCCCATCACCTGCGAGTACTGTTATCTTTTTCATTTTTATCCTTTTAATACCGATTCTAAAATATCCAAACCTTCCGAGGCTTTTTCGTTTGAGATGGTAAGAGGAGGCATGATTCTGATCACGTTGTTCGCTGTGCTGTTTACAACAAGACCTCTCTTCAAACATTCTTCCACAATCGGCCTTGAGCTTTGCGTTAATTCCAAACCGATATGAAGTCCTCTTCCTCTTATTTCTTTGATAAGAGGCGAATTTGCCTTTATATTTTCCAATCTTTGAAACATATTTACGGAAAGAGTTTCCACATGTTCCAATAAATTTCTGCTGAGTATGATTTTGAAAGTTTCATACGCCACAGCGCATGCCAGATGATTTCCGCCAAACGTTGTTCCGTGCATACCTCTTCCTATGAGAGGAGCATACTCGTCGGATACGATCATGGCTCCGATTGGAAATCCGGATCCCAATGCTTTTGCCAATGTGAATGCATCGGGAGCAAAGCCGTAATGTTCGAAACAAAACATTTTTCCAGTTCTTCCCATTCCCGTTTGAATCTCATCAAAGACTAAAAGCGAGTTTGTTTCTTCCGTTAATTTTCGTGCAAGGTTTACAAAACCTTGGCTCATAGGAATGATTCCGCCTTCACCAATGATAAGTTCCATCATCAGACCGGCTATGTTTTCTCCGTATTTATCAAATGCAGAAATCAGAGACTGTTCGTCATTGGGAGTAACAAAATGAACATCCGCTGCGAGTTCGCCAAACCCTTCTCTGATGGAGGAATTTCCGGTCATTGTCATGGAAGAGAAAGTTCTTCCGTGAAAACTGGAATGAAGTGCCAATACCACCGGTTTTTCCAAGTTTTTATTTATTCCATGTCTTCGTATCAGTTTGAAGGCGGCTTCATTCGCTTCCGTTCCCGAATTGCACAAAAATACTTTTCCGGGAAAACTGTTTTCTATGATCACTTGTGCCAGTTTTGCCTGCTCTTCCGAGTAATACAGGTTAGATGAATGGAAAATTCGATCCGACTGTTCTCTAAGGGCTTCTATAATATCGGCTTCTCCGTGTCCAAGGTTTGTAACCGAGATACCCGATTGAAAATCAATGTATTCCTTGTTGTCCTGGTCGAACAACAATTCACCCACTCCGTATTTGAAAGCTACCGGGTATCTGTTGTATGTATTGAGTAAGTATTTTTCGGTGAGTTCTTTGGTTTCTTGAAATTTGTTTTTTATTTCGTTCATTTGGTTAATCCTGCCAGTTTTAAAAATTCTTTTTCAGCGACGTTAATCTCTTTCCCAAGTTCATCCCAAAGAGGAGAAATCTGTTCTTCCGTTTTGGGAGAGGAAAGGGAGCGAAAGGAAGAGTAAACTTTTACTTTTGGTTCCGTGCCCGAAGGGCGGATAGTAAGTTTTGCATTTCCTGACAATTCCAATTGAATCACATTTGATTTCGGCATTCCTTTGAAAATACTTGCTTTGGCAATGCCTGCCGCTGTCTGTTTCCCGTAATCCATCACGGAAACAACCTTTCTATCTCCGATCTTTAATCCAAGTAAGTCGGTCTTGCGCAGATTTTCTATTGACTCTTTGATTTTTGCCTGACCTGAACTTCCTTCCAGAGTGAGAGAATACAAACTCTCCCGATAAAGTCCGTATTTCAAATAAATTTCATTCAGATAGGAGAGCAGGTCTTTTTTCTCCGCGAGTATTTCAATAAAGAGAAGAGCACTGGAGAGGGAATCTTTGTCTCTTACAAAAGGAACGGGAAGATAGCCGTAAGACTCTTCTCCACCAAACAAAAACTTGTCGGACTTTTTTTTGTCCAATGTTTTCATTTCTTCCGCAATGTATTTGAATCCTGTGAGCACATTTGCCATTTTGATTTTATTTTTTTTTGCAATGGATTCCTGCAGGTCTGTAGTCACGATCGTTTTGATCAGATGAAATCGGGTTTTTGATTTTTTGGAGGATACTTTTTCGCATAAGTATGCGGCCATAATGGAACCGATTTGGTTTCCATTCAGATATTCGTATTCTCCGTCTTTTCTTCTGATCCCGACTCCCAATCTGTCAGCATCCGGGTCTGTTGCGATAAAGACAGCTGCTTTTTTGATCTTGGCATGTTTTTCACATAACGCGAGTGCGTCTTTTTCTTCAGGATTAGGATATTTGACTGTGGGAAATTCACCGTCCGGTTTTTTTTGTTCGGGAACGAGGAATACGGATTTATATCCGAAGTAGTTTAGTGTAGCTTTCATCGATTCTCCTCCGGTTCCATGTAACGGAGAGTATACGATTTTCAGATTTTTTCTATCGGAGGCTTTTGCCTTGGATTGAATATTCGCTTTCTTTAATTCTTTTAAGTAAGACGCAAAACAATCTTTTCCGACGGAGGTTACATATTGTTTATAAAGTTTTGACTTGGGATCTACAAATTGGATTTGATTCCAATCGGTAACGGATACTATATTTCCTATGATCTCTGCATCATCAGGGGGTACGATTTGTCCTCCGTCTGCAAGGTAGGCTTTGAAACCGTTATAGGCAGGAGGGTTGTGAGAAGCGGTGATAACAATTCCGCCGCTCGCTTTATAATAACGAACTGCATAGGAAAGAAGGGGAGTGGGTGTCACTACAGGAAAAACTTTTACACTCACACCTAGGCTTGCGGCAATCCCGGCTGATACTTCCGCAAATTCTTTGGACATCCTTCTGGAATCGTAGGCAATGACAATGGATGCTTTTTTATTTGTTTTAACCAGATGACGTACAAATCCCAGAGCCGCCCGGCCTACAGTGTAGGTATTCATAAGTCCTACACCGTTTCCTATTTTGCCGCGCATTCCTCCCGTTCCGAATTCAAGGGGGATCGAAAATGCATCGGTAAGAGGAGTGGAAATTCCTCTTTCGAATTCCAACAAAGCAAGTTTGGCTTCGTTTATGATTTCGGAAGAAAAAGGAGATTTCGTCCAAGCAAGGATGTGGTCTTCTGGTTTCAACATAGTTTACATACTATCCTTTTGAAACTGGAAAAGCTGGAAATCAAAATTGGAACCTAGAGAATTTTTCATAGAAGAAAGGTTGGAATCTTACCGGACAAATTGTTTTTGCAATTTGGGAGAAAGCGGATTTCACCCAATGGATTTGGGCCAGGCGATGTCCTATGCGGGACTCAGGCAGGAAGAAATGTTGTCCATTCCCTTAAATGACTCTCCCAATCGGGGGAGAGTCGATCTTAGACAAGAGATTGCCAAACTCTACCCCGGCGTTTCTCCCGATGAGGTGCTTGTAACAACTGGTACGGGTGAGGCGCTTTATTTGTTATTTCATCTCTTCCTTAAACCTGGGATGAAAGTGGCTCTTTACTGGCCTGCGTTTCAGGCACTGTATGAGATTCCCAAAATGTTGGGGGCGGAAATCATCAAAGTTCCGGTTGGCAGATTTCTCCTTTCATCGGATTGGGAGTCTATCACCGCTGATTTTTACATACTCAACCAACCGCATAACCCGACAGGTGCTTGTGTTCCCCGTGAAGAATGGGCAAATCTAAAACAAGTGCTTTTATTAAAAAACAAACCGATGTTATTTGACGAACATTACCGGTTTCTCGATTTGAATTCTAGTTTGGGCGAAACAGGAGTTTCTCCGAAAGATAGTTTTTTGGGAACAGGTTCTTTTACCAAATGTTTCGGTGTAACAGGGCTTCGGGTGGGCTGGCTTATCGCAAAGAGAGAAGTTATAGAAAGGGCACGTTCGTTCAAAGATTATCTTACTCATACGGTTTCCCCTGTGTCCGAACGGATTGCCTTGGGGCTTTTGCAAAATCGAAATTTGTTTTTACCAAGTATCCAATCCGAATTAAAGGAAAATTTGACATTCTGGAATTCTCATTTGTCCGAACTTGGGGATATTATATCTTTCGGAGAAGTAGGAGGGGGACTTGTTGGCTGGGCAAAATTAAAATCGGGCATCTCTTCCGAAAGATATTGCGACTCCCTTCTTCACAAAACAGGTGTTTTTGTGCTTCCCGGAATCAACTTCGAGGAAGAAGGATATTTGCGAATCGGATTCGGAGAAAGATCTTCCGTTTTTAGGGAAGGGATTTTGCGCTGGATCCAAAACACTCCGATTCTATGATACGTTCCTGTTTTGAAATCATCTCTGGGATAGGGCCTGTTCTTCAATCCAGACTTTGGGAAAACGGAATTTTGGATTGGGATGATTTGTTTTCTTTAAGCGTGGAAAATTGGGAGAAGATTCAGTTTTTGCCGTCCATTTCTTTTTTGCATGAAGAGGCCGGGTTTCTGAATTCAAAATGGAAAGAAAAAGATTTTTCATATTTCGTATCCAAACTTCCCAATAAGGAACTTTGGAGATTATGGGAGGATTTTTCACATAAGTTTTGTTATCTGGATATAGAAACTACCGGAATTGACGAATCTTCTTTTGTCACTGTAGCCAGTTTTTATTTGAATGGAGAAATGTTTACATTCGAAAGGGGAAAAAATCTGGAATTCATGTTAGATGATCTTTCCGGTGATCTGATTTTAGTCACTTACAACGGAAAAAGATTTGATATACCTTTCTTAGAAAAGGAATTCAATCAAAAGATCCCCAATGTGCACCTGGATATGATGAATGTACTTCATGATATGGGAATCAAAGGAGGACTTAAAAAATCGGAAATTCAACTGGGCCTCGTCCGCCCCGAAGAAATTCAATCTGTGGATGGAAAGATGGCGCCTCTCCTTTGGAAAGATTATGTGGAATATGATGATTTGGAAAAACTGAATCTTCTCATTGCTTACAACAGGGAAGATACGAAAAACCTGGAAGCCATTTTGCGGGAAGTAGTATCCCGCAAAAAAAAGAGTTTTGATAATTTTTATTTATAATCGAAAAGATATGAAATTTACGGAGCGAAAATCGATTCAGTGAGAGCCATACATATATTCGCGGAGTATATGCATTTCTTTTTCGGTTTTACTCAATTTCACTTTGACTGCGTCCCCGATGGAGATGAGTCCGATGATCAGATCGTCTTCCATAACGGGCATATGCCTGAATCTTTTGGAAAGCATTGTATTGAGCACATCATCCACTTCGTCGTTCGGACTAGCAACTGTCAGTTGAGTGGTCATCACTTCTTTCAGTTTTATCTTGTGCAGACTTTCGTGCTTTTCCGCCACAATCCTCATTAAATCTCTCTCAGTGAAAATCCCTGCCAACTTTCCTTGGAAAGTGACCATAATGGAACCTACTTTGGAAGCAACCATCAGCTTTGTGGCTTCCAAAACGTTGTGATCTTCTTCGATGGTGAGAAGAGAGGTTTGTTTTTCTTTCAGAATATCTCTTACTGACATGGCTTCGTCAGGTTTCTAACGAAATTCACTAGTAGGCAAGACCTTTTTTCTAGGGAAACCCCATCTTATTTCATAAGAATGGCGTTGGGATGACAATTTCGGGAAATGGCAATTTCCTTCGAAACTAAGCTTTCTTGACAGATAGGGGCAGATTTTTAATCTCAGACAAAAATATTTAGCGGTGTTCATTATGATTGGAACACCTGAGGACCTCTGCATGATTCCTATTTTGGAAAAACCCACTCCTATTTCGGAAATAGAAACGAAAGAAAGGAGGGAACCTGTCAATTTAACAGGGCCTGTGAAATCCATTCGACCCGAGTTGTACCGCCCCAACGCAAAAAAAGCGATTCTATTTATGATGGTTGGAATTGTTTTTCACTCTTTGAGTTTGGGGTTGCTCTATTTTTTCATTCAAAACGATTATACATACCTTTTGCCTTTGGGATGGATTCTCGCAGGCACTTCCGTCACTTCTCTTTTTGTTTTGGGACATGACTGTGCCCATGCTTCTTTTCTAAAAAACAATCGGATAAATGATACACTTGGTCACTTTTTCTTTCTGTTTTCCTTTTATCCGTACTATGGATGGAAATTTTCACATAACGCGCATCATGCGCATACGAATAATCTGGATTCGAATGATAAAGATGTCTATTATGACAACGCCTGGCTGCCGTTTACAGTGAATCAATATCTGATTCTACGCAAAAAACTGCCGATACGTGCTGCAATATACAGATGGACCAGATACTTGCCACCCTTTGGTTCTCTATTGCATAATCTAATCAATCATGCTTATCCGGGTAAATACATTGCTACACATAGAAAAAAACTCTATCTATCTTACATAGTTTTGTTTTCGGGACTTGCGGTTCTTTTTGTTTCAGCTTATCTTTTGACAGGCAAACTGAGTTCCATCTTTCATTTCTTCATAGCACCGGGCATTGTGTTTCAATTTTGGATGAGTTATTATACTTATCTCCATCATACTTCAGATGAGATCCATTTTTATAGATCCGAAGATTGGAACCCGTATAAGGGGCAGATCCATTCCACCTATAATTTTTTAAATCCGAAGATCATTTCTTTTTTGCACTTTCATATTGATATTCACACTCCCCATCATCTCTCTACCGCGATTCCATGTTATCATTTGAAAGAAGCCTATCGGGAGCTCTTAAAATCCGAATATGCGAACGATGTCAAAGAAGGTAAGTTCAGTATTTCTTATATCTATAAACAGTGGAAACAGTGCCATGTTTGGGACGAAAAAGAAAACAGATACAAAAGTTTTCGGGAAGTTCACGCTTAAAAAAATAATACCCTTCGAAACCGGGAACCCTTCCCGGTTTTTTTCTTATACTAGGAAGATCCCGCCAAACAGTGTGACAGATGCCAATGGAAAATAGATGTAAAAAAGGGGTAGGATTTTGGAGCGTATCTATCCCATAATAATGAAAAAATAGTTGATTGTTTTCGGTTATTACCTATGTTATAACTATGGACATTCCTTTTGTCAAAAAAACGACAATTCGGGCCATCGGAAATTCTGCAGGAGCAACTATCCCAAAAGCTCTTTTAGAGAAATATAATTTTCATGAAGGAGACACTGTCTTTCTCTTGGAAACCGAAAATGGCATTCTATTATCTCCATATGATCCTGATTTCGAAGCTTCGATGGAATTATATCAGGAAGCTTCGAAAAAATATAGAAATGCTTTGAAAGAACTCGCTAAATGAATAGCGAATCTAAATGGTTAAGTAAAAAAATTGCGGAAGCGATACATTTAGATCAAATCAAACAGCATGGGGGTTTATTAGGCATTCGAGATGAAGGTTTGCTTGAGTCAGCTCTCGATAGATCAAAGAACATCTGGCATTATAAACCTAAATCTAGTATTTTTGAACTCACCGCTTCCCTCGGCATAGGCATTGCTAAAAATCATCCTTTTATTGATGGGAATAAGAGAACTTCGTTTCTTTTGATGTTTGTCTTTCTTGCCTCAAATGGATTTACTATTGAAACCTCAGAAGAGGATGTTGTCAAAGTTATGTTAAAAGTTGCGGATGGTTCGATTAAAGAGGATGAATTAGCAACCTGGCTAAAAAAATCCTCTAATCCTAGATAAGTCTAGTTCATAAAGCACCTGTCGCAGGTAGAAATTTTCCCATATTGGGAAGGTCCCACCAAACAGTAAGACAGATGCCAATGGAAAATAGATGTAAAAAAGGGGTAGGATTTTGGAGCGTATCGGGATCGAACCGATGACCTTCTGAATGCAAATCAGATGCTCTCCCAGCTGAGCTAACGCCCCGTATAAAACGGTATCCTATGGGCCTGATAAGACTCGAACTTATGACCCCACGCTTATCAAGCGTGTGCTCTAACCAACTGAGCTACAGGCCCCGGGATAGGGACAGTATTTTTCGAATAGGGCTTACGGGCAAATCTTTTTCCATGCATTTTGCATGAATTAGCTGGAAAATTTACTCGGAAATGGCAAGTTCAGTAATTAAGTCATCTAATATAAGTAATGCGGTGGACTCCCATTGGAAACGGGAACCGTCCCAATTACAGTAACCTTTGGCGGCAAATCCATCCAAACTGGAGATCATTTTTTTTGCAGTTTTCCGAGGAATGTAAGCTTCTAGAAAAGAAGGAATATGGATGGGTAAAAATAGCCTGAATAAGGAGAGTGCCAGTTCTTCTCTGGGGGAAGAGGTTTCCTCTGTGGAAGGTTTGCCCGGATGTTTCAAATAGGTGCCTGTATTTCTGGGATTGCCATACCGGGATCCGTCTAAAAAACCATGAGCTCCTGGTCCGAGCCCAAGATAGGATTCGTAAGTCCAATAACGTAAATTGTGGCGGGAAAAAAGCTCTTCTTTGCAGTAATTGGAAACTTCATACCAAGTATAACCTCTCTTTTGCATAAGGGAGGGAAGTAGCTCCAAAATTTCCCTTTGCATCTCTTCATTGGGAGGTTTCGCTTTTTTTTCTTTTACATTTCTGGAATAGGAAGTACCTTTTTCCAATGTCAATGAATACAAACTAATATGGTTTAGCTGGAAGTTCAAAAAATAATCCAAATCTTCCAAAAAATCTTCTTTTTTTGAATCGGGAAGTCCGTACATCAAATCGATTCCGATTCGTTCGATAGGAGAGTTTTGCAAAATGTATTTTAGATTTTGGTATTTGTTTTCATCATAGTACCTGCCTAAAAATTTTAAGTCCCTGGGGTTTCTGGTTTGAACCCCTATATTGAGTCTGTTGAAACCCGCTTCTTTCAAGCTTTGGATAAAATCCAAAGATAGATCTTCCGGATTTGCTTCTATGCTGATTTCCGGATCGGAACTAAAATCAGATTCTTCTCTGAAAAATTTTAACAATCGAAACCAATTTTCGGGACTGGCTTTACTGGGAGTTCCTCCACCCATAAATACCGTATCTACTTTTGCGGTTTTTAACTCTTGGGAATTTGCTTTTTTAAGCAAAAACTCTTTTTTATACGAATCGAATAACAAATCTTCTACGTTTGATCTTCCTTCTCCGATCCCTTCTGAAAAAAAATCACAATAATCGCATTTCTGGTAACAGAAAGGATAATGTACGTAGATGCCCGTAAATCCTTTTCTTGCTTGCAAGCTCGGGGTGCTTTTCGTTGAAATGGAGTTCATGTATAGGACTGTATTTTTTATACTCGCAATCAGTTCTAGTTTTACAACGATTCTTTCCCAAAAATTACTTCTGAAATCGGAGAAATTTTTATGGGAAGGACAAGAGTTTTCTTTTCCCGCAAATGTAGTTATCAAAGAACAATCTCTTAGTTTTGAAACGACAGCTCATATTTATCCTGCCGAGAGTGATCCGTTTTTCATTGTTTTACGAAAACTTCCTTTAAATTCTCTCTCTTTCGAAAGAGATGCTTATGAATCGGAGATCTTCTGGCATGGGAAAAATAAAACAAAAGAAACTGTAAATATTTCGGGCTTAACCGTTTTGATTTACCGTGCGGAACAAATTAGAAACCAAAATCTTTTGAAAGCGAATCTCTGGATTTGGTCAAAAGGACAGAATCATTATTGGGCATGGATTTTTTGGAGAAAAGAAAGAACGGATTTAGAAGATTTTTTCGAAAAAGGACTCTTTATTCGCTCCGTGGGGAGTGAGTAACGGTTTTCTGCTTGTCTCTCCCTTTTTCTGAAAAACATTGGAATGGGTAAAGGGCCTATAGCTCAGTTGGTTAGAGCAGCAGACTCATAATCTGCGGGTCGAAGGTTCGAGCCCTTCTGGGCCCATTTATAATTGCGAGGCAAACAGGTCGTCTATGGAATTTTTCGAAGTAAAAATCTCTGATATTAGCCTGACCAATGTTGGCTTTGCCGTATTCCTCCGACCCAAGGATACGGAAGACAACCGTGTGGTTCCTATCTTTATAGGTCCCCTGGAAACTCATTCCATCACAACGGTGATCGATGGTACAAAACCTCCAAGGCCGATGACTCATGATCTTATGCTCTACATGCTGACTGCAATGGGTGCGACCGTCCTGAAGATCACGATTGAAGAAATCATCGACAGCACTTTTTACGCAAAGATCCAATTGAGACGTGATGAAGAAATTTTGACTTTGGATGCAAGACCTTCCGATTCCATTGCGCTTGCACTCAGAGCAAACGCCCCTATCTTTATCGCAAAATCAGTATTAGATGAGGCTGGAATCGTGATGAAAGAGGATGAAATCCAAGGTGAGAATATCACTCCCGAAAAAAAAATCCAAGCCCTCCCCAAATCCAATCTACAGATTTTGGAAGAAACCTTGGAGAATGCGCTCCGAACTGAAGATTACGAAACTGCCGCAAAAATCAGAGATCAAATCAAGAAGTTGATTGAAAATAGCTAAGAAACGAGATAGTTTCTTCCATTGATTAGAATATTTAGATAAACTTCTGATTATGTCTCTCTACTTTATGGGAAACATTCTTTTTTTAATTGTCATGTGATGAATCATAATCTACTTTTGGGAATCCCGATATAAGGAAATTGACCCGAGAGGAATATTGTATGGAAAAATTAGTAATGGATGTAGTAAACGCTGGAATCGCATTGTTTAGATCCGGTGAAGAAAAGTTAAAAACAGCAGTAGTTGATCTTGAAAAAGTTTACAACGAACTAAAAAGCAAAGGTGAATTGGACAAATCTCCTGATGCTCAAAAAATCAGAGATCTTTTGAACAAAACAATTGCTGATGCACAAGGGGCTATTGGAAAAACAAATGCTAGTTACGATGAAATCGTTACAAAGCTTCAAGCAAATTATCAAACTATTTACGCACAAATTGATACTGCTCTCCCTCCTCAAGTAAAAGAAAAATTGAAACAAGGTCTTGATGAGTTGAAATCTTTGATCGATAAAGTAAAAAGCAAATAAGAAGAGTCTTACCCGCTTTTTTTATCATCCTTTTTTTGACGGGAAAAAGTCACAGAGTGATCTGTGACTTTTTTTTATAACCCCTTTTACAAATGCCAAATTCCCAAAAACAAACCAGAGTTATATTATTTTTAATCGTGTTTACGGATATGATGGGATTTTCCCTTCTATTTCCTTTATTTCCCAAAACAATAGAACATTTTCTTCTCAAAGGAAACGATTCCGTCTTTTCCTTATTCTATGATTTAGCCTTACAAATCGGAGGAGATGGAAACAAAGAATTCACCATGGTTTTATTCGGTGGAATACTCGGTTCCATTTATTCTTTTCTGCAATTTCTATCTGCTCCCATTTGGGGAAAACTTTCGGATCGGATGGGAAGAAGATTTATTCTGATTTTCACTACCCTGGGAAGTGTTGTAGGTTATTCTATCTGGTTCTTTTCCTCTCAGTTTTGGATGTTTGTTTTGTCCAGAGTGATCACAGGAATCATGGGCGGAAATTTGTCGGTGGCATCCGCTGCAATGGCTGATACTACCGATGAAAAGTCCAGAGCCGCAGGAATGGGGCTTTTGGGAGCCGGGATCGGGCTTGGATTCATTATGGGTCCTCTATTCGGGGGAATGAGCTCGGTTTTGAATTTTTTAGATTTTTTGTATTTGAATGGAACTGCTGTTATATTTCCTGCATCCGCTTTTTTCGGAATCGTTGTCTCTTTGATTACATTATTATTGATTGTATTCTATTTGAAAGAATCGAAAGTCACTGAGGAAAAATTCAAAGAAATTCACCCTTTACTTGCAATTTCCAAGATCGAATCAAAAAATCTGATTCGGATTTCGATTCTGAATCTACTCTTTATATTTAGTTTTTCAGGATTTGAATTTGTTATCAATTTTTATCTTTCCGAAAATTTTCATTTTTCTCCGAAAGACATCGGTTTTACTTTTCTTTATATAGGAATGATCATTGTACTCGTGCAAGGTGGGATTGTCAGAAGGATTTCGGGAAAATATCCGGAAAGATCCATAGCGGGAATCGGTTCTTTTTCCGTAGCGATCGGCTTTTTGGTTTTGATCTTCGGACAAAGTATCGGGTTTACTTTCCTTGCGATTTTTTTTCTGGCATTTGGGAGCGCCCTTGTCAATCCGGGGCTTTCATCTTTTGCTTCTTTGGAAAGCGGAGCGGGAGATCAAGGTATGTCCCTCGGTTTTTTTAGAAGCTTCGGATCACTTGCACGCGCATTGTCTCCAATTGTATTTGCAATCTTCTATTTTAAGAAAGGAGCGGGGTTTACTTTTGTAATTTCCCTGTTGATTCTGATTTTATTTTGGTACGTTCTGTACGGTACTAAGACCAAAAGAGAATTTTCAAATTAAAGAAAATTTTCAAGCCGGGAACGCAATAAAGGAAACATTGTTTTTTCGTCCAACTTTTCTCCTGTGAGGGAAGTTCTTAGTAAAAAACTATCTCTGATCTTTCCATCGGAACTATTGGCAGTGAAACTAATAATATCAATCCCCAAATGAAAGAGCGCTTCCGTGATTTGGAATAGGATTCCCGTATTGTCTTTCATCCTTAGGTCCATAACTGTAAAATCGGAAGAGATCGGATTGTATAATTTCAAAGAAGCTTCCGGGTCTCCTACCTTTCTCACGAGCACCTCTCCTTTACCATGATCGCGCAGGTATTCTTCGACAGACTTTTCTTCATAAAATAAAGAATAGAGATCTTTTCTGATTTGAGAGAGGAGGGATTCCGTCATTTCCCCTCCGTTCCAGCTACGGATTACAAATAAATCCTGGACATGGCCTTCGTGCGATGTTTCCGCCACTGCTTCCAAAATATCCCAGCCATGGATGTACAATACCGAAGTGACCCGAAAGAGAATCCCCAAATCATCTTGAGAGAGGGAGATTTTGAGTAGGGTGGTGTCTTTTCTAGGTACACAAGATACATGTAGAACTGGCTTCTTGGTCTCGTTCATAATTACGGTCGTAGTCATTCGCTGTCCTCGCTTACAAACTGCTTAAATACTGAGCATGGAGGCCCGTGATGAGCAAAAGAAATAAGCAGTGTGATCCTATCGTATACACTGTTGCAAGAAAGATACCAATTGGAAGGAATTGTTATTAAAAAGCAACTTTCGCGCCAATCATGACTGACTGGACTTTTTGGGAAACCATTGCTTCCACTATAACTTTGGTTAGTAATACATTCAGTTCCAAACCGGTAACAAGAAAGCTCGTGGAATTGGGAGTATTCGCGGTTCCGGAAACATCCAATGCCAAAGTTCCCGATTTGCTTTGTCCTAGTACGGAACTGGGAATCAGTGCTTGTACTTCCGCTGGTAAAGACGAAGCAACGGAACCTGCATCCAGTGCGATGGTCAGAGGACCGGACCTTTCTATCTTCAAATTCGTTGAACCAAAGTTAAGCGAAGTTCCCGCACCTGCAAAAAAAGTTAGAAAATAAAACATTCTAAAACCGGTGCGCACATCCAAAGGGACACTTGTGATCGTGCTGTTATAATTGAATGTAGTGGAGCCTCCCCAAGTTCCCATGGCGGGACCTAAGGTGATTGCTTGTGTTTGTCCGTCATTATAGGTAACGTCAATGGTCTGCCTTTGGTAATGCATTCCCATACCGAGAGAAATTCCTGAAAATTCGAAAATACCGATTCCGTCAGAGTAGCTATCGAATATATGAAACCGAAGAGTAAATCCCCCGGTTGTAATGTCTCCGCCTAACTGAACGTTTTTGTTCTGCGCTTCGATCGCTCTTTGAACATCTCCTTCCGCAAAATTGAATTTGAATCCGTGCACATAAAGATTGAAACGGTGCATGAAAGTTTTAAGATCTTGATCCGTATCCGAAGGTCCGTCTCCGAGTAACCATCCCAGATTGACAGCAAAAACTAAGTTAGGTGAAAGTGAAGCTCCGACGTTCGGAAGTTTGGAAAAGTTCAAGTCTTTATAGGAAACATTGATATCTTCTTTTTTTTGACCTGCAAGTGCCAAGCCTCCCCCGATTTGGAATCTGTTGACGATGCCCGATCCCATAAGCGAGGAATTGATATTGGTAATGACCGCAGACTCGGCCATAGTGGATAAGATTTTATCCGTGTACTGTGCTTGTAACGCCTGGTCTACCTGGTTTAATTGTGTTTGGATGGTGGTAGGTAAAATAGTACATGCGTCTCCGGAACAGGTGACTTTTGCATCTAGATCTTTCTCGAAAGCAAATATGACAAATAAGATAAATATCGTTTTTGGCAAAATCCGCTTTTTCATCTTACATTTTTCCGGTAAGGGAGCATTATAACATATATCGGAGTTCCGTCGAGGCTTTCTTAAGAACGAGCGTGCCAGATTTTCTTTTCTAGCCAGTGAATAAATCATCCTTTCCTACTTCACGATTTTACCGTCTTCCATATACAGAGGAGAAACTCCGAAAAAATCCGGATCGGTTTTATCGTGAGAGATGAGTAGGATCGGAACTTGGATCCTATCCCGGAGAGACTTCAATTCTTCTCTCATTCTTTGACGTAGATCCGGATTTAAAGCGGCAAAAGGCTCGTCCAAAAGCAATATTTCCGGCTTTCGGGCGAGAGCCCTTACCAAAGCGACTCTCTGCTTTTGACCTCCAGAAAGAGTTTTTGGATAACTTTCCGGCATGCCTTCGATTTCAAATAAATGCAGTAGATTGTTTACTATTTCTCTGTCCGCTTTGGTCGGTCGAAATTGGAATAGGTTCTTTAATCCGAATTCTATATTCTTTCGGACTGTTAGGTGAGGAAATAATCCGTAATTTTGAGAGAGATATCCCAGATTTCTTTTTTCGGAAGGGATATTTTGACGGGTTTCGGAATCGAAATAGATCCTTTCTCCAAAGGAGATTTTTCCTGTGTCCGGTTTTATCAGTCCCGCAATTGTTCTCAATGTCAGGCTCTTTCCGGCTCCGGATGGTCCGTAGATGATCTGGAAATTTTCCGAAGAAGAGAATTGGACATCGAGTCGGAATTCCCTTTTTCCATCGGTTACCTTCTTTTGAATATTTACGCACAGGGACATTAAGGAAGAATGAATTTGAACTGAGTGAAAATTTCTTTGGCTTCAGGACTTTGAAGGAACTCCAAAAATAATAACGAAGCTTCCGAATGTTTGGTTCCGGAAACCAGAGTCCCGGGATATAAAATCGGTTTATGCCCGGAAAGTAGGAGGACAACTTTTACCTTTCCTTCCGCGAGACTTGCGTCGGTTTGGTATACGAAGCCCGCATCCGTTTCTTCCCGACTAACATAATCCAGAACCTGTCTTACATTTTCGCAAGGGATGAATTTTTCCTTCAATGCTACGAGTAATTTTTCCTTTTCCAATGTTTGTTCCGCATAACGTCCTGCAGGAACACTGTTTGGATTTCCTATTGCAATCCGTTTGAATTCCGATTTTTGCAAATCTTTTAATGTTTCGATCTTTGCGGTGCTAGCCTGGGGGAGAATCAGAACCAAATTGTTTTTGAGCAGGATTTTTTTTGACTTCTGATCCAAAATGTTTTTTTTGATTCCTTTGTCTAACGTCTCTTCGTCGGCAGAAATGAAAACGTCTGCGGGGGCTCCTTTTTCTATCTGTTGATAGAGACTCCCCGATGATCCGAAATTGAAAACTGCTTTAACTCCGTGTTTTTTTTCGAATTTTTCTCCGATTTTTCTTAGAACGTCTGTTAGGCTGGATGCAGCGGATACTATGATCTCTTGTCCTTCGGAAAATACGGGAGTGGAGAAGAGAAAACTTAAAGTTATAAGTGAATAAACAAATTTTTGTTTCATAGAAATGGGTTTACCAATGGGACTTTTTCAAAAGAATTCCTGATAATGTTAAAACTATAATGCAGATTATGGAAGCAAGAAATACCAAAACCAGGGAAAAATCATCCTTACCGGATTGAACAGAATCGTAAATCGCAAGGGCGATCGTTTGCGTTTTGTTCGGAATATTTCCTGCGATCATCAAGGTGGCTCCAAATTCACCGATCCCTCTGGCATAAGCTAACATAGACCCGGCGAGAATGCCTCTCCAAGACAAAGGAAGGATCACGAATAGAAATGCGGAGAGCCCGGATTTTCCCAGAGTTCTTGCGGTTTCTTCGTATTCGGGATCCAAGTCTTCGAAAGAGGCTTTTGCGGAACGATACACCAAAGGAAAAGAAACGATCATGGAAGCTAGAATGGCCCCGTGGATATGAAATATTATGGAGTAATTAAAGTATTCTAAAAGTGGGGCTCCGAAAAATCCCTTTTTGCCGAAAAGGATCAGAAGATAATACCCGAGTACTGTCGGCGGCAAAACCATCGGAAGAGTCAAAATCGCATCAACCAAAGCTTTTCCTAAAAAAGCGGAACGGCTCATCCAATACGCGAAAAAGATTCCAAGGAAAGTCGCAAAGATCGTGGAAACGATTGTAACCTGTAGAGTGAGGAGCAATGGAGATCGGACGGTTTCCCAGGGAATAGAATCCATATTTAAGGTTTCCTTTTTCTCGTTTCCATTCTATTCCTGGATCTGTTTCCCTTTTTTCAAGCAGATTCGGAGTTTCTTTTCTGCGACTTATTGCGACGACGAACCTTAGCTTAGAAATCTGGTAAACGTTCGTCCGGACATGATGGCGTCTTTTCGCTATGAATTCTAGATTTACCACTGATTCGTTCTGTCATTTTAGTCTTCTGTGGTTTTCGTAGTTATCGTTCAGGCTTTTTTGCTAATCATAATTTTCGTCTTCGCGTTTCCTAAATTGAAGCAGCAGCTATCTATTGAAAATATTTTTCTCCGTTCGCAACTTACTATTTGGAAAGGTTAGGCATTAAACACAAAAGGACGTCCATTCGATCCTCCTTGGCAAAAAGGCGAACTTTTTCTTAGAATTTTCGGGAACATGCAAGGAAGAATTGCCAATTCGATTGGAATGTGTTAGTTGGAACTCATTGGGTGGCTTTGTGGTTCACCCCACCCAAATCAGGGCGGGGATACCAAAATCCCACCTTATAAGGAGAGCTTGGAAGAATTTATCCAAAATCATTCAGAAAACGCAATCACTGAAAGGTTAAATCAGATTTATTCTAACGATCTAAATAACCGGGATAGTTTTGTTTCGGACATTTCTCTTCATGCTCTTCGAACGAATTTAAAAAATGATTTGTGGTGAGATTTGGTGGGCTGATCAAGGATTCTGTTATTAATGTTTCTCAGATTGTCAATCTTGACAGGTCAAGATTTGTTAAAAAGGCGGGAAATTTAAAATCTAAGCTTTTAGAAAAAGTAGAAGAAAGCTTAAACATTATTCTTTCTATAAAATAACGGAAAGGTCGCCAAAAATCGAATCCGATTTGCATACAGGAAATGAAATTTTTCAAATATCCGTGAAAGGTAAAAACATTTGATCTTCTTTTAAAGAATCAAAATCGGTGAAAGAGGCGAAAGGTGCCCAGATTTCCCTGAATGACGAGGCCAAAAGTTTTCTATAATAATTTGTGTCCCAATGGATTGTTTTTCCTTCCCTTTTTAATTCCAGCAATTCTTTCACCGCATAACGAATTTCGCTCACCTTGGCCTTGCTTTTCACAACCAGGTAATGGATCTTTTCTCCAGCTTCTACTTGCATTCCCAGATCTTGCAATTGTAAAAGAGAAATGGCGCTCGGTCCATGTACCTGATATTCGTTTATGGTTTTGGAAGTGGATCTTCGCATTAGCAATTTTCTCCAAGGAACCGATCCGGCTTTCAGCATATCATCATGTGTTTGGTATATGGATAAAATTTCCTCTTCCGAATCTTTCAATTCTTTGATTGTTGCTTTTGTCGCCATCCATTTTACCATTTCAGCCTGCGCATTGGTGATAAACAGAGGCAGATCTTTTCTTCTGGAACCGATCCCTCTGGACTTCAATTCACCCGATGAAAATCTTCCCATATAACGGTTGGCTACCGGCATATTTGCATCTTGCGAAGAAGGAGGAAATAACAACCAGGTATAAATCCCGTCCGTATCCATCTTTATTTTTGTGCGAATTTCAACTTCTTTGGATAAATCATCTAACTCTGATTTAGTGAAAGGTTCTGCATTTTCCTTTTGGATGAATATGCTATCCGTGATGGCGTGAACCAATATGTATCCTCTTTCTTCCGCCACTTCTTTTGCGGTAAGCAGTTTTTCCCGACCGAATGCGTTTACACTTTCGTGACTTTCCAATCTCCCGAACTTTGCATTACGATAACCCAGATAACCGAAAGATGTGACCAACATCCATTTTAAGCTGGATTGTTTTCTATCGTAGCCGATAGACCTTTCTCCGGTAGTTTCTTTTTTCATTCTTTTATAATAGGACCTGCGTTCCAATACATGTTCCAGTGCAATCGAGACTACGCCTCTTCGTTTGTCGCAAATTTTATAATCCAGTTTTGGCACTTGCGGAACATCCGGATCGTCGGTGCAGCAGAGACAGTTTACACATTCGGGAGAAATATTATGAAGCACCATAATACTCGGATACATTTGTGCAAAATCCAATTGGGCTACATTTTCCCAGATATAACCTTTGTATATATCCGGTTGAAAGACCAATCCTCCCCGGTCGGCATTGAGCAGTTGTAAGGCTGTCTTCGGAGCTTCCACCGCGCTTTTTTGCCAGGGAACCAAATATCCCATCCGAAGTGCCACATCAATTTCAATATAAGTGAGCGCCTTTCCCGTCGATGCGCGTGCCATTTTTTGGATGGGAAGTCTCGAGATTCTTGCCAATTCATAAATTCCGTATAGCTCCGCTTCTTTATGAACAAAGCTGTTTTTGGAATCTATATGCCATCTTCCGAACAAAGGATAGGAAGGTGCTCTGTATACTATGGTTCCGTAAGTGCTAAAGCTGGTTCCTTTGGTTTGGATCTGCCTTCGGATGGGTGCTGTTTTGTCCCGGTCGAAGGCAGGCATATATTTTAACTTTTGTGAGGTGAAAAACAGATAAGGAAATATAATCTGGTCTCCGAAACTGGATAGAATGATATCCGGGTCTTCTTCCGTGAGTATTTGATGCAAGCTGGTCAATAAAGAATGGGGATCTTTGGCGGGCAATTCGTAACTATCATTTACGATCAGTGAATTGGAAACGATTGGGATGCGGTGGCTTTTCAGAAGAGAGAGCGTTAATGTTTTGAGATTTGGTATTTCATATTCCAAATCGGTCGGCTTTGTCAACGGATCTATATGTAAAATCTGCTTTCCCAGATTCGTTTCCTTGTAAGTAAGAATCAACTTGCAAAGTGGAAAGATTTTTTTTTCGACCATATAACTGATGGGTAGATCAATATCAGAATGGTAGATATCGAATTTACCATACAATGCGTAAAGCTTTCGGGTGATTGTAGGCAGAATGGAGGGTTTTGATAAAGTAATTCGCAATACATTTGTTAATCTGTTTTGATAGAATAATCTTTTTTCTTCGAAGTAGGGTTTTTCCGCGAGAGCGGACAATTCGTACAAACGGTGGACTAATTTTTTCAATATTTCGGGAGGACCATCCGCATAAATCACCGGCTGGTAAAAATCATAAAACAGAGTGTTCGCTCCCGTATAATCTTTCATCCAAAGATAGATGCGGTCTTCCGTATGATAAACATCAAATAAAAATCCTTCTACCTGCAAAGCTCTGTCTGATAGATTCATAGATCGACCCTCAATGTCTTTCCAAAGAAACCTCTTTTTGATTGTTCTTGCATTTTTCTATTTCGATTTTTAAAAAGGAGACTTCTTTTTTCAATTGAATTACCATTGTGAGGAGCATAGAGTCGATCGGATAGGGGGAAGATGCCATAACTCCCGCTTGGACTTGCAATTTGGCATCCCGGATCAATTCGTCAAAGACCTCCTGGTCCTTCTTTCGGAGTCCACGCCTAAATTCGGTTAGGTTGCTTTCTATCTGCTGAATCTGTCTGGAATAGGGAACGACCGTTCTGCCCATACTACCTCAACAAACGGGTCTTTCTGGTCTTGATACGGGAAAGTCCGTTTTGAATTTGCAATTCCCAAAGGTCTTCCGATGTTTCCATAAGCTTGGGAAATATTGTTTGAAAATTTTTATGTTTATAGCTGATGGATTCAACTACAAGTGTGGGAATTTTCAAAGATCGGATTTCTTTTAAAATATCCACCATTTTCTTTAATAAAAAGAGCCCTTCGTCGTCCGCCACATCCGGATCGAAAAACTGTTTGCAAGGCGCCAGCAGAAAATAAATCATATCGCTATTTCTTTGTTTGGTGATGGAATGCAACGAGTCTAAAATCTGATAAGGAGTGAAAGCCCTCTGTACGAAAATTTTTTCGAGTATCGGCTCCGGAGCGATGGAATGTTTTCTTGTTTCGTTTGTAATTCGGAATGGGTTGAAGCAGATCGCACAATCCAGATTAAAAACGGAAAAACCGGAAATCGCAAATACATACTCCCAATGCAATGCCAAACGATAGATCCCTTGTTCTCTGACTCCAGTGAGCATGGCGATCCCGTTTCTTTCCCATTTCACAATGGGGGCGTCCATTTCTTCTTCTCGCAAGTTCATAACTGCGGTAGTCATACATATACTATATATATGTATTGTAAAAATATGTAAAGTAAATAATAGAGAGCCTTGGTCTTTGTGAACAGACTCTCTTTCAGCTTAGGGGAAAATCAGGTTACTTTTGTCTTTGCGATGAATCCTGCAAAAAATTTCGGAAAATGTTTGTGCAAAAAAATTCCCAATTTTTCTTTCGGACCGGCAATCACTACTTCCAATTTTTCCAAAGCGATTCCTTTTAAAATTTCACGGGCGCAGAAATTAGGATCCAAACCTTTTTCAATCGCTTCATCCGTGCTTCCTTGTTTTTTATTCTCTTTGGTCAAAGCGTTCTTTGAAATTTGTGTTCGGATGAAGCCGGGATAGATCAATGTGACTTTGATATTCTCCTTTCGGTTTTCCGCCCGCAAAGCTTCATAGAAGCCGGTTAATGCGGATTTGGTGGCGGAGTAACCTGTACGAAGAGGGACACCGAACTTTCCCGCTACGCTGGAAATTGTGGAAATCCAACCGGTCTTCTTTTCTCTCATCAAAGGTAATACCGCAAGAGTGAGAGCTATATTGCCGAAATAATTTACTTTCATCAAAGATTCGTAAATCACCATTCCTGTCTCATGAGCAAGCGACCTTTGACTGATCCCTCCGTTTCCGATCAGAACGTCAATGGTTCCGAATTTTTGAATCACTTGTTTTACGTCTTTATCGAAATCCTTATAATTCTCCAAGTCCAAGGGAAGGATTAGACTATTATCACTTGTTAGTTGGTTTTCCTTGGCTACTCTTTCCAACTGATCTTTCCTACGAGCGGAAAGTACGATTTTGGCACCTGTTTTGGACAATTCCTTTACCAACGCTTCCCCTATCCCGGACGAAGCACCGGTAATCCATACCACTTTGTTCTGATAAAATTTGTTCATTTTGCCCTCCGTAGCCTAAATGGACTCCTCTCTATTTCTTCTACAACTTTAAAAATAGTTCCTCTATTCTTATTAAATGAGATATATCTCAAAAATGAAGTATTGGTCAATATTTAAAATCAGGCTAAAAAACATAAAATCGGGAAGGGGTTCGGATCATTGCCATTGACGCGGATTGGTCTGCGATCCGATTTAGAAAATTGGAATTCGTTCCCAAACTTCCACGCAAAATAGCAAATAAAAAGCTCGATTAAAATGATTTTTCCGTAAACAATAGGTCTTTCCGAGGGAATACTAAATGTCCGAATATTTGATTATCTTTACTATCCTCATTCTTTCTCATTCCGATTTGAAGTTATTATATGAAAAAGTGAATGTAAAAACAAAAACATCTCTTGAACGAAAGGAATTTACCTTTCCCAATTCGCAGAACGGATTTGTATCTCTTACGAAAAAGACGGAAGAATTGAAACAGAACGAGCCTACACGCGAATGTCTTTATGATTTAAGCGAAGATGGGGGAGGGTTTCTTGGAAAATTGGCAAAAATGGAAAAGAAACCTCTGCCCAAAAATATTTTCGACCTTGCCGATCTCTGTAAACTAACAGTGATTAAATATTGATTTTTTCTGTTCTACGTAAAGGATATTACGCAGACTAAAATCAGTTTGATTTGATATCGTATTAAATGATTAAGGTTCGTTCAAAGTCACTGTAAGAGAGACCTGGTCAGATTTTTTTTCTATTAAAAAAACTTCCGAACCGCTGGACTCGACCCAGACTATATCAATCAGAATAGATTTCGCATAACCGTCCTTATCTCTTGTTAATTTGAGAGTCACTTCGCTGGATTCTGCATTTTCTTCCGGGACCTTGGTGAAAGATTTTTCATCGGGTAAAGAGAGGGGAGAAATATATCTTTTTTCAAGTCCTTTCAATATTAGAAATATTTCTTCCGGAGTGGAATTTTTGAAACCGATCTTTGTCGAGGAGGATCCGTCTTTGGAGGAAGTTTTTCCTATACTTGCACCCACTGACTTTGCATAAGTAAAGACGCTATTTTCATCCGAATCGGAAGGAGTTCGTAGTCTGCTTAAAAAACCGTCAAACACATATCCGGTGTTAGTTCCTGATTCCGCTTTGATCCAATTGCCCTGGATTCCTGAAAATTTCCCAGACTTGCCAGTGGTTTCCAATAGTTTTAGTTTTTCCCCGTAGGAAATGCTTGCGATAACTTCGGATTTTTCGGACGGTTCCTTTCTCATGCGAAGAGAGGATAAAACATGAGAATATAGGATTTCGTTCTTTGCATACCGCGGAGAAACTGCCTTCCCTTCGGAAAGGACTCCCGACAAAAGAACTAAGATAAAAAAATAATTTCGGATCGGTTTCATTTGTTCTGCTTTCGTTTCCTTTTATAACCTTTGGTTATCTGAATTTATTGAGATCAAAAACCGAATTTGATCGGAGTCAATATTTTTCCTGTATTTTCGCGGATTATAATTTTAGAAATCCGCTCCAATCTTCGGGAGGAGGGTTTTCTAAAAACTCCTTTGCCCGTTTTGCATAGGAATGTGCGGCGTTGTCTTCGGGACAAGCGTTAATACATTCTTGAAATAATTCGAGAGATATTTGGAAATTTCTCATTTTATAATGATGCATTCCCTGATAAAATACAGGATAACTGCCGTTCTTCGCTTCTCTGATTTCGTGAGTGTCCGCATCCAATACTTCGTAGATTACAACCGGTTTGGTTTTACCTTTTACAATCACCGAATCTATTTCTCTGAATTGAAGATCGTCGTTTTCATCTATGTTTTTTCTGACGGTATCGCTTGCCAATATGGGGATTCCGAAATTTTTAGTCAGGCCCTCCAGTCTGGAAGCAAGATTCACTGTATCTCCGATAACGGTCGTATCCAGTCTATTTGATTCGCCTACGGTTCCTAGCATTACGCTTCCGTGATGGATTCCGAAACCGGCTTCCAATTGGAATTCTCCTGTTAGGTGGTGTCGCATTTCGTCGACTTCTTTTTTCATGGCAATGGAAGCATGTATTGCGTCCGCAGGTCCTCCGGGAAAGAGTGCCATGATTGCGTCGCCGATGTATTTATCAATGAATCCGCCGTGTTTTGCAATGGCGGGACCAAGCCTTTCCATATATTCGTTCAGAAGCAAAAATACGTCTCTTGCATGATTGGATTCCGACAATCTTGTGAAATTTCGAATGTCCGAAAAAAGGATAGTCATTTCCCGTTCCACCGAATCTCCCCGCATAACTTCGAGTATGGATTTTCGTTTCAAAATTTCCAAAAATTGGTTGGGAACGAATCTTGAAATGGAAAGATTGATTCTTTTTTCTTCTTCCAGTGCTTTCTTTTGGGATTCGAGTAGAGCCTGTCTTGCTTCTTCTCTTTCTTTTTTGAGCCGGTTGATCCTGTCCCCGATACCCAGACTCAGGAATACTCCTTCAAACAAACTTCCATACATCGGGCTATAGGAAATAAAACTGGAATAATCGATAAAACCCAAGTTCATTAAAATAAATAACATCACACTGACGATGAGAAAAGACCAAGCGATCAGAAAGTATTTCGCTCCTATAAATCCTTCTCTGAATCTTAAGATCGCTGCCATCGTAATGATGATGATCCCGAACATGGGAACTATATTTGCAATCCGGATATGATCGACTATCGATAGAAAGAACATGGATAAAAGGGCAAGAGTATCCATCAGTATGGAAAATTTTAATAATTTTTTTATCCGAGTGTTTTCTTTTTCGGGAAATAGAAAGACCCAGGTGAAAATGGTTGCAGCAATCGTAGACAATAACGAGAAAACGGGACCTAACATTATGATAAAAGTATTTTGTGAAAAATCAACCAGAGGCAACCATTGGTTGTTGCTGTTGAAAATGAAAAAGGCGAAACAAAACAGATAAATGCAGTAAAATAAAAACAAACGGTCCTTTGTTGAAAAATACAGAACCAAATTGTACATGAGCAACAGTATCATCGCACCGTAATAGGCACCAGAGATGAAACTAGTCAGTCGGTCAAACTTATCGAAATCCTTGTCGGTAAAGAAGCGTAATGGAAGTAAGGTGGCAGACTCCGTTTCCACTTTTAAAAACAATCTGACTGTTTTACCTTTTGGGAGGAAAAAAGGAAAAACAGGATATCTATTGGGGTAGGCGAGCTCTTCCAGAGAAACCTTTCTTCCTCCCAGTTTTTTTGTGTAAGTGTTTGTAATCGGGTCTTGCACGTAAAATTCTATTCTGGACATGGATGGGGTATCCAAGGAGAGCACCCAGTTTTCGACATCGACATTTGTTTTTACGTCCAAACGATACCAAAGAGTTGTTTCCAAAATGCCGAATGCGGTATTGTGTTTGGAATGAATCCATTCTGACTCGGGCAGAAGAGACGCCTTTTGTATATCCAATTTTTTTTCTTTATCGAATAAGAAGACGGCGGATGCATTGCCATATAGCCATCGTTCGCTTGGAAGCAAGGTGAATACACCTGATCCGTCGTTGCCTTTATAAACCTTGCAATAACCGGCATGAAAAAAAATAATAGATATAATAAAAATTCTAACTGCTTTCTTAAGAAGCATATGTTTACCTGAACTTAAAAATTATAAACGGATCTAGCCTGAGACTATATACTATTTTCATAAAATAGAACTCAATTTTCTCAGGCTACATTGAAAATTAGACTTTTATTATGGTATATGGGTTTATCTTTTAGTGTCTAAAAAATCGGAATTGTAAATTATGAAAAATTTTTCTATAAAAGATGATTTGATAGCAGGAGCGGTTGTTTTCCTTGTCGCCGTTCCTCTTTGTTTGGGGATTGCTTTGGCTTCGGGAGCTCCGTTGTTTTCCGGGCTGATCGGCGGAATTATCGGCGGGGTTTTTGTTTCCTTGGTCAGTAAGTCCCATACTAGTATCAGTGGACCTGCTGCCGGTCTCAGTGCGGTTGTTTTTAGCGGTATTGCAAGACTCGGCTCTTATGAAGCTTTCGCTTTGGCTGTCTTTTTTGCGGGGGTTTTGCAGATATTCGCCGGGTTACTTAGGTTAGGTGTTGTTGCCAATTATTTTCCTTCGAGCGTGATTCACGGACTTATGGCAGCCATTGGTACCATTTTAATTCTGAAACAGATTCCCCATTTGGTAGGCTTTGACAAAGATACGGAAGGAGATTTTGCTTTCTTTCAATCGGATAATGAAAATACTTTTTCCGAGTTATTGAATGCGGCGAACGGATATCAGATCGGATCGCTTCTGATCGGAGTGAGTTCCTTGCTCCTTTTGTTTTATCTGACCAAAAGAAAAAAAGAAAATTCCGTTCCTCCTTTTTTTACGGTGATTCTTTACGCTTTGGCTTTGAATTTTATTCTGGAAAAAATTTCATTTTTTCCCGCAAGCGGATCTCATTTGGTAAATGTTCCGGTCAGTTCCAATTGGAACGAGTTCCTTCAGTATTTCACATTTCCCGATTTTTCTTATATAACAAATTATAAGGTTTATCTGACAGCTGCGGTAATTGCCATAGTTGCTTCTTTGGAAACATTGCTGAATATTGAAGCAGTAGATAAGCTTGACCAACACAAGCGGCACACTCCACCAAACAGGGAGTTATTGGCACAGGGAGGAGGAAATATTCTTTCCGGGCTTTTGGGAGGACTTCCTTTAACCTCGGTGATTGTTCGGGGAAGTGTAGGAATCCAGGCCGGAGGACAAACGAAATTCACTTCCTTGGTCCATGGAATTTTGATCTTACTGGTCGTTGCTTTTTTCCCGAAGATCCTGAATCGGATCCCTCTTTCCGCACTTGCCGCCATTCTGATTGTTACCGGCTATAAGTTAGCAAGTGTTTCATTGTTTCGGAATATGTATAAAAAAGGAAACAATCAGTTTTACCCTTTTCTGATAACAATCATTTCGATTGTTTTTACGGATCTTCTCATTGGTATCACCATCGGTATCACTGTAGGTTTTTTCTTTATCCTGAGAAACAACATGAAGAATGCATTTCAAATTATTGAAGAGAGTCGTTATAATAAAATCACAACAAGAATCCGTCTTTCCGAAGAAGCGACTTTTTTAAACAAACCGTTCTTAAAAAACAAACTCTACGAATTTCCGAACGGATCAAGTGTTACTTTGGATGCTTATTCTGCGGAGTATGTGGATCCTGATATCATTGAAATGATCAAAGACTTTGCGGAAACAGTTGCTCCCGAAAAAAATATAGAAGTCAATTTGGTCGGATTCAAAGAGAATTATAGTTTTATTGACCATTATCAAAGGGTAGATGTGGTAACTTCAGAATTGCAAAAATCCATTGCACCGGAAGAGATCCTTCGGATTTTAAAAGACGGAAATCTTCGGTTTGTCTCGGGGAACCGAATCGAAAAAGACCTGCTGCATCAGATGAATCTTACTTCCGAAGGGCAAAACCCTCTCGCTGTAGTACTGAGCTGTATGGATTCCCGAACTTCCGTAGAACTGGTGTTTGATATGGGACTAGGAGATCTTTTTAGCATCAGGGTAGCCGGGAATGTTGTGAATCCTGATATTTTGGCAAGTATCGAATACGCCTGTCAGGTGGTTGGAACCAAATTGATACTTGTTTTGGGGCATACCGGTTGCGGTGCCATCAAAGGTGCTTGTTCCGATGTTAAAATCGGAAAATTGCCAATTTTACTGAAAAAAATCCAGCCTGTCATTGCGGAAGAAAAATCGATTAAATTGAATCGAAATGCGAATAACGATGATTTTGTGAATAAAGTGGCTCTACTCAATACAAAAAAAAGTATGCAGGACATTATGAACCAAAGCCCACTTATCCGGAGTTTGGTTCAATCCGAAAAGGTAGGTCTCTACGGAGCGATGTATGACATTCATTCGGGTGAAGTTCGCTTTACGGAAAAGTATATTGCAAAAACAAAAACCCGCAAATAAAGATGTTACGTATTATAAGGAAAAACTGCTTCCGAAGTAATGGTTCCCTCCGGCAGTTCCTGTGATCGTGGTATTGGCAGAACTCGCATTTGTGGAAACTGATCCTGTTGACTGACTATGAAAAATATATGTTTCTCCTTGGTTATTGGAACCTTGGCCTGCGTTTCTGCTGGCGGCACCTACGATGACGTCAGAATATCCGTCTCCGTTGATATCGTGGAAGCTGACGTTTCCGAAGTTGTCGCCTCCGACGATTCCCACCTGAGTAAAGTTAGCTGCTGCGGGTCCGGCACTGGAAACTCCGCCCGACCCGGAAGAGAGAAATACATAACTTTCTCCTACACTGGAATTTCGAAGACGTGCTCCCACAAGAAGGTCTGCAAAACCATCGCCATTGCAATCTCCTAATGCGACTTGACCGAGTTGATCGGCAGCCGAGGTTCCGCTTAGAATCGCCCCGGCGGAGGAAGCTAAATTACTGGGTATACCGGAAGAACTTCCGTAAAACAAATAAGCCTGTCCTTGGTTTGAACCGAGACCTGCATTGACACCAATCCCACCTACGAAAAGGTCTCCGTATCCGTCTCCGTTCACATCTCCGATGGGGACTCCGCTTCCTCCAAACTGTCCGATCGATCCTGTACCAGAAATTACCGTATTAGCAGAACTTGCCGCAGCCACATTTGCGATTCCGGAAGAACTTCCGAGAAAGACGTATGCCGCACCCATGTTCGAATTTGCACTCATGGCTCCTACGGCCAGATCGGCAAAACCATCGTTATTGGTGTCTCCGATGTATAGGCTGGTTCCGAAATTGTCTCCTCCGCTAACACCTATTTGAGTTGAATTTGCCGCACTTGCACTGCCTGTAGAAATACCAGAGGAGGAACCATGAAAAATATAAGTCGCTCCTTTTGCGGTACTTGCAGAAGTCGCTCCGACTGCTAAATCCGCGTATCCGTCCCCATTCACATCCCCTATATGAACTGTTCCGAAAAGTTCTCCTGAGTTAATGCCTGTTTGTATCGAATTCGCTGCACTTGCATTTGAAGAAGATATGCCTGCCGAACTGCCGTGAAAGATATATGTCTGGCCCGTGCTTGCAGAAAAGCCGGAAGCACCGACCGAAAAATCACCGAATCCGTCTCCGTTTACATCACCTAACGCCAGGCTCACTCCGAACAGATCAGTACTTACTATGCCTGTAAGAACCGTACTCGCGGAAGCGGCACCCATCGTGGAAATTCCATTTGCACTTCCGTAAAACAGATAGGCTTTGTTCAGTCCTTTGGCTCCGACTCCCAAATCAACATAACCGTCTCCGTTCACATCCTTGTTAGATCCTTTAATAAGTGTAATACTGCTTGATTCGGGGCTGGATCCGCTTGCGTTTCTTCCTCGGATTTGGATCGTATGTTTTGTTCCGTCTTTCCAGGTTGAGGCACCGATCGGCAATTTGAATTTCCACGGGTTCGTTCCTTCTGCGGAGGAAAAGGCGCCGTTGTCGATTGATAGTTCCACAAGGGAAACATCCGCATTGGCCGTGCCGACGAGAAACCCGGTCTGAACTAATCCTTTATTCAATACATTTGTGATCTTGGGTGTTTCCGGTCCTTGGGAATTGCTAACACAGGAAGGACTCGCCGCACATCTAATCCATTGGAATAAGAAATAATCGCTGCTTGCATAATCATTGGGATTGTTGAGATGGAGGGGGCCGCAAGAGAAAAACTGCAAGCTGAGTGGTAATAAATAAATGAAGCCGGTTTTATTAAGATTTTTTATATTTGTTAGCATCAGTATACACCTGCATCGGGTAGGGTTGAACTTTGCCACCCGATGCGTCTCTTATCTCATATATTTGTCCATAATGCAAACCAAACATACCACGAAATAAATTTTTTACAAACCGGTTTGCCTTTTATTGGCAGGGTATTTTTTTCCAATGGAAAATATAAAGGAATCTATCTTGTATTAGCTAAATGTACCTGCAAGTCCTTCTTCAAAACGGAACGTCAGATCCGGAATCTTCCAATTGGTTTTGCCTTCTTTCAAAATGAGGTTCAATTCTTTGGTTTCGGAAAAACCTCCGATTGCATAAGCAGTTAAACCTTTTTTTTCAAACTCTTCTTTGATTTTAGATCCGTCCGTTGTTTTTGCAGAAATGATAAAGCTTGCACCTGTCTCACCGAATAACAAAGAATCTATTCTTCTTCCGCTAGTCTGCAAGACGGAAAGATCTGCATTCAAACCTAGTTCTCCTTGGATCGCAATCTTTGCGAGTGCCACAAGAATTCCACCTAAGGATAAATCTTTTGCGGAAGAAATGATCCCCGCTTTATGAAGAGAAAGTAGAGTATCGATTGTATCTTTTTCTTTTTCCAAAGAGAAGTTGGGAATTTTTCCGGTATCCAGTTTGTGAAATACGGAAAGGTATTCCGACCCGGATACGCTGGGATCAAAATGGCCTACTAGAAAAAGGGATAAACCGGATTTGTCGGAAGTCTTCGGATAAGTGTGGAGCCCCCGGGATACGTCATCAATGAGTCCCACCATACCGATGGTAGGTGTAGGGAACACCGGACCTTCGGGGGATTCGTTGTAAAAGGAAACATTTCCGCCTGTGACGGGCAAACCCATGTAACGACAAGCATCTCCCAGTCCCCGCACACATTCGCTGAATACATAATAGTTTTCCGGAATATAAGGATTTCCGAAATTGAGATTGTTGGTCACTCCGTAAGGTGCAGCACCTGTAGAGGCAACATTTCTAGCCGATTCGCAAACAGCCCACGCAGCACCTTGGTATGGATCCAAATACGTGTAACGGGAGTTACAATCTGTTGCTATCGCGATTCCTTTTTTTGTTTCGGGAATTCTGACAAGTCCTCCGTCTTCTCCGGGAGGCACTACTTTTACGAGTCCCACCTCGGTGTCATACTGTTCGTAAATAGGTCTGCGAGAAGATAAATTCCAGGAAGCTAAAAACTTAGGTAGATCGGAATGCGCCTCGTCCAAAGAAATTTCAGGAAGGGAAGACTCCAGGAATGTTTGCACCTGATCCAGGTAAGCCGGTCTTTTTTCTTCCCGTACATATCTGGGAGCGCCGCCACCGAGAACCAGTGACTCCGCAGGAATCTCCGCTTTCAGTTTTCCATCTTTTCGGATACGAATCATCCCGTCTCCGGTGACTGTTCCTATTTCTACGGAAGCAAGTCCCCATTTATGAAAAATTTCACTGAGTTCCTTTTCTTTGCCTTCGACGGGAACCACTAACATCCGTTCTTGGGATTCGGACAACATGATCTCGTATGCGTTCATTCCTGATTCGCGGAGAGGAACTTTGTCCAGATCCACATCCATTCCGGTTTTGCCTTTGGCACTCATTTCCGAAGTGGCACAGGAAATTCCCGCAGCACCCATATCCTGGATTCCCACAAGGACTTTCTTTTGGATGGCTTCAAGAGACGCTTCCATCAAAAGTTTTTCCATAAACGGATCTCCCACTTGCACGGCAGATCTTTTTTCTTCCGATTCTTTGGACAAATCTTTGGAAGCAAATGAAGCTCCGTGAATTCCGTCACGTCCTGTGGTTGCGCCTACGATATATACTTTGTGTCCTACTTTTCCGCTTGTGGAAGCGGACGCCATCTGGTCATGTTTGGCGATTCCCACTGTCATCGCATTTACCAAGGGGTTTTTGGTGAATGTAGGGTGGATGAATAATTCTCCTCCTCCTACGGCAATTCCCAATGCATTTCCGTAATCTCCGATGCCTTTGACTGCGCGTGAAAGAAGATATTTGTTCCGAGGCTCGGATGGTTCACCAAACCTGAGTGAGTTGAGAGAAGTGATCGGTCTTGCGCCCATGGTAAAAATATCTCTCATGATTCCGCCCACACCTGTTGCAGCACCTTGGTAAGGTTCTACGGCGGTGGGATGATTGTGGCTTTCTATTTTGAAAACGACTGCAAGCCCGTCCCCAATGTCCATGGCCCCCGCGTTTTCTTCCCCCGCCTGGGCGAGAAGTTTGTCCGATTTAGTGGGAAGTGTTTTTAGTTTGAGAATGGAGTTTTTATAAGAACAATGTTCCGACCACATGGCTGAAAAAATTCCAAGTTCTGTGGAATTGGGAACTCTTCCTAAAATATTTTGAATTTGATTGAATTCGTCTTCGGTTAACCCGTGTTCTTTGGCGTCGTTCAGTGTTACAGAATCTTTTTCCATTCGTAAGAGATTTCCTTAAATCGTATGATAGTTTCGGTTGAAATAAAGCAGAGGGGCGTTCTCACTCGAGTTACTGTCTTCCACATGTCCGATCATGATCCAATGGTCGCCTGAATCTAAAATTTGAAACAAAGAACAGTCCAGGGAGGCTAAGGTCCCGTTCAGAACGGGGGCACCGGTGACCAGGCGAATTGGGTTTTGACCTGCTAAAACTTCTTCTTTGTCCAGGGAACTAGAGGCAAAATCAGCGGAAATTTGTTTTTGTTCCGAACTGAGAATATTCACTGAAAATGCATTTGCGGACTCGATTGCCTCTTTTGCCGGACTATTTTTGTCCAAACAGAAGAGTACCAATGGGGGTTCCAGGGAAACGGAACTGAAGCTGGAAACCGTAATTCCGCCCTTTTTAGCCTTGGATTCGTAACAAATCACAGAGACACCGCTTGCCCAAAGAGATAATGCTTTTTTGAATTTTTCGGAAGAAACTGCCATTCTTTGTCGTCTCCTAGTTCTAAATTACAGGATTTGGAATCATTCTGAAAAAGAAAATCAATTTGACCATTTTCGGCGGGAACCATTCTAATCTATAGTAGGGCCTAAGAGGAAATTAGACTTCATGAAAACTCTGACAAAACACCGAGAACTTGTGCTCCAGGACCTAATGGAGAGAAAAGACCATCCTACGGCAAAGATGGTTTTCGAATCGGTACGTTCGAAAGCAGACCGAATCAGTTTTGCTACCGTTTACAATTCTTTGGAATATCTCGTTGAGAATGGAATGGTAAATAAACTCAATATCGAATCCGACTCCGTTCGTTACGATGCATTCCTGGACAAACACTCCCATTTGATTTGCCGTTCCTGCGGAATGGTGATGGACATCCCATCGGTCACTCTTCCCAATTTGGAATTCCAGCACCTTGGATTTGAAGTGGAACACGTAGACATCAATATCATCGGTCGTTGCCAAAACTGTTAATTTGACGAACAAGCGCCCGGATTCTTAGCTTGTATATATGGGCATAATCAAAACTCTTTCTGCGGACTTGATCAATCAAATCGCCGCAGGGGAAGTGATCGAATCTTCTCATTCCATCCTCAAAGAATTACTCGAAAACTCAATTGATGCAGGGGCTGAAAAAATCGAGATCCTCACGGAAAATGCGGGACTCGGCAAAATTATAGTTTCTGACGATGGACATGGAATTTCCGAAGAGGATCTGCCTCTTGCCGTTCAGCGTTATGCGACGTCCAAAATCCAAAGTTTCCAGGATCTGGAAAATGTATACACATTCGGATTTCGCGGGGAAGCTCTCGCTTCCATTGCATCCGTCTCTCATCTAACTGTTGATAGTGGAGTTGGAGAAGGAAGAACTGCTTTTCGTGTGCATGTGGAAGACGGAAAAATTAAAGAAAAGGAAATGGTTCCTCATTTCAGAGGAACCAAAATTGAAATCAGGGATTTGTTTTATAATACTCCCGTTCGCCGCAAATTTCTCAAATCCGAGATAGGAGAGGAGAAAAAAAACAGAAACAGAGTGCAGGTCACGGCTCTCGCAGAACCATCTGTCGGTTTTCGTTACATGCAAAACGGAAAAGAGGTTTTGAATGTTTCGAAAGAATCCCACTTCGAAAGGGTTCTTTCCGTGTTCGGTGAAAATCTAAGAGACCATCTACTCATCGTTCGTATCGAAAGAAACGGAGTGATCCTGGAAGGTTGGATTTCTCATCCGGATTTTTACAAATCCAACAGAACGGGGCAATATTTCTATGTAAATAAGCGTCCTGTAGAGCTTAAGTTCAGCTCACAAATTTTGAAAAAATGTTATGGAGAGTTGTTACCGTCGGGCGCTCATCCTTACGCGTTTTTATTTTTTACCATCCCTCCCGAACATCTGGATGTAAATGTACATCCCCAAAAAAAAGAAGTCCGGTTCCTGTCGGAGGAAACCATTACCGGGTTGCTCTTCCAAGGGATTCAGAATGTGTTACGTTCTTCCACTCCCGTGGAATTTTTGGAAATGCGTCGCAGACTTTCCATGCCGATTCCTTATGATAGGGCGGAGGAAAACAGACAGAGTTTCGGATTTGCAACCGGAGCCGGGGAAAGCCCCGGTCTCGGACTTCCTTCCACATTGCCGTTTCGTTCCCATTATTCTTTGGAAGGAGTGGAGCCCGGAATCAACTTATTCCAGTTAAGCGACAATCCTAAAAAACATCATTCCTTTGTTCCTAAAAAACATTACGGCATCATCTTCGAAACATTTATCCTGGCTGAGGCGGAAGACGGACTTTATATCATAGATCAACACACTGCTCATGAACGGATTCGTTATGAAGAAGTACTTCGCGATTTAAAACAAAAAGCATATAAGGCACAACCTCTTCTGACTCCGATTCGGATCGAAATGACAAAAGAAGAGGCAGAGGACGCATTGAAACACAGTGAGTCTTTGGAAAAACTGGGAATACTACTCGAACCTTTTTCCGGAGGAACGATCCTCGTTCGGGAAGTTCCCAGTTATATCGATCCGGGAAAAGAACAGGAGACCATTCTTGATTTTTTCGAGAGAAAAGCGGACAAAGACGAATCCGAGTTATACGATGAGATGGCAAAGTGCGTAGCTTGCCGTTCGGCCGTCAAAAAAGGGGATCAGATTTCCGATCAGATCATTGCAGAGTTATTACAAAGGCTTTCCTATTGCGAAAATCCTTCTCTTTGTCCTCATGGTCGTCCCACTCTGATCAAACTCACACGTTATGATTTGGAAAAGATGTTCCATCGGATTTAGAAAGTTTGCAAAAGCGCGAGGGATTGGGGCTTTCTTTGGCTCTAAAAACATTGAATTATTTAACGCCAAAACAATACTTGCTCCAATGCCACGTCCACTAGAAGGCAAAAACATGACCCTCCGGGATAAGGAAAAAATCCTTCTCCAAAAGATCAAATCGGGGGACCCTACCGCCTATATGACACTTGTTTCTCCTTTTCGGGAGAGACTATTCCGTAAGGCAGTTTCCATGGTCAAAGACTCGGATGATGCGGAAGACATCGTTCAGGAAGCATTGATTTCCGGCTACCGCTCGATACAAAACTTTCGCGCCGAAGCAGGGGTTTATACCTGGCTTTATCGGATTGTAGTCAACAAGTCAAAGGATTTGCTCGCAAAACGCAAACGCGGCAAAGAAAAGCCTATGGATGACTCCGGGGACAACCAATTCGTAGACGATCGAATGGGTTATGAAAAAAAATTAGAACTTTCTGAAGAGTCCAGTTATCTAATGGATAAGATTGGCCTGCTGGAAGATTCCTACAAACAAGTTCTAGAGCTGCGTTATTTCGAAAATCTTTCCTATAATGAGATTGCCGAAATCATGGAAACGAATGTAGGGACAGTCAAAAGTCGTCTCTTTAAAGCGAAGGAGTTTCTAAAACACCTAATCCTCAAAGACGAAAGAGGAGAAGGGTTTTTTGAGAAGTAATATTATGAATATTAGAAATTGGTTGCGTGCGCAGTATCCTCACATATTTTCCGATGAAAAAGAATCGGTAGTACTCGAATCCCATCTCTGTAATTTATTTACGGAACTGCGGAAAAAAGAAGAAACCATCATGCCGCGTATGTCCTCTGACTTTGATACCAGACTTGCCAATCTGCTCCAAAGTGAAAGAATCGAGTCTCCCTCCGCAAACCGTTTTTTGTTTATCAAAAACGTTCTCGAAAATAGAAACCTTCAATACTCCTTTTCTACCGTGATGCTCCTCAGCCTTGTGATTGTTTTCGCGAGCCGGTATTCTTCAACGGAAACCAAACTCAATGATTCGGCAGGAGTTGTGATCGACAATACTTCCTATTTAAATGAGCCGACTAGTATTGATTTGAGTGCAGGCAGTCAAAAACAGGAATTTATCAATCGTTTGAAAACGGAACCGACTTCGATCAGCGGCTTAAAGGAATTGGAAACTTATTATTTGAATACGGGTAGGGGAAGTGCCGCAGAGGAAATCCATTACCTGATTGAAGCTGCCACAGAACGTTAATCAAATCTCTTCCAAGATTTTTTGCGCAAATAAAACGGCATCTCTGGCGACTCCTTGTGGTGCCGTTTCTATAATAAAGTAGGCGTACTGTTCGATCCTGCATTTTATTTTAAAACTATAACCGCTTCCTTTTTTTGCGGACTCACTGAGTCTTGTTATCTCCTTTTGCCAGGATTTGATGTCTTCTATGTTTTCCTTTTTTCCCGTCACAAATAAACCGCTTTTCCAAGCGAGGACCGGTAGGATTTCCTTTAGTTCGTCTTCGGTTTTCACCAAGGTTTTAGCTTCTTCGATCAAAGGCAATAGGGGAGGCCAACTAACAAGATCCATTCGGAATTGATTGGGATCGTCCAGGAAAGCGGATCTGTAAGTTTCTATTCCTTCTTTTTCTTTTCCGGTCATACAGTAACTTTCCGCGAGGAAAAATTTTAAGTTCGGGGAAAACCTGTTTCTTCCGCTGGAATATTGAATGATTTCGAGAGCGGTTTTGTAATCTCCGATTTTGATAAGACATACCGCAAGATCCCCCAATGTTTCCGAATCCAGTGCATTGGCGCCTTCCCATTGGTAGGCAAGTTTCAAATGCCCGGCTGCTTCTTCCAGAACACATTTCAGACAGGTATGATACGGTTCGGTAGTATCCAGATTTCTTTTTTTTGATTCTTCTTCAAAAAGGGAAAAATATTCGAGAAGTAGATTGCCCCGGTCTTTCCCCTCTCTGGTTCGCAAAACAAGATCCAGTCGGTTGTCCCAAAAACTTGCTACGAAGTAGCCGCTGATATATTCCAAGTCTTCCGGATCTTTGTCTAAAAGTACGGAATAAACCGATTTTGCTTTTTCGAACTCTCCGAGGGAGAGAGAATGTAGTGCCTCGTCTGATTTTTGGAACATCCTCGGAGAGAGTTTCCCGGCTATGTTATCTTAGCGAGAGCTTTTTTTGTCGTGGTGTTTGCCCACTTGGGAAAGGATTTTGTCTTCCAGTCCGTCGATACATGCATAAATATCCTTGGATTCGTTATGAGCGTTGAAATGGTTTCCGTCTGCGTTGAGTTTGAGGTTGGCGTGGATTTCTCCGTGGATGGTTTCGAAAGATACTTCGCATGATAATACTTTCCCCACATATTTCGTTACACGTTCCAGCTTTTCATTGCCGTATGTTTCTGCAGCTTCGGAGCGGTCTAGGTGTTTCCAAGTGTAATTAATTTTCATCATTCATCCTTTGTTTGTAATTCGTAATAAGCCAAAAAAAAAGAGAGTCAAATAAAAAAGAATTGAAGACCCCCTTCTTCGCAGTTACAACTATAAACGAATTTCCCGGTAAAGGAAACTAAGATTTTTATCTTCATGGCAGACCCAGATTCAAAAAAGCCAAGTCCTAAAAAAAAGACGACTGCAGGAAAAAAAACTGTATCTACGGACCCGATTGAAAAGATCCAAACGACTTTGAAAACTACTAGCCCCGGCTATCTGATTTATAATGATCCTAAATTTCTAAAACCGATTCCACCAGTAGAAAAAGATTTGGTGAAGGTCCTTGTCAGAAATCCTAAAGAAGCATTTGTATTTTGGAATTTTGATCCTGAGAGATTCAGTTCTCTTCCGATAGAATTGGGTGCTCCTTCTATGGAACAGGTTCATTTTAAATTGAGAGTACAATACAAAAAGGAATCCGGTTTTGCGGAAGACTGGCATGATCTTTCCGCTTTTACTTCTTCCTATTACTGCAAATGGGATGTTTCCGTAAAAGAGATCAATGCTTCCCTGTTTGCATTCTTCGGAGAAAAATCTTTTTTCTGTTTGGAAACAAAAACAGGAGATTTACCAAAAGCCACCGAATCATTTCTGTTAGATGAAAAATGGATTCACCCGAATTGGGCGGAGTCCGGCTGGATAAAAAAAATTGATTCCGGGCATTGGGTCTTTTCCGAAACTTACTTATCCGCCGAATCTGAGAAATCACTTCAGAATCCGGGAATATTGGGCGGATCTTCAGGATTCGGTTCTCATTCGCATATAAGCCAATGACAGACCCTAAAGGTTATTTATTGCTTATGCTGCATGCCCACCTGCCTTTTGTTAGGCATCCTGGCTATGATCTTCCGTTCATTGAAGAAAACTGGTTGAACGAAGCGATTTTGGAAACCTATATTCCTTTGATCCGTGTATTTCAGAATCTAAAAAAGGAGAATGTTCCTTTTCGGATTACAATGTCTTTTACTCCCACATTGTCTTCCATGCTTGTAGACGAATACCTTCAAAATCAATTTCGTAAATATATAAAAAATCTGATCTCTCTTGCCAAAGAAGAAAAAAAGAGGACAAAGTTCGATCCTCATCTGAATTATTTATCGGATTATTATCTTTCTCATTTTGAAGACAGTCTTTCCGTTTTTGAAGAAACGAAAGGAGATTTGACAAAACAGTTTTTACCTTTTGTGGAATCAGGCCATCTGGAGATCATAACAAGTCCTGCTACTCATGGTTTTCTTCCTTTTTATCAATCAGAACCCAGCATCATTCGCTCTCAACTAAGGAATGGTAGGCGGACATTTCGCAAAATTTGGGGACGTGATCCAAAAGGAATTTGGCTTTCGGAATGCGGATATTATCCCGGACTAGAAGATGATTTGGACAAAGAAGGCTTTCGCTATTTTTTTGTAGACACTCATGGGATAAATCATGCGAGTCCTAGGCCGATGTTCGGAGTGTATTCTCCCGTGGAAGTAGGATACGGAGTGTTCGCATTCGGGCGTGACAAGGAAAGTTCGCGTCAGGTATGGAGTTCGATTGACGGTTATCCCGGAGATTTTCATTACCGGGAATACTATAGAGACATCGGCCATGATTTGGATTATAATTATATGGAACCCTTTCTGAATTCCAACGGAATCAGAATCAATACTGGAATCAAATACCATAAAATCACGGGCAAAACGGCACATAAGGAATACTACCGCCCTCTGGAAGCGATGGAGATTTGCGGCAATCATGCAGAGGATTTTTTAAGAAACAGAATTTCTCAAGCGGAAGCGTTATATTCCGAAAACAAACAACCGGCGATCATCGTATCTCCGTATGACGCAGAGTTATACGGCCACTGGTGGTATGAGGGCCCTCAATTTATCGAGTTTTTATTTAAAAAAATACATTTTGATCAGGATGTGATTCAAACCATTCATCCTTTGGAAGCAACAAGAGTCGTTCCCAAAGTTCAGTCCGTAAAGATGCAGATGTCCAGTTGGGGAGAGAACGGATACGGAGATGTCTGGCTGAATCCTTCCAATGACTGGATTTACAAACACATCCATTCCTTATCCATTGATATGTTCCATAAAACAAACGAACTGAAAGATTCTAAAGATCCGTTAATCATTCGTGTTCTCAAACAGATGGGAAGGGAACTTCTGCTTTTGCAAAGCTCGGATTGGGCGTTCATTATGAAAACAGGAACGATGGTGGATTATGCAATTCGCCGAACAAACGTTCATTCTAATTTGTTTTTACATCTGAAATCAATGTTGGATACGGGAAATATGGATGAAGCTTCCCTTGCAAAAATAGAGTCCGAACACAATTTGTTTCCCGATATCCAAGTCAGCGACTTTACCTAAAGAGATCCAAGACAGTTGTGCAAACTGATCTTAATTCCAATAAATTGGAAATAAATTATTAATTAATCTGTCGGTTTAAATGTTCATTTAACTTTAGATAAGTGATATTTTTTCTATTTTTTTGTATGATCTTTTGATTATTTTCGTCCTATGATTTTGGAAAAGGTGGCATACATGTACATGATTTCAGATATTTCCGAGAAAAATCTGTTTTCGGGGTTAGATTTTATTTCAGTTCTAGACGGTTGGTCCTCCTTGTTGCCCGAAGGGAAATATTTCATTTTTGATGCGGAACTTATCTGCGTATATGCGTACGAACCTTGTCATATTTCTAAATCTCCAAAAAAAGAATTAATCGGAAAAAAATACGGAGAATTTCCAAACAGATTTCTTCCGATTTGCGAAGACAAATTTTTGGATGCACTTCATGGAAACCCGATTCAAACGGAGATTGAGTTTGACTATCATACTTTTCGAATTCAAATTTCTTCCATTTCCCTTCCGGAAAGCAAAGATAAATTCGTTTTTCTTTCGGAATTGGACATTACGGAAGAAAAACGGAAAGAGAAAGATATGCTCGGTGTTTTGGAAAAGCAACTCTGCTTTTTAAAACAGGAAGAAGGATTGTATAAGGAAATTATTTCCATATTCAATTGGAGGCAGGAAATAGAAGGCAAGGGCGGGAATCGGATTTGGATGAAACAGGCGTTACCAAATTTGAATATTTCTTTAATGCAAGGCTCAGGGATTGGTGCACTCATCACAACAGTTGGTGCGGTGCTTGAGATAGCCGAAAAAGAAGAAACAAACGCAAAGATTCCTCTTCCTTTTCTAAACTTATTGGAAGATAATTTTGTAACTACAAAGAGACTTATTCAAACAATGGCGGATGCTCAGATAGTCTTTGAAGAAAGTAATATGGATATGGGTGAAGTTACTCTCGGAGAAGTCATTCATTTGGTAGAAATTGAGGCAGACTATTTGAAGGATATGTTTGAGATCAAGAAACAACAGTTCATCGGTTCCGTTTTAACGGACACAAATAAACAGAAAATAAAAATCTGCAAAAAATCCCTTCAATCCATTGTGAGAGAAGTTTTGATTAATGCGATGAAGTATTCTCCTAACATGACAAATATTATGGCAATATTCCTTAGAACGGAACGGGATTTTATTATTAAATTTATAAATCCTCCGAATTATAAAGAGATTGAGGATTTAGACTGTAGGAACTCGGAAGAAATTGCTTTGTTTCAACCGTTCTTCCGCTTGCAGAAAGCCGTAGATGAAAGGTATGTGAAAGAAGAATTTGGGATCGGACTTGGGTTGCCTGTGGTTAAAAAATTATGTGAAGATATGAATGCGAAAGTTTATTTTACAATCTCAAAGTCGAATATTTACGAAAATGAGTCAAAGGAAATATGTATTTCCTTGCGATTTCCCATGGAATGATTTTTTAAAACCTTCCACCGCTGTGTCCCGCCTTGGATAGAATTTCAGTTGCCATCATTCTAAGAGGCAATACCGCTTCAGCAGCACCTAACAAGATTGCTTCTTTCGGCATTCCGAAAACGACGGAACTTGCTTCGTCCTGAGCGGCGGTATAGGCTCCCGCTTTTTTCATTTCCAATAGTCCTCTGGCACCATCATCTCCCATTCCGGTCATAATAATTCCGATTGCATTCTGACCTACATGTTGGGCTACGGAACGAAAAAGTACGTCTACGGAAGGTCTGTGGCGATTAACGACGGGCCCTTCTTTCACCTCCGCATAAAATCTGGCACCGCTCATACGTACCATTAGGTGGCGATTTCCTGGTGCGATCAGTGCTCTTCCCGGAATGATTTCGTCTCCATTCACAGCTTCTTTCACTTCAATTTGACAAATTGAGTTTAGGCGCTTTGCGAATTGTTCCGTAAATTTTTCGGGCATATGTTGAACGATAGCGATCGGAGGGGAGAGTGGTGGAAGTGCGGTAAGGATTGTTTCCAATGCATTGGTTCCTCCGGTGGAAGTTCCTATGGCGACTAACTTCCAGGTTGTTCCTGTTGTCATCAACGGACTTAGAGACGATTGTTTGTAATGCGATTGTGCGGGTTTGGAAGTATAAGAAGCTAATTTTCCCACACGAGCTTGAGATGCAGCACGAATGATTTGCAAAAATGTTTCTGCAGATTCTTCCAAAAAACCAACTATATTTAACTTTGGTTTGCCGATGATATCTACCGCTCCCGCACTGATTGCCTCCATTGTCACAGCCGCTCCTTCCGTTGTAAGGGATGAACATATGACAACGGGAGTGGGTCTCTCCGCCATGATTTTTTTCAGGAAAGATATTCCGTCCATTCTGGGCATTTCAATGTCCAAAACGATTACATCCGGCCAAACAATCTGCATTTTCTGCATAGCAAAGATCGGATCGGAAGCAGTAATGATTTCCTCAACCATCGGATCTTTTGCCAAAATGTCCGAAAGATTTTGACGAACTACTGCGGAGTCGTCAACGACCATAACTTTATAGTGGTGATTGCTCATAGTTTTTTGTAGATTGATGTTTGTAATAACTTAAAATTGTGATGAATCCCATTCAACGATTCTGAGTGGCCTATGATCAAGATAGATCCGTGAGGTAACATTGATTCTATTTTATCTATGATTTTTTGTTTTTCCTTTTGTTCGAAGTAAATCAATACGTTCCTTAAAAATACTATATTAGGGCGGAACCTTCCCGGCAAGTCGCTGAAATGCATCAAGTTCATCGTTTCAAAATGAACGCCAAATCTTATTTCTTTCTCGAAAGTAAAAGACCCTTCATATTCCTGTTTGCCTTTTAAACAATATCGTTTGGTATAATATTCTGGTATTCGTTCCGACCCTTCAATTGGAAAAAATCCTTCTTTCGCATTCTCAATGCTTTCCGTACTTATGTCCGTTCCTAGTACAGACCATTTTCCCGGGCCCAGTCGGTCATGCAGAACCAATGCCGCGCTATATGCCTCTTCTCCGGTGGATGAGGCGGCGCTCCAAATTTTAGAAGGAGGTGTTTCCTCTTTCGCCAACAGTTTATCAATAAATTGAAAATGATCCTGCTCTCTAAAAAAATGAGTAACATGAGTTGTGATCAGATTGATAAAGACTTTTTTTTCCTCACCGGTTTCATCCCGTTTCAAAATGTCAAAGTATTCACCATACGAATGACAGTTATGTGTTACTATTCGTTTGAACAAACGACTTGCGATCAGCTCTTTCTTTTTACCGGTCATCCGAATTCCGGTATACCGAAAAATTAAATCGGAAAACGACTGAAATTCGGATTCTTTCAGGGACAAATGCATATTTCGTGTTATGAAACGCTTACTGGATGCGGATCTATCGGATTTTTCGCTTCCTCGTCTTCTTTTCCATAAAGAGAAATGATTTCATTAAAATCCAACATCTTTGCAGGATTTAATAATACAATGACTCTGCTTTCCAGTTTGCCCATTCCGCGAATGAAATCGGTTTTCATATTTGCACCGAATGTGGGAACCGGGTCTACACACTCGGGAGGAATCATGACAACTTCGTTTACCGAATCAACTAACACGCCTGCGATGATTTTGTCCTCTTCTTTAGGGATCTCCAAAATAAGTATACATGTGTGCCTTGTCGTCTCGATGTCTCTACTTTGGAATAATTTTGCAAGATCAATTACAGATATTACATTTCCCCGAAGATTTATGACTCCTCTTATAAATCGGGAAGTTCTGGGAACTCTTGTCGGCTCCCTATATTCCAAAATTTCCCTAACATTAAGAATCTCTATACCGAACTCATCCTGACCTAATCGGAATGTAAGATATTGATTGGCGTTAATTTCCATTGCCCTCATATAATCTCTCCTTAGAAACGGCCGAACTTGGACTCGTCAAAATCCGGTGTTCCATTTTTAGAGGTCTTTAAGAGGCTCATATTTTTGTGCAAACGGATCGAATCAATGGAAGCTACGGCAATGACCGGCTCTTCATTTCCGCCGATACGGAAATGTTGAACTACTTTTTGGAGACCTTGTGCTTGTGCCGATAATTCTTCAGCCATACTTGATAACTGTTCCGATGCGGCGGAATTTTGTTGTGTTACCCGATCCAATTGGTTCATCGCCGAATTGATCTGACCGACTCCTTGTTTTTGTTCTCTGCTGGCTGCGGATACTTCCCGAATCAAATCCGATATTTTTGTGATGTTCGGAATGATTTCATTTATCAAACTTCCTGCACGTTCGGCCACATTGACTGAATTTTTAGCAAAATGGCTGATCTCTCCCGCATAACTTTGACTACGTTCTGCAAGTTTCCTTACTTCGTTTGCCACTACGGCAAATCCCATTCCGTGTTCTCCTGCACGAGCAGCTTCTATCGCGGCATTTAAAGCCAATAAGTTTGTTTGATAGGCAATATCCTCCACAGCAGTGATCTTTTCTGCAATGTCTTTCATCGCTTGTACTGCTTTTTTCACTGCTTCTCCTCCTTCGTTGGCGTGACTGACCATATTCGAAGCCATTACTTCCGTTTGTTTGGAGTTGTCCGCATTTTGTTCAATGGTTGCCGTTATTTCTTCCAACGATGCGCTTGTCTCTTCTACGTTTGCTGACTGTTCCGTTGCTCCCTGACTCATTGTTTGTGAAGTGGAACTAACTTCTTCCGCAGCACTTGCAAAAGACGCCGCCGCTTTGCCTACTTCCGAAATGCTTCTTGATAATTTTTCGATAGTACTGTTGACCGAGTCCCTTAAATCACCTAACTTCCCTTTGTAGTCCCCTTTTACAGACTGAGTAAGGTCACCTTTTTCCATTGAGGATTGAACTTTCATAACTTCATTGATTGGTCCAACGATTGCTTCCAGAGTTGAATTTACTCCTTCGATGATTCGCCTGAAGTCACCTTTATGTTTCGTTGCATCCGCTCTTGTATCAAGAAGTCCTTGAACGGCTGCTTCGGACAGTTTGTCGGCATCCTGGATCAAACCTTTGATGTTTGCTCTGACCTGATCAATGGTTTCATTGATGAATTTCTTTTTGCCTGGTAATTTTTCAATATCGGCATCCATATTTCCCTCACCGAACTGTTTGAAACATTCCATCGCTTTTTTCTTAACTGCGATATGGGAAAATACCATCTCATTGATCCTATCCGACATGACTTGAAAAGCACCTTTGAATTTGGAGGTGTCGATTTTAACGTCGATGTCGCCAGCTTCGTGTTCAATGGACATTCTGTTCATTTCCTGGATCAAATCTTTGATGTTTGCTCTGACCTGATCAATGGTTTCATTGATGAATTTCTTTTTGCCTGGTAATTTTTCAATATCGGCATCCATATTTCCTTCACCGAACTGTTTGAAACATTCCATCGCTTTTTTCTTAACCGCGATATGGGAAAATACCATCGCGTTTACATTTTCGGCGACAGCTTTGAAAGCCCCTTGAAATTTAGAAACGTCGATTTTAACGTCAATGTCACCTGATTCATGTTCGGTTGACATTTTGGTCATTTCCGATATCAGTTCGTTTAAAGTTGATTGAACCTGGGACAGTTGTAACAAAAGACTATTATGATCTTCAGATTTTACGTTAATATCATTGGAAAGATCTCCTGAAGCGATTTTTTTTGCTACCCTTTCCAGCAACTCGTAATCTCCGCCAAGTTGCATGCGGATTTGTTTGTATATTTGCCAACCTAGTAATGCCAAAATAGCGAAAATCCCCAATGTAAAGACGATCAATAATAAATTTGTCGTCCGGCTGTTTGATGAGATGCCGTTACTTTTTTGCTCGGACAATTCGACACTATATTGAATTTGATTTTTAAGTGCTTTGGTAAATTCGTAAGAGGCAATTTCTTCCTTATCATTAAATATTTGTTCATCGATAACTTGATTAGGAAGGGAAATGTTATTTGCAAACGCTTGCATATAATCCGTTTTTGCGGCTTTTACGATTCCGAAAAGTTCTTCCCCTTTTTTATCCGAAATTAAATTGGCGTATCTGTTCAATGAGGATGAGAATTCTTCTTCAATTTTTTGAACTTTGTTTATGATCCCGATTTTATGTTCCGGAATTGTGTTTGTCTGATTTTCTCTGACTAAAGCTCTAAGATTGGAGAAAGACAAGGAAATATCTTTCAATACGACTAAACCGGGTAAGGTGTTCTTATTGGTAAAGTTAGTTTCCTCGTAAACCTTATCTGTATGATAAATGGATATACCATTGCTGATTCCAAGGCCAAGGCATCCTATTATTACGATTGAAAATAGTTTTTGTGTGATAGTCATATTTTACTCCTAACTCTCTTTAATTAGTTCGTTCTTCTTAGGCCTCTTGGCCTTCCATTTGCAGATCTAGTTTTTTCTGTAAAAATTCTTCGCTTCGAATTCGCACTTCGGATAACAATGCCGTTGTGTCTATAATCATAGCTACGGAACCGTCTCCCAATAGTGCAAAGCCGCTTACTCCCTGAGCATTTTCAAATAATTCGCCTAATGGCTTTATAACGGAATGAATCCTTCCTAAAAGTTCGTTTACGATTAATCCTGCTTGTAAATTTCCCGAATTTACAATGATCAGATTACGTCTTCTGCCTGTGGTATCCTGAGGCTCTCCGAACCATTCGTTCATATCTACGTAAGGTAATATTTTATTTCTTACTTTCACATAGTTTTGTTCTCCGATGACGAATTCTTGAGGATGAAATTCCATACACTCCTTAACCATATCCAAAGGAATCGCATATTGATTGTTTCCTATTTTGATTAAAAATCCGTCGATATTTGCAAGGGTAAGCGGAAGGTAAATCCGAAAGGTGGTTCCTTCTCCTTTTTTAGAATCTATTTCGATCCTACCACGGAGTGACTCGACATTTCTTTTGACTACGTCCAGTCCTACTCCTCTTCCGGAGAGTTCGGTGACTTTGCTTTTTGTGGAGAACCCGGGCTCGAATAAAAAAGCCAATACTTGTTCTTCCTTAATCGGATCACCTTCCTTGTACAGTCCTTTCTCTTTCGCACGTTTTAAAATCGATTCCGGATCGATTCCTTTTCCATCATCGGAAATCTCTATTAATATTTCACCGGCTTTGTGAGAAGCGGCCAATACAATGAGTGCTTCGGGAGGCTTTCCAGCTTGGATACGATCTTCTATCGAACTTTCTATTCCATGATCGATTGAGTTCCGAACCATATGTGTTAAAGGGTCTATTAAATTATCGATGAGATTTTTATCGAATTCCGTTTCGCCGCCTTTGATTTCCAACCGTATTGGTTTTCCAGTTTGTTTTCCCAATTCGAAAACGACTCTGGTATACCTGCTGAATAGAGTTTGTACGGGAACCATTCTTAGCTTTAAACTATTTGATCTGATCTCACCTAGCAGACGTGACATTCTATGGGTGAGTTCTTCAAAGTATTCATTCTTAAGACCTAAAGCTATCTGTTGAAGTGCGGAGGAAATTACAACAACCTCTCCGACCTGATCGACGACTAAATCCAGTTTGTCGGCGTCTACCCGAATTGTACGAGATGAAGTTGTTTTATGTTTCGAAACTTGAGTGTCATTGGAAAGATGAGAGGCATCTTTCGTTGGGGAAGATTTAACATCGTCGTCTGTATTCGAATTCTTAGAATTTTCGATTGGCTCGATTTGAATCTGCATATCCAAACCGGCAAATTCGAACGAGTCTATAATTTCTTGCCTGGAAAGTTCTGAAGAATAAATTACCTCAATGTCCAAATATGATTTTGTAGGTTCTATTTCCGAGAAATGCGGAATCCTGTCCTCGCTCAAATAGACTTCATCCAATGTTCCTTTTTCGGAAAGATATCTGAGAAAAGGGTAGGGATCCAAACCATTGATAAATAAATCGGGGCCGCAAAACAATCTGATCTTCCAGGTTGCAAGTTTTCTTATTCTGTTTTCTTCTTGGGAACTTGGTAGATCTTGAATGTGGTTGGAACTTCCGAAACGGGAAAGGCTGAGGATAAGATTTTCCGCTTCCTGTAGAATTTCTTCGTCTTCGAATGTTCCTGATTCGAAGATTTCCAAACGACGTAGTAAGTGATCCTTATATTGTAAAACAACTTGTACAAGATCGCTCGTCGGTTCCAAGTTTCCAGAACGTACTTTATCCAGAATTTCTTCTAAAAAGTGAACAAAATCGGAGATCTTGGAAAAATCATACATCCCTGCCGTGCCTTTGATCGTATGAACGGATCGGAAAAGGGAGTTTAGTGTTTCTTTCTCCCGATTCCCTTGGCCGATTTCTACAAGGTCACGCTCCAGGATTTCGAGCATATCCCTTGTTTCCGCAACAAAGTCGTTGAAGCCGGGTTTGTCACGCGGATCCAATTTTTTGTCCTTCCGGATTTATTTCATCCGTTGAAAGTAACAGGAATTCTTTGTTATAAAATCTAATTATTTTTTCAACCGCTTGTGAAGCGGATGTTATACGAAGTTTGCAATTTTTGTTTTGTAGTTCCTTGTTCAATGAGAGAAGTAACTGCAATGCTGCGGTATCAAATTCGATTACATCCGAAAGATCAAATCCAAGGTTGGTATCTGAATACCTTAGCAGTTTGGATTGGATAGAAGTTAATTTACGAATCTTCAACTCTCCCTTGAATTTGATTTTTCTGAAACTGTTTGTTGCCATTTTATTGAATTTATACAACTAATCTTGAAACTGCTGTTAGAAGCTGTTCCATGTTAAACGGTTTTGTGAGCCAGGCACGAACACCTTGCGACATCAGTGTTTCTTTAATCGATGTTTGTGATTCCGTTGTCAGCATGATGATCGGTAAAAATTGATAAGGATCGGAAGCCCTTAACTTTTTCACAAATTCAGCCCCGTCCATGACCGGCATATTCACATCACATACGATTAACTTTAAATCAGGAGACAGAAGCTCCAATCCTTGTGCTCCGTTTTCGGCCTCAACTATATCATACCCACCCCTTTCCAGTGAAATGCGTACAAGCTTTCGTTGGGCCTGAGAGTCATCGATGATTAATATTTTTTTCGACATTTGCGTTAACCTTTATTATTGTGTATTGGCGAGAGTGGCATTTATTGAAATGCCGTTTTTGCTTTATTTCATCAAACATTTCGGTTTATCTTATCTGGTTACCAGTTTGTAAATAATTTATTTATAAACTGATGGAAAGACTTTATGTAAGTAAATGTCATATTTTATTCTGTGTTTAGCTTAAGAGAGTTTTGCTTTCGCTTTATTCTGGAAGAATGTGACGTGGAAATGTGGAAAATTATTGTCATATTAAAAAAAAACAAGCGTGAGATGTTTCCCGCTCTTTTTCGCGGAACCTCCTGTTCCGACGAAAAAGCTTCGGCCATCCGTGGCCTCGCCGCCGAAGGGAAACATCTCACTTGCTTTTAAGAGAAGAGTGCTTTGTCTATGTTAGGATAAATACCTCGCATCTTTTCTTTTTGTCCGAAGCAAGGGCTCTCCTTATAAGATGGGATTTTTGGTATCCCCGCCCTAATGAGACTGGGTGGGGTTAACCACCCATCCCGTTACCCATAAGTAAGTAACTTCCACATGATTGCCGCAGATTGTAATTTGTAAAGTCCCCTAGCCAAAGCCAGAACTCCAGGGTGTCCATCTCCTTTTCTACATTGTTGTTAGATGGATCAGGTGCTGCGTCAGAAAGGTTTATTCCGCGCTCAGTGGGAAGTCGAGGCAGACAGGACCATTTACGATTACGTCTCGGGCATAAACACAAGCGATGCGTATAAGGACTCTGCGCTAAAACACCTGATCTCTCAGAAAACAGAGGTTTTGCGGGCCTTTGTATAAAAATTGTGTAAATCCAGTTTAATTTCCAGTGTTATTTCCATATCGTAAACTCAAAATGAGATGAAAAAGAAGCAATGAAAAACAAATCAGGAAATCAATTATGTCCATCTGTATTTATGTCGTTTTGCGGCCAGTTTCTGATGATGAATCGGAATTTTATAAATAAGGATTACTTTAAAAAATAGTGAAGCATAAAAGTTTTTGAATAGTAATGAATTGCCGACAGCTGTAACCATTTATGAGACCGTGTAAGGAAATCATTGGGTGATTTTGTTGATCACCCCGCCCATAGATATAGATCAGCTTCGCAGATGATTCTTCGGATATTTCTTCGCTTCTATTGGCACAGAAGAGGGGCGGGGATAGTATAGAAAAAACTAACGTGCTGCCATTGTCGATCTTGTTATAAGCCAAAGACGATCGACCACATAACATCAATTACTAATGTGTTTGTTAATGGGCATTTAGTAATATTGTTTATTCATTAGAGGTTCGTGAAGAAAGAAGTTTT